>NZ_JBMHHV010000004.1:0-17147 GCF_049847425.1 Pseudomonas sp. GWSMS-1 | reverse complement strand
AATCGGCAGAAAATTAGCTGGGATATATAACAGTAAGCCGCAATCACCAACGCATGCTGCGGCGTATAACCTGAGTACGCCGGGTGAACAACTCACACCCACAGCGTGGGCACTCAACTCGCTCACCAGCGCAAGCCTGGGGCCTGCGCAGCAACAGATCGCACTCATGGCAGGCAATAAGCTGATTAAGCTCAAGCCCGGAAAGTATTTCAGAGGATGCCGGATCGGCCATGAAAATGACTCTGATGAAGGTGCGTTAAAGCACCAAAGCTACGCACAGTTTGGTTGCCTATCAAGGCTTGGCAGCGCGGCTTATATTTTCGGCGCACAAAGTAAAACCCCCGACCAGTTTCCTGATCGGGGGTTTTGGTATAGGTGCTTGACGATGACCTACTCTCACATGGGGAAACCCCACACTACCATCGGCGATGCATCGTTTCACTACTGAGTTCGGGATGGGATCAGGTGGTTCCAATGCTCTATGGTCGTCAAGCGATTCAGCTGGAGTATCGTCGTTAGACGCTGCTCCGAATTGGGTATGTGATAAAGGTAGCTGTGTTCTTACAAATTTTCGGCTGTTGCAGTCTTCATAGAGACACACAAACATCAAATTGTTTGGGTGTTATATGGTCAAGCCTCACGGGCAATTAGTATTGGTTAGCTCAACGCCTCACAGCGCTTACACACCCAACCTATCAACGTCGTAGTCTTCGACGGCCCTTTAGGGAACTCAAGGTTCCAGTGAGATCTCATCTCAAGGCAAGTTTCCCGCTTAGATGCTTTCAGCGGTTATCTTTTCCGAACATAGCTACCCGGCAATGCCACTGGCGTGACAACCGGAACACCAGAGGTTCGTCCACTCCGGTCCTCTCGTACTAGGAGCAGCCCCTTTCAAATCTCAAACGTCCACGGCAGATAGGGACCGAACTGTCTCACGACGTTCTAAACCCAGCTCGCGTACCACTTTAAATGGCGAACAGCCATACCCTTGGGACCGGCTTCAGCCCCAGGATGTGATGAGCCGACATCGAGGTGCCAAACACCGCCGTCGATATGAACTCTTGGGCGGTATCAGCCTGTTATCCCCGGAGTACCTTTTATCCGTTGAGCGATGGCCCTTCCATACAGAACCACCGGATCACTAAGACCTACTTTCGTACCTGCTCGACGTGTCTGTCTCGCAGTCAAGCGCGCTTTTGCCTTTATACTCTACGACCGATTTCCGACCGGTCTGAGCGCACCTTCGTACTCCTCCGTTACTCTTTAGGAGGAGACCGCCCCAGTCAAACTACCCACCATACACTGTCCTCGATCCGGATAACGGACCAGAGTTAGAACCTCAAGGTTGCCAGGGTGGTATTTCAAGGTTGGCTCCACGCGAACTGGCGTCCACGCTTCAAAGCCTCCCACCTATCCTACACAAGCAAACTCAAAGTCCAGTGCAAAGCTATAGTAAAGGTTCACGGGGTCTTTCCGTCTAGCCGCGGATACACTGCATCTTCACAGCGATTTCAATTTCACTGAGTCTCGGGTGGAGACAGCGCCGCCATCGTTACGCCATTCGTGCAGGTCGGAACTTACCCGACAAGGAATTTCGCTACCTTAGGACCGTTATAGTTACGGCCGCCGTTTACCGGGGCTTCGATCAAGAGCTTCGCGTTAGCTAACCCCATCAATTAACCTTCCGGCACCGGGCAGGCGTCACACCCTATACGTCCACTTTCGTGTTTGCAGAGTGCTGTGTTTTTAATAAACAGTCGCAGCGGCCTGGTATCTTCGACCGGCATGGGCTTACGCAGTAAATGCTTCACCCTCACCGGCGCACCTTCTCCCGAAGTTACGGTGCCATTTTGCCTAGTTCCTTCACCCGAGTTCTCTCAAGCGCCTTGGTATTCTCTACCTAACCACCTGTGTCGGTTTGGGGTACGGTTCCTAATTACCTGAAGCTTAGAAGCTTTTCCTGGAAGCATGGCATCAACCACTTCGTCATCTAAAAGATAACTCGTCATCAGTTCTCGGCCTTGAACGCCCGGATTTACCTAAGCATTCAGCCTACCACCTTAAACACGGACAACCAACGCCGTGCTGGCCTAGCCTTCTCCGTCCCTCCATCGCAGTAATTAGAAGTACGGGAATATTAACCCGTTTCCCATCGATTACGCATTTCTGCCTCACCTTAGGGGCCGACTCACCCTGCGTCGATTAACGTTGCGCAGGAAACCTTGGTCTTTCGGCGTGGGAGTTTTTCACTCCCATTGTCGTTACTCATGTCAGCATTCGCACTTCTGATACCTCCAGCAAGCTTCTCAACTCACCTTCACAGGCTTACAGAACGCTCCTCTACCGCTCATCCTAAGATGAACCCGTAGCTTCGGTGTATGGTTTGAGCCCCGTTACATCTTCCGCGCAGGCCGACTCGACTAGTGAGCTATTACGCTTTCTTTAAAAGATGGCTGCTTCTAAGCCAACTTCCTAGCTGTCTAAGCCTTCCCACATCGTTTCCCACTTAACCATAACTTTGGGACCTTAGCTGACGGTCTGGGTTGTTTCCCTTTTCACGACGGACGTTAGCACCCGCCGTGTGTCTCCCGTGCTGACACTTGTTGGTATTCGGAGTTTGCATCGGTTTGGTAAGTCGGGATGACCCCCTAGCCGAAACAGTGCTCTACCCCCAACAGTGATACACGAGGCGCTACCTAAATAGCTTTCGAGGAGAACCAGCTATCTCCGAGCTTGATTAGCCTTTCACTCCGATCCACAGGTCATCCGCTAACTTTTCAACGGTAGTCGGTTCGGTCCTCCAGTTAGTGTTACCCAACCTTCAACCTGCCCATGGATAGATCGCCCGGTTTCGGGTCTATACCCAGCGACTGTCGCCCTATTAAGACTCGCTTTCGCTACGCCTCCCCTATTCGGTTAAGCTCGCCACTGAATATAAGTCGCTGACCCATTATACAAAAGGTACGCAGTCACCCAACAAAGTGGGCTCCCACTGCTTGTACGCATACGGTTTCAGGATCTATTTCACTCCCCTCTCCGGGGTTCTTTTCGCCTTTCCCTCACGGTACTAGTTCACTATCGGTCAGTCAGTAGTATTTAGCCTTGGAGGATGGTCCCCCCATATTCAGACAAAGTTTCTCGTGCTCCGTCCTACTCGATTTCATTGATAAGAGATTTTCGTGTACGGGGCTATCACCCACTACGGCGGCACTTTCCAGAGCCTTCCACTAATCTCAAATCAACTTAAGGGCTAGTCCCCGTTCGCTCGCCACTACTAAGGGAATCTCGGTTGATTTCTATTCCTCAGGGTACTTAGATGTTTCAGTTCCCCTGGTTCGCCTCACACACCTATGTATTTAGTGTGTGATAACCAGCTTATGCTGGCTGGGTTCCCCCATTCAGAGATCTCCGGATCAAAGTCTGTTTGCCGACTCCCCGGAGCTTATCGCAGGCTACAACGTCTTTCATCGCCTCTGACTGCCAAGGCATCCACCGTATGCGCTTCTTCACTTGACCATATAACCCCAAGCAATCTGGTTATTGTCTCTAACGTGAAGACGACATTCGCCGAAAATTTGCAATTGAGAACTACAAATTTTACCTTGACCAAATTAATTACCAGTGAAAGTAATTAATCAGTCACTTCTATCACATACCCAAATTTTTAAAGAACGATTTTCTTACTGGTCAAAGACCAGAAATCAACATTCATCTGCTGTTAGCAGGAACGTTCATTTCTGAACTCTTACTATGCTGTATATGGTGGAGCCAAGCGGGATCGAACCGCTGACCTCCTGCGTGCAAGGCAGGCGCTCTCCCAGCTGAGCTATGGCCCCATATTCGTACAAGGCCAAACCCCACAACAATTGGTGGGTCTGGGCAGATTCGAACTGCCGACCTCACCCTTATCAGGGGTGCGCTCTAACCAACTGAGCTACAGACCCAATCGTCTTTTTCAATGAATCAAGCAATTCGTGTGGGAACTTATGAAGAAGCTGAAGTCTTCGATTAAGGAGGTGATCCAGCCGCAGGTTCCCCTACGGCTACCTTGTTACGACTTCACCCCAGTCATGAATCACACCGTGGTAACCGTCCTCCCGAGGGTTAGACTAGCTACTTCTGGTGCAACCCACTCCCATGGTGTGACGGGCGGTGTGTACAAGGCCCGGGAACGTATTCACCGTGACATTCTGATTCACGATTACTAGCGATTCCGACTTCACGCAGTCGAGTTGCAGACTGCGATCCGGACTACGATCGGTTTTATGGGATTAGCTCCACCTCGCGGCTTGGCAACCCTTTGTACCGACCATTGTAGCACGTGTGTAGCCCTGGCCGTAAGGGCCATGATGACTTGACGTCATCCCCACCTTCCTCCGGTTTGTCACCGGCAGTCTCCTTAGAGTTCCCACCATTACGTGCTGGTAACTAAGGACAAGGGTTGCGCTCGTTACGGGACTTAACCCAACATCTCACGACACGAGCTGACGACAGCCATGCAGCACCTGTGTCTGAGTTCCCGAAGGCACCAATCTATCTCTAGAAAGTTCTCAGCATGTCAAGGCCAGGTAAGGTTCTTCGCGTTGCTTCGAATTAAACCACATGCTCCACCGCTTGTGCGGGCCCCCGTCAATTCATTTGAGTTTTAACCTTGCGGCCGTACTCCCCAGGCGGTCAACTTAATGCGTTAGCTGCGCCACTAAGAGTTCAAGACTCCCAACGGCTAGTTGACATCGTTTACGGCGTGGACTACCAGGGTATCTAATCCTGTTTGCTCCCCACGCTTTCGCACCTCAGTGTCAGTACCAGTCCAGGTAGTCGCCTTCGCCACTGGTGTTCCTTCCTATATCTACGCATTTCACCGCTACACAGGAAATTCCACTACCCTCTACCGTACTCTAGCTCAGCAGTTTTGGATGCAGTTCCCAGGTTGAGCCCGGGGATTTCACATCCAACTTACTGAACCACCTACGCGCGCTTTACGCCCAGTAATTCCGATTAACGCTTGCACCCTTCGTATTACCGCGGCTGCTGGCACGAAGTTAGCCGGTGCTTATTCTGTCGGTAACGTCAAAGTAGCAACGTATTAAGTTACTACCCTTCCTCCCAACTTAAAGTGCTTTACAATCCGAAGACCTTCTTCACACACGCGGCATGGCTGGATCAGGCTTTCGCCCATTGTCCAATATTCCCCACTGCTGCCTCCCGTAGGAGTCTGGACCGTGTCTCAGTTCCAGTGTGACTGATCATCCTCTCAGACCAGTTACGGATCGTAGCCTTGGTGAGCCATTACCTCACCAACTAGCTAATCCGACCTAGGCTCATCTAATGGCGCGAGGCCCGAAGGTCCCCCGCTTTCTCCCGTAGGACGTATGCGGTATTAGCGTCCGTTTCCGAACGTTATCCCCCACCACTAGGCAGATTCCTAGGCATTACTCACCCGTCCGCCGCTCTCAAGAGAAGCAAGCTTCTCTCTACCGCTCGACTTGCATGTGTTAGGCCTGCCGCCAGCGTTCAATCTGAGCCATGATCAAACTCTTCAGTTCAATACTGCTTGGGTTTTGAGAAAACCCTAAACCTAGCTCAGCAATCGTTGGTTACATCTTTGATTTCTCGCGGAGTAACTTGTGATGCTGATAATCTTGCGACTAGCAGTCTTACCTCACAAGCACCCACACGAATTGCTTGATTCAGTTGTTAAAGAGCGGTGGTTAAGTCTTTCGTCTCAACCGAGGCGCGAATTCTACAGCAGCCTCTTGTTTAGTCAAGCTGTTTTTCGAAGATTTCTCTTTCTAGTCAACGACTTGCATTACATCTCTAGGTAGTAGTTTTGATCGCTCAAAACTTCATGCCTGTACTAATAGTAAAACCCCCGACCAGTTTCCTGATCGGGGGTTTTGGTATAGGTGCTTGACGATGACCTACTCTCACATGGGGAAACCCCACACTACCATCGGCGATGCATCGTTTCACTACTGAGTTCGGGATGGGATCAGGTGGTTCCAATGCTCTATGGTCGTCAAGCGATTCAGCTGGAGTATCGTCGTTAGACGCTGCTCCGAATTGGGTATGTGATAAAGGTAGCTGTGTTCTTACAAATTTTCGGCTGTTGCAGTCTTCATAGAGACACACAAACATCAAATTGTTTGGGTGTTATATGGTCAAGCCTCACGGGCAATTAGTATTGGTTAGCTCAACGCCTCACAGCGCTTACACACCCAACCTATCAACGTCGTAGTCTTCGACGGCCCTTTAGGGAACTCAAGGTTCCAGTGAGATCTCATCTCAAGGCAAGTTTCCCGCTTAGATGCTTTCAGCGGTTATCTTTTCCGAACATAGCTACCCGGCAATGCCACTGGCGTGACAACCGGAACACCAGAGGTTCGTCCACTCCGGTCCTCTCGTACTAGGAGCAGCCCCTTTCAAATCTCAAACGTCCACGGCAGATAGGGACCGAACTGTCTCACGACGTTCTAAACCCAGCTCGCGTACCACTTTAAATGGCGAACAGCCATACCCTTGGGACCGGCTTCAGCCCCAGGATGTGATGAGCCGACATCGAGGTGCCAAACACCGCCGTCGATATGAACTCTTGGGCGGTATCAGCCTGTTATCCCCGGAGTACCTTTTATCCGTTGAGCGATGGCCCTTCCATACAGAACCACCGGATCACTAAGACCTACTTTCGTACCTGCTCGACGTGTCTGTCTCGCAGTCAAGCGCGCTTTTGCCTTTATACTCTACGACCGATTTCCGACCGGTCTGAGCGCACCTTCGTACTCCTCCGTTACTCTTTAGGAGGAGACCGCCCCAGTCAAACTACCCACCATACACTGTCCTCGATCCGGATAACGGACCAGAGTTAGAACCTCAAGGTTGCCAGGGTGGTATTTCAAGGTTGGCTCCACGCGAACTGGCGTCCACGCTTCAAAGCCTCCCACCTATCCTACACAAGCAAACTCAAAGTCCAGTGCAAAGCTATAGTAAAGGTTCACGGGGTCTTTCCGTCTAGCCGCGGATACACTGCATCTTCACAGCGATTTCAATTTCACTGAGTCTCGGGTGGAGACAGCGCCGCCATCGTTACGCCATTCGTGCAGGTCGGAACTTACCCGACAAGGAATTTCGCTACCTTAGGACCGTTATAGTTACGGCCGCCGTTTACCGGGGCTTCGATCAAGAGCTTCGCGTTAGCTAACCCCATCAATTAACCTTCCGGCACCGGGCAGGCGTCACACCCTATACGTCCACTTTCGTGTTTGCAGAGTGCTGTGTTTTTAATAAACAGTCGCAGCGGCCTGGTATCTTCGACCGGCATGGGCTTACGCAGTAAATGCTTCACCCTCACCGGCGCACCTTCTCCCGAAGTTACGGTGCCATTTTGCCTAGTTCCTTCACCCGAGTTCTCTCAAGCGCCTTGGTATTCTCTACCTAACCACCTGTGTCGGTTTGGGGTACGGTTCCTAATTACCTGAAGCTTAGAAGCTTTTCCTGGAAGCATGGCATCAACCACTTCGTCATCTAAAAGATAACTCGTCATCAGTTCTCGGCCTTGAACGCCCGGATTTACCTAAGCATTCAGCCTACCACCTTAAACACGGACAACCAACGCCGTGCTGGCCTAGCCTTCTCCGTCCCTCCATCGCAGTAATTAGAAGTACGGGAATATTAACCCGTTTCCCATCGATTACGCATTTCTGCCTCACCTTAGGGGCCGACTCACCCTGCGTCGATTAACGTTGCGCAGGAAACCTTGGTCTTTCGGCGTGGGAGTTTTTCACTCCCATTGTCGTTACTCATGTCAGCATTCGCACTTCTGATACCTCCAGCAAGCTTCTCAACTCACCTTCACAGGCTTACAGAACGCTCCTCTACCGCTCATCCTAAGATGAACCCGTAGCTTCGGTGTATGGTTTGAGCCCCGTTACATCTTCCGCGCAGGCCGACTCGACTAGTGAGCTATTACGCTTTCTTTAAAAGATGGCTGCTTCTAAGCCAACTTCCTAGCTGTCTAAGCCTTCCCACATCGTTTCCCACTTAACCATAACTTTGGGACCTTAGCTGACGGTCTGGGTTGTTTCCCTTTTCACGACGGACGTTAGCACCCGCCGTGTGTCTCCCGTGCTGACACTTGTTGGTATTCGGAGTTTGCATCGGTTTGGTAAGTCGGGATGACCCCCTAGCCGAAACAGTGCTCTACCCCCAACAGTGATACACGAGGCGCTACCTAAATAGCTTTCGAGGAGAACCAGCTATCTCCGAGCTTGATTAGCCTTTCACTCCGATCCACAGGTCATCCGCTAACTTTTCAACGGTAGTCGGTTCGGTCCTCCAGTTAGTGTTACCCAACCTTCAACCTGCCCATGGATAGATCGCCCGGTTTCGGGTCTATACCCAGCGACTGTCGCCCTATTAAGACTCGCTTTCGCTACGCCTCCCCTATTCGGTTAAGCTCGCCACTGAATATAAGTCGCTGACCCATTATACAAAAGGTACGCAGTCACCCAACAAAGTGGGCTCCCACTGCTTGTACGCATACGGTTTCAGGATCTATTTCACTCCCCTCTCC
This sequence comes from Pseudomonas sp. GWSMS-1, assembly GCF_049847425.1. Taxonomy (NCBI): domain Bacteria; kingdom Pseudomonadati; phylum Pseudomonadota; class Gammaproteobacteria; order Pseudomonadales; family Pseudomonadaceae; genus Pseudomonas; species Pseudomonas sp. GWSMS-1. Next base: position 8,578 of record NZ_JBMHHV010000004.1, on the reverse strand, counting down.
GGGGTTCTTTTCGCCTTTCCCTCACGGTACTAGTTCACTATCGGTCAGTCAGTAGTATTTAGCCTTGGAGGATGGTCCCCCCATATTCAGACAAAGTTTCTCGTGCTCCGTCCTACTCGATTTCATTGATAAGAGATTTTCGTGTACGGGGCTATCACCCACTACGGCGGCACTTTCCAGAGCCTTCCACTAATCTCAAATCAACTTAAGGGCTAGTCCCCGTTCGCTCGCCACTACTAAGGGAATCTCGGTTGATTTCTATTCCTCAGGGTACTTAGATGTTTCAGTTCCCCTGGTTCGCCTCACACACCTATGTATTTAGTGTGTGATAACCAGCTTATGCTGGCTGGGTTCCCCCATTCAGAGATCTCCGGATCAAAGTCTGTTTGCCGACTCCCCGGAGCTTATCGCAGGCTACAACGTCTTTCATCGCCTCTGACTGCCAAGGCATCCACCGTATGCGCTTCTTCACTTGACCATATAACCCCAAGCAATCTGGTTATTGTCTCTAACGTGAAGACGACATTCGCCGAAAATTTGCAATTGAGAACTACAAATTTTACCTTGACCAAATTAATTACCAGTGAAAGTAATTAATCAGTCACTTCTATCACATACCCAAATTTTTAAAGAACGATTTTCTTACTGGTCAAAGACCAGAAATCAACATTCATCTGCTGTTAGCAGGAACGTTCATTTCTGAACTCTTACTATGCTGTATATGGTGGAGCCAAGCGGGATCGAACCGCTGACCTCCTGCGTGCAAGGCAGGCGCTCTCCCAGCTGAGCTATGGCCCCATATTCGTACAAGGCCAAACCCCACAACAATTGGTGGGTCTGGGCAGATTCGAACTGCCGACCTCACCCTTATCAGGGGTGCGCTCTAACCAACTGAGCTACAGACCCAATCGTCTTTTTCAATGAATCAAGCAATTCGTGTGGGAACTTATGAAGAAGCTGAAGTCTTCGATTAAGGAGGTGATCCAGCCGCAGGTTCCCCTACGGCTACCTTGTTACGACTTCACCCCAGTCATGAATCACACCGTGGTAACCGTCCTCCCGAGGGTTAGACTAGCTACTTCTGGTGCAACCCACTCCCATGGTGTGACGGGCGGTGTGTACAAGGCCCGGGAACGTATTCACCGTGACATTCTGATTCACGATTACTAGCGATTCCGACTTCACGCAGTCGAGTTGCAGACTGCGATCCGGACTACGATCGGTTTTATGGGATTAGCTCCACCTCGCGGCTTGGCAACCCTTTGTACCGACCATTGTAGCACGTGTGTAGCCCTGGCCGTAAGGGCCATGATGACTTGACGTCATCCCCACCTTCCTCCGGTTTGTCACCGGCAGTCTCCTTAGAGTTCCCACCATTACGTGCTGGTAACTAAGGACAAGGGTTGCGCTCGTTACGGGACTTAACCCAACATCTCACGACACGAGCTGACGACAGCCATGCAGCACCTGTGTCTGAGTTCCCGAAGGCACCAATCTATCTCTAGAAAGTTCTCAGCATGTCAAGGCCAGGTAAGGTTCTTCGCGTTGCTTCGAATTAAACCACATGCTCCACCGCTTGTGCGGGCCCCCGTCAATTCATTTGAGTTTTAACCTTGCGGCCGTACTCCCCAGGCGGTCAACTTAATGCGTTAGCTGCGCCACTAAGAGTTCAAGACTCCCAACGGCTAGTTGACATCGTTTACGGCGTGGACTACCAGGGTATCTAATCCTGTTTGCTCCCCACGCTTTCGCACCTCAGTGTCAGTACCAGTCCAGGTAGTCGCCTTCGCCACTGGTGTTCCTTCCTATATCTACGCATTTCACCGCTACACAGGAAATTCCACTACCCTCTACCGTACTCTAGCTCAGCAGTTTTGGATGCAGTTCCCAGGTTGAGCCCGGGGATTTCACATCCAACTTACTGAACCACCTACGCGCGCTTTACGCCCAGTAATTCCGATTAACGCTTGCACCCTTCGTATTACCGCGGCTGCTGGCACGAAGTTAGCCGGTGCTTATTCTGTCGGTAACGTCAAAGTAGCAACGTATTAAGTTACTACCCTTCCTCCCAACTTAAAGTGCTTTACAATCCGAAGACCTTCTTCACACACGCGGCATGGCTGGATCAGGCTTTCGCCCATTGTCCAATATTCCCCACTGCTGCCTCCCGTAGGAGTCTGGACCGTGTCTCAGTTCCAGTGTGACTGATCATCCTCTCAGACCAGTTACGGATCGTAGCCTTGGTGAGCCATTACCTCACCAACTAGCTAATCCGACCTAGGCTCATCTAATGGCGCGAGGCCCGAAGGTCCCCCGCTTTCTCCCGTAGGACGTATGCGGTATTAGCGTCCGTTTCCGAACGTTATCCCCCACCACTAGGCAGATTCCTAGGCATTACTCACCCGTCCGCCGCTCTCAAGAGAAGCAAGCTTCTCTCTACCGCTCGACTTGCATGTGTTAGGCCTGCCGCCAGCGTTCAATCTGAGCCATGATCAAACTCTTCAGTTCAATACTGCTTGGGTTTTGAGAAAACCCTAAACCTAGCTCAGCAATCGTTGGTTACATCTTTGATTTCTCGCGGAGTAACTTGTGATGCTGATAATCTTGCGACTAGCAGTCTTACCTCACAAGCACCCACACGAATTGCTTGATTCAGTTGTTAAAGAGCGGTGGTTAAGTCTTTCGTCTCAACCGAGGCGCGAATTCTACAGCAGCCTCTTGTTTAGTCAAGCTGTTTTTCGAAGATTTCTCTTTCTAGTCAACGACTTGCATTACATCTCTAGGTAGTAGTTTTGATCGCTCAAAACTTCATGCCTGTACTAATAGTAAAACCCCCGACCAGTTTCCTGATCGGGGGTTTTGGTATAGGTGCTTGACGATGACCTACTCTCACATGGGGAAACCCCACACTACCATCGGCGATGCATCGTTTCACTACTGAGTTCGGGATGGGATCAGGTGGTTCCAATGCTCTATGGTCGTCAAGCGATTCAGCTGGAGTATCGTCGTTAGACGCTGCTCCGAATTGGGTATGTGATAAAGGTAGCTGTGTTCTTACAAATTTTCGGCTGTTGCAGTCTTCATAGAGACACACAAACATCAAATTGTTTGGGTGTTATATGGTCAAGCCTCACGGGCAATTAGTATTGGTTAGCTCAACGCCTCACAGCGCTTACACACCCAACCTATCAACGTCGTAGTCTTCGACGGCCCTTTAGGGAACTCAAGGTTCCAGTGAGATCTCATCTCAAGGCAAGTTTCCCGCTTAGATGCTTTCAGCGGTTATCTTTTCCGAACATAGCTACCCGGCAATGCCACTGGCGTGACAACCGGAACACCAGAGGTTCGTCCACTCCGGTCCTCTCGTACTAGGAGCAGCCCCTTTCAAATCTCAAACGTCCACGGCAGATAGGGACCGAACTGTCTCACGACGTTCTAAACCCAGCTCGCGTACCACTTTAAATGGCGAACAGCCATACCCTTGGGACCGGCTTCAGCCCCAGGATGTGATGAGCCGACATCGAGGTGCCAAACACCGCCGTCGATATGAACTCTTGGGCGGTATCAGCCTGTTATCCCCGGAGTACCTTTTATCCGTTGAGCGATGGCCCTTCCATACAGAACCACCGGATCACTAAGACCTACTTTCGTACCTGCTCGACGTGTCTGTCTCGCAGTCAAGCGCGCTTTTGCCTTTATACTCTACGACCGATTTCCGACCGGTCTGAGCGCACCTTCGTACTCCTCCGTTACTCTTTAGGAGGAGACCGCCCCAGTCAAACTACCCACCATACACTGTCCTCGATCCGGATAACGGACCAGAGTTAGAACCTCAAGGTTGCCAGGGTGGTATTTCAAGGTTGGCTCCACGCGAACTGGCGTCCACGCTTCAAAGCCTCCCACCTATCCTACACAAGCAAACTCAAAGTCCAGTGCAAAGCTATAGTAAAGGTTCACGGGGTCTTTCCGTCTAGCCGCGGATACACTGCATCTTCACAGCGATTTCAATTTCACTGAGTCTCGGGTGGAGACAGCGCCGCCATCGTTACGCCATTCGTGCAGGTCGGAACTTACCCGACAAGGAATTTCGCTACCTTAGGACCGTTATAGTTACGGCCGCCGTTTACCGGGGCTTCGATCAAGAGCTTCGCGTTAGCTAACCCCATCAATTAACCTTCCGGCACCGGGCAGGCGTCACACCCTATACGTCCACTTTCGTGTTTGCAGAGTGCTGTGTTTTTAATAAACAGTCGCAGCGGCCTGGTATCTTCGACCGGCATGGGCTTACGCAGTAAATGCTTCACCCTCACCGGCGCACCTTCTCCCGAAGTTACGGTGCCATTTTGCCTAGTTCCTTCACCCGAGTTCTCTCAAGCGCCTTGGTATTCTCTACCTAACCACCTGTGTCGGTTTGGGGTACGGTTCCTAATTACCTGAAGCTTAGAAGCTTTTCCTGGAAGCATGGCATCAACCACTTCGTCATCTAAAAGATAACTCGTCATCAGTTCTCGGCCTTGAACGCCCGGATTTACCTAAGCATTCAGCCTACCACCTTAAACACGGACAACCAACGCCGTGCTGGCCTAGCCTTCTCCGTCCCTCCATCGCAGTAATTAGAAGTACGGGAATATTAACCCGTTTCCCATCGATTACGCATTTCTGCCTCACCTTAGGGGCCGACTCACCCTGCGTCGATTAACGTTGCGCAGGAAACCTTGGTCTTTCGGCGTGGGAGTTTTTCACTCCCATTGTCGTTACTCATGTCAGCATTCGCACTTCTGATACCTCCAGCAAGCTTCTCAACTCACCTTCACAGGCTTACAGAACGCTCCTCTACCGCTCATCCTAAGATGAACCCGTAGCTTCGGTGTATGGTTTGAGCCCCGTTACATCTTCCGCGCAGGCCGACTCGACTAGTGAGCTATTACGCTTTCTTTAAAAGATGGCTGCTTCTAAGCCAACTTCCTAGCTGTCTAAGCCTTCCCACATCGTTTCCCACTTAACCATAACTTTGGGACCTTAGCTGACGGTCTGGGTTGTTTCCCTTTTCACGACGGACGTTAGCACCCGCCGTGTGTCTCCCGTGCTGACACTTGTTGGTATTCGGAGTTTGCATCGGTTTGGTAAGTCGGGATGACCCCCTAGCCGAAACAGTGCTCTACCCCCAACAGTGATACACGAGGCGCTACCTAAATAGCTTTCGAGGAGAACCAGCTATCTCCGAGCTTGATTAGCCTTTCACTCCGATCCACAGGTCATCCGCTAACTTTTCAACGGTAGTCGGTTCGGTCCTCCAGTTAGTGTTACCCAACCTTCAACCTGCCCATGGATAGATCGCCCGGTTTCGGGTCTATACCCAGCGACTGTCGCCCTATTAAGACTCGCTTTCGCTACGCCTCCCCTATTCGGTTAAGCTCGCCACTGAATATAAGTCGCTGACCCATTATACAAAAGGTACGCAGTCACCCAACAAAGTGGGCTCCCACTGCTTGTACGCATACGGTTTCAGGATCTATTTCACTCCCCTCTCCGGGGTTCTTTTCGCCTTTCCCTCACGGTACTAGTTCACTATCGGTCAGTCAGTAGTATTTAGCCTTGGAGGATGGTCCCCCCATATTCAGACAAAGTTTCTCGTGCTCCGTCCTACTCGATTTCATTGATAAGAGATTTTCGTGTACGGGGCTATCACCCACTACGGCGGCACTTTCCAGAGCCTTCCACTAATCTCAAATCAACTTAAGGGCTAGTCCCCGTTCGCTCGCCACTACTAAGGGAATCTCGGTTGATTTCTATTCCTCAGGGTACTTAGATGTTTCAGTTCCCCTGGTTCGCCTCACACACCTATGTATTTAGTGTGTGATAACCAGCTTATGCTGGCTGGGTTCCCCCATTCAGAGATCTCCGGATCAAAGTCTGTTTGCCGACTCCCCGGAGCTTATCGCAGGCTACAACGTCTTTCATCGCCTCTGACTGCCAAGGCATCCACCGTATGCGCTTCTTCACTTGACCATATAACCCCAAGCAATCTGGTTATTGTCTCTAACGTGAAGACGACATTCGCCGAAAATTTGCAATTGAGAACTACAAATTTTACCTTGACCAAATTAATTACCAGTGAAAGTAATTAATCAGTCACTTCTATCACATACCCAAATTTTTAAAGAACGATTTTCTTACTGGTCAAAGACCAGAAATCAACATTCATCTGCTGTTAGCAGGAACGTTCATTTCTGAACTCTTACTATGCTGTATATGGTGGAGCCAAGCGGGATCGAACCGCTGACCTCCTGCGTGCAAGGCAGGCGCTCTCCCAGCTGAGCTATGGCCCCATATTCGTACAAGGCCAAACCCCACAACAATTGGTGGGTCTGGGCAGATTCGAACTGCCGACCTCACCCTTATCAGGGGTGCGCTCTAACCAACTGAGCTACAGACCCAATCGTCTTTTTCAATGAATCAAGCAATTCGTGTGGGAACTTATGAAGAAGCTGAAGTCTTCGATTAAGGAGGTGATCCAGCCGCAGGTTCCCCTACGGCTACCTTGTTACGACTTCACCCCAGTCATGAATCACACCGTGGTAACCGTCCTCCCGAGGGTTAGACTAGCTACTTCTGGTGCAACCCACTCCCATGGTGTGACGGGCGGTGTGTACAAGGCCCGGGAACGTATTCACCGTGACATTCTGATTCACGATTACTAGCGATTCCGACTTCACGCAGTCGAGTTGCAGACTGCGATCCGGACTACGATCGGTTTTATGGGATTAGCTCCACCTCGCGGCTTGGCAACCCTTTGTACCGACCATTGTAGCACGTGTGTAGCCCTGGCCGTAAGGGCCATGATGACTTGACGTCATCCCCACCTTCCTCCGGTTTGTCACCGGCAGTCTCCTTAGAGTTCCCACCATTACGTGCTGGTAACTAAGGACAAGGGTTGCGCTCGTTACGGGACTTAACCCAACATCTCACGACACGAGCTGACGACAGCCATGCAGCACCTGTGTCTGAGTTCCCGAAGGCACCAATCTATCTCTAGAAAGTTCTCAGCATGTCAAGGCCAGGTAAGGTTCTTCGCGTTGCTTCGAATTAAACCACATGCTCCACCGCTTGTGCGGGCCCCCGTCAATTCATTTGAGTTTTAACCTTGCGGCCGTACTCCCCAGGCGGTCAACTTAATGCGTTAGCTGCGCCACTAAGAGTTCAAGACTCCCAACGGCTAGTTGACATCGTTTACGGCGTGGACTACCAGGGTATCTAATCCTGTTTGCTCCCCACGCTTTCGCACCTCAGTGTCAGTACCAGTCCAGGTAGTCGCCTTCGCCACTGGTGTTCCTTCCTATATCTACGCATTTCACCGCTACACAGGAAATTCCACTACCCTCTACCGTACTCTAGCTCAGCAGTTTTGGATGCAGTTCCCAGGTTGAGCCCGGGGATTTCACATCCAACTTACTGAACCACCTACGCGCGCTTTACGCCCAGTAATTCCGATTAACGCTTGCACCCTTCGTATTACCGCGGCTGCTGGCACGAAGTTAGCCGGTGCTTATTCTGTCGGTAACGTCAAAGTAGCAACGTATTAAGTTACTACCCTTCCTCCCAACTTAAAGTGCTTTACAATCCGAAGACCTTCTTCACACACGCGGCATGGCTGGATCAGGCTTTCGCCCATTGTCCAATATTCCCCACTGCTGCCTCCCGTAGGAGTCTGGACCGTGTCTCAGTTCCAGTGTGACTGATCATCCTCTCAGACCAGTTACGGATCGTAGCCTTGGTGAGCCATTACCTCACCAACTAGCTAATCCGACCTAGGCTCATCTAATGGCGCGAGGCCCGAAGGTCCCCCGCTTTCTCCCGTAGGACGTATGCGGTATTAGCGTCCGTTTCCGAACGTTATCCCCCACCACTAGGCAGATTCCTAGGCATTACTCACCCGTCCGCCGCTCTCAAGAGAAGCAAGCTTCTCTCTACCGCTCGACTTGCATGTGTTAGGCCTGCCGCCAGCGTTCAATCTGAGCCATGATCAAACTCTTCAGTTCAATACTGCTTGGGTTTTGAGAAAACCCTAAACCTAGCTCAGCAATCGTTGGTTACATCTTTGATTTCTCGCGGAGTAACTTGTGATGCTGATAATCTTGCGACTAGCAGTCTTACCTCACAAGCACCCACACGAATTGCTTGATTCAGTTGTTAAAGAGCGGTGGTTAAGTCTTTCGTCTCAACCGAGGCGCGAATTCTACAGCAGCCTCATCTTCCGTCAAGTGATTTCGAAAATTTCTTTTCAAACTCAACCACTTGCGCTTTCGATCAACTCCTAGCTTCTCGTCAGCGGGAGGCGAATTCTACAGCGTTTCAAACCGCTGTCAACCGCCTCTTTTACCGCTTTCGATTGCCTCAACCGAACCACCAACAGAATCAAACCACTACCCTGCCAGCCACGCATATTCTACGCAGCTTTCGCTGCTTTGCAACCCCTTCTTGAAAACCAACCTATTGTTTTATAAGAAGTTTAAGCAGCCACACATGCCTAAAGAGCAGCGCGACATAAAGAACACGATACAAGCCAGGCGATTGCTCA
>NZ_JBMHHV010000003.1:0-496720 GCF_049847425.1 Pseudomonas sp. GWSMS-1 | reverse complement strand
CACGTTAACGGCGTCAACGCCCTGCGCAATGTCGATCTGCACATTGCCCAGGGCGAACGCGTGGCAATCATCGGCCCCTCGGGGGCCGGCAAGTCCAGCCTGCTCAATGTGCTCGCCACTGCCCTGCAACCCAGCAGCGGCGAGCTGCACGTGCTCGGTGCCCAACCTTGGCAGCTCTCTGGTCGCCAGCGCCAGCGCCTGCGTGCGCGGATTGGCCTGGTGCATCAGGCCCCGCCGCTACCGGCGCGGCAACGCGTGGTAACAGCGGTGCTAGCCGGCAAACTCGGCCAGTGGAGCTTGGCCAAAAGCCTGCTCAACCTGCTCCATCCGCTGGATATAGCCGGGGCACAGCGTGAGCTGGCCAAGCTGGATTTGGCCGACAAACTGTTCGCCCAATGCCAGCAGCTGTCCGGCGGCCAGTTGCAGCGCGTGGGTATCGCCCGCGCGTTGTACCAGGCGCCCGAGCTGCTGCTGGCCGATGAGCCCGTGTCCGCGATGGACCCGGTGCTCGCCGCGCATACGCTGAGTGTGCTGTGTCGGCATGCCGAAGCCAGCGGCGTCACCCTGATCGCCAGCCTGCACGCGGTGGAGCTGGCCCTGGCGCATTTTCCGCGCGTGATCGGCCTGCGCGACGGGCAGATTTTGTTCGACCGCCCGGCCGCTGAAGTCGACCAGGCGCAGCTCGATGCGCTGTATGCCAACGAACAACTGCTGTCGCCGCCTGCGCCCAGCGTGACTTTGAGCGTGCAGATCCCCCGATGCTGACACGCGCAAGCCGTGACCCGGCCGCCCTGCCCCGTCTGCTGCTAAGCCTGCTGGCACTGGCTCTGCTGTGGCCCGGCATCCAGCTCAGCGAGCTGGATCTGGGCGTGCTGCTGCAAGCCGACAGCCAAAGCGAGATGGGCCGTTTCGTCGCCGCGTTCTGGCCACCAGCGCATGACGCGGAATTTCTCGATCTCCTGCTGCAAGCCACCTTGCAAACACTGGCCATTGCCACTGCCGGCATGGCCCTGGCGCTGCTGTTGGCGATTCCGGCGAGCCTGCTGGCCAGTCGTGCCCTGTCGCTCTCGGCGGCTTCCCGCGGCGGTCGACCTAAAGCGCTGGCGCAATTGCTGCGCTGGCCAGTACGCGGGCTGCTGATCTTCTTGCGTAGCGTGCCGGAAATTGTCTGGGCGCTCTTGTTCGTGCGCGCCGTCGGCCTCGGCCCTACAGCTGGCGTGCTGGCCATCGCCATCACCTACAGCGGCATGCTCGGCAAGGTTTACGCGGAAATCTTCGAATCAGTCGACCAGCGCCCGATGCACGCCCTGCTGCAGTCCGGCAGTGGCCGCTTGGCGGCATTTGTCTACGGCATCCTGCCAAATGCCGCGGCGGAACTGACCTCCTACACGGTGTACCGCTGGGAGTGCGCGATCCGCGCCTCGGTAGTCATGGGCTTTGTCGGCGCGGGCGGCCTCGGCCAGCAGATCGACCTGTCGATGCGTATGTTCGCCGGCGGCGAAGTGGCCAGCATGCTGCTGACCTTCCTATTGCTGGTGCTGCTGGCCGACCAACTCAGCCGCTTATTGCGCCGGAGGTTGGCATGAACCGGCTGATCAATCTGCTGCTGTTAGCGGTCATTGGCGTGGCGGTGTACGCCTCATTCGCCTACCTGGGTATCGACCTCGGCACGCTGATCAGTGGCGACAGCCTGACGCTGATGGTTGGCTACGTGCAGCGCTTTCTCAGCCCAGACCTGAGCGCAGAGCACCTGACTGCCATCAGCCGCGGCGCACTGGAAACCTTGGCGATGTCAGCCGTCGGCACCTTACTGGCAGCGGTATTCGGCCTGCTGCTGGCCTTGCCGGCGGCCGGACGTTTCGGCTGGCCACTGCAGAGTACGGCCCGCTTGCTGCTAAACGCCCTGCGCGCAATTCCCGAGCTGGTTTGGGCGGCGCTGATGGTGCTGGCCGCCGGCCTCGGCCCGAATGCCGGTACCTTGGCCCTGGCCCTGCACACCGCCGGGGTACTCGGCCGCTTATTTGCCGAGGCATTGGAAAACACCCCGACCGCACCGGCCGAGGCGATTCGTCTACAAGGCGGCGGCCAGGTCGCGGCGTTCTGCTACGGCACCCTGCCCAACCTGTGGCCGCAACTGTTGGCCTACTGCCTGTACCGCTGGGAAAACAATATCCGTATGGCCAGCGTGCTCGGCTTCGTCGGGGCCGGCGGCCTGGGGCAAATGCTCTACGTCAGCCTCAGCCTGTTCCAGGAAGCACAGGCCAGTACGGTAATCCTGGCGATGTTAGTGCTGGTATTTGGCGTCGACGCCCTAAGTGGCTGGACCCGCCAACGCTGGGTAAGGGCGTAGCCACACCCCGCGGGGAGATTACGCGGCGCTGAGCGACCTGAGCGCCGCTGCAACCAAGCGCAACGGCCACTGTCCAACACCGACGCAGACAACCCCATCCAGCTGCGATCTTATTGTTCCAGGGAGACCTCATTGCCTGCTGTGTTTTTGCGTCACCCCCTGCGCTGGATCGCCTTATTAGTCGGCGGGCTCGGGCTCAAGGCCTCGGTGCTGGCCTGCCCCAGCGGGCAGCAACAAGTGTGTGCAGTGGTGTGCTTCTGTGCCCCGCTCAGCCAAGCCGACATCGACGGCCTCTACGAAGACGCCACCCAGCTCGCCGCCTCCGGTCTTGAACAAGGGTTGCGGCAAGCGCGTGAACGCGCGGTAGCCGACGGAACCGAGCCTGTGCCGCTGCATATCCGCGCACAACTAGAAGCCTATTTCGATCTCGCGGTGCTCGACTCGGCGCGCTTTAAGGTCGGCGGCGACGAGACACTCAACGCCGGCAATGCCCTGCTGCAAAACCCCGACGTGCAGGCGGTGACGCTGATCGACATCATCGTCTTCCGCAACACTGAGGACGCGCAGCAGAATGTCGCGCTCTGGGCCCATGAGCTGTTGCATGTGCAGCAATACCAGCAGTGGGGCGTGCGCGAATTTACCCGCCGCTACACCCGCGACCATGACGCCATCGAAACGCCGGCTTACCAGCTGCAAATTAAGGTCGACCGGGCGCTGCGCAATCAGCTGAGCCAGAGCGCAACGGCCCCATGACTAGCGGCTGAAACATCTGCCATGCCGCCGACAAAACCGCCAAGGCAAGGTTAAACGCAGCCTAGTGAGCTAGCCACGCCGCCTGCCGCTGACGCACGGCGACGTCATGCGCCAGCAGCGCCTCGATAAAGCACTGCGCCGCCAGCGATAAGCGCCGGCCGTGCAGACGAGCAACCCCGAAGCGCCCGCTCAGGCCCGGAGCAAGGCTGCGCAATGCCTGCAAGTCGCCGCGCTGCAACTCGTCTTCCACCATAAACCACGGCAACATCGCCAGTGCCTCACAGCCCAGTAAAAGATGCTTAAGCATGGCTGAGCTGTCGCAGGTGATCGCCAGTTTCCACTGCGCCCGCCAGGTGTTCTGTAACGCACTGGGCAGGCGTTTGAGCAGCTCCTCGCGAATGGCTTCAGGCAGGTTTGGCCCAGCCAGCGGATACTGCAACAGCGCTTCAAAACCAGGTGCGGCCTGTTCTAGCAATGGATGGCCAGCGCGGCACACCGACAACGTGTGGTGCTCACCGAGGGCTTGCACGGCATAGCAGGGGTCGTCTTCAACCTCGTGTAAATCAACCACCATCAGGTCGATTTCGCGGCGTTGCAAGCGCGCGGGCAGTTCTTGCCAGGGCGCCAATATCACCTCCAAATGCACGCCAGGATGGGCCCGGCTCAATGTGGCCAGCACCGGGGCGACTAGGGCTGCGCCGGCAAACGGGCCAACCCCTATGCGTAACTCCCCCTGCTCCAAACCGCGCGCCAGTTGCAGGTCATGCTTGAGGTCTTGCGCGTACAACAGCAATTTACGGGCATGCTGCAACAGCAACTCGCCCATCGCCGTAGGGGTCACTTCACGGTGACTGCGATCAAACAGGTGCTCGCCAACTTGCGCTTCCAGCGCTTGTAAGCTGCGTGATAGCGCCGGCTGAGAGAGATGAAGCGCCTCTGCAGCGCGGGCAAAATTGCCATGTTCGGCGAGGGCAAGGGCATGACGCAGGTGACGGAGCTCTATATTCATGTCTTATACGCATTGAAAAGATGCTTTAGCTGCATTGGACGCATGGTATGCCACGCCCCATTCTCTGGCTACTCACCTCGCGGAGAACGCCAATGAATCTGCCCTTGCGCTGGTTATTACCCAGCACCCTATTGTTACTCAGCGCCTGCAGCGACAGCCCCGCGCCCAGCACCAGCGCCGCTACACCCAGCACACAAGCAGCCCAGGCCAAGGTGGCTGAGCAATACGACCTGAGCCAAACCGAGGGGCTGGCCCAGGCGCACCGGGGATTAATTGCCGCACCACAGGGCCAGGTGCGCGATGCCGACGGCCAGCTAATCTGGGACTTTGACAGCTTCGCCTTTATCCAGGACGAAGCGCCTGCGACCGTCAACCCGAGCCTATGGCGGCAGGCCCTGCTAAATAACCAGATTGGCTTGTTCAAAGTCAGCGAAAAAATCTACCAACTGCGCGGCTTCGACCTGGCCAATATGACCCTGATCGAGGGCGACAGCGGCTGGATTGTTATCGACCCGCTGACCAGCCGAGAAACCGCCGCCTTCGCCATGGACTTTGTTGCTCAACATCTGGGCAAGCGTCAGATCAGCGCAATGATATTCAGCCACAGCCATGTTGATCACTTTGGCGGCGCCCTCGGCGTGCTCAGTGCCGAAGACGCCAAGGCTCGGCAAGTACCGGTGATTGCGCCGGCCGGTTTTATGCAGGAGGCCACCAGCGAAAACCTGATGATGGGCGTCGCCATGGCCCGGCGCGCCACATTTATGTATGGCAAGCGCCTGCCACGCAATGCCGAGGGCATGGTGGATAACGGCTTGGGCAAGGCGGTGGCGTTCGGCCATATGGGCATTCTGCCGCCGACCCAACTGATCAGCGCCAGCGAACAAGCGCTGAGCGTCGATGGCGTACGCTTTGTCTTCTACAACACTCCCGGAGCGGAAGCGCCGGCAGAGATGACCTTCAGCCTGCCAGAGCTGAACGCCTTTGGCGGCGCTGAGCTGCTCTCACAAACCCTGCACAACCTTTACACCCTGCGCGGTGCCAAGGTGCGCGATACCCTGCAATGGGCCAACTACATTGACGCCAGCCGTACGCACGCCGCCGAGGCGCAAGTGCTGTTCAACCAGCACCACTGGCCGGTGTGGGGGCAAAACAACATTCAGGCGTTTCTCACTGCGCAGCGTGATGTCTACCGCTATCTGCACGACCAAACCGTACGTTTGATGAACGCCGGGCTCACCGCACCGGAGATCGCCGAGCAATTACGCCTGCCGCCAAGCCTCGACCAACACCTGCACGTGCATGGCTACTACGGCACGCTTAAACACAACGTACGCGGTATCTATCAGTTCTACCTGGGCTGGTATGACGCCAACCCAGCCAACCTCGACCCGTTACCACCGGTGGCGGCGGCGGCCAAGTACGTAGCACTGGCCGGGGGCAGCGAGCAGTTGCTGGCGAGCGCCGAACAGGCCTATGCCGAGGGTGACTATCGCTGGGCGGCCGAACTGGGTAAGCACCTGCTGTATGCCAACCCTGAGCATGCAGCTGCCCGCGACCTGCAAGCACGGAGCTTTGAGCAACTGGGCTATCAGGCCGAGTCAGCATCGTGGCGTAACGTTTACCTGAGCGGTGCCTATGAGCTGCGCCATGGTCTGCCGGAATCCGGTTTCACCCCAGTAATGATGCTCGACATGCTCAAGCACACGGCACCCGAACGTTTTCTGGAAGTGATGGCGACCAAGTTGGATGGCGTAGCGGCCGCCGACAGTACGCTGCGGGTTAACCTCAACTTCACCGACAGCGATGTGCGCTTTCACCTGTGGATCGAGAACGCCGTGCTACACCACCGTCGCATGGCTGAAGACGAAGTCGCCGAAGCTGACGCCAGCCTCAACCTAAGCCAAGACTTTTTCTTGCAAATGATCGCCGGCCAGGCCGGTGTCGGGGCCTTACTCAGCTCTGATCAGGTGTCGATCGACGGCAGTGCGCTGGCACTGGGACGCTTCTTTAGCCTGCTAGACAAGCCAGATGGACGCTTCCCTATCGTCACCCGTCAGTAAGCAATCAAGTGCTTGCCGCTAAATAGGTCGGCAGTGCAGCCAATACCGCTGCGCTGTTTGGCCTGTGCAGCAGATATACGCCATGCACAGCTGCAAACACTCACGCCCACTACACCGGACATTAGCCCACAGATATTTACTAGAGATAGTGACAGGCGATCGATTGGAACGGCGCGGGTAGCGCCGCTCCCGCACCAGCCTGGTAGGCCGGTGCATCGCATCGAAATGCCAGAGAGGAAGAAACGCCTCGTACGGGCGGGTAGCCCCCGTTACCGGGTGTACGAAGGGCGCTGCGTGACGGCAGGTGCCGCGTGCAGCATCAGGTACTTGGGCAAAGTCCCTGGGGGTGGCGGTAAGCCGGTACTGCGTACTACCCCCGGCAGGCGAACCTGCCGGGTTTAATGCTCGGTGCTGTGAGCAGCGGCCAACCGCGCCGCTACTCACAGCGGCAGCGACTTAACCGATGGTCATCAGGCTGGCGTTACCGCCCGCCGCTGCAGTGTTGATGCTCAGGGCGTGCTCGATCAACAGGCGCTCCAGCGGGATGTCAGTCTCGCCTTTATGCAAGCCATGCACACCGATAATCGCGCCAGGACGCTGAGCGGCCAACTGACAGACTTCGCGCAGCTGGTCGGAGTCACCATGGTGCAGGATCGCGTCGAACACGGTTTCGCTGCTGCTCCACTGGTTGAGCACAGTGATGCGCTGTTGCACCGCCTTGGGCAGCGTGGTGAACAGCTCCTGAGTCAGGGTGCTTTCCTGCCACAGCACCTGGCAACCACAGACAACGCCGCCGCCAGTTGCGCCAGCAAGTCGCTGCGCTCATCCGCCAGGCACAGCACATGCTCACGTGGCAGCAGGCTGTAGCTGTTGCGCTCACCGGTTGGGCCGGTGAGCATCTGCACGGTGCCGCTCTGCGCCAACTCAACATACTGCGCGCTCAGCGCCGACAGGCTCGGCTCGTGCTTGGCGGCCCATTCCTGCAGCGCCTGAATCACCTTGGTCTGCTCGGCTGGACGGGTAATCTCGCCACTTTCCTGCTGCAACTGCTTGGCCACGGCGTCCTGCGGACGGGTTGCCAGCAAGCGGTACATGTACAGCGGGCCACCGGCTTTCGGGCCAGTGCCAGAGAGGCCTTCACCACCGAACGGCTGCACGCCGACGACTGCGCCAACCATGTTGCGGTTGACGTAGAGGTTGCCGACTTTGGCGCTGTTAACCACCTGGGCGATGGTTTCATCGATACGCGTGTGCACACCCAAGGTCAGGCCATAACCGCTGTCGTTGATCTGCTGCAGCAGCTTGCCAAGGTCCGCACGGGCATAACGCACCACGTGCAGCACAGGGCCGAAGATCTCACGGGTCATCTCGTCGAAGCTGTCCAGCTCGATCAGCGTCGGCGTGACGAAAGTACCGCGGCTGAGGTCATCGCCAGTGGCGCGGGCCGCCTGGAAGATCTTGCGACCCTTCTCACGCATTTTCGCGATGTGCTGGTCGATATTATCTTTGGCTTCGGCATCAATCACCGGGCCAATGTCGGTGCTCAGGCGCTCCGGGTTGCCCAGGCTGTATTCAGCCATAGCGCCCTTGAGCATGTTGATCACCCGATCCGCCACATCGTCCTGCACGCACAGTACGCGCAGGGCCGAGCAACGCTGGCCGGCGCTGTCGAAGGCCGAGGCCACCACATCGACCACCACCTGCTCGGTGAGCGCCGAGGAGTCGACGATCATGCTGTTAAGGCCGCCGGTTTCGGCGATCAGCGGGATGGTGCGACCCTGGGCATCCAGACGACCGGCGAGGTTGCGCTGGATAATCCCGGCCACTTCGGTGGAACCGGTGAACATCACCCCACGCACGCGCTCGTTGCCAATCAAACCGGCACCCACTGTTTCACCACGGCCCGGCAGCAGCTGCACGGCACCAGCAGGCACGCCGGCCTCCAGCAGAATGCGCACGGCTTGCGCAGCGATCAGCGGGGTTTGCTCAGCCGGCTTGGCCAGCACGGTGTTACCGGCGGCCAACGCAGCAGCAACCTGACCACTGAAAATCGCCAGCGGGAAGTTCCACGGGCTGATGCACACCACTGGGCCCAGCGGGCGGTGGCTGTCATTGCTGAAGTGGTTACGCGCCTGCGCGGCGTAGTAACGCAGGAAGTCCACCGCCTCGCGCACTTCGGCGATGGCGTTGGCAAAGGTCTTGCCCGACTCACGCACCAGCAGGCCCATCAGTTGCTGGATTTCCGCTTCCATCTGGTCGGCGGCGCGATCGAGTACGGCGGCGCGCTCGGCCGGCAGAGTCGACTGCCAGATCTGCCCACTGGATACCGCGCAGAGCACGGCATTTTGCACATCCTGCTCGCTGGCCTCATGCACGTGACCGACGATGTCACGATGATCCGCCGGGTTGCGCACCGGCTGCGCCTCACCCAGCTCAGGCGTGTCGCAGCCAAGCAGTGGCATGGCCTTGTAAGCGTTATTAGTGCTGCTCAACAGTGCCGAGGACAGCGAGCCCAGACGGTGCTCGTTGGCCAGGTCGATGCCTTCAGAGTTCAACCGAGCATCGCCATAAAGGGCACGCGGCAGGGCGATGCGCGGGTGCGGCAGGCCGAGGCCACCTTCCTGCGCGGCCATCTGCTCAATCTGCTGCACCGGGTCAAGCACCAGCTCTTTGATCGAGATGCTGTGGTCGGCGATGCGGTTAACGAACGAGGTGTTCGCGCCGTTTTCCAACAGGCGACGCACCAGGTAAGCCAGCAGGGTTTCATGGCTGCCCACTGGCGCGTAAATACGGCACGGACGGTTCAGCTTGCCATCGGCAACCTTGCCCACCACTTGCTCATAGAGCGGCTCACCCATGCCGTGCAGGCACTGGAATTCGTATTGGCCCGGGTAGTAGTTCTGCCCAGCCAATTGATAGATCGCCGACAACGAATGGGCATTGTGGGTGGCGAACTGCGGGTAGATCGCTTCCGGCACGGCCAGCAGCTTGCGCGCACAGGCGATGTAAGAAACGTCGGTGTAAGTCTTGCGCGTGTACACCGGGTAGCCTTCCAGGCCTTCGACTTGGGCGCGCTTGATCTCGCTGTCCCAGTACGCGCCTTTTACCAGGCGGATCATCAGGCGGTGACGGCTGCGCTTAGCCAGATCGATGACGTAATCGATCACATACGGGCAGCGCTTCTGGTAGGCCTGGATGACAAAGCCGATGCCGTTCCAGCCAGTCAGGGCCGGGTCGAAGCATAGACGTTCGAGCAGATCGAGGGAGATTTCCAGGCGATCCGCTTCTTCGGCGTCGATGTTCAGGCCGATGTCGTACTGCTTGGCCAGCTTGGTCAAGCCCAACAGGATTGGGTACAGCTCGTCCATTACGCGGTCGTACTGCGCGCGGCTGTAGCGCGGGTGCAGCGCCGACAACTTGATCGAAATGCCTGGGCCTTCATAAATGCCACGGCCGTGGGAGGCCTTGCCGATGGCATGAATCGCCTGTTCGTAAGACGCCAGGTAGCGCTTGGCGTCTTCGTCGGTCAGCGCAGCTTCGCCGAGCATGTCGTAGGAATAACGGAAGCCTTTGCTTTCCATAGTGGTGGCATTGGCGAGGGCTTCGGCGATGGTTTCGCCGGTGACAAACTGCTCGCCCATCAGGCGCATGGACATGTCCACGCCCTTGCGAATCAGCGGCTCGCCGCCTTTGCCGATAATGCGATTGAGCGAGGAGACCATGCCGGCTTCGTTGTGCGTGGAGACCAATTTACCAGTGATCAACAAGCCCCAGGAGGCGGCGTTGACGAACATCGACGGGCTGTTGCCCAGGTGCTGGCTCCAATTGCCGTTGCTAATCTTGTCGCGGATCAGCGCGTCACGCGTGGCCTTGTCGGGAATACGCAGCAGCGCTTCGGCCAGGCACATCAGCGCCACACCTTCCTGCGACGACAGCGAGAATTCCTGCAGCAAACCCTGCACCAGGCCCTGACGGCCACCGGCATTCTTCTGGCTGCGCAGCTTCTCGGCAATGCTCATGGCCAGCTTGTTGCTGGCCTCAGCCATGTCCTTGGGCAGACGCGCCTGCTCCAGCAGCATCGGCACGGCCTCGGTTTCCGGACGGCGATAAGCCCCGGTAATCGCGGCACGCAGCACCGATTGCGGGAGGATGCTTTCGGCAAAATCGAGGAACACCTGCAAACCCTGCTCAGTCAGGGTCTCAACCGACTCCTCACCGGCGACGGCCGCCAGGCCCGAATGCTCAGCGGGGGTCAGACCACCCTCAATCTGCTCCAGGTAATTAAAGATTGCCTGTTTGATCAACCAGTGCGGCGTGCGGTCAATTGACTGCGCAGCCTGCTTGAGGCGATCACGGGTTGCATCATCGAGCTTTACGCCAAGGGTAGTGGTGGCCATTGGTTTATCCTGTTATGGGCTGGAGCACGGCAAAAAAACTGGCGCGAGATTAAACCTCTCGAGGCTAAAGGTGCAACTAGGCGCAACCCAACTAAAGTGCACGCCTGAAAGCTCACCAGTCACCTGAAACCCAACCACATAGAGTGCAAGCCTGAAACCTGAGGCTGCCTACAGGGAAAATCCGCAGCGGCGGGGTTAAACAGCTGTTTAAAAAAAGCATTAATCTTCCGACGACAGGTACAACCTAAAACCATAAAAAGGTTGCACCCAACACTTATACGCACTGAATTGAGCAAAGCACAGTCGCAACACTCACGCTGCTCAACCGACAGAATGCTTACGCCGATCAGTGCAACCGCCCATAAAGCATAGACAACCAGGATATTGGGCCATTCGCGGGGCCTGGCAGAACCGCCGCAACGACAGCATAAATAGCCGGCGACACGTATCTCAGGCTAAGCTCGGGACGGCATTAACAAGGAGATGCTTATGACTGCCAAGGAAGCGCAATTGACCGAACTGCTCAGCCTGTCCACACGGACGCTCACCCACCTGACGGCCGCCACCACGGCGATGTCATTTGAGCTGCTGAAGGCACAGGACAGCGCCGTACACGACAGCGCCCGCAAGATGATTGAGCGCATGCTGGCGATCAGCAGCGAACTGGACCAGCAATGGCAACTGATTGGCCAACTGGCGGGCACTCCAGTCGAATCCGGCAACAGCCTGGAGCAAGTCGAGCTACAAAGCCTGGAAGCCTCGGAACGCTAACTGGCGGGCGGTTAAGCCCGCGCCCAACGGGCGCCACCCGCGGACGCACCAACATAAGGCTGAAACTGTCCGCCCGGTCAGTTAATAGTGCATGCACAACCTTTACATCCTTCGCAAACTCACTAAAGTGCGCGCCCAAGCTGCTGCCGAAGGCTCAGCATGGTGGACCTGTGAGCAAATATGGAATGTGGCCTTGTTCTTGCTCTAGGACCAGCTAGCCTGACCATTCAGACAGGTTTAATAACGACAATTCAGCACTTTGGGGAGCACCACTCGATGAACCGTACTCTTTCTTCTCTGGCCCTGGCCGGCGGGCTGCTGGCAGGCGGCCAGGCAGTAGCGGGTGATCTGCTGCAGTGGCAGAACAACAGTCTGAGCTATCTATATGGCCAGAATTACAAAGTAGACCCGGAAATCCAGCAGACCATCACCTTCGAGCACGCCAGCGGCTGGAGCGTCGGTGACCTGTTCTTCTTCGTCGACACCATCAAATACAACACCGACGCCACCAATGGTGCCGGCGACGGTCATACCTTCTACGGTGAGTTCTCCCCGCGCCTGTCGTTCGGCAAGCTGTTCAACACCAAGCTGGAGTTTGGCCCGATCAAGGATGTGCTGCTGGCCACCACTTATGAATTCGGCGAAGACGATGTCGATTCCTACCTGATCGGCCCGGGTTTTGATCTGGCGATCCCCGGCTTCGACTACTTCTCGCTGAACTTCTACAACCGCACCACGGACGGCAAGCGCGACGGCGATAACGTCTGGCAGATCACCCCGGTGTGGAGCTACACCATCCCAGTCGGCAAATCCGACATCGTCATCGACGGCTTTATGGACTGGGTCGTGGATAACGACAAGGACTACCATGCCAACCTGCACTTCAACCCACAGATCAAATACGACCTGGGCAAAGCCATGAGCTGGGGCGAGAAGCAGCTGTACGTCGGTATCGAGTACGACTACTGGAAAGACAAATACGGCATCGACGACAACAGCTACCTCGGTGACACCATTCTTAAAGGCACCGATCAGAACACCGCCAGCCTGCTGGTCAAAATGCACTTCTGATACCCCGCTGAACCCCGCCAGCACTGCCACTGCAGGCTGGCGGGCATCCCTCGCAGCACACGGCATCGCGCTTATTTTTCGCACTGCGGCGTAATCGCACAGATCTCAGGGTCTTCTACTCTGTGATTACTCAGCAGTGGAACCCCAATATGCCCATCGCCCTGCCCCGCTCCCTCGCCTACGCCCTACTCGTCAGCCTGCTCGTCACGCTGAGCGCTTGCAGCACCCTGGCCCCTCGCGACCCGTTACAGATTCAGCTGGTTGGCATCGAACCCTTGGCGGGTGAAGGCCTGGAAATGCGTTTTGCGATCAAGCTACGTGTGCAAAACCCCAACGACAGGCCGATTGATTTCAATGGCGTCGCCCTGCAACTGAAGGTCAACCAGCAACCGCTGCTCAATGGTGTCAGCGACCAAAGCGGTCAGGTACCACGTTATGGCGAGAGCATCCTGCACATTCCAGTCAGCCTCTCCGCCTACGCCGCGCTGCGCCAAGCCTGGGGTGTGGCCGGCTATCAGGACGGCAAGGGTCTGCCCTACGAGCTGAGCGGCAAGCTCGCCGGCGGCCTGTTTGGCACCCGGCGTTTCGAGGACCGCGGCATACTTAATTGGCCGCAGCTTCCAGCCGCCAGCAGCCGCCTGTAAAACCAGGGGCGACAAAACCCTATACACTATGCGGCCTTTTCTTATTCCCCCAGTAAGGACCCCGCCGTGAGCACGTTGCCGCCCTGCCCCAAATGCAACTCCGAATACACCTATGAAGACGGCACCCAGCTGATCTGCCCCGAGTGCGCCCACGAATGGTCGGCCAACGCCGCCAGCGAAGCGGCAGATGACACCAAGGTGATCAAGGATTCGGTCGGCAACGTGCTGCAGGATGGCGACACCATCACCGTGATCAAGGACCTGAAAGTCAAAGGCTCCTCCCTTGTGGTCAAAGTGGGCACCAAGGTCAAAGGCATCCGCCTGTGCGACGGCGACCACGACATCGACTGCAAGATCGATGGCATTGGCGCCATGAAGCTGAAGTCCGAGTTCGTGCGCAAAGTCTGATCAGCGCACTGACGGTCTCGCCAAGCCCCGGCCTAAGTGCTGGGGTTTTTTATGCACACAATTACGCCCCGCCTAGCGTGCAGCCCTGCATGCGATTAGCTAGCATCACTTACGAGCACACCGCTCGATAAGGCCCACGCCCGGAGGACGTCATGCGTAATGCCGCGCTGTGTCTGCTGCTGTTAATACCCTGGGGGTTACAGGCCGAAGAGTGGAAGGTGGCCGGCGACGAACAGTTTGCCCCCTACAGCTTTGTCACCCTCGACGATGACCAGCCACGCGGGCTGGATGTCGAGCTGGTGGAAGCGGTGATGCACGAAGCCAAAATCCCTTACAGCCTGCGCCTGTACCCGTGGCAGCGGGTCAAACGCATGCTCGAACGTAACGACGTGACCATGGCCTTCCAGTTTGTCGGCACCCCCGAGCGGATGCAGCAGTACGAGCTGGTCGGGCCAATTCGCACCGGCTCCACCGTGTTTATGACCACAGAAAAAACCGCCATTGCGGACTGGCGCAGCCTGGATGACCTGTCGCCCTACGTTATCGGCCAGGTGCGCGGCTATGCCTACCAAGCGGACTTCGACAAGGCCGACCTGCGGCGTGACAGCAGCGCGCAGAACCCCCGCCAGCTGGTGTCTATGCTGCTGGCCGGACGCATCGACATCATTGTCGGCGACCGTGTCCAACTGATGTACTTCGTCCGCGAACAACGCGCCGAACAAAGCGTGCGCATCCTCGCCAAGCCCCTAGTGGAAATGCCGCGCTATGTGGCCTTCAGCAAAGGCGATCGCGACCGTGCCGACACGTTCGCAGCAGCGCTGGCGCGTTTACGCGATGCTGGCGTACTGGATACCCTCTACCAACGCTGGCAATAAACTGCCCGCCAATCAAACCTCGGAGTTTTTATGCGCGGCCTGACCCTCACCCTGCTATCGACCACGCTGCTGTTGAGCGCCTGCGGCATCGGCGAAACCGCCGCCACCGCCAGCCTGCAAGCCGAGCAAGCGAAGCAGCTGCAACAGCAAACAGAGCAACTCAAGCAGCAGATTGAGGCCGCCAACGCACAGGGCCAGAAGCGCCTCGAAGAAAGCTATTAAGAGAGCGGTTATTAACAACGGGAAGGGGCGGTTTACTGCACCGGCAGGAAGTTCATAAATAGCAACCCCTGGGCATAACTCACGCCCATGCGCCGGTAGCGCTCATCCAGCACATCGGTGAGCAGATCCAAGCGCGCCACGATCTTGCCGAACTCTACCGCATAGCTGAGGTTGCGCCCCTCGGCGGAAATCTCGTTGGACAGCAACCACGGCGTACCGCCGGCATCCGTGCGTTGCGCAAGCATCCAGCTGGCCTTCTCAATGTTACGCGCCGCATTGTGGATGAACTGCGGATCGAGCGTATCGCTCATGTAGTACTCGGTGCGCCCGCCATGGGCGGTAATCAGCATACTCGCCAGGGCGTAGATAAAAGCCCCAACGCGATCCCCCTGATACTCGGCGCTCAAGGCATAGCTCAGCGCGGCAATATCAGTCCGCCCGCCTAACTGCGGCAGCGGCTGGTCCTGCTCAATCGCGCGGTGCACGGCACGCTTCGCGGTTTGCGCATCAGCCAAGCCGGTTTTGCGCCACT
Organism: Pseudomonas sp. GWSMS-1; assembly: GCF_049847425.1. Lineage (NCBI taxonomy): Bacteria > Pseudomonadati > Pseudomonadota > Gammaproteobacteria > Pseudomonadales > Pseudomonadaceae > Pseudomonas > Pseudomonas sp. GWSMS-1. The sequence continues at coordinate 481,628 of NZ_JBMHHV010000003.1, read as the reverse complement.
CGCGCGGGTTGCGCAGGTACAGCTTGTCCATCAAACGGTAAAGGCTGTTGAGGTTATTGCGCATGCCCAGAGTTGCCATGCGGTCTGCATGACTCTGGAAAAACTCGGAAGGTTTGATCGGGCTTTGATTGCTGATAATGCTCTGATGGTCCTGCCGTGTAGAGCAACCACTGAGCGCCAGCACGCTGAAAAGCAGCAACCCAGACACCCAACTCCCCCGCCGCGATAGACCCAGAACGGGCATAGCATGGGCGCGTTTTTCCTGCCTTGGTAAACGCTGCACGGGACTCATCAGAGGAGGTCATCCACTGGGGTGTGATGGGGTAACGCTAGCAACAAAATCCAGATTGATCCGCTTTTCTGCCCAAAGGCATGACTTACAGCACAATCAAACACCTAGCTGCGCAAGTTCAGGTTGCGTGCTAACAGACCCGGCTCAGCATCAAAGGTTGCGGACCGCTGATCATTGGCCCGCTAAAAGCCCCGTCGCAGAGCGTTTTAACCGGTATGATCCGCAGCTTTTTTGCTGCCGAGTCCCCCATGCCACGCCTGCTTGCCCTGCTCTGCCTACTCATTGCCCTGCCCACCTTCGCCGAGGCACCCAAAACCTTCAGCGCCGCCAAGAAAATTGCCTGGCGCCTGTATGCCGAACAACCCAAGACCTTCTATTGCAACTGCGCGTACAACGGCAACCGCGTGGACCTCGACAGCTGCGGCTACAGCCCGCGCAAACAATTGCGCCGCGCCCAGCGCCTGGAATGGGAACATGTGGTGCCCGCCTGGGTAATTGGCCATCAGCGCCAATGCTGGCAAAACGGCGGGCGCAAAAACTGCGCGCGTAACGACGCCACCTTCAAGGCTGCCGAAGCCGACTTGCACAACCTGGTACCGAGCATTGGCGAGGTTAATGGCGACCGCTCCAACTACGCCCTCGGCATGCTCAGTGAAAAACCACAGCAATACGGCGCCTGCCCGATGGTGGTCAACTTCAAGGCCAAGACCGCCATGCCACCCGTGCATGCCCGTGGCGCAGCGGCGCGCATCTATTTGTATATGGCTGACCACTACAAACTGCGCCTGTCGAAACTCGACCGCCGCACCTACGAAGCCTGGAACCACCAATACCCGATTAGCGAATGGGAGCGCTGGCGCAACCAGCAAGTGGGCTGCGTGATGGGCTACGGCAACCCCTACGTCGGCGCTGTTGACCCGCGCAGTTGCAGCCCGCTGCGCCGCGCCGGCAACCCACAACGCAACAGTGGTTAAGCCGCAACGCGAGCGCACCGCAAACCCTCGGTGCGCTATTGCCGCTAAACTCAACCCCACCCTGCCAGCCCGAGTCGTCTTCTATGCCTAACCCCGTCATCCCGAGCGCCGCCCACGCCATCGCCGAAACCCGCGCCTGGGTCGACCGCGCCGTGATTGGCCTAAACCTCTGCCCCTTCGCCAAAGCCGTGCAAGTCAAAGGGCAAGTGCGCTACGTGGTGTGCGCCAGCACCGAGCCAGAAGCGCTGCTCAGCGCCTTAATTGACGAACTGCACGCACTGGCTAACGTCGCGCCGAGCGAAACCGACACCACCCTGCTGATCCACCCTGCCGCGCTCACCGACTTTCTCGACTTCAACGACTTTCTTGCCGTGGTCGATGACACCGTGGAAGAGCTCGGCTACAGCGGCATCCTGCAAGTGGCCAGCTTCCACCCGCAGTTCCAATTTGCCGACACCCACGTCAACGATGTCAGCAACGCCACCAACCGCGCGCCCTACCCGACCCTGCACATCCTCCGCGAAGCCAGCATCGACCGCGCCGTCGCAGCCTTCCCCGACCCGGAAGCCATCTTCGACGCCAATATCGACACTCTGGAACAACTCGGCAGCGACGGCTGGGCCGCCCTGCAGGCGCAATGCCGCGACGATGCGCAAAACAGCTAAACCACAAGCCGCCAGTCAGCTAAAGCCAATGCGCAAACGCGGCCTGTAGCCACGTTTACACAGGCTTTACACTGCCGCCTGCAATGCCAGCCACACAGCAGTGTCGAAACAACATGCCGGGAAACCCGGTTTGCAGAGGAGTTTCGACCATGCTGTCACGCATCCCCTTAATCACAGGCCTGCTGGCCTGCCTGGCGCTCGTTGGCCAAGCGCCCGCACAGGCGTCCAACCGCGACGCCGCCATTGCGGGCGTAATCGCCGGCGCCGTGATTGGCGGCGTTATCGTCAGCCAAAGCCGTCCGGTGCAGGCTTATAGCCCGCCGCCACCCGCCTACTACCCACCTCCGCCGGCTTACTACCCGCCGTAACAGGTTTACTACGAGCGCCGCCCGGTCTACTACCACCCGGCGCCGGTGTATTACGTGCAGCAACGACCGCACCATAAGCACTGGCACCAGCCACGCCGGGGTCACAGAAACGAGCATCTCCACGGCTATCGCCGGTAAACGAAAAAGCCCCGCCAATGCGGGGCTTTTTTATACGCATCAGCCTGCACACATGGCCACCAAGGACAGCAACCTGGCACTGCACGCCACTGTTTGCCAGCACCCGGGCGCATAGAGTGCTAAGGACTGATCACAGCCCTACTGGGGCGTGATCGCGCAGCCCGCAGAGGAGACAACCTGATGAATGCCCACGCCCAGTTCACCCACATGCAAGACGGCACCGCCGAAGACTGGCAGATCATCGCCCAGGACTTTCTCGCGCACGCCGCCAAGCTGCCGGAGCGCATCATGGCTCACCTGAAACTGCTTGATGGCGACTTCGGCGGCTTCCCGATTGACCGCCTAAGCCACTCACTGCAGACAGCCACCCTCGCCTACCGCGACGGTCGTGATGAGGAATACGTGGTGTGCGCCCTGCTCCACGACATCGGCGATACCCTCGGCAGCTACAACCACCCAGACATCGCCGCCGCCATGCTCAAGCCCTTCGTCAGCGCGGAGAACCACTGGATGGTGGAAAAACATGGCGTGTTCCAGGGCTACTACTTCTTCCATCACCTGGGCATGGATCGCCACCTGCGCGAGCAATTCAAAGACCACCCGCAGTACCAAGCCACCATCGAGTTCTGCGCCCGCTACGACGCCGCCGCCTTCGACCCGGAAGGTGAAATGCTGCCGCTGGAGTTTTTTGCGCCGATGCTGCGCAGGGTATTCGCGCAGCCCAAGCAGTCGCTTTATATGGCGGTCACCCAATAAGACCGCGGCGCATTGAGTAGATCTAACTGCGCGGTGGCGGTGTTGTGAAATGGCGGATTAAAAACGTCATCCTGCCTACGGGCAGCAACTTGAGGATGCGCAACACCGCGGCGCTGACCACACGCGGATAATGCAAAAGGCCAGTCACTAGACTGGCCTTTTTTGTTTCAGCTGGCATTCAGCTCAAGGCTGCACGCCCTTGACCAGCTGCAACTTCAGCGGATAACCCTGCGCCGGCTGAGTCACCGTTTCCGACTCAACAATACTCTGCACTCGCCCGTCTGCATCCTTGGTCACCGTGACGGTCTTGCTGTAGGTGCTATGCACCACGCAACCAGCCAAACTGCTGATGCTCAGCAATAGACCCAACACCTTGATCTTATTCACTAAAAGGCTCCTGCCTAATTATTTGGCCGGCGAATCTAACATCATCCGGCCATCACGCAAAACAAGCTCGAAAAATCGCAGGCCACAGCGGATACAGGAATGTAAGACGCTGCGGCCCTATTGATCGGGATTGCGCTTTTCACCCTTACGGTGGAACCGATATCAAAATCACCGCACAGGCAGCGGACACACACCAATCGCCAAGCAATACACCCGTAGGATGGGTTGAGCGTAGCGATACCCATCACCCAATCACCCGCAATCCGCACGACTACACTCAGCCAACCTCCCACTGCAAAGGACTGCAGCCATGACCAACTACCGCCGTGACCATACGCCCGGTGCCAGCTGGTTCTTCACCCTTAACCTGGCTGACCGCAGCCAAGCGTTATTGACCGAACAGATCGACTTGCTGCGTGCCAGCTTCCGCAAGGTGATGCGTCAACACCCGTGGCGCATCGACGCCATCGTGATTCTTCCCGACCACCTGCATGCCCTGTGCACCCTGCCACCTGGAGACGCCGATTACGCCTTGCGCTGGCGGCTGATCAAAACCGGATTCTCCCGTGCCCTACCCTAGGGTGAACGTATCCCTGCCAGCCGCCAGCGCAAAGACGAACGCGGTATTTGGCAGCGCCGTTATTGGGAACATCGCATCCGCGACCAGGCCGATTTCAACCGTCATATCGATTACATCCACCACAACCCGCGCAAGCATGGCCATGTGCAGCGCGTAGCCGATTGGCCGTGGTCGTCGTTTCATCGGTATGTGCGGGCTGGGGTAATACCGGAGGATTGGGCAGGCAGTGAAGATATAGATGAGGCAGTTGGCGAGCGCAGCAGCAATGATTTCAGATAGCCATTATTGATGGGTATCGCTACGCTCAACCCATCCTACGGAATCAGGTAACAAGAACGCATCAATAGCAAGGAGCTAAAAATGGAATTTCTCGAGAAACTGAACAGCCTTTCTGCAAAAATTCGTCAGCAAGCAAGTGCCATTAAAACTGAAGAAGCAACAAAAAATGCATTTGTCATGCCATTTATAAACACCATTCTTGGCTATGATGTCTTTGACCCAAGAGAAGTTACCCCTGAGTTCGTCTGCGATATCGGAACAAAGAAGGGTGAGAAAATTGACTACGCCATCTTAAAAGATGGTGAAATTCAAATATTAATAGAATGCAAGAAAATTGGCGAACCACTAAACGTCAATCATGCTTCACAACTATTCCGTTACTTCCACGTAACAAACGCGCGAATTTCAATCTTAACCAATGGTCAAATTTATAAATTCTTCACGGACCTTGACGCTCCAAACAAGATGGACCAAAAGCCCTTTCTCGAACTCGATCTATTAGACATAGATGAACACGCAGTGCCTGAGCTTGTAAAACTTACAAAATCAGCCTTCGATGTCGAGTCGATAGTAAACGCAGCTGGCGAGCTGAAGTATGTAAGTCAAATCAAGAAAGAAATTGCCCTCCAATTCACCAAACCGGATGACGATTTCGTTAAATTTTTCGCATCTCGCGTTTATGAAGGAATGATCACGCAAAAAGTACGTGAGCAATTTTCTGAACTAACCAGAAAGGCAGTCGCACAGTTTTTGAATGACCAAATAAATGATCGACTTAAATCTGCGATGAGCGGTGCAATTCAACCGAGCTACGCCACCGTCACGACGACTCCCGCTGATGTGGAAAACGAAAAGCCTGACGAGTCTGCTGAAGACAAAATCATGACGACCATAGAAGAGCTAGAGGGTTATCACATAGTAAAAGCAATTGTCCGATCCGTTGTAGATGCCAAACGGATAATTCAGCGCGACACGCAGAGTTACTTCGGCATTTTGCTGGATGACAACAATCGCAAGCCAATTTGCCGTTTACACTTCAATCGTCTACAAAAATACATCGGCATATTTGATCAAGAAAAAAACGAAACTCGCCACCCGATCAGTTCGCTTGATGAAATTTATGACTTTGCTGATCAGCTAAAGACAACCATCAGTTTCTATTAGAACGGCGTCGTAGGATGGGTTGAGCGCAGCGATACCCATCAATACCAAAACAAAAGGCCCGTCAATCGACGGGCCTTTTGTTTTCAAATACCAACTTAGCGGTTAAGCCACCGCCGCCTCGCTGCGACGCTCAAGCTTCTTCACCTGATACTCCCGCGCCGCCTGATGAAACGCCTCCAGCAGTGCGTTGTAATCGGCCTTCTCCCAATAGCGATACTCTGGATGCCACTGCACGCCAACGGCAAACGCCTTGGCGCCGATCACGCTGACCGCCTCGATCTGCCCATCCTCGGCCACGGCTTCAACCTGCAAGCCCTCGCCCAGTCGATCAATACCCTGACCATGCAACGAGTTGACCTTGACCTGCCGTTCGCCGAACAGCGTATGCAGCACGCCACCCTCGGTCAGGGTTACGTTGTGAATCGGGCCGTAAGCCACGTCGTCCGGCACGTCTTTCACTTCACGGTGATCAAGCCGCCCTTCAACCTCATGCACCTCACGGTGCAGGGTGCCGCCGAACAGTACGTTGAGTTCCTGCACGCCTCGGCAGATGCCGAGGAAGGGAATGCCGCGCTCCAGGCAGGTGCGCATAAGGCGCAGTACGGTTTCATCGCGGGGTTTGTCGGCCAGGCCTAGGCCGGGATGCTCGTCGCCATAGAAGCTGGGGTGCACGTTTGAAAGCGAGCCGCCGAACATAATGCCGCTGACGCTATCCAGCACGGTATCCATGTCCAGGTCATCGCCGAAGGCCGGGATCATCAGCGGGAAGGCACCGAAGCCAGTGACGGCGTGGATGTACTTCTCGCCCACTAGGTGAAACCAGCCGATATCACGGCTGGTCAGCTGCCAACGACACAGGGGAAGGCCAATCATGGGTTTTGTCATTTTGGGAGTCCTCTTCATTAATAATTGAAGTGGGCTGCCCTTGGGAGAGCGGGCTTACGGGCCAGGAAACCCTGAACCCGCTCACCCAAGGGGTGCCGTAACCGGTGGTCACTGCACCAACGCCGCGCCCGCGCGGCTGGTTTGTTGCGTAAAGCGGTTGTTGCTTGATGGGTATCGCTGCGCTCAACCCATCCTACGGAAACTGAAAAAAGGGGGCTGATCCTGCGATCAGCCCCCTGGGTGTTACTTAGCCATTGCTCGGGAAGGCAAACTGAGCCGCTTCGTGCGAAGCGCGTTGCGGCCAACGTTGGGTGATGGCTTTTTTGCGGGTGTAGAAGCGCACACCGTCTGGGCCGTAGGCGTGCAGGTCGCCGAACAGCGAGCGCTTCCAGCCGCCGAAGCTGTGGTAAGCCACAGGGACCGGCAGCGGTACGTTGACGCCGACCATGCCGACTTCGATTTCGTCGCAGAACAGGCGGGCGGCTTCACCGTCGCGGGTGAAGATGCAAGTGCCGTTGCCGTATTCGTGATCGTTGATCAGCTGCATGGCTTGTTCCAGGCTGCCGACGCGGACGATGCACAGCACTGGGCCGAAGATTTCGTCGGTGTAGATGGTCATCTCCGGGGTCACCTTGTCGAACAGGGTGCCGCCGACGAAGAAGCCGTTCTCGTTGCCGGCAACCACCAGGTCGCGACCGTCGACCACCAGGCTTGCGCCCTGGGCCACGCCGGCGTCGATATAACCTTTGACCTTGTCACGCGCTGCGCCAGTAACCAGCGGGCCCATGTCCAGACCGCAGGAGGTGCCGGCACCGATTTTCAGCGCTTTGATTTGCGGCACGATCTTCTCGACCAGTGCATCGGCGATCTGGTCGCCCACGCATACGGCTACCGAGATGGCCATGCAGCGCTCGCCGCAAGAACCGTAGGCCGCGCCCATCAGTGCGCTGACGGCGTTGTCCAGGTCGGCATCGGGCATCAGTACGGCGTGGTTCTTCGCGCCGCCCAGGGCCTGCACGCGCTTACCGCGCTTGGTGCCTTCGCTGTAGATGTATTCGGCAATCGGCGTGGAGCCGACAAAGCTCAGGGCTTTGACTTCCGGCGCTTCGATCAGCGCGTCGACTGCTTCCTTGTCGCCGTGCACCACGTTGAGCACGCCTTTCGGCAGGCCGGCCTCTTGCAGCAGTTGAGCGATATACAGGGTGGAGCTTGGGTCGCGCTCGGACGGCTTCAAGATGAAGCAGTTACCGCAGACGATGGCCAGCGGGTACATCCACAGCGGCACCATGGCCGGGAAGTTGAACGGGGTGATGCCGGCCACGACGCCGATTGGCTGCATGTCGCTCCAGGCGTCGATGTTCGGGCCGACGTTGCGGCTGTACTCGCCCTTGAGAATTTCCGGGGCGGCGCAGGCAAACTCGACGTTTTCGATGCCGCGCTTGAGTTCACCGGCGGCGTCTTCCAGGGTCTTGCCGTGCTCTTCGCTGATCAGCTTGGAGATAGTCGCTTCGTGCTGCTCGAGCAGTTGCTTGAAGCGGAACATCACCTGGGCGCGCTTGGCCGGCGGGTGTTGCGCCAGGCTGGGAAGGCGCTCTTGGCCGAGTCGATGGCCAGTTGCATGGTGGCGCGGTCGGCCAGGGCAACCTGCTTGCTGACTTCACCGGTGGACGGGTTGAACACGTCAGCGCTACGGCCAGTACCGGCGATCATTTCGCCGTGGATCAGGTGGGTTACGGTGGTCATAAAAACTCCATTAGCAAATTCTTTGGGGCGGCCTTGGTCGCCAGAGTGTTCTGTCTTGGGAGGAGCCGTGCGGCGATCCGCTGGGCGGCACCCCGCTTTAGCCGCGACATTGCGCAGTCGCGGCTAAAGCCCCTCCCACAGGAATTAGTCGAGAGTGTTCAGCACATCGCCGACGGCGTTGAACACGGAGTCCAGCTGCTCAGGCGTGGTGTTGAAGGTTGGCCCGAACTGCAAGGTGTCGCCGCCGAAGCGCACGTAGAAGCCGGCGTTCCACAGTTTGATGCCGGCCTCGAATGGGCGGATCACCGGGTCGCCATCGCGCGGGGTAATCTGAATCGCACCAGCCAGGCCACAGTTGCGGATGTCGACGACGTTCTTGCTGCCTTTGAGGCTGTGCAGCTTCTCTTCAAAAATCGGTGCCAGGGCAGCGGATTGCTCGATCAGGTTGTCGCGTTTGAGCAGCTCTAGGGTAGCCAGGCCGGCGGCGCAGGCAACCGGGTGGCCCGAGTAGGTGTAGCCGTGGCCGAACTCGACCATGTGCTCGGGGATCGCCTGGTTCATAAAGGTGTTGTAGATCTCGCTGGAAGCAATCACCGCGCCCAGCGGAATCGCGCCGTTGGTGACCTGTTTGGCGGTGTTCATGATGTCCGGGGTCACGCCGAAGAATTCGGCGCCAGTCCATTTACCCATGCGGCCGTAAGCGGTGATCACTTCGTCGAAAATCAGCAGGATGTTGTGCTGGGTGCAGATTTCGCGCAGGCGCTGCAGGTAGCCGACTGGCGGCACAATCACACCGGCGGAACCGGACATAGGTTCAACGATCACCGCGGCAATGTTGGAAGCGTCGTGCAGTTCGATCAGTTTCAGCAGTTCGTTGGCCAACTCAACGCCACCGGTCTCGGCCATGCCCTTGGTGAAGGCCAGGTGCGACTGCAGGGTGTGCGGCAGGTGATCGGCATCCATCATCTGGCCGAACATTTTGCGGTTACCGCCGATGCCGCCCAGCGAGGTGCCGGCGATGTTTACGCCGTGGTAGCCACGGGCACGGCCGATAAATTTGGTTTTGCTCGGTTGGCCTTTCAGACGCCAGTAGGCGCGCGCCATCTTCACCGAGGTGTCGGCGCACTCGGAGCCTGAGTCGGTGTAGAACACGTGATCGAGGCCGGCGGGTGTCAGCTCGGTGATTTTCTCAGCCAGCTGATAGGACAGCGGGTGGCCGTACTGGAAGCCCGGCGCGTAATCGAGGGTGCCCAGTTGCTTGGCCACGGCTTCCTGAATTTCCTTGCGGTTATGCCCAGCGCCACATGTCCACAGCCCGGACAGGCTGTCGAAGATGCGCCGGCCCTTGTCGTCGATAAAGTGGTTACCGTCGGCACCGACGATCAGGCGCGGGTCACGCTTGAAGTTGCGGTTAGCCGAAAACGGCATCCAATGCGCATCCAGTTTGAGCTGACTGGCCAGGGACGGGACTTCGGTCTGCAACATGGTCATGGTGGCCTCGCGTATAGGCGGCTGAGCGTTCTAGGGGCTGGGTAAAGCGAATCTGTTGCCAGCAAAGGTGCCACGGGCTTAGAGTCAGGAAAACACGACTCTTCTTATCTTTAGTTAACTTTCCACTAAACAATGAGCCGCTACCCATGAGCACCCGCCGCCCCGATCCGCTGGCCCAGGTCAGTGATTTTGATATTCGTCTGCTCAAGCTGTTTCGCAGCGTGGTGGAGTGCGGCGGTTTTTCCGCGGCAGAAAGCGCCCTGGGCATCGGCCGCTCGGCGATCAGCCAGCAGATGAGCGACCTTGAACAACGCCTCGGCCTGCGTCTGTGCCAACGCGGGCGCGCCGGTTTTGCCCTGACCGAGGAAGGCCGCGAGGTGTATCAGAGCACCCAGCAACTGCTGGCGGCGCTGGAAAGTTTTCGTACCGAGGTCAACGGCCTGCACCAGCACCTGCGCGGTGAGCTGAATATCGGCCTGACCGACAACCTGGTGACGGTGCCGCACATGCGCATCACCAATGCCCTGGCGCAGCTGAAAACCCAGGGGCCGGATGTGCGCATTCATATCCGCATGACCCCGCCAAGCGAGGTCGAACAAGGCGTACTCGACGGCCGCTTGCACATTGGCGTAGTGCCGCAAGTGGGCGCGCTGTCTGGCCTGGAGTACCAGACGCTGTACGACGAGCGCTCGCTGCTCTACTGCGCCGTCGGCCACCCGCTGTTTTATGTCGATGATCGGCAGCTTGAAGACGCACGGCTGAACGATCAGGAAGCCATTGCGCCGACCTTCCGCTTACCGCCCGAAGTGCAGAATCACTACCAAGTGCTTAATTGCACCGCCAGCGCCTCGGACCGCGAAGGCATGGCGTTTCTGATTCTCACCGGGCGCTACATCGGCTACCTGCCCGACCACTACGCCCAAGCCTGGGTGCAGCAAGGCCGGCTGCGCGTACTCAAGCCCGACAGCCGCTTCTACGACGTCAGCCTGGCCTCGGTCACCCGCAAAGGCCGCCGCCCGCACTTGGTGCTGGAGAGTTTTCTGGAGGCGCTGGCCGAAGCCTAAGGCAGGCCACAGCCCGCACAACAACAGTGCAGCCCCCGCCCAAACAGAGGCGAAGGCGCTTTTTCCAGCCCTTGCGCTTGTCTACTCGGCGGCGCTGGGGTATCAGTGCTGTCGTCCGACAAACTGACCACTGCGGAACCGCCCATGACTGTTGAAGTACTTGCGCACATTGCCGACCCGAACGCCAAACCGGCCGGGCGTATTCGGCAGAAAAATGAACAGGCAATCATCAAGGCTGCCGAAGACGAGTTCGCCAAGCACGGCTTCAAAGGCACCAGCATGAACACCATCGCGCAGAGCGTCGGGCTGCCGAAGGCCAACCTGCATTACTACTTCAGCAACAAGCTGGGCCTTTATCAGGCGGTGTTGGTGAACATCCTCGAGTTGTGGGACAACAGCTTCAACACCGTCAGCGTCGAGGATGATCCCGCTGCCGCCATTGCGCGTTATATCCGCGCCAAGATGGAATTCTCGCGCCGCCACCCGAAAGCCTCGCGCATCTATGCCATGGAAGTGATCAGCGGTGGCGAGCACCTGTCGCAGATGCTCGACCAAGACTACCAGGCCTGGTTTCGTGGCCGCGCGGCGGTCTTCGCCGCCTGGAGCGCCGCCGGCAAGATGGACCCGGTTGACCCCGCGCACCTGATTTTTCTGATTTGGAGCGGCACCCAACACTACGCCGACTTTGCCTCGCAGATTTGCCGTGTGACCGGGCGCTCGCGCCTGGTAAAAGCCGATTATGAAGAGGCGACCGAGCAGTTGATCACTATCATCCTCAAGGGCTGCGGCCTGACCCCTCCCGCCAAAGACGCCTGATGCCGTTCACTCTGATTAGCCCTTGCGAGTACCGCGAGGAGATTCGCAAAAGCCGCTTTCTAGCCCTCGCCTCGCCCGTCACCAGCGCGGCCGAGGCGCAGGCGTTTATCACCACGCACAGCGACCCCAGCGCCAGCCATAACTGCTGGGCCTGGAAGGTCGGCCAGCAGTACCGTTTCAGTGACGACGGTGAGCCCGGCGGTACGGCTGGGCGGCCGATACTCGCGGCCATTGAAGCGCAGGACATGGACCAGGTCGCGGTGCTGGTGATCCGCTGGTACGGTGGCATCCAGCTCGGCACCGGCGGCCTGGCCCGCGCCTACGGCGGCAGCGCCAACAAATGCCTGCAAACGGCGCCACGCGTTGAGCTGGTCGCCCGTGAGCACTACCGCTGCCACTGCCTGTTCGCCGAACTGCCGCTGCTCAAAGCGCGATTCAGCGACCTCGACTGCCTGCTGGAAAGCGAAAGCTACGACGCCACTGGCGCCGAACTGCTCCTGGCTGTACCTGCACCAAGGGTTGCCGAGCTGCAACGGCTGCTGGCGGATATCAGCCGTGGGCGGGTTGAGTTGCAGGCGCAGTAGACTCACTGCACTACGCTTCCTCATTGTGGCTGTGAGCTTGCTGCCTATTTCACGAATTATCGCGGGCAAGCCCACTCCTACAGGGGTTGCGGTGTGACCGAGATGGAAGTTTTTGCACTATTTTGTAGGAGCGGGCTTGCCCGCGATCAATATCCAATACACCACGAGAGGCAATGGAATGCCTACAAAACCCCATGGTTGCAACCTGCGGCGAGGCCGCTATTCAGAGCCGGACCGCATTTACCTGCTAACCAGCACCCTACTGCAGCGCCGTTCGCTATTCAGCGATTTCAAACTGGCCCGCTTGCTGATCACTGAACTACGCGCAGCCCATGAGCAACACCAGGTCACGTCTATGGCCTGGGTGGTGATGCCCGATCACCTGCACTGGCTTATCCAGCTGCAGACAGGCTCTCTGGATGAACTGATGCGCCGGATCAAAAGCAACAGCGCACGGCAGATCAATAAGCACCTCGGCACACACGGCCCAATTTGGCAGCCGGGTTATCACGACCGTGCGCTGCGTCGGGATGAAGATCTGCATTCGGCGGCTCGTTATATAGTCGCCAATCCACTACGTGCCGGCCTGGTGAAGCGCATTGGCGATTACCCGTTATGGGATGCGGTGTGGCTGTGAGTGTGCGCCGGTCTCAGGATTTATCGCGGGCAAGCCCGCTCCTACAGAGACAGCAGCGTTACGAAAATCTCTAATCACACACGCTCACTTGTAGGAGCGGGGGGGCGCCCAGTTATTGCCCGCGATGCGCCAAAACGAACCAACCCTCAAGACGGCGCACCAAGCTGGAGCCTTCTGTAGGCATGGGGTTACGGCGAGGCATTGGCTAGCACGGCGCAGCGGCTTTTCTGACTCACTGGCCAGCTTTTTGCTTTAGCCAGGTCAGTTGTCATTCCTGAGCCACTGCCCATGTCCAGTTCACCTTCTGCTCCACGCTTGCAGCTAAGCGGTATCAGCAAGCGCTACCCCGGCTGCCTGGCCAACGACCGTATCGATTTGAGTATCGCGCCTGGGGAAATTCATGCGCTGCTTGGCGAAAACGGTGCGGGTAAAAGCACCCTGATGAAAATCATCTACGGCGTGACTCAGCCCAGCAGCGGCGAGATTCGCTGGCACGGCGAGCCGCTGAAGATGCGCGACCCGGCCATGGCCCGCAGCCTCGGCGTGGGCATGGTGTTTCAGCATTTCTCGCTGTTCGAGACCCTAACGGTGGCCGAGAACATCGCCCTGGCGATGGGCGCAGCAGCCGGCACGCCGAAGCAGCTGGAGCCGAAAATCCGCGAGGTGTCACAGCGCTACGGCATGGCCCTGGAGCCGGGGCGGTTGGTGCACAGCCTGTCCATTGGCGAACGGCAGCGGGTGGAAATCGTGCGCTGCCTGATGCAGGACATCAAACTTTTGATCCTCGATGAGCCGACCTCGGTGCTCACCCCGCAGGAGGCCGACGAGCTGTTCGTCACCCTGCGCCGCTTGGCTGCCGAGGGCTGCAGCATTCTGTTTATCAGCCACAAACTCGGCGAAGTACGCGCCCTGTGCCAGAGCGCCACGGTGCTACGCGGTGGCCGCGTATCTGGGCATTGCGTACCGGCCGAGTGCTCAGACTTAGAGCTGGCGCGGCTGATGGTCGGCGACGCCGAAGGCCTGGAAAGCAGTTACCCGAAAGCTGAGGGCGGCCTGCCGCGCCTGCGCGTGGATGATCTCAGCTGGCACAACGCCGACCCGTTCGGCTGCACCCTCAGCCATATCCGTCTGGACGTGCGCAGCGGCGAGATCGTCGGGATTGCCGGCGTTGCGGGTAACGGTCAGGACGAACTGCTGGCCCTGCTTAGCGGCGAAACCCGCCTGTCGCGCAGCGAGCGCGAACGCATCAGCCTGGATACGCAACCGATTGCCGACCTGTACCCGGACGCGCGGCGCAAACTGGGCCTGGCCTTTGTCCCCGCCGAGCGCCTGGGCCACGGCGCGGTGCCGGATATGAGCCTGGCCGACAACGCCCTGCTCACCGCCTTTCAGCAAGGCCTGCTGAGTAAGGGGCTGATTCAGCGCAGCAAGGTGCGCGCCCTGGCTGACCAGATCATCCAGCGCTTTGCGGTGAAAACCCCAGATGCCGATGCACCGGCGCGTAGTCTGTCCGGCGGCAATCTGCAGAAATTTATCCTCGGCCGCGAGATTCTGCAGAACCCGAAACTGCTGGTGGCGGCGCACCCAACCTGGGGCGTGGATGTCGGCGCGGCGGCGGCGATTCATCGCGCGCTGATTGCCCTGCGCGATGCCGGCGCGGCGATTCTGGTGATCTCCGAAGACCTCGACGAGCTGTTCCAGATCAGCGACCGCATCGGCGCGCTGTGCAGCGGCAAGCTCTCGCCCCTGGCCGCCACCGCAGAAACTGAAGCAGTAGAAGTCGGCCGCTGGATGGCCGGCGAATTCGCTGTGCTGCCCCCTATCACAAGCCTGCTCGCAGCGCCTGCTGCCAGCCTGAGCTGACGGAGTTTTCCATGCTGTTATCCCTCGAACCGCGTGGCCAGCAATCGCGCGCCATGCTCTGGCTATCGCCGCTGCTCGCCGCGGTGCTGACTCTGTGCAGCGGCGCGCTGTTATTCGCCCTGCTCGGCCATGACCCGCTGGAAACGCTACATACCCTGCTGGTTGCACCACTGACCGACTGGTACGGGGTATCGGAACTGTTGGTCAAAGCGCTGCCGATTCTGCTCTGCGCCCTAGGCCTAGCTGTGGCCTACCAGGCGCGCATCTGGAATATCGGCGCGGAAGGCCAGCTGCTGCTCGGCGCGCTGGCCGGCAGCGCCATGGCGATTCAGATTATCGACTGGGACAGCCGCTGGGCGCTGGTTTGGGTGGTGCTCGCCGGCATAGCCGCCGGCGCGGCCTGGGGCGGCCTGACCGCCTGGCTGCGCACTCAGTTCAATGCCAACGAAATCCTCACCAGCATCATGCTCAACTACATCGCGCTGAACCTGCTGCTGTTCTTCGTGCATGGCCCGTTGAAAGACCCGGCCGGTTTCAACTTCCCCGAGTCAGCGATGTTCGGCGATGCCAGCCGCCTGCCGCTTGTGAGCGAAGACGGCCGCCTGCACGCCGGTTTGTATTTCGCCCTGCTGGCGCTGGTGGCGGTATGGGTGCTGCTGCAGAAAAGCTTTCTTGGCTTCCAGATCAAGGTGCTCGGCCTCGACCGCCGCGCCGCCGGCTTTGTTGGCTTTCGTGAAAAGCGCCTGGTGTGGTTCGCCCTGCTGGTCAGCGGCGGCCTGGCCGGGCTGGCGGGTGTTGGCGAAGTGGCTGGGCCGATTGGCCAACTGGTGCCACAGGTTTCGCCCGGTTATGGCTATGCGGCCATTACCGTGGCCTTTCTCGGCCGCCTCAACCCGCTCGGCATTGTATTCGCCAGCTTGCTGATGGCGCTGTTGTATCTGGGCGGCGAGAACGCGCAGATGACCATGAACCTGCCTCAAGCGATCACCCAGCTGTTCCAGGGAATGATGCTGTTCTTCCTGCTCGCCTGCGATGTGCTGATCCTTTATCGGCCACGGCTGAAATTGAAGTGGGCGCAGCGCAAAGCCAACGTAGAAGCACTGGCCTGACAACGAACCTGTAGGAGCGGCCGGGGGCGTACCGCTTGCTCGCGATTCGCGGCGACACTGATCGCGAGCAAGAACTGGGCGTCCCCCTCGCTCCTACAAAAGCTATACGCATAGGAATTCCCGATGGATCTCGACCTGTTGAGCAATATTTTCTACGCCATGGTGCGCACCGGTACACCGCTGCTGCTGGTCGCCTTAGGCGAACTGGTGTGCGAGAAGAGCGGCGTACTTAACCTCGGCCAGGAAGGCATGATGCTGTTTGGCGCGGTGATCGGCTTTATCGTTGCCCTAAGCACCGGCAACCTGTGGCTCGGTGTGCTGCTGGCGATGGCGGCGGGCATGTTGCTGTCGATGCTGTTCGCCGCTGTGGCCTTGGGCTTTAACGCCAACCAGGTGGCCACCGGGCTGGCCTTGACCATTTTTGGCGTCGGCCTGTCGACCTTTGTTGGCGCGGCGTGGGTGGGTAAACCGCTGACAGGTTTCGAACCCATCGCCATCCCGCTGCTCAGCGAAATTCCGCTAATCGGGCGCATGCTGTTCGACCAGGACGTGCTGGTGTACCTGTCCTTCGCTCTATTCGGCCTGGTGGCCTGGGTTCTGCTGAAAAGCCGCATCGGCTTGATCATCCAGGCCGTTGGCGAAAACCCCGATGCCGCCAGTGCCATGGGCCTGCCGGTGCTGCGCGTGCGCACCCTGGCTGTGCTGTTCGGCGGCGCCATGGCTGGACTGGCGGGCGGTTATCTATCGTTGGCTTATACGCCAATGTGGGCAGAAAACATGACCGCCGGACGCGGCTGGATCGCCCTCGCGCTGGTGGTATTCGCCAGCTGGCGGGTATTTCGTGTGCTGCTCGGCGCCTACCTGTTCGGCCTGGCCAGCATCATCCATTTGGTCGCCCAAGGTATCGGCCTGTCGATCCCGTCCAACCTGCTGGCGATGCTGCCGTATGTAGCGACGATTCTGGTGCTGGTACTGCTCTCGCGCGATGCGATCAAAACCCGCCTGTTCGCCCCTGTCTCGCTGGGCAAACCCTGGCAGCCAGGGCACTGACCCACGCCTACGCACCAGCAGGCAGCACGACCTGCACCTTACGCACCAGCACAGCACCACCGCAGAACCCCGCTCCGGCGGGTTCTGCGTAATAGCGCGGCATTACGCGCTAATTGTCCAGTTGGTCAGCTTTTTGCAATCCAACCTGTAGCTGTTTAATCGGCCACCCCAACACACACTGGAGTTTCATTGACCATGCAGAAGAAGAAGAGCAAAAAACCGCTGCTGCGCGCCCTTGTCGCCGCCCTAGGTTTCAGCGCCACCCTGGGTGCATCCGCCGCTGAACCACTGAAGGTTGGCTTTGTGTACATCGGCCCAATTGGCGACCACGGCTGGACTTACCAGCATGAGCAAGGCCGCCAGGCGGTGATCAAAGAGCTGGGCGACAAGGTCGAAACCAGCTACGTGGAAAACGTGCCAGAAGGCGCAGACGCCGAGCGGGTTATCCGCAACATGGCCAAAGGCGGTTATGACCTGATCTTCACCACCTCCTTCGGCTACATGAACCCAACGCTGAAAGTGGCCAAGCAGTTCCCGAAGGTCACCTTCGAGCACGCCACCGGCTACAAGCAGGACAAGAACGTCGGCACCTACCTGTCGCGCTCTTATGAAGGCCGTTACGTCGGTGGTTTCCTCGCGGCAAAGATGACCAAAACCAAGAAAATCGGCTATGTCGCCTCCTTCCCAATCCCGGAAGTGCTCCGCGATATCAACGCCATTCAGCTGGCACTGGACAAGTACAACCCAGGCAGCGAAATCAAAGTGGTGTGGGTCAACTCCTGGTTCGATCCGGGCAAGGAATCTGACGCGGCTAACGCACTGATCGACCAAGGCGTGGATGTGGTGTTCCAGCACACCGATAGCCCAGCACCGATCCAGA
The DNA here is from genome assembly GCF_049847425.1 of Pseudomonas sp. GWSMS-1. Lineage (NCBI taxonomy): Bacteria > Pseudomonadati > Pseudomonadota > Gammaproteobacteria > Pseudomonadales > Pseudomonadaceae > Pseudomonas > Pseudomonas sp. GWSMS-1. The sequence continues at coordinate 463,903 of NZ_JBMHHV010000003.1, read as the reverse complement.
CGGCCGAACGTCGTGGCGTTTACTCGGTAGGTTACGCCTCGGACATGGCTCACTTCGGGCCAAAAGCTGTGCTCACCTCGATCGTCAACGACTGGGGCCCGCACTACGTAAAATCCACTCAGGCGGTCATCGACGGCACCTGGAAGCCTCAGGATTTCTGGGGTGGTCTGGCTGAAGACACCATTCGCCTGCCGATCAGCGATCTGGTACCGGCTGACGTGAAGGCCGAAGCCGAGCAGATCATTGCGGACATCAAGAGCGGTGCCTTCCACCCGTTCACCGGGCCGATCAAGGATCAGAGCGGCGTAGAAAAGATTCCGGCTGGTGTTGCGGCGACTAACGCCGAACTGGCCTCGATGAACTACTACGTGGAAAACGTAAAGGCTGAACTGCCGAAGTAACATTCACACACCGATGCCGTCCCTGCCTCTCAGCAGAACCGCATCAGAAGGACGATGCCTTACTGGGCATCGTCCTTTTTCGCTGCCTGGAGCCTGCCGTGCTCAACCGTTCGTCGCGAGGGAAAGCTCGGCTTGAGACAGTTTTGCGGTTTTACCGAGGCGAATAGCGCGCTATTTAACGAGGGAAAGCGGCAAAAATGGCCAGATCCGAATTTTCCGCAGCAGAACAGTGTTGAGTTCGACAGGCTCCTTAGTACGAGAAGACTCGCAGCACGCCCCACCCGGAGCCTCTATGCACACCCTACCGATCATCGACATTGCCCCCCTTTACAGCAGCGACGAATCCGCTTGGCCTACTGTGGCCGAACAGATCGACCGCGCTTGCCGCGAATGGGGCTTTTTCTACATCACCGGGCACCCCATCAGCCCGGCGCGTATCAACGAGCTGCTGACTGCCGCCAAGACGCTCTTCGCCCTGCCGGCCTTAGAAAAGCTCAAGATCGACATCACCCAGACCGCTCACCATCGCGGTTATGGCGCGATTGCCACCGAACAGTTGGACCCAAGCAAACCGAGCGATTTGAAGGAAACCTTCGACATGGGTTTCCATATGCCCGCCGAGCACCCTGAGGTACTGGCCGGCAAACCGCTGCGCGGATCTAACCGTCACCCACAGCTGCCCGGCTGGGAAGAGCTGATGGAGCAGCACTACAGCGATATGCAAGCGCTGGCCAACACCCTGCTGCGCGCCATGACCATGGCCCTGGATATCGACCGCGACTTTTTCGACACACGCTTTCATGAGCCGATCAGCGTACTGCGCATGATCCATTACCCGCCGCGCCACACGGCCAGCAGCACTGAGCAGCAAGGCGCCGGGGAACACACTGATTACGGCTGCATTACCCTGCTCTACCAGGATGACGCCGGCGGTTTGCAGGTGCGCCACCGTGACGGCCAGTGGATCGACGCGCCACCGATTGCCGGCAGCTTTGTGGTGAATATCGGCGACATGCTCGCGCGTTGGAGCAACGACCGTTACACCTCAACTCCACATCGCGTGATTAGCCCGCTGGGCGTCGACCGCTACTCCATGCCGTTCTTCGCCGAGCCGCACCCGGATACCGAAATCAGCTGCCTGCCCAACTGCTCGGACGCCGCCAACCCGCCGAAATACCCGTCCGTCACCAGCGCCGAGTACCTGCTGTCGCGCTTTGCCGACACTTATGCGTATCGGCGCGAAGAACAGACTAAAGTTCAGCTGGGGTCTGCCGGAAGGTAGGGTGGATAACGCTTTTATCATCCACCACCTGCGGCACCATGAAGACCGCTCGTGGACATAAAAAGCGATGTCCACCCTACGTTGCCGACACCTATGCGTATCGGCGGGAAAACAGGCTCAAGTTTAGCTGGGGTCGGCTGCGAAGTAGGGTGGATAACGCTTTTATCATCCACCACCTGCGGCACCATAACGACCGCTCGGTGGACATAAAAAGCGTTGTTCACCCTACAGAGAATCCAACATCTGCATAGCCTTTCAATTCGGCGAAATCTGACCAAGCGGTTAAACTTGCCAACGATAACGCCTGATAACGAGATATGACCATGTACGACTGGCTCAACGCCCTGCCCAAAGCCGAATTGCATCTGCACTTGGAAGGTTCACTAGAACCCGAGCTGCTGTTTGCCCTGGCCGAGCGCAACAAAATCGCCCTGCCTTGGAATGACGTCGAAGCGCTGCGCAGTGCCTACGCCTTCAACAACCTGCAAGAGTTTCTCGACCTCTACTACGCGGGCGCCAACGTACTGCGCAGCGAGCAGGATTTCTATGACCTGACCTGGGCCTACCTGCTCAAGTGCAAGGAACAGAACGTTATCCACACCGAGCCGTTCTTCGACCCGCAGACCCACACCGACCGAGGCATTCCCTTTGAAGTGGTGCTACGCGGGATCAAGCAGGCGCTGGTGGATGGTGAGAAACAACTGGGCATCAGCCACGGCTTGATCTTGAGCTTTCTGCGTCACCTGTCCGAGGAAGAAGCGTTTAAAACCCTTGAGCAAGCCAGGCCGTTCCGCGATGCGTTTATCGCCGTGGGGCTGGACAGCTCGGAGATGGGCCATCCGCCGAGCAAGTTCCAGCGGGTATTCGACAAAGCGCGCAGCGAGGGTTACCTGACCGTGGCTCACGCCGGCGAAGAAGGCCCACCCGAGTACATCTGGGAAGCCCTGGACCTGCTGAAAATTCAGCGCATCGACCACGGTGTACGCGCCATTGAGGATGAGCGGCTGATGCAGCGCATCATCGATGAGCAGATCCCGCTGACCGTGTGCCCGCTGTCCAACACTAAACTCTGCGTGTTCGACGACATGCGCCAACACAACATCCTGCAGATGCTCGAACGCGGAGTGAAGGTCACGGTGAACTCGGACGACCCGGCCTACTTCGGCGGTTACGTCACCGAGAACTTCGCAGCTCTTCATGAAAGCCTGGGCATGACTCAAGAACAGGCCAAGCGCCTGGCGCAGAACAGCCTGGATGCGCGCCTGGTTTAAGGCACGTACAGCAAAAAATAGCCCGGCATTCGCCGGGCTATTTTTTATACGCTACTGCCGAGCATATTCGGTAACTCACGGATCAAGCTTGCAGCGCTTGCCCGTCACCATCGACAACGGCAGATTTTCCTTCAGCCGATAGCTTTCAAACAGCGCCGCCGCGATGTGCAGGCCCACCAGGGCCATCAGCGCATTGGCACAGAACTCATGAATTTGCAGCGGTAGATCGGCACCCCAGAAGTAATCGACCTCCTCCATCAGAAAGCCGGTCACGCCCAGGCCGAACATCAACAGCATCATGCCGATCATCACCAGACCACCCAGAGGCGAATGCCCCATGCGGTGGTAGTCACGCCCGCTAACGAGCGCCTTTAGGTGTTCGGTCAAACGCGCCCGAGTCGGCCAAAAATCCGCCCAGCGCGCCGCCGGTGAGCCCACAAAACCCCACAGCAAACGAATCGCCAGCCAGGCTACAGCGTAATAACCTAACCAGCGGTGCCAGTTTTCGCCCTCTTCGGTGAAGAAGTAATTCGCCAGGAAAGCGCCCGCCAGGGACCAGTGAAACAGCCTGACCACGGGATCCCACAGGCGTAGGGGCGGTGTGTTCATTAGCCTTCAACACCACCTTTGATGACTTTGCCGGTGACCGGATCAAAGTAGATTTCGACCTTTTCGCCGTCTTTGTTAAAGCCGTAGATTTCGTAGCAATTGCCGCTGGTCACTTTGAATTTCTTGATCTCGTAACCCTGGCCTTTGAGGTCTGCCTGGAACGCGTCCTGATCCTGCCACTGCGCTTTGTCAGCGGTGGTGCACTGGGTCGCAGCGAAGGTCAGCGGGCTGGCAAGCACCAGGGACAGCAGGAGTAATTTGCGCATGAGATGTTCCTTTCGAGAGAGTGGATTAACGTCTGCGTGCATACACTGCTCGGCGAAGCTTAAAACCTGCTTAAGCCCTGCAAATCTTTTCCCTGGCGCAGAAAAAACCGCACGGACCACGCTGTACAAGACAGAACGGCCGTGCGGTTCGCACAACTAAGCGGAGCCGCCTGTTGCCAGGCGGCGCGCACATCAAGATCAGAAGCTGAAGTCCACCTTGGTCCACAGCGTGCGGCCTGGTTCGTTGAAGGCTTGCGGGTCATCCGCAGAAAAACCGAACCCGGCATTACCGGCCAGGTTCAGGTGCTCGCTGTACGCCTTGTCGAACAGGTTATCCACGCCAGCGCTGAGCTTGACCTCGGGCGTCAGGCGGTAGGCGGCATTGAGCGAGAACACGGCAAAACCACTGCTTTTATCGAAGTCTTTGCCGACCACGTTACCCTTGCCCTCATCCACCCGGTTCTGCGCCGCGACCACGCGCCATAGCGCGCCAGCGCTCCAATCACTGCGCTCATAAGCCAAACCAAACCGTGCTTCCAGCGGCGGCGTTTGCCCCAGCGGGCGATCATCGGAGCTGTTCTTGCCCCAGGCATAGGCCAGGCTGGCATCGGTTTTCCAGTTGCTGTCCAGGCGATAACTCATGCCCAACTCGCCGCCCATGATGCGCGCGTCGATATTGCTGGCTTGCGAACGTACATGCCCCGGCATCATCCCAGGGCCGTAGCTGAACAGGATGTAATCACGTACTTGGCCGGCGTAGGCAGAGGCCCAGGCTTCGAGTTTGGCACCGCGGTAGTTGATGCCGATATCCAGCTGGGTGGTTTTCTCCGGTTCCAGGCTTTCCATCGGTTGCACAAAACCAATGGGGCCGGCGCTGGCGGAGAACAACTCCCAATAGTCAGGGAAGCGCTGGGTGTGACCGAGGCCGGCATACCAGGTGGCCGGCAGGCGTTGCAGGTCCTGCTCGTAGCGCACAAAGCCACTGGGCAGCGTATCACTGCGGGTTTCATCGGCCGTGGGGTTGGCACGGTCAGTCATGCCGCTGCCCAATCTCTGTCGGTAATCCTTGACCGAGGCGCGATCCAGGCGAGCGCCAGTCACCCAGCGCTCGCGCTCGCTGACCTGCCAGGTCAACTCGCCGAACAAACCGTAGTTGTGGAACTCGGCATCTTTGTCCCAGTTGAATTGGTCGTAGTCGGTGTACGTCTGGGTCATCATGTTGAAGCTGGAGGCGCGCTTGCGATGCTCGTTGCGCTGCGCGTCAACACCGGCCTTGAGTTCGACGGCTTGCCAGTTCCAAGTCCCCACCAGGCGACCACCAAGAGTGCGGCGGTCAACATTACTGGCCATGGGGTTGCGCATCATCGCCATGGCATCTTGCGGGTTAGGGCTGCGTAGGCTGAAGTTGTCCATCACGTGGTCGGCGTAGTTGTAATACACCTGCCCTTCCAGGCCTTGGAACACCTCGCCGAGATTCTCCAGGCGCACGCGCAGGCCAAGGCTTTCACGCAGGAACTGGCTGCCATCCATGCCACGCCCGGCATAACGCGCCTCACCATCGCCACGACCGGCACTGAGTTCGATCAAGGTGTCGTCATTCGGCGTCCAGCCGAGCAGCACGTCACTGTTCCATTTCTGCCAACGCGAGGGCACGGTATCGCCATTACCGTCCTGGTAATCATCGGCCTGGGCGCTGTTGCCGAGCGCGCGAACATAGCCCTGGCTGCCGCCAGCCGTGGCATCAAGACGACGATCAAAACGGCCATTGGAGCCGGCTAATACGCTGCCACCCACACGTCCGCCGAGGGTTTCAAAGCGCGGCGTGTCACGTTCAAAGAGAATCGTCGCCGCCGAGGCACCCGGGCCCCAGAGCACCGATTGTGGCCCCTTGATTACCGTCAGACGGTCAAAGTTCTCCGGCGACAGGTAGGAGGTTGGTGCATCCATCCGATTGGGGCAGGCACCGAGCAGCACGCCGCCGTCACTGAGGATGTTCAAACGCGAGCCGAACATGCCACGAAACAACGGGTCGCCATTGGCGCCGCCACTGCGGATGGCGTTAAAGCCGGGAATGGTTTTCAGGTAATCCGCACCATCGGCAGCGGGCACCGGCTGACGCGGCTGCTTGGGGTCGGTAACCACAGTGACCGGCGACTGCTGGGCCACGCCCGTGACCACCAATGGCGGCAACTGCAGCAATGATGGCTCGGTGGTTTGCGCGGCATGCGCCTGGGCGGCCAGCAGTAAACCGACGCAAAGCGGTGCCAAACGAAACGGTGCAGCAGTGATCAACAGCGAACGAGTCGACATGTTTATTCCAAAATCGAGACAAAACCAGGGTTTGCTCACCGCCGCTCAACAGCGGTGACAGACATAACAAGGGCAATGACGATCAGGAATAAATAGGCGGGGCGCGGCTGCGCGAGCCTGGGAAGACGGCCGAGCCGGCAACCCCACTGCGCACCGGCGCAATAGATGGGTCCGCTGGGGTGATCGCGGCCAACGCCAGCGATGGACTGACGCAACCGGTGGCTGGACTGTGCAGCAGCAAGGTGCAATAGCCGCACTTGGCCCACGCGGCCTCATGACTCAGCGAGTGCTCAGCGCTGCCGCTGTGCTCGCCACAGGCCAGCTCAGTCAGCCAAGCCGGTTCGGCAGGCTGACTGAGCTGTGACCACAACGGCCCGACACTGAGCAACAGCATGGCGAATAAGGCCAGGCACGCGGCGCGGTATTGGCCTGACTGGGCGCGACTACCGGGCATCACGACCACTCAACGCTGGCACACAACCGCCCTGCTGCGCGGCTGCAACGCTGCCCTGGGAACGCCGTGGCATGCACACAGCCGTGCCGCTCAGCGGGTGGTGGCGCTTAATGCGCGTGCCCTTCAGCGGGGGCCTGCTCACTTTCTGGAGCATCCTTGTGCACCGCCACTTCTACGTCTAACTGGCCGGCCTTCTCGAAGGTCAGGGTCAACGGGAAACGCTCGCCGTCCTTGGCCTGCTGCTGCAGGTTGAACATCATCACGTGGTAACCCATAGGTTCGAACTTCACCTCGCCACCGGCAGGAATCACCACGTTTTGCACCTGCTGCATTTTCATCACACCGTCGGCATGCATGTGCTCATGTAACTCAGCCTTACCGGCGTGCGGGGTGCTGACACTGAGCAGACGATCTGCCTCGGCGCCCTTGTTGTGCACCACAAAATAAGCCGCCGCCGTAGGGGCTACAGGTGGCATTTCCCGCGACCAGGGGTGGGCGATGTGCAACTCACCGATCTTGTATTCGTGGGCATTGGCAAACAGGCTCGGGCTCAGCAAAGCGGCAATCAGCAGGGTCTTTTTCAACAACATGGTGTGTCTCCATTAGTGGGCTAACAGTTCAAGCATGCAATACATGGGGTACGTGTATAACGCAGGCACATCAGGCCTGCGTTCATCCAGTCACTCAGTCGCTGGTCAGTGAGCGCAAGCCCGCTATACGTGACAACAGCAACCAATCCAGCGCGCAGATCAGCAACAAGGACGCGCCCACCAGCGGGAAGGCGGCGCCGAGCAGGGCCATGATGACAATCGCGGTTTTCCAGCGCGGCAGGTCGTGGCGCAGCGGCGGTACGCCAAACTTGCCGCTCGGGCGGCGCTGCCACCACATGATCAGGCCGCTGATCGCACTCAGCAGCACCAGCAGGCAGACCGCAAGCATCAGCAACTGGTTGGCCAGGCCGAACAGCTTGCCCTCATGCAACATCACCCCAGTTTCCACGGTTTTGGCCACCACGCCGTAATCCTTCCAGCGCACATCGGCGAGCACCGCACCGCTGTATTGATCGATGTGCAGGGTGGCGTCGTTACGTGGGTCAGCGGCAAATAGCGCGATGCTGTACACCCCAGTCTCACCTTTCGGCAGAGTGATGCTGTAACCCGGTTGCACGCCGCGCTCGAAAGCGGTATCGACCACGTACTGCAGCAGATTGGCCGGGGCGGTTGGTGCCTCATAGGCAGCATGGCCGTTATGCGCGGCATGTGGATCAGAAGCCGGCAGCGGCGTGGTTTCCACTGCCCAGGCAACGGTCTGCTGGCTGCTGTTGTTAAGGCTGCCGGTAAGCTTGCCGGACTGCGGTACGTCGTCCCACATCGCCGCCGGGAAGTGGTTCCAGGCGCCGGCAAACTGCGCGCCCCAGAAGCCGGTCCAGGTCATCCCGGTGAGCAGCATGAACAACAGCAGCAGCGAACCCCAGAACCCGGTGACCGCATGCAGATCACGCCACAGTAGCCGCCCACGGGCACTCAGGCGTGGCCACAACACACCCGCCCCAGAACGCCCGCGCGGCCACCACAGGTACAGACCGGAGAGCACCAACACGATGCCCCAACCGGCGGCCAATTCAATCAGGCGGTCGCCCAGGGCGCCGATCATCAGGTCGCCATGTAGCTGACGGGCGATGGCCTGCAAGTTGAGCTGCGCATCCTGGCTGCCGAGAATTCTGGCGCTGTAAGGGTCAACAAACACATTGAGGCTCTGGCCATCGACCTCCAGCACAAACTGCGCGCTACGCTCGGTGTTCAGCGGCGGCAGGTACTGACTGATACTGGCCTCGGGATACGCCTGGCGCACCAGTGCCAGTTGCTGATCGGCCGAGATCGCTTGCTCGGCAGGCGTCACCTGCAGCAGCTCGGCATACATCAGCTGATCCAGCTGCGGCTTGAACAGGTAGATGATCCCGGTGACCGACAGCAGGATCAGAAATGGGATCACGAACAGCCCGGCATAGAAATGCCAGCGCCAGGCCAGGTTATAAAAAGAAGGAGCACGTTGGCTCATGGATCAACTCCGATAGCTCATCAATAGCGTTACTGCATGAGGCAACATGCAGCACAACGACGACAGCCGGGACGTGATGCCCGGTCGCTACAGAGTTAACGGAGAAGCGCGGGGGTTGGCCGAAGGCCAGAGATAGCGAACAGGTCGCGGGGTAAAGAAGAACGTCAGCAGTGGTGCGCGGCTGGGTGCCAGCAAACCTAGCAAACCGAAAAACGCTGCCAGGATGATCGCGCTGAAGGTGGAACTCAGGGAGCAACCGGAGCCGGTTGCCGAATTGGGCGCCACCACACCGGAGCCTTGCAGATCGGCACCGGCACCGAAGTTGCCCTCAAAAGAGCAGTACTGGCTGCTCAATCCACTGAGCTGAAGTCCGGCCATCTGCCCGTGACCAATACTGCAGGCGAACGCACTGAACAGAACGCTGAAATACAGCATCCAGGCCAGCAGGCGACGGTCAGTACGGGTCATTTTCATGGGGCGCGACTCTAGCATTGCTCTGGGGCGCATGTGACACAGCCGCACTGCGATGGATTGCCGCAGCGCGCTGACGGCAATCTTAGTTCGGCCACGGGGCATCCGCCAACAACGCTGTACACCTTAGCTGCACGAACTCCCGCAGCAGCAACACCGGCTTGCTCAGTTGCGCACGGTGCGCGCAGATCAGGTTGAGCGGTGTTGGCTCGCCGCGCAGCTCGGGCAGCAGTACCTGGAGTCGACCAGCACGCACGTCGCCGGCCACATCCAGCCAGGATTTGTACACCAGCCCGGCACCACTGACCGCCCAACGCCGCACCACATCGGCATCATCACTGACCCGGTCGCCTTTGACGCTAATGCCCTGCTCGCGCTTGCCGTCACTGAAACGCCAGCGGTCATGTAGCCGCCCGCCGAGCATATAAAGCAGACAGTTGTGCTCGGCCAGGTCCTCCACCGATTGCGGCGCGCCATGCAGCTGCAGGTACTGCGGTGCGGCGCAGAGTACACGGCGGTTCGCGGCGGCAACGGGTAAGGCGACCAGGCTGGAATCCTCTGGTGCGCCATAGCGCAGGGCAATGTCCACCGGCTCGCGAAACAGATCCGCCACACGATCACCCAGCAGCAGACGCAATTGCACCTGAGGATGCGCCTGCTGAAACTCATCCAGCCAGGGCAACAGCGTATTGCGGCCGAAGTCCGATGGCGCAGACAGCTGCAACGGCCCACTGATGCCGACCTTGCTGCCAGCCAACTGCTGGCGGCCGTTATCCAGGCTCTGCAGGGCCAACCGCGCATGGCCGAGAAATAACTCACCTTCGGGCGTCAGCCGCAGGCTGCGGGTGGAGCGGCTGAACAGGCGCGCCTCCAGTTGCTGTTCCAGACGCTTGAGCGCGGCGCTGGCCACTGCCGGGGAAATATCCAGGCGTCGCGCTGCCGCCGAGAGATTGCCCAGATCAGCGGTGGTGACAAACAACTGCAGATCATCAAAACGCAGCATGGCAGCTCATTATCAAAAAAATATTGAAAGAGACTCTAGTAGCAGGCTGTTTTTCTCGTCAATCAAATAACCGAGCATGGCCAGCACTTAACCGGAGTCCACCATGACCACGCCACTGACCCTGATTGCCACCATCACTGCCCGCCCCGGCCAGGCCGAGGCTGTTGAAGCAGGCCTGCGCCAATTGGTGCCGCCCAGCCAGGCCGAAGCAGGTTGCCTGCAATACAACCTGCACCGCCATCAGGAGCTGCCCAACCGTTTCATCATGATTGAGCAGTGGCAGGACGCCGCCGCCCTGAGCGCGCACCAGCAGACCGCACACTTTCTGCACTTCGGCGAAACCTGCGGCAGCCTGCTGGAACAGGTCGATCATCAACTGATGCAACGCATTCTCTAAGGAGCGCTCTATGAAAGCTGTCGCCTATTACCAGTCTCTGCCCGCCGACCACGCCGACGCCCTGCAGGATGTCGAACTGCCTGCGCCGACGCCCGGCCCGCGCGACCTGCTGGTCGAGGTCAAGGCCATTTCGGTCAACCCGGTAGACACCAAGATCCGCCGCAACGTCGCCCCTGAAGACGGCGCTGCCAAGGTGCTGGGCTGGGACGCCAGCGGTATCGTCAAGGCCGTGGGCAGCGATGTCAGCCTGTTCCAGCCTGGTGACCAGGTGTATTACGCTGGGGCGATCAACCGCGCCGGGGCCAATAGCGAGCTACATGTGGTGGATGAGCGCATCGTCGGGCGTATGCCAGCAAAGCTGGCGTTTGCCGAAGCCGCCGCACTGCCACTGACCGCAATCACTGCCTGGGAGTTGTTGTTTGAACGCCTGCAGGTCAGCCAAGGCAGCGCAGACTTGGGCCAGAGCCTGCTGATCGTCGGTGCAGCCGGCGGCGTGGGTTCGATCCTGGTGCAGCTGGCACGTCAACTCACTGGCCTGACGGTGATCGCCACCGCCTCCCGCCCCGAGACCCAAGCCTGGGTTCGCGATCTGGGCGCACACCACGTGATCGACCATCGCCAGCCGCTGAGTGAAGAGCTGAAACGCATCGGTATCAATCAGGTCACCCATGTGGCCAGCCTGACCCAGACCGATCAGCACTATGCGCAACTGGTCGAAGCCCTCGCCCCGCAAGGCCGTCTGGCGCTGATCGATGACCCCGAGCAGCCACTGGACATCATGCAGCTCAAGCGCAAAAGCCTGTCGCTACATTGGGAGCTGATGTTTACCCGTTCGCTGTTTGAGACGGCGGACATGATCGAACAACATCGCCTGCTGCAACGGGTTGCCGAACTGGTGGATGCCGGCACCCTGCACACTACCCTCGGCGAACACTTCGGCAGCATCAACGCGGCCAATCTGCGCCGCGCCCATACTCTGCTAGAAAGCGGCACGGCCAAGGGCAAGATTGTTCTCGAAGGGTTCTAGGAAGAGCCCGGCTCGCGGTACGTGCGAGCCGGTCAGCCTTTATAGCGTCCGACATTTCACTGAGTCTCAGCTAGAATCAGGTGACGGCCTCGCGCGCAGCGCTGGCAAAAAACCATCCGATTACTAACCTGGCTAACGCACTGGCGGCAAGGGATGCGACCCGATCTGAAAGGCCCTCTGCGCCTAGCCGGCGTATATTTATTGTTCAGCTCCCTGTGGATTTTCGGCAGCAATTATCTGCTGCCAAAATTTATTAGCAGCAGCGAGCTATTGGGCAGCCTGAACATTGTTAAAAGCGTGTTGTTTGTCATGCTCAGCACGAGCCTGATCTTTTTTGTCAGCTACCGTGATCGGCGCGCGCAGCGTCTTCTGCTTGATGCCCTCACCCAGAGCAGCCGCCTGCTAAAACGGACTCAACGCAGTGCCTCACTCGGCAGCTGGGAATACAGCCATGACTTCCAGCTCAGTGAAGAGGCGCGGAACCTGCTCGGTCGTGACCACGACGACCACACATGCAGCCTTGAACAACTACTCAACTGCCTGCACCCAGCCGAACGCACTCACGTAAAACGCGCCTTGCAGGCCTTGATCGATGACCACAGCCCGATGCTCGTCAGCGCCCGGCTGTTAAAACCACAACAGTCGCAAACCACGTGGCTGATGCTGCGCGGGGAGGTCGACGAACACAGCCGAATCTTGGGCACCCTTCAGGACATCAGCCTGCAGAAACGCGACGAAAGCGCCCTGCGAGAAAGCGAGCAACGCTTTCGCCAATTGTTCGAGCAAACGCCTCGCATTGCGGTGCAAGGCTACGACCGTGAACGCCGCGTGATTTACTGGAACCAGGCCAGTAGCCAGCTCTACGGCTATGCCGTGCATGAGGTAATGGGCCGTCGTTTGGAAGAGCTGATCGTACCGCCACCGGCGCGTAGCAAGGTGGCCAGCGCGATTAACCTATGGCAACTCGGCGGGCCACAGATTCCTGCGGCAGAGGTGCAGCTACAACGCAAAGACGGCAGCCTGGTATGGGTCTATTCCAGCCACTTAATGCTGCGCAACAGCCTTGATCAACTCGAGCTGTACTGCGTTGACATCGACCTCACCGAACATAAGAAGACCGACAGCGAACTGCAAGCCAGTGACCACCGCTACCGCTCGCTGGTCGAGCACCTAGGCGATGCGATTTTCATCACTGATGCCGCCGCTCAGCTGACTTTTCTCAACCCCGCTTGGGAGCAAATCAGCGGCTACCCCATTCACGAAAGCCTTGGCAGCCCGCTGCAGCACTTTATGCCCGAGTTGGGCCAGCCCCCGCTCAGCCATAGGCTGCATGAGTTACTCGGCGGCAAACTGGATAATCTGCGCCTGGAATGTCAGCTACTGACCCGCAGCGGCCCGGCTCGCCGGGTTGAGTTGCAGTTCAATTTCAGTGAGCTGGAGCAAGGCCTACACGGCAGCCTGCGTGACGTCCATGAGCGCCATCAGACTCAGCAACTGCAACAGGCGCGCAATGCAGTACTCGATGAGCTGCTGGGGTTGCACCCGCTGCACAGTATTCTCGCGGGCATCACCCAGCGCCTGGAAAACCTGCAACCACAAATGCGTGTATCGATCATGCTGCTCGATGAGCAACAGCGCCTCCACGTTGGCGCAGCACCCAGCCTGCCGAAAGCGTATTGCCAAGCCATCGAAGGGATTAAGGCGGGGCTGGAAGTGGGCTCATGCGGACACGCCGCCGTGAGTGGTGAACTAGTCATTGCCGAAGACCTCAACCAGCACCCCTACTGGCGCGATTACCGGGCCGTCGCAGTGGCTGCAGGCTTACACGCCTGCTGGTCACTGCCCTTCAAGGATGATGGCGGTCAGGTGCTGGGCACTTTCGGCATCTACTATTTGCAGCCCACGCGGCCGAGCGCGGCGGATATCGCCCTGGTGACAGAGTTCACTCGTTTGGCGGGACTGGCGGTGCAGTTAAGCGTGACCACGATAAACTGATCAGACCAACGGCGCGTTCGTCGTGGTCGAATTTGTTTCAAGTCAATCAATGTTCATATCTAGCAACTAGACTGCGTGCTCTTGCAGAGGAGATACGTCCATGAACGTCATGATCCAACCTGTAAACACCGCCGCAGGTCGCGGCTGGCAAGTGCGCCTGGGTAAGCAAACGGTCACCTTCCGCAGCGAGCCCGAAGCCCGCGAGTTTGTCAGCACCCTGCAAGCCCGCCTGAACGCACCGCATGCCTTACCCGCAGAGCAGCAGCGCGTCGCCAGTTAACCCAGTACGTGGCTCGTTCCGCGCTCGGCCCAGCGGGTAAACAGAGAAAACCCTACAGCCAATAACCCACAGACAAAAATCACCACCGCAACCGACCAGGCACTGCCGTCATGCAGCACACCGACCATGGTGGCGGCACTGGCGGCGATGACAAATTGCAGGCTGCCCAGCAACGCTGAGGCACTGCCGGCATGCCGGCCTTGCCCGGCCATGGCGCAGGCCGAGGCGTTGGGCAACAGAATGCCTAAACAGGCAATGCAGCCGAACAGCGGAATCAACAACGGCCACAAGGCCTGCGGCTTGGCCAACGCCACCACCAGTAACGCCAGGCCGCACGCCAAGTAGAACCAAACGGTTTTGCCTAACCAGTAAGCCGGCCCATGCCGCGCGACCAGCCAGGCGTTTAATTGCGCTACCAAAATAAACCCCAGGGCATTACTGCCGAACAACAAGCCGTAGTGCTCGGCGGGGACGCCATACAGCTCGATAAACACAAACGGCGAACCAGCGATGTAGGCAAACATCCCGGCTACGGCAAAACCGCCCGTCAGTGCATACCCCAGAAACGGCAGGTTGGCGAACAGTCGCTTGTACTCACCTATCGCACCGCGCAGAGGGGCTGGAGGAACATCCTTAGCCAGGGTTTCCGGCAACCACTTAGCCAGCGCGAGCAGGCAGATAAGGCTAAACAGCGTCAGGCAGATAAAGATTGATGGCCACCCAAACGCACTGAGCAGCAGGCCGCCGGCCAGTGGCGCGAGAATCGGTGCCACGCCCATCACCAGCATCAACTGGGAAAATACCTTGGCCGAATTGATCGGATCACACAGGTCACGCACCACCGCGCGCGACACCACCATCCCGGCACAACCGCCCAGCGCTTGAACAAAGCGTGCGGCAATTAGCCATTCCAGACTCGGCGCCAATGCACAGGCCAGTGAAGCCAGGCTGAACAACGTCACCCCGAACAACAACGGCTTGCGCCGACCAAAGCGATCCGCCAAGGGGCCGTAAACCAGTTGACCAACGGCCAGACCTACAAAGTACGCAGCCAACGACAGTTGCACGTGCTCCACATCGGTGGCGAAGGCCTGCGCCAGGGCCGGGAAGCTCGGCAGGTAAAAATCGATAGCCAACGGGCCAAAGGCGCTAAGCGAGCCGAGGATCAACAAAAGACGTAAGGGCATGTACATCCAGATTAAGTAAGGGTCTATCCGCTGCCGTAGCCCGGATAAACACCGGGCAATTTACGGCCTCACAGAGCGCTCCCGGAGTGCATCCGGGCTACGCTCTGCCCGCCCTGTTACAGGGCGCAGAGATCAAACAGAGGGGTCGGCTTTCTTCCGACCTTTGCCGATTTTGTCCGCCAGGGACTCCACCAGCAGGTAGAACATCGGGATCAGGAAGATCGCCAGGAAGGTTGCCGCCAGCATGCCGCCGATGACGCCAGTACCAATCGAGTGACGGCTCGCCGAGCCCGCACCCGTGCTAATTGCCAGCGGTACAACACCGAGAATAAAGGCCAGCGACGTCATGATGATCGGACGGAAACGCAACCGCGCGGCCTCCAGCGCCGACTCGAAGATGCCCATGCCATTGTGTCGGTTGAGCACGGCGAACTCGACGATCAGGATGGCGTTCTTCGCGGCCAGGCCGATCAGCGTAAGCAGACCGACCTGGAAGTACAGATCGTTTTCGATACCGCGCAGCCATACCGCGAGGATCGCACCGAATACCGCAAACGGCACTGCCGTGACCACCGCCAGTGGCAAGGTCCAACGCTCGTACTGCGCCGCGAGGATCAGGAACACCATGATCAGGCCGAAGATAAAGGCACTGCTGCCGGAACCCTGAGACGCAACTTCCTGGAAAGCCGAACCGGTCCAGCCAATGCTGTAATCACTGCCCAGCACTTCGTCCGCGACCTCCTGGATTACGCTCAGCGCTTGGCCCGAGCTGTAACCGGGAGCCGGCCCGCCAAGAATCTTCGCGGCTGGGTAGACGTTGAAGCGTGCATAGGTATCCGGGCCGAGAATACGTTTGACCTTGACCAAACTGGCCAACGACACCAACTCACCACTGGCCGCACGCACATAGACCTGGGACAGGTCCTCGGGCTTGCTGCGGAATTCCGCCTCAGCCTGCAGGCTGACCTGAAACGTGCGCCCATACAGGCTGAAATCATTGACGTAGTAGCTGCCGAATGTGGCCTGCATGGCGGTGAATACATCACTCACCGTCACCCCAAGCGCGCGCGCTTTGGTGCGATCAAGGTCGATAAAGTACTGCGGCACGTTGGCGCTAAAGGTGCTTTGTACACCCGCCAACTCAGGGCGTTTGGCGGCAGCGGCCAGGAAAGCCTGCACCTTGCTCGCCAAATCAGCGGTAGTGCCGCCGCTGCGGTCTTGGATATAGCCTTCAAAACCGCCGGTGGTGCTCATGCCTGTGATCGGCGGCGGGTTGAAGCTCATCATCACGCCGTCTTTTTGCGACGAGGCCATGCCCATGAACTCACGCGTTAGGTTGCGCGCATCCAGCTCCGGCGTGGTGCGTTCGCTCCAGTCTTTGAGCGGCACAAAGGACACTCCCGAACTGCTGCGGGTACCGGAGGAGAGAATGTCGAAGCCGGCAAAGGTCACCACGTTCTCCACCGATGGATGCGCCATCAACTGCTGGGTCACCTCGCTGGTGAGTTTCTCGGTGCGGGTCAACGAAGCAGCCGGCGGCAGGAAGTAGGCATTGATCACATAGCCTTGGTCTTCGCTGGGCACCAGGGAGCTGGGCACCCGGTTAAACAGCACGACCATCAACGCGATCATCGCCCCAAACAGCAGCAAACCAACCGCCGTGCGCTTGAGGAAGAAACGTACGCCGGCAGTGTAACCATTGGTCAGCCTGTCAAATACGCGGTTGAAGGCGCGGAACGGTGCCGCCGGTTCGTGATGCCCAGGCTTGAGCAGCAAGGCACAGAGTGCCGGGCTCAGGGTCAGGGCGACAATGCCGGAGATCACCACTGACACGGCAATGGTGATGGCGAACTGTTTATACATTTCCCCGGCCAATCCGCCGAGGAAGCCCACCGGCACGAATACCGCGCAGAGCACCAGCACAATGGCGATGATGGGGCCGGTCACTTCCTCCATGGCTTTGATGGTGGCCTCACGCGGCCCTACCTTGTCGGTGGCCATTACCCGCTCAACGTTCTCGATCACCACAATGGCGTCGTCCACCACGATACCGATGGCCAGTACCATGCCGAACAGGGTCAGCAGGTTGATCGAGAAGCCGAGCATGTACATACCGGCAAAGGTGCCGATCAACGAGACTGGAATCGCCAGTACCGGGATCAACGTGGCGCGCCAATTCTGCAGGAAGATGAACACCACCAAGACCACCAGGACCAAGGCTTCGAAGAAGGTGTAAATCACCTCATCGATCGACACCCGGACGAATTTGGTGGTGTCGTACGGCACCTTGTAGGTCATGCCACTGGGGAAGGTCTTCGACAGTCGCGCCAAGGTTGTGCTGACCGCCTCAGCAGTGTCCAAGGCATTTGCGCCCGGCTGCAGGTACACACCAAACGCCGCGTTTTGCTGACCGTTGAGCGAGGTCATCAGCGAGTAGTCCTGCGCCCCCAGTTCGATCCGCGCGACATCCTTGAGCAACAGGCTGGCACCGGTTTCATCGGTACGTAGGATGACGTTTTCAAATTCTTGCGGATCAGTGAAGCGGCCCTGGGTGGTTACCGTGTAGGTAAAATCCTGCTCCTGCTTAAGCGGTTGCTGGCCGAAGCTGCCGGCGGCGAACTGCGAGTTCTGCTCACGGATCGCATTCACCACATCGGTCGGCGTCAGGTTGAACTGCGCTAGCTTGTCCGGACGTAGCCAGATGCGCATGGAGTAGTCTTTCGAACCGAACTGGCTGACATCGCCCACGCCGGGCAGGCGCTTGAGTTCGTCGATCACGTTGATCAATGCGTAGTTGCTGATATACACCGGATCGCGCGAGCCATCCGGCGAATACAGGGTCACGACCTGCAGGATGTCCGAAGACTTCTTCTGTACTTTTACACCCTGACGGCGCACTTCTTCCGGCAACTTGGCCAAAGCGGCCTGCACCCGGTTGTTAACGTCGATAGTGGCCTGGTCTGGATCGGTACCAACCTCGAAGTACACCGACAGACTCATGGCGTTGCCGCCAGAGTTGGACTGCTGGTAAATCATCCCTTCGACGCCGTTGATCGACTGCTCCAGCGGCGCTGCTACCGTTTCGGCAATTACTTGGGCGCTCGCGCCGGCATAGCTGGCGCTAACCGACACCTGTGGCGGGAGAATTTGCGGGTACTGGGCGATAGGCAACGCACGCATGGCCATGAGGCCGGCCAGCACCAATAGGATGGAGATGACCGCGGCAAATACCGGACGGTCGATAAAGAAGCGTGAGATCACCGGGGACGCTCCTTAAGATTGGCTGGCTGCGGGGGCAGCAATACTGACCGGGCTGTCCGGACGGACTTTGGCTAACCCTTCGACGATCACCCGATCACCTTCACTGATCCCGGAAACGATCACCCAACGCCCCTTGGCCGTATGCCCCGTGGTGACCTGGCGCATGCGCGCAATACCAGCGTCGTCGACCACATAAACAAAGGTGCCTGCAGGGCCTTGGGCAACCGCGCGCTCTGGCAGGGTCATGGCGTTAGGCAGACTTAGGCCTTTAACTTGCACGCGGACAAACTGACCGGGTAGCAGCTTCTGCTCAGGGTTAGGTACGACGGCGCGTGCGCTGACCGAACCAGTACCGCGATCAATCAGGCTATCGGTAAAGTCCACCTTGCCTTCCAGCGGATAAACACTGCCATCGCCCAAGGTAATTTTCACACTCATCTTGCCGTCTTCAGGCAGCATCAGGCTGCCGTTCTGCAAGCCACTGCGGACACTGGCCACATCGGAGTCGGGCGCCGCAAAGTTGACGTAGATGGGGTCCAGCTGGGTGATGTTGCTCAGCAGACTGGCATTCGGATCACCAGCGACCATTAAACTGCCTTCGGAAACAGTTTCTTTGCTGGTAATACCGGAAATGGGCGCCTTCACCGTGGTGTAGTCGAGGTCGATCTGCTTAGACAGCACCTCGGCCTCAGCGGCCTGGATATTCGCCTTGCTCTGCTCGAAGTTGGAGACGGCATTGTCCAGCTCGCTCTCGCTGGCAAAGCCCTTCTTCTGCAGCTCACGGATACGCTTGAGGTCACGCTCGGTTTGCCGATAGCGCGCCTGCTCTTGCGCAAGTGCACCTTTGGCCCGGCTCAGTGCGGCCTGGTAAGTGCGCGGGTCGATGCGAAACATCACCTGGCCCTTCTTCACAGCGCTACCTTCTAGGTAAGTGCGCTCCTGCAGAATCCCACTGACCTGAGCGCGCACCTGAACTTCACGAAAGCCGGCCGTGCGTGCGGAGTATTCAAACTCCAGCGGCAATGCTTCGACCTTTACGGTTTCCACCACAACTTCGGGCGCGCGCGGGGCATCAGCGGCATACAGCGGGGAAGCCAAAACAGCCAGCAACAAGGAACCGGCAAGCGCCGGCAGATGACGGGGCAAAAGCATGGATGTCTCCGAAAGGACGCAGGGCGCAGCATGTGGGCCGGCAATGCTAGTTACATACACAAGTGCTTGTAAATAGAACATTGCCCTTAACTTCATTACACTTTGTGCTCAGCCTAGCCAGAAATACGCCTGCTGCCATGCGCAGAACCAAAGAAGATGCCGAAAAAACCCGAATGGCTCTGCTTGAAGCCGCTGAAACGCTGTTTCTAGAAAAAGGCGTGGCGCACACCAGCCTGCAACACATTGCCCGCCAGGCCGGGGTCACGCGGGGTGCGGTGTATTGGCACTTTGCTAATAAAGCTCACCTGTTCAACGCCATGCTCAATCAGGTGCGCCTGCCGCCCGAGCAGTTAGCTGAACGCATGCGCGGCTGCCCTAAAGACGACCCACTGCTGACCTTGCGTGAGCTGTGCATCGATGCAATTACTGGCCTTGCCTTAGATGAACAGAAGCGGCGGGTCTTCACCATCCTGCTGCGACGCTGTGAGTTCACCGAGGAGCTGCGCGAGGCTGAAGAGCGCCACGAAAGCTTTATCAACCTATTTATCGAACTCTGCGAACAGCAGTTCAGCAGCCCGTCAGTCAGCTTGCGCCTGTACCCGGGGCTCAGCCCGCGCCTGGCAGCGCGGTCTGTACATGCCTTAATTGTCGGCCTGTTCCACGACTGGCTGCGTGATCCCGGGCTCTTCGATCCACTGCAGGACACCGCACCGATGGTCGATGCCTGCTTTCGTGGGCTGATCCGTGACTGGCCAGCCCAGTAAATCTCAAGTACCGATTAGGCTAAACCGGCGCTGTAGCCAGCTTCGGCAATCGCAATAATCAGCTGATCGCTGGGCAGGCTACTCCCCACCGTTACCTCGCCGCCTTGCAGTTTCACCCTCACATCCGCGGCCGCATCACGGGCCAGCACGGCCTCGGTTACCGCTTTAATGCAATGGTCACAGGTCATGCCTTCGACCCGAAATGTATGAACGCGTGTTGCTTGCATCAGTAATCACCTGAACTCACCTGTTGAGGTGCACAGTGTCCTCCCTCCCAGCGGGGTCAGGTCAAGCCCAAAAATGGTCGGAGCCTTTTTAACTCTGCTCAGCAGCGGCCTTAAGCACACCTGGCAAGGCCCCCAATAAAACGGCGCTTGACCCTACCAAGGTGGCAAGGTTGATTATGCAGTGAAACCTAACGGAGACCGTCGCATGCCCACTCTCACCACCTTCGATCTGCCGATACGCGGCATGACCTGCGCCAGTTGCGCCGGCCGCGTTGAGCGCGCACTGGCCAAGGTGGCCGAGGTCACTGGTGTCAGCGTCAATTTGGCCAGCGAACGGGTGCGCCTAGAAGCGCCAGTCGAAAGCTTGAAGCAACTGGTCGCGGCCGTCACTGCGGCCGGCTATGAGGTGCCCAGCGAACGCCTCGAACTGGCCATCAGCGGCATGACCTGCGCCAGCTGTGCCGGCCGCATCGAGCGCGCACTGGCGCAGCAGCCAGGCGTGATGTCGGTCAGCGTCAACTTGGCTACAGAACACGCGCAACTGCAGGTACTCCACGGCACTGACCTGAACGCCCTCCTGCAGGCTGTCAGCCAAGCGGGCTACCAAGCCAGCCAGCTCAGCGCCACACAGAACGCGTCAGCGAGCGCCGGCAAGCCGCTGCAGCGCGAGCGCTGGATGCTGCTTTTGGCCATCCTGCTGACCCTGCCGCTGGTCGTTCCCATGCTCGTCGCGCCCTTCGGGCTGCACTGGATGTTACCCGCCTGGGCGCAGTTCGCCCTCGCCACGCCCGTGCAGTTCATCTTCGGCGCACGCTTCTACCGCGCCGCCTGGAACGCACTGCGCGCCAAGGCGGGCAACATGGATCAACTGGTCGCCATCGGTACCAGTGCCGCCTATGGCTTGAGCCTCTATCAATGGGCGGTGACGCCGACCGATGGCATGCCGCACCTGTATTTCGAAGCCTCGGCAGTGATCATTACCCTGATCCTGCTGGGCAAGTACCTGGAAAGCCGCGCCAAACGCCAAACCAGCAGCGCCATCCGTGCCCTGCAAGCGTTACGCCCGGAGCGCGCCCTGCGCCTGCGCGATGGCAGTGAACAGTGGGTGGCCCTCAGTGAACTGCAGCTGGGCGACCGCATTGTGGTCAAGCCAGGCGAGCGTTTCCCCGTCGATGGCCAGGTCGCAGAAGGTCGCAGCCACGCCGACGAGGCACTCATCAGCGGCGAGAGCCTGCCGCAGCCCAAACAGCCCGGCGACACGGTGACCGCTGGGGCGATCAATGGCGAAGGACGCTTGCTGATCGAAACCACCGCCCTCGGTGCGGAAACCGTGCTGTCGCGAATCATTCGCCTGGTCGAAGACGCTCAGGCCGCCAAGGCGCCGATCCAGAAACTGGTGGATAAGGTCAGCCGCATCTTCGTGCCCAGCGTATTACTGATCGCCCTGGCCACGCTGGTGGTCTGGCTGGTGCTCGGCGCAGGCATTGAAACGGCCTTACTCAACGCGGTGGCGGTGCTGGTGATTGCCTGTCCCTGCGCCCTCGGCCTGGCCACGCCCACCGCGATCATGGCGGGCACCGGGGTGGCCGCCCGTCACGGCATTCTGATCAAGGATGCCGAAGCCTTAGAGGTCGCCCACTCAGTCAGCCTGGTGGCATTCGACAAGACCGGCACCCTGACCTCCGGCTCACCACGCATCACCCACCTGCAGGCCGTCGACGGCGATACCCAGCAATTGCTGCAACTGGCGGGGGCGCTGCAACGCGGCAGCGAGCACCCACTGGCCAAGGCGGTACTCGACCAGTGCGCAGCAGAACAGCTAACACTGGCCGAGGTCAGCGACAGCAAAGCCCTGGCTGGGCGTGGTATAGAAGGCCGCATGGGCAAGCGCCAACTGGCCTTAGGCAACAAGCGCCTGTTAGAGGAGCACTGGCTGCAGAATCAAACGTTGGTCGCCGAAGCGCTGGCCTGGGAAGCCGAAGGTCGCACCCTGTCCTGGCTCGTGGAGCTGGCGCCACAACCGCACGTGCTGGGCCTGTTTGCCTTTGGTGACACGCTTAAGGAGGGCGCAGCAGATGCCATCAGCGCGCTGACTGCACAGGGTATCGACAGCCACTTGATCAGCGGCGACAACAAAGGCAGCGTCAATGCCGTGGCAAAAGCCCTCGGCATTACCACCGCACATGCTCAAGTACTGCCGGCGAATAAGGCTGCAATCATCACCGAGCTGAAAAAAGACGCCGTCGTGGCCATGGTGGGCGACGGCATTAATGATGCGCCGGCGCTGGCCGCCGCCGATGTCGGTATCGCCATGGGAAGCGGCACCGATGTGGCCATGCATGCCGCCGGAATCACCTTGATGCGTGGCGACCCGCGCCTGGTGGCTGACGCCCTGGACATCAGCAAACGCACCTACAACAAGATCCGCCAAAACCTGTTCTGGGCCTTCGCCTATAACCTGATTGGTATCCCGCTGGCCGCGGCAGGTTTACTCAACCCGATGCTGGCCGGCGCCGCCATGGCCTTGTCCAGTGTCAGCGTGGTGAGCAATGCCCTGCTGCTGAAACGCTGGAAACCAACGGATCACCACGGACATGCACAAGCGGACGTGTCCGCCAGTTAACCGCAGCCAAAGTCGCACCGACGCAAAAACCGACGCAAGCAGATGGGAGTTCGTATGAATATCGGCCAAGCGGCAACGAAAACCGGCCTCAGCGCCAAGATGATCCGCTACTACGAAAGCATCGACCTGCTGCCCGCCGCCGCTCGGACGGACAGTGGCTACCGCCAGTACAGCGCACAGGACCTGCACCGCCTGGCCTTTATCAAGCGCTCGCGCGATCTGGGCTTTTCCCTCGCAGAGGTCAGCCAGTTGCTGGCCCTATGGCAGGACCGCCAACGCGCCAGCGCCGACGTCAAAGCCTTGGCCGCCACGCATATTGATGAGTTGGAACGCAAGATCAGCGAACTCAGCGGCCTGCGCGACACACTTAAAGAGTTGATGGATAACTGCCAAGGCAACGACCGCCCGGATTGCCCGATCCTCAAGGATCTGGAGTCCGGCTGCGGTCATTGACCGATCACCCTACAAGGCCTGCTGCAACGCCCGGCAATCCACCGCGAAATGGTCGACCAGCTCCGGCCAGGGGTTTTCGGCCAGGTTGACCAGCACGCTGCGCGCACCCGCCGCGCGGGCACATTCCAGGTCAAAGCGGTAATCACCCACCATCACCAGCTCGCTGGGTGCCACCTGCCAGGTCTTGGCAAAATGCAGCAGGCCGCCCGGATCAGGCTTGGGCGGCGCCTCATCGCGGCCGATGACATCGGCCACGGCAAAACAGTCGTCCAGGCCGATCGCACGCAGGGTCAGCAGCGCCAGCTCATGGGCATTGCGGGTGAGGATACCGAGGCGGCAACCGCGCGCGCGCAACTCACGCACCAGCGCAATCGCCCCCGGCGCAGGCTCGGAGGCCAACGCCAGTTCGCGCTCATGCTCCAACAGCCAAGCATGCTTAGCGGCAGCCAGCGCCTCAGGCAGGCTGGCCAAGTGGCCGAGAATGTCCTCGGCCAGCGGAATATCCAAGGCGCGCTTGATCGCCTCAAAATCATGCACCGCCAAAGTCAGAGTGCCGTCCATATCGAAGACCCAGTGACGGGCGCTTGCGAGGCTCACTTCCAGTCCTCCCGCATACGAATCAAGCCTTCCTGCGCCACCGAGGCGACCAGCTGGCCCTGGCGATTAAAAATGCTGCCGCGCGCAAAACCACGGGCATTGCCGGCCCATGGGCTGTCCATGCTGTAGAGCAGCCAATCATCCATGCGCAGGTTGCCGTGGAACCACAACGAATGGTCGAGGCTGGCCACCTGCATAAATTTCTGCCACACCGACACGCCATGCGGCAGCATCGAGGTGGTCAGCAAATTGAAATCGCTGGCATACCCCAACAAGTATTTGTGCAGCTGCGGGTCATCCGGCAACTCGCCGGCGGCGCGGAACCACACATGTTTGACCGGCTCACAGGGCTTCGGCGCAAAGGGGTTGCCCACCGTCACCGGGCGGATCTCGATTGGTTTGTCGCTCACAGCCCGCTCACGCATACGCTCCGGCAAGGCATCAGCGATCAGAAGCGCCAGCTCGGTTTCCGACTTAAGCCCTTCCGGCCCCGGCACATCAGGCATCAGGTCCTGATGGTGAAAGCCCTCTTCATCGAACTGAAAGGAGGCGCTGCAGGTAAAGATGGGCTTGCCCTTCTGGATAGCCGTCACCCGCCGCGTACTGAAACTACCGCCATCACGCACGCGTTCGACCTGATAAACCACCGGCAGCGTGGCATCGCCGGGGCGTAGAAAGTAGCCGTGCATAGAATGCACATGGCGCTCGGCTTCGACCGTCTGGCTGGCCGCCGAAATACACTGGCCAAGCACCTGACCACCGAACAGCTGACGAAAACCAAGGTCTTGGCTCACGCCGCGAAATAGATTCTCTTCAATGGTTTCCAGGGTCAGCAGGGCGACCAACTCATTCAACACCAGACTCATTTAACGCTCTCCTCTAAACCCAGGGCATCACCACGCGCGACGGCGAAACATGGTACCCGATTGCATGGCGCCCGCGCCGTGCCCGCGCAACCACTTACCTACCTCCAGCCCCTTGATCCAGATCAGTACAATCGGCATTTAGGCCGGCAGACCCTTGATAGTGGCGATCAGCCACGATACTTTGCCCGTTTTTTTGCGTACCTCGCATACCGAGAGGACAGTCCCAGACCGCCCTGACTCGACCCCACTCTTTTGTCATGGCGAATCAGCATGCCTTCTGCGCGCAACCTCTCGGACATCTTCATCCAAACCTTAGAACAGGCGGCCGACAGCGTGGTGGTCATCGACAGCAGCAATAATGTGCTGCTGTTCAACCGCGCCGCGGAGCAACTCTGGGGGCTGGATCGCAACGACGTGATCGGCCATAACGTCAAACTGCTAGTGCCACAAGACATGCGCGCGCACCACGACGGTTATATCGAAGCCAACCGCCGCACCGGCATCAATAAGATTGTTGGCAGCTCGCGCACCTTGCATATCGAGCGCACCGACGGCACGCGGCGCTGGGCGTCGATGTCCATCTCCAAAATCGAGACCAATGGCGAAGTGCTCTACACCGCCTTCGTCAAAGATATAACCGCACAGCACCAGCAAAACGAGCAGCTAAAGCTGCTGTCACTGGTGGTCGATCGCACCGATAACGCCATCCTGATCACCGACGCTGGCGGCGATATCATCTATACCAACAGCGGCTTTACCTACCTCTTCGGTTACTCGGCCGAGCAGGCCATGAACAGAAGACCGACTAGTTTGCTCACGCCCTACATGCCGCCCGACGACATCACGAGCATCCGCACCCAACTGACTGCCGGGCAACCGCACAACAGCGAAACCCTGTTCTACTGCGCCGACGGCCAGCGCACCTGGTGCCACGTAACGATCAACCCGATCTTTGATGACCAAGGCGCACTCAGTAACACCGTCGCCATGTTCACCGATATCACGCACACCAAGATGCATGAGGTGCTGCACAACCGCATGCTTGAGGCGATCGTGCGCGAGGATCCGCTGGAAAGCCTGATGGAAAAGGCCTGCCGCGAAGTCGAGCGGATCGCCCCGGAAATCACCACCTCGATCCTCTCCGTCAGCCCCAACGGCTTGCTTCACCCCCTGGCGGCCCCAAGCCTGCCCAAAGCATTTGGCAAAGCACTGGAAGGCGTAGCTATCGGCCCTGGCGTCGGCTCCTGTGGCACCGCCGCCTACTTGGGCGAGAGTGTGCTGGTCACCGACATTGCCAGCGACCCGTTGTGGGCCGACTTCAAAGGCTTGGCACTGCCCATCGGCCTGCGCAGTTGCTGGTCGACACCGATCAAGGACAACGCCGGCCGAGTGCTTGGCACCTTCGCCTTTTATTACCGCGAGCCACGCGGCCCGAGCGCCTTCCACCGGCGCCTGATCGACGTCATCGTGCACCTGTGCTCACTGGCCCTGCAGCGCGAGGAAAGCCGCAGCAAGATCCGTCAGCTGGCGTTTTACGACAGCCTGACCAACCTACCCAACCGCAGCCTGCTGCACGCCAGGGCCGACCAGGCACTGGCCGAGGCCGAGCGCAATAAATCGCAACTGAGCGTGTTGTTTGTCGACCTCGACCGTTTCAAGCAGGTCAACGACTCCCTCGGTCACCCAGCCGGTGACGAACTGCTGCGTGTGGTGGCGCAACGCCTCAGCGCCAACCGTCGCAGCTCGGATATCGTCGGGCGCTTGTCCGGCGATGAATTCGTCCTGGTGCTGCCGAATTGCGACAGCGCGCATGTCACCGACGTGGTCGAACAGTTACGCCAGACGCTCAGCGAGCCTTGCCAACTCGCCGGCTGCACCATCTGCCCATCCGCCAGTATCGGCATCAGCATGTTCCCAAGCGATGGCCACGACATGGGCACCCTGGTTCACCGCGCCGACATGGCCATGTATCAGGCCAAGGGCCAGGGTCGTGGGCGCTTTAGCTTCTTCAGCCATGAGCTCAATCAGCTCGCCCAAGAGCGCCTGACCCTCGAAACCGCACTGCGTGAAGCACTGGAAACGCAGCAGCTGCACCTGCACTACCAACCGCAAGTGCGCATGAAAGATGGCCTACTGTATGGCGTTGAAGCACTGGCCCGCTGGCACCACCCGCAATTCGGCGACATCTCTCCGGCGCGCTTTATTCCGCTGGCCGAGGAATGCGGCCTGATCAACCAACTCGGGCTCTGGGCCGTGCGCGAGGCCTGTCGGCAGCTCGCTGCCTGGCGGCGTCAGGGCCTGAAAATTCCGGCTATTTCGGTGAACCTTTCGCCCACTAATTTTCACAACCTCGACTTGCCCGGGATGATTGCCAGCACCCTGCAGCAGCACAACCTGCAGCCCACCGACCTGACCCTGGAAATCACCGAAAGCGTGATGATGGACACCAACCCCCTCACCATGAAGACCCTCGACGATGTGCATGCACAAGGGGTTCGGCTGTCCATGGATGACTTCGGCACCGGTTACTCCAGCCTCAGCTACCTGCGCCGTCTGCCCATCCAGGAGCTCAAGCTGGACCGCAGCTTCGTCAATGACCTGGAGAACGACGCCACCAACCGCGCCCTTAGCGAGGCCGTGATCCGCCTGGGCGAAAGCCTGCAGCTGACAGTTGTCGCCGAGGGTATCGAATCCACCGGCCAACAACGTATTCTCTCGGACCAGGGTTACCACGTGGCTCAGGGTTACCTGTTCTCACGCCCCCTGCCCGCCGCCGACCTGGAAGCCTGGTTGAGCGTCGCCGTAAAGAACTAGTACCACGCCACAACCGCCGGCACCCAGGCGGTGCCTGCGCGAGTTTTTGCATGCCATTGCCATTGATCTACCACGATGACTACAGCCCGCCGTTCCCGGCCGGGCACCGCTTCCCTATGGAGAAATTTCGCCTGCTGCGCGACCACTTGGTAGACAGCGGCCTGTGCACGGATGCCGAGTTGCTGCGTCCGGAACTCTGCGCCCCCGAGGTTCTGGCCCTGGCTCACTGCCCGGCCTATATCCAGCGTTTCGCCTGTGGCGATCTGGCGTATGAAGAGCAGCGCCGCCTCGGCCTGCCTTGGAGTGCAGCCCTGGCGCAGCGCACCATTCGCGCCGTGGGCGGCTCGTTGCTGGCGGCCGAGCAGGCCTTGCAACACGGCCTGGCCTGCCACCTGGCCGGCGGCACTCACCACGCGCACTACGATCATCCGGCCGGCTTCTGCATCTTCAACGACCTCGCGGTAATCAGTCAGTACCTGCTGCAAAGCGGTAAAGCCCAACGCGTGCTGATCTTCGACTGCGACGTGCACCAGGGCGACGGCACCGCGCGCCTACTGGAGAACACCTCGGAGGCCATCACCGTGTCCCTGCACTGCGAGAAGAACTACCCCGCGCGCAAGGCAGCCAGCGACTGGGACATTCCCCTGCCCAATGGCATGGGCGATGATGACTACCTCAAGGTGGTCAACGACACCCTCAACTACCTGCTGCCGCTCTACCAGCCGGACATCGTGCTCTATGACGCCGGCGTGGATGTGCACCAGCACGACGCCCTCGGCTACCTCAACCTCACCGATGCCGGCATCGCCGCCCGCGACGAAGCCGTGCTCAATCACTGCCTGGGCCGCGATATACCGGTGGTTGGGGTGATCGGTGGCGGCTACGACAAAGATCGTATGGCCCTGGCCAAACGCCACGCGATACTGCATCACAGTGCGGCGAAGGTCTGGCAGGCGCGCGATCTTGGATAAAAACCACAGGTGACGCTGTCACAGCCCGCATCACGGTACTTACGGAACAGCGCCCCATGCACATCAAGCACCTCGCTCAAGCGCCCCTACTGGCCGCACTTATCCTTGCCGCCGGGACGAGCAGCGCGCAAGAACCCACGCCAGCCGCCATGCAGGCATTGGTGGACGCCACCATCCGCCCGGTGATGGCGGAGTACGACATCGCCGGCATGGCCGTGGCAATCAGCCAAAACGGCCAGGCGCACTACTTCAACTATGGTGTGGCGCGGCTGGACGACCAGCAACCCGTGACCCGCGAGACCCTATTCGAGATTGGCTCGGTCAGTAAAACCTTCACCGCCACCCTTGCCGCCCTGGCCCAGACCACCGGCAAACTGACGCTCTCGGACAGTGCCGCCCAGCACTGGCCCGAGCTGCGCGGCAGCCCACTTGAGCACGCCAGCCTGCTCAACCTCGGCACCTACACCGCTGGCGGGCTGCCGCTGCAGTTCCCGGACAACGTGACCGACCCGGCCAGCCTGCTCGCCTATTTCCGTCAGTGGCAGCCTGAGTTCAGCGCCGGCACACACCGGCGCTACTCCAACCCCAGCATCGGCCTGCTTGGCATGCTCGCCGCCAAGAGCATAGGCCAGCCATTCCCCGCGCTGATGGAAGCCACGCTGTTCCCCGCGCTCGGCATGTCGCACAGCTATATCCAAGTGCCGGCCACGCAGATGCCGAGCTATGCCTACGGCTACGGCAAGGACAACCAGCCGCTGCGCGTCTCACCGGGGATGCTCGACGCCGAAGCCTACGGGGTAAAAACCAACGCCAAGGATCTGCTGCGCTTTGTCCAGGCCAACCTCAGCCCGGCCGGCCTCAACCCTGACCTGCAGCGCGCCCTCGACATTACCCACGCCGGTTATTACCGCATTGGCGAAATGACTCAGGGCCTCGGCTGGGAACGTTACCCCTACCCGATCAGCCTGCAGCGCCTGCAAGCCGGTAACGCCCCGGCCATGGTTCTGGAAGCACAACCCGCAACACGCCTCGCGCTACCTGAAACCGAACCAGGCGACAGCCTGTTCAATAAAACCGGCTCAACCGGCGGCTTCGGCGCCTACGCCGTATTTGTCCCCAGCCAGAACTTGGGTCTGGTGCTACTGGCCAACAAGAACTACCCCAACGCCGTCAGGATCAAAGCGGCCTACGCCATTCTTAGCACGCTGGATAGGAACGCGAACACCTCTGAGCAATAACCGCAGGATGGCAATTGCTTCGCACTGCCAACCTCGTCAACGAACCGGCTCCAGATTGGGGGGTCTAAGACATGAGGGGATCGCGTTCGAGCAAACCCGGAGCTTGTTCAATCAGGCGACGAGACTGCGATCCAGTAGGGGCTAGGTCACCCCCCGTCTTCTTGCACAGGCGCAAGGCACTCTCAAGGCCCTAGGCTGCGGCGTCTTTGACGCCATGGCAGCGCGTAAGCGATGACCCTTGGGTGATCACTTGGTGCTCTGCTGCGCAGCGCACTCTTTGCCAAGGAGATTCATCTATGGTCATTCACTACCGAGTCGCCGGCCATCTCGCCTGCGGCAACCATGGCAGCAACCTCAGTTCCACCACCGAACTGACTCAGGTGAAATGCCGCAGCTGCCGCGGCACCGAAGTATTTAAGGAAAACCGCAAAACTGCGCGCAACGCAGCACGAAGAGCCGCACGCAAAGCCAAGGTTGCTCACGAGAGAAATGACTGGCGCGCATCCTGGCAACAGCGGCTCACCGACCTGCCTGGGCGGCAGCGGCTACCCAGGGGCTTCGGCGGGCAGCCTTTTGTCTAGCTAACCGCTTGCTTCAGACGCCGCTGAGCCGAAGGTAGCCAAATAGGTACCCGCCCCCTGGAGATGGGTGTTCAGCGGCAGTAATGCCTTGTTCTATCCGTCGCTGATCATCTTCACCGCCAGTCTGCTGCTGATTGCCTCCCGCGTGGAAGACCGCTGGGGGCTCGAGCGCGCCTGAATCTCGGCCCATACGGCATCATTCGTTTACGACTAAAGACGCAGTGAGCGGGACGGTAGCAGTGACACAGCCGTGCTTAGATAGCCCGTCCCCGAACCGCGTATGACTAATGAGCACTCGAACTATACTGCTGACGGCCCTGGCCATGCTGGCCTTTGCCGGCAACTCACTGCTGTGCCGACTGGCCCTCCGCGAGACTGACATCGAGGCGGCCAGCTTCACCAGCCTGCGCCTGCTCGCGGGCGCCCTGACTCTTTGGCTACTGCTGCGCCTGCGCACGGCCAGTCGCAGCAACGCCGGCAGCTGGCCTGCGGCGACCGCGTTATTTGTTTATGCGGCGGCGTTTTCCTTTGCCTACCTGTATCTGGATGCGGGCGCGGGGGCGCTGATCCTATTCGGCGCCGTGCAACTGAGCATGCTCGCCTGGGGCCTGTATCGCGGCGAGCGCTTGGGACTGAAGGGCTACAGCGGTTTATTGCTGGCGTTCGCGGGGTTACTCGTTCTGCTATTACCAGGGGCCAGCAGGCCACCCACCGGCGCCGCATTGCTGATGCTGCTGGCAGGCGTTGCCTGGGGGATTTATTCCTTACTGGGCCGCGGCGTTACCGATCCGCTGGCCGCGACAACCGGTAATTTTCTGCGGGCGGTACCCTTGGCGCTGTTACTCAGCGTCCTGTTTATCGGCCAAGCCAGTTGGGATACGCCAGGGCTGATCTATGCGTTGCTGTCTGGCGCATTGGCCTCCGGTGTCGGCTACGCCATCTGGTACAGCGCCTTGCGTGGCCTGCAATCCTTCCAGGCCGCCTGCGTGCAACTCAGCGTACCAATCATCGCCGCGCTGGCCGGCAGCCTGCTGCTGGATGAAGCACTGAGCGGCCGTCTGCTGCTTAGTGCTGCGGCGGTACTCGGCGGCATTGCCCTGGTGCTCAACGCCAAGCACCAGCGCGCCTAGAGCGGCGACTGCATTAGCTGGCCAACACCTTATCCAGCGCCTGCTCCAGGGTCGCCACACTGCGTTCAATATTGCCCAGTTTGTCCAGCCCGAACAGGCCAAGACGGAAGGTCTGAAAATCCGCTGGCTCGTCGCATTGCAGCGGCACGCCAGCAGCGATCTGTACGCCCTGAGCCGCAAATTTGCTGCCGTTCTTGATCTGCCCATCGTCGGTGTAACACACCACCACACCCGGGGCTTCAAAGCCAGGCGCGGCGACACTCTTAAAGCCCTTGCGGGTCAGCATGGCACGCACTCGGTCGCCCAATTCCTGCTGCTGGTTGCGCACGGTGCTAAAGCCAATAGCCTCTGCCTCGCGCATGGCATCACGAAAACGCGCCAGGGCATCACTGGGCATGGTCGCGTGGTAGGCGTGACCGCCCTGCTCATAAGCCTGCATGATCTGCAGCCATTTCTTCAGGTCGCAGGCAAAGCTTGTGCTTTGCGTCGCCTCAACGCGGGCTTGGGCAGCCTCGCTGAGCATCACCAGGGCGCAGCACGGCGAGGCGCTCCAGCCCTTTTGTGGCGCACTGATCAGCACATCAATACCGCACGCCTGCATGTCCACCCACAGGGTACCGGAGGCAATGCAATCGAGCACGAACAGGCCGCCCACGGCATGCACGGCATCCGCCACGGCACGCAGGTAGCCATCGGGCAAAATCATCCCCGAAGAAGTCTCCACATGCGGTGCGAACACCACCTGGGGTTTTTCGGCAGCGATAGTCGCCAGCACATCGGTCAGCGGCGGCGGACTGAATGCCACCTGGTGGCCCTCGGCAACCGGCCGAGCCTTAAGCACAATCGACTCAGACGGTATCTGGCCCATCTCGAAAATCTGCGTCCAGCGGTAGCTGAACCAGCCATTGCGGATCACCAGGCACTTCTGCCCAGTGGCCAACTGGCGCGCCACTGTTTCCATTCCGTAAGTACCGCTACCAGGCACGATGGCCATGGCGTGGGCGTTATAGACCTGCTTAAGGGTGCTGGAGATCTCCTTCATCACGCCTTGGAACGACTGCGACATATGGTTGAGGGAGCGGTCGGTGTAAACCACCGAATACTCGATCAGGCCGTCGGGGTCGATGCTGGGATAAAGGTCAGACATAAGGCGCTCCAGTCAGAAAAGGCTTACCCACGACCGTGCCCGAAGCTCGGCAAAATGACAAGGTCACAGCCGCCTCGGTTAGAATGCCGGCCACCCTCGCCAGGCCGCACCGCCATGACCCAGACGCCCCTCAACAACGCCTGCACTGTCACCATTATTGGCGGCGGCCCCGCCGGGCTGATGGCCGCCGAAGTGCTGGCGCAGAGCGGTGTGCAGGTGGCCCTGTATGACGCCATGCCCTCGGTGGGCCGCAAGTTTCTGCTGGCCGGGGTCGGTGGCATGAACATCACCCACGCCGAAGCCAAGCCGGCATTTATCAGCCGCTACGGCCAGCGTCAGGCTGAAGTGGCTGACCTGCTGCAGGACTTCGACGCCGATGCCCTGCGCACTTGGATTAACGGCCTGGGCATCGACACCTTTGTCGGCACCTCGGGCCGGGTCTTCCCCACCGATATGAAGGCCGCACCGCTGCTGCGCGCCTGGCTCAAACGCCTGCGTGAGTTGGGCGTGCAGATCCATACCCGCCATCGCTGGCTGGGCTGGGATGCACAGGGCGCATTACGCATCAGCTCACCGGCGGGTGAGCAGGCGGTGAGCGCCGACGCCACTCTGCTGGCCTTGGGCGGCGGCAGCTGGGCGCGCTTGGGTTCGGACGGTGCCTGGGTGCCACTGCTGCAAGCGCGTGGTGTGCAAGTCGCCCCCCTGCAGGCGAGTAACTGCGGCTTCGATGTCAGCGCCTGGAGCCCGTTTCTGCGCGACAAATTCGCCGGCGCGCCGCTGAAGAATGTCAGCCTGTGTTTAGCCGGCGCCGCGCCGCGCCTGGGCGAGTTCGTGCTCACCGCCAGCGGCATTGAAGGCAGCCTGGTGTATGCCCTGTCGGCTGATATTCGCGAAACCATCAACCAACATGGCAGCGCCATCGTGCACCTCGACTTGCTGCCACAAACGCCCCTTAACAAACTGCAAAGCGCCTTGAGTAAACCGCGCGGCACACATTCGATGGCCAAACACCTGCATCGCCAGGCCGGCATCGACGGCGTTAAGGTGGCCCTGCTGCGTGAACTGGCGAGCGCCGAATGCTTCAATGATCCGCTGCAACTGGCCAAGGCGATCAAAGCCCTGCCTATCACACTGATCCGCCCACGCCCGCTGGATGAGGCGATCAGCAGCGCCGGCGGTGTGCCCTTCGAACAACTCGACCCAAACCTCATGCTCAAGCAACTACCGGGAACCTTCTGCGCCGGCGAAATGCTCGACTGGGAAGCGCCGACCGGCGGTTATCTACTCACCGCCTGCTTTGCCAGCGGTCGCCGCGCAGCGCTGGGCATGCTCAAATGGCTGCAACCCGCTGTCGAATAACAACGCCGCAGGCAATCGCGAGCGGCTATGCTTGAACACAACCGCCCAAGAGCGGTGTTCTTCCACGCGCACAGGGACTCTCCAGACGTGATTCCACTAGTGGTCTGCGACGACTCGAACATGGCGCGCAAGCAATTGATCCGCGCCCTACCGCCCGAATGGCCGGTAACCATCAGCCAAGCGACTAACGGGCAGGAAGCCCTTGCCGCACTGCGCCAGGGCTTGGCTCAGGTCATGCTGCTGGACCTGACCATGCCGGTCATGGACGGCTACGAAACCCTCGCCGCCATTCGCGCCGAAGGCCTGGCCTGCAAGGTGCTGGTGGTTTCCGGCGACGTGCAGGAGGAAGCCCTGCGCCGCGTCAAAGCGCTCGGCGCCCTGGCCTTCATCAAGAAGCCCGCAGAGCCGGAAACGCTGCGCAGCACGCTGATTGAACTGGGGCTGTTTGACCCGGCAGCCAGCTCAACCGCCGTCGCGCAAACAGCCGTACTCGACACCCTGAAAGTGAATTTCCGCGACGCCCTGCGCGAAGTGACCAACGTCGCCATGGGCCGCGCCGCGGCGTTACTGGCCAAGGCGCTTGGGGTATTCGTGCAGCTGCCCGTGCCGCAAGTGAATATCTTCGAAGTCAGCGAGCTGCACATGACCCTCACCGATGCCATGCACGGTGAACGCATGAGCGCGGTGTGCCAGGGGTTTATCGGTGACGGCATTGCCGGTGAAGCGCTGCTGCTGTTTCATGATTCGGAAGTCGCCGATATGGCGCACCTACTCAAGTGGCAGCCAAAAGACGATTTGGAAACCTCAGAGATGCTGCTGGACCTGTCCAGCATCATCATCGGCGCCTGCCTTTCAGGCATCGCCGAGCAGATCGATGTACGGTTTTCCCAGGGCCATCCGCAGCTGCTTGGCCAGCACGCCTCCATCGAACAACTGATTCACCTCAATCAACGCCGCTGGAAGAAAACCCTGGCAGTGGAAGTCAGCTACAGCCTGGAGGCGCATAACATCCACTTCGACCTCCTGCTGCTGTTTACCGAAGACTCGATCAAGCGCCTGACCAACAAAATCAACTACCTGATGAACTAGGCGGTACGCCAATGCCCGCACAGATTGATATTAAAGAGGTGCACTGGCTGCTCGACATCGTGCAGTGCATTGATGTTGGCGTCATCGTCCTCGACCGCCAGTATCAGGTCGAGGTGTGGAACAGCTTTATGGAAAACCACTCAGGCCTGGGCCCGGACGAAGTACACGGCAAAACACTTTTTAGCCTGTTTCAGGAGATCGACGAGGCCTGGCTAAAACGTAAGGTCGATACCGTGGTGCAACTGGGCACCCGTGCCTTCAGTTTGTGGGAGCAACACCCGTATCTGATGCACTTCAAGAACTACCAGCCGATCACCGGCCAGGAAGACTTTATGTACCAGAATGTCACCCTGCTGCCGCTGGCTGGAGCGACCGGTGAGGTCGAACACATCTGCGTGGTGATCTACGACATGACCGCCGCCGCCACCCACAAGAAGCAGCTGGCAGCGGCCCAAGCCGCCAGCCGCGCCTGAAATTACTTAACGAACTTACCGGGCTTGGCCGTTTTGCCGCCGAAGCTTGGCACCTTGCGCACCGCTTTAACGTCCGGCGCGGTCGGTTCGTCAGCCTCCATCCAGCGGCCTAAGCTGCCGCCCTTGCCAGCGCCGACCACTTTCGGCTTCTTGGCCTTCTTCGGCTTTTTCACCACCTGGCCACCAGGCAGCGTCTGCGGCACGCGGTGGTCGGGGATGAAGTCTGGCTCGTCGATGCGCTGCAACACCTGCTGGGTCAGGGTTTCGATGGCTGACAGCAACTGCACCTCATCGGCGCAGACCAGCGACACCGCCTGCCCCGTGGAGCCGGCACGCCCGGTACGCCCGATGCGGTGCACATAATCCTCGGCAACAATCGGCAGGTCGAAATTCACCACCAGCGGCATGGTGTCGATATCCAGCCCACGGGCCGCCACATCGGTGGCCACCAGCACCTTGACCTCACCGTCCTTGAACCGCTGCAAGGCGCGCTGACGTGTAGCCTGCGGTTTGTCGCCATGGATCGAGTCGGCGCTAATGCCGTGGCGCTGCAGCTCGCCCTCCAGCTCATCGACGCCCTTGCGGGTTTTCACAAAGACCAGCGCCTGGCTCCAGCGCTTAGTCTGGTAGAGGTGCAAAAACAGCTCGCTTTTGCGCTTCTTGTCCACCGGGATCAGCCACTGTTTAACCGACTTGGCGGCGGCGTTGCGCGGGCTGACCTCGATGCTCAGCGGGTCATTGAGCATCTCACCGGCCATGCTGCGAATGGCTTCGGAGAAGGTCGCGGAAAACAGCAGCGTCTGGCGCTTTTTCGGCAGTGCGCGGAACACGCTCTCCAACTCGTTGGCAAAACCCAGGTCGAGCATACGGTCGGCTTCGTCCAGCACCAGGGTCTGCACCTGGTTGAACTTCACCGCGTTCTGCCGATACAGGTCGAGCAGGCGGCCTGGGGTGGCCACCAGCACATCCAGGCCCTTGCGCAGCTTCATCATCTGCGGGTTGATGCTGACCCCGCCATACACCGCATAACTGCGCAGCGGCAGGTCCTGCCCGTAGGTGATAAAGCTCTGCAGCACCTGCTCGGCCAGCTCACGCGTTGGCACCAGCACCAGCGCGCGCACCGAGTTGCTCGCAACCACAGGCCCTTCCATCATCAGCCGTTGCAGCACCGGCAAGGCAAAGCCGGCGGTCTTGCCGGTGCCGGTCTGCGCAGCGGCCATCAGATCGCGGCCTTGCAGGACAGGCACAATGGCCTGCGCCTGGACGGCAGTGGGCGTTTTGTAATCAAGGCTGTCGAGGGTGCGCAGCAAAGGCTCAATCAGGCCAAGGGAGGCAAAGGTCATAGGGCGTACCACAAAGGGCTAAAAGTCGATGGTGCAGAGTTTATCTTGCTTGGGCAGAGTCGGCCTGACTGTCTTCAGCACCAGCCAGAGCCTAAGGCACGCCGAATCAGTTTGTAGGGTGGATGGCGCTTTTTCATCCACCATGGGGGGATGAGACGGCGGATGGGTAGAGCGCCATCCACCCTACGAGAATGGCGCTCTGTGTCCTGCACTCAGGGCTTGTGCGGGCGCGCGAGAAATTCATGCGACTGCATTTCCAGCAGACGGCTGAGGGTGCGCTGGAACTCGAAGGTGAGGCGACCGCCGGTGTAGAGGTCTTTGAGTTCTACCTCAGCGGAGATAATCAGCTTGACGTTACGGTCGTAGAACTCGTCCACCAAGTTGATAAAACGCCGCGCCATGTCTTCCTTGGCCACGCTCATCTGCTCGACATTAGCCAGAATCACCGCATGGAAGATCTTGCCTAACTCGATGTAGTCATTCTGGCTACGTGGGCCGTCGCACAGTTCGCGGAACTCAAACCAGGCCACGTCGTCGCCGACCTTGCGCGCTTTAATGGCACGGCTCTCGATCATCAACGGCTCGTTTTCCTGCACCACGCAATGCTCGGGCAACAGGCTGGCAAAGCTCTTCTGCAGGCTTTCTTCAGCGGCCGTACCCAGCGGCCAGTGGAACAGTTCGGCTTGCTCCAGCGCACGCAGACGGTAGTCAATGCCGCTGTCGACGTTGACGATATCGGTGTGCTGCTTCAACAGGGCAATCGCGGGCAGGAAGCGCGCGCGCTGCAGGCCGTCTCTGTACAGACCGTCAGGCACGATGTTGGAGGTCGCCACCAGGCTTACGCCGTTCTTGAACAACTCTTCCATCAGGGTCGCCAGAATCATCGCATCGGTAATGTCGCTGACGAAGAACTCGTCGAAGCAAATCACCCGCGCCTCGTCGGCGAAGCGCTTGCCAATGATGGTCAGCGGATTCTTCTCGCCCTTGAGGGTGCGCATTTCTTCGTGCACGCGCTTCATAAAGCGGTGGAAGTGGGTACGCACCTTGCGCTCGAAAGGCAGTGCGTCGAAGAAGGTGTCCACCAGGTAGGTCTTACCGCGCCCTACGCCACCCCAGAAATACAGCCCTTTAACAGGCACCGGGGGCTTTTTGCCAAACAGCTTGCCAAACAAGCCGGTCGATACGCTTTCGCTGGCGACCAAGTCGTCATACAGGCGCTGCAGATGACGCACCGCAGTTTCCTGGGCAGCATCATGGAAAAAATCGGGGCGTTTGAGGTCAGCCTGGTAGCGTTCTAAGGGCGTCATAAATTCGTTAGCCGGGCAAGTAAAACGGGGGCGTCACTTTAGCGACGCCCCCGTTACTTAGCAATCGGCTTATCGCCGCAGGAGCGGCTTTAGCAGCGGCACTAGCCCCCTGTCGCGGCTAGAGCCCCTCCCACAAAGCCCTCTCTGCGTTATTCCTGAGGCGCCAACGCCTCACGCAGGCGCTGGATCGCCGCCTGGCAGACGCTACTATCAGCAAACGCCGGGCTCTGTGCCACGCACTCGTCGTCCAACCAAACACCGAAGCCGCCGTCCTGCTCGCGCACATCCAATGCATCGCCTGACTGTAAGCGCTTATTGACCATGCCGGCAGCCTTGCCGTCAGCAAAGGACTTGGACAGCAGCAACTGCTCGCCGGCAGCGTCCAGCAGGCGGAAGCGGAAGCGACCGTCGTCGTCACGGAAGCTGACAAAGCGCGCAGTTTTACCGGCCTTTTTCTTCTCGCTGGCGCCGCTCGTCGCCTGGCTGCGGAAAGAACGCAGGCCCACTGCCTCACGCAGCTCGCCAAGGAACGGCGTAGCGGTCTTGCGCGCCTTGGCAGCACCGGCCAGGAGGATGTCTTCCAGATCCGCAGGCTTGCTGATCAGCGACTGGTAACGCTCGCGGGCCTCGCCCAGCTCAGCCTCGAGCAGGTTGCACAGCGCCTGCTTGGCTTCACCCCAGGCCATACCGCCCTCCAGCGCAGCACGGAAGTCCGCCTGCTGAGTGGGTGCAGCAAAGGCTTGATAAAGGGTGAACAGGTGCGAGTTGTCGGGGTCTTTGGCCTCGCCCGGCAGCTTGGAGTCGGTGACGATACGCGCCACGGCATCCTTGAGCTGCTTGGCGCTGCCGAACAACGGGATGGTGTTGTCGTAGCTTTTGCTCATCTTGCGCCCGTCAAGGCCGGGCAAGGTGGCCACGTCTTCTTCGATCACGGCTTCAGGCAGGGTGAACAGCTCTTTACCGTTGCCGAACAGGTGATTGAAACGCTGAGCGATATCGCGGGCCATTTCCACGTGCTGAATCTGGTCGCGGCCGACCGGCACTTTGTGCGCGTTGAACATCAGAATGTCCGCCGCCATCAGCACCGGGTAGCTGAACAGGCCCATGGTGATGCCCGCATCCGGGTCTTCACCCTGCTCGACGTTCTTGTCCACCGAGGCTTTGTAGGCGTGGGCGCGATTCAGCAACCCTTTGCCAGCCACACAGGTGAGCAGCCAGCACAGCTCAGGAATCTCGGGAATATCTGACTGGCGGTAGAAGGTCGCCTTGTCGACATCCAGCCCCAGCGCCAGCCAGGTGGCGGCGATTTCCAGGCGTGAACGCTGAATACGTGCCGGGTCGTCGCACTTGATCAGCGCATGATAGTCCGCCAGAAAATAGAACGAATCGGCATCAGCGGCGCGGCTGGCGACGATCGCAGGACGAATCGCCCCCGCATAGTTACCCAAATGCGGGGTGCCTGTGGTGGTGATGCCGGTAAGGATACGAGTGGTCATAACGTTCGCTTATCAACTCAGGCGCAGACGGCCTGTAGGGTCAGAGACGCGGCAGTAAGAGATCCTTCAGATCCGTCAGCTTGCCGTGAAAAAAGTGCCCGCATTCTGCCATTTTCAGCAGCTCATGGGCACGCCCGAGTGCCGCCGACCAGGCGTACACCACCTGCGGGTCGATCACTTCATCGTCTTCGGGCTGAATCAGGATCAGCGGGCAATTGCTCGCCGGCGGATGTTCCGCTGTCAGCCGGTGCGCCGCTGGGGCGACCATAAAGAGCTTATTAACCGTGAGACCTTGAGCTTCCAAACGCGCGCCCAAGGCTGCGGCGACAAAGCCGCCAAAAGAGAAACCGAGCAAGGTCACCGGCAAATCAGGATATTGCTGGCGCAACCACAGGGCCACAGCCTCGGCGTCATCCACCTCGCCGCTGGCCATGTCATGGCTGCCAGCGCTGGCTCCGACGCCGCGGTAATTAAAGCGTAACGTGGCCAGGCCACTGTCGCGGGCGGTGCGCTGCAAGGTGGAAACCACCTTATTGAGCATGGTGCCGCCTTGCACCGGATTGGGGTGGCAGATCAGCGCCACACCACGGGCATCGGGGGTGTCCAGCCACAGGGCTTCGAGTTGGCCGCTGGGGCCGGCAATCGTCATGGGGGTTTCGCGGGTGAGCAACAGGGAACTCCGTGACCTCGCAGTGGGTCGACTCGTCTAGCTACAGCCTGCGCCGCACACATCATTCGGCTATACAGCGCAGGTTCGAGCCGTTAACGTAAAGCAAAGCCGTTTAGAGAGGAAGGACTCGTGGAACAGACGCTTACCGCCTGGTTGCTACCCGCCATTACCCTGGTAGCTGGCATTGCCATTGGCTTCCTGATTGCGCGCCTGGCACCCAATGCGGCTCCCAGCCGTACCCAACGCCAACTTGACGAAATTCAAGAACGCTTCGACACCTATCAGAGCGAGGTGGTTACCCACTTCAACACCACCGCCAACCTGGTGAAGAAGCTCAGCCAAACCCAGCTCGATGTGCAGCAGCACCTGTCCGAAGGGGCTAACCGCCTGGCCCTGGACGAGCTGACCCGCCAACGCCTGCTGGCCACCCTGCACGCTGAAGACAGCGGCGAAAAACGTGAGCGCCTGAAAGCCCCAGCCCACAACGAAATGCCCAAGGACTACGCACCAAAAGGCGCCGACGTACCGGGCATG
This sequence comes from Pseudomonas sp. GWSMS-1, assembly GCF_049847425.1. Classification (NCBI taxonomy): domain Bacteria; kingdom Pseudomonadati; phylum Pseudomonadota; class Gammaproteobacteria; order Pseudomonadales; family Pseudomonadaceae; genus Pseudomonas; species Pseudomonas sp. GWSMS-1. The sequence continues at coordinate 422,797 of NZ_JBMHHV010000003.1, read as the reverse complement.
CTGGATGAAAGCTACGGCTTAAAGAAAAAGTAAGCGCCGCTCTGGCCGCCGCTTCTGGTTCTTTAGCCAACAATAAAAAGCCCCGCACTTGGCGGGGCTTTTTATTGTGCAGCGGATTTAAATCGCGCCACGCTCGCGCAGCAGTGCCAATACCTGTTTGACACTCTCCTCCACCGACAGCGCTTGCGTGTCGATAACCAGATCGGCATTCAGCGGCACGTCGTAGGGGAAGGACTCGCCCGGGATATTGTCGCCACCGGCCGCATACAGGCCTTGCGGGTCACGTTCGGCGCAGACTTGCGGTGAAGCCTGCACGTAGACGGTGATCAGGCGTTCAGCGCCAATCAGCGCCTTGGCCTGCTCGCGGCCTTCGGCATCCGGCGCGACGAAGGCCGCCAGTGTCAGCAGGCCAGCCTCGTTGAACTGCCGCGCCACGTGAGCGGCACGCCGCCAGTTCTCGGTACGTCCGGCGCGATCCTGCGGCAAGCCCTTGTTCAGGTCGTGACGCAGGTTCTGACCATCCAACACATACACCGCACGACCAGAGTCGAACAGCTTGCGCTCTACGGCATACGCCAGGGTGCTTTTGCCAGCACCAGACAAGCCGCTGAACAGCACGGTCGCAGGCTGCTGACCGAAACGAGTGGCACGCTCTTCGGTAGAAACATGGGCCAGCTGACCGTGATGGCCACTGTTACCGCCGACAGGCTCAGCAATGATCATACCGGCACCGACAGTGCCGTTAGTCAGGCGATCGATAACGATAAACGAGCCGGTGGTGCGGTTGTGCGCATAGCCGTCCAACGCAATCGGCGCATCCAGTGCAATGCGCACCTGGCCGATCTCGTTAAGCTGCAAGCTGCTCGCGGAGCCTTCTTCCAGGGTGTTCACATCCACCCGGTGAGCGATGCTGGTAACCGAGCCGGGCACATAGCTGGTGGCGCGCTTGATGTCGTACTTCTTGCCCGGCAGCATCGGCTCTTCGGCCATCCACACCAGCATGGCATCGAAGCTGTCGACCACCTGCGGACGGTTGTCGCCGTGCACCAGCATGTCGCCGCGCGAGACGTCGATCTCATCTTCCAAGGTAATGGTGATGGCCTGGCCAGGGCCGGCCTGCTCCAACTCACCTTCGAAGGTGACGATGGATTTGACCTTACTGCCCTTGCCCGATGGCAACGCCACAACTTCGTCGCCTTTGCGCACGATGCCGCTGGCCAAGGTGCCAGCGAAACCACGGAAGTTCAGGTTGGGGCGGTTAACGTACTGCACCGGGAAACGCAGGTCGTCGAAGTTGCGATCACCCGCCACTTCTACCGTTTCAAGAATCTCCATCAACGACTGGCCGGTGTACCAAGGCGATTGCTCGCTCTTGTTGACCACGTTGTCGCCCTTCAGCGCCGACATCGGCACGAAGTGCATCGAGCTTGGCTTGAAGGCAATGCCTTCGACGAACGCCAGGTAATCGGCCTTGATCTGCTCAAACACGCCCTGGTCGAAGCCTTTGAGGTCCATCTTGTTGACCGCAATGACGATGTGCTTGATGCCCAGCAAGGAGGCAATAAAGCTGTGGCGCTTGGTCTGGGTCTGCACGCCGTAACGGGCGTCGATCAGAATGATCGCCAGGTCGCAGTTGGATGCGCCGGTGGCCATGTTGCGGGTGTACTGCTCATGGCCGGGGGTGTCGGCGATGATGAACTTGCGCTTGGTGGTGCTGAAATAGCGGTAGGCCACATCGATGGTGATGCCTTGCTCGCGCTCAGCCTGCAGGCCGTCGACCAGCAGCGCCAAGTCGACCTCTTCACCCGTGGTGCCGGATTTCTTCGAGTCTTTGGTGATGGCGTCCAGATGGTCTTCGTAGATCATCTTGGAGTCATGCAGCAGGCGGCCAATCAGCGTGCTTTTGCCGTCGTCTACGTTGCCGCAGGTGAGAAAGCGCAGCAGCTCTTTACGCTCGTGCTGGCCCAGATAGGCGAGGATGTCCTCACTGATCAAATCGGATTGATGTGACATATTAAAAGTACCCCTGACGTTTCTTCTCTTCCATCGAGCCGGCGGAGTCATGGTCGATGACGCGGCCTTGGCGCTCAGAGGTTTTGGCCAACAGCATTTCCTGAATAATCTCCGGCAAGCTGGTTGCCGTGGACTCCACCGCGCCGGTCAGCGGGTAGCAGCCCAGCGTACGGAAGCGCACCATCTTTTTGTGGATGCTGGCTTTTTGCTCAGGGGTGAGGTGTTCGAGAATGCGCTCGTCGTCGATCATGATCAGCGCACCATTCATCTCGATCACTTCGCGCTCGGCGGCGAAATACAGCGGCACGATCGGGATGCTTTCCAGGTAGATGTACTGCCAGATATCCAGCTCGGTCCAGTTGGACAGCGGGAATACGCGGATCGACTCGCCCTTTTTGACGTTGCCGTTGTACACATTCCACAGCTCAGGACGCTGATTCTTAGGGTCCCAGCGGTGCTTGCTGTCGCGGAAGGAGTACACGCGCTCTTTGGCGCGGGATTTCTCTTCGTCGCGGCGCGCGCCACCGAAGGCGGCATCAAAACCGTACTGATCCAGTGCCTGCTTGAGCCCCTCGGTCTTCATCACGTCGGTGTGCTTGGCACTGCCGTAGGTGAAGGGGTTCATGTCCTGCGCCACGCCATCGGGGTTGGTGTGGGTAATCAGATCGAGACCGTACTCGTTGACCATCTTCTCGCGGAAGCTGTACATCTCCTGAAACTTCCAGCGCGTATCAACGTGCATCACCGGAAACGGCAGCTTGCCCGGAAAGAACGCCTTGCGTGCCAGGTGCAGCATCACGGCGGAGTCTTTACCGATGGAATAGAGCATTACCGGGTTGTCGAATTCGGCGGCCACTTCACGAATGATGTGGATACTTTCCGCCTCCAGCTGTTTCAGGTGGGTCAGTTTATCGAGCATGGCTACTCACGAATGGCGATGTGTTTAGGCCGGTGGCCGTGGACGAGACGGCACTCTAGCACAGCACCTTTGTCTAATCAGGAGCCTGGTTAGATCGAAACGATCTAGCTTTATGCCAGCAAAATAGGCGGCCCAGCGCCCACTCACGACCTCGCGAGCTAGAGCCAGACCCGACACAACGACCAGCGGGAGTGACAACCGAGCAGCACCTGAGGGTCAGCAGCCAGTGAATCAAACAGCCGAAGATGCGGGCGACTGCAGCGAAAACGAAGCAGTCTGCCCGACCGGGTTTACCGGTTGTAAATCAGCCGCGCTCGTTTCACCCGCGCCGCTTACCGAGGTCATTTTTAACCCCGGATGGCTGAAATACAGTAGTTCGTGTGCGGATGCTCAGATTGGGTTGGGGCAATCGATAAACAGATGCTCAATGGCAAATCGCCGGGCCAGGTAATCGCCCAGCGCCTGCACACCGTAACGCTCAGTGGCGTGATGGCCAGCGGCGATAAAGCTAACGCCATTTTCGCGCGCGCTGTGAAAGGTCTGTTCTGAGGCCTCCCCGGTTAAATACAGATCAACCCCAGCTGCGATGGCCTGGTCGATATAGCCCTGACCGCCGCCAGTGCACCACCCCACCCGACGGATCATGCCCTCGCCTTCAACCAACAGCGGCTCACGCCCCAGCACCCGCTGCACATGCGCGGCAAAATCCTGCGCCGTCATCGCTTCAGCCAATGAGCCGATCAGGCCCACGGTACGCGGATCATCGGGTTCCAGCGGGCCCTCAACAGTGATGCCCAGTTGCGCCGCCAACTGCACGTTATTGCCCACCTCTGGGTGCACATCCAGCGGCAGGTGATAAGCCAGCAGGCTGATATCGTTGCCCAGCAGGGTTTGCAAACGGCGGCGCTTCATCCCAGTGACGCAGGGGATCTCGCCCTTCCAGAAGTAGCCGTGGTGCACCAGCACCACGTCAGCATCGGCCTCGACGGCGGCGTCGAGTAACGCCTGACTGGCGGTGACGCCGCTGACGATGCGACGCACCTGCGGTCGCCCTTCTACCTGTAAGCCATTGGGGCAGTAATCACTAATACGCGCGGCGTTAAGATAGCGATCGGCTTCGTCCACCAGGGTCGTCAGGGCAATGGCCATAGAATGTCCTTAATCAAGCGTTACGAGACGCTGCTTTATTATCAGTCGCCTCTCTATAATGGCGCACCTTAAGGGCCGCACTTGCTGCCCTGCAACCCTCAGGATTGTTTCAATGCTCAAGGCCCTGCGTCCCCTCGGCTGGCCCCTACTGGTCGGTGTGCTCCTGGCATTGCTGATCATGCAATATTTCCCGCAATGGGTCGGTTTGCCGGGACAGGACGTGCATGTGCGCCAGGCCCCGTTCTACAGCCGCATGCAAGAAGGGCCGGTGTCCTATGCCGAAGCGGTCACCACCGCGTCCCCGGCGGTCGCCAACCTTTACACCACCAAGTTCGTCAACAAACCAACCCACCCGCTGTTCGAGGACCCGCAGTTCCGCAAGTTCTTCGGTGACAACCTGCCCAAACAGCGGCGCATGGAGTCGAGCTTGGGGTCTGCAGTGATCATGAGCCCGGAAGGCTACCTGCTGACCAACAACCACGTGGTCGCCGATGCCGACCAGATCGTGGTGGCGCTGAAAGATGGCCGCGAAACCCTGGCACGACTGATTGGCAGTGACCCGGAAACCGATCTCGCGGTGTTGAAAATTGACCTACCGGACCTGCCGTTTATCATTCTCGGCCGCTCGGACAACATCCGTATTGGCGACGTCAGCCTGGCCATCGGCAACCCCTTCGGCGTCGGCCAGACCGTGACCATGGGCATCATCAGCGCCACCGGGCGCAACCAGCTGGGTCTCAACACCTACGAAGATTTCATCCAGACCGACGCAGCGATCAACCCGGGCAACTCGGGCGGCGCGCTAGTGGATGCCTACGGCAACCTAGTGGGCATTAACACCGCGATTTTTTCCAAATCCGGCGGCTCCCAAGGCATTGGCTTTGCCATCCCGGTGAAACTGGCGATGGAGGTGATGGAGGCGATTATCGAGCACGGCCAGGTAATTCGTGGCTGGCTGGGTATCGAGGTGCAACCGCTGACCCCAGAGTTGGCCGAGTCCTTCGGACTGGAGGGCCGCCCCGGCATCATCGTGGCCGGCATCTACCGCGACGGCCCAGCACAAAAGGCCGGCCTGCAACCGGGCGATCTAATCCTCAGGATCGCCGGCGAAGCGGCCAGTGACGGCCGCAGCTCAATGAACCAAGTCGCACGCGCCAAGCCAGGCGAGCGGATCCGCATCGACATCCTGCGCAACGGCGAGCCCATGCAACTGACCGCCGAAATTGGCGTCCGACCACCCGTCAACGAAAACTAATCCGCCTTGCGCCCTGTCGCACCCAGCAGGCCGTAGAGCAGGCTCGCACACCTAAGACGGCATAAAAAAGCCGGAGCGCTATAGCGCTCCGGCTTAGTTAAACCCTACAGATTAGAGGCTTTGCAGGGCATCCAGCAGCGCCTGATTCTGCTCCGGCGTGCCAATGGTGATGCGCAGGAACTGGGCAATACGCTGCTGCTTGAAGTGGCGCACGATCACGCCCTGTTCACGCAAGCCCGCTGCCAGAGTCGCGGCATCTTTCTCCGGGTGACTGGCAAAGACAAAGTTCGCCGCCGAAGGCAATACTTCAAAACCGAGCTTATCCAGCCCAGCCACCACAACCTCACGGTTGTCGATCACCTGCTGACAGGTTTGCTGGAAATACGCTTTATCCGCAAACGCCGCCGCAGCGCCGGCAATCGCAATGCGATCCAGCGGGTAGGAGTTGAAGCTGTTTTTGATCCGCTCCAGCGCCTCAATCAAATCCGGATGGCCGACCGCAATCCCAACCCGCAGTCCAGCCAGGGAGCGCGACTTGGACAACGTTTGGCTAACCAGCAGGTTCGGGTATTTATCCACTAGGCTGATCGCCGTCTCACCGCCGAAATCGATATAGGCCTCGTCGACCAATACCACGGTATCGCTGTTAGCCTTGAGCAGACGCTCGATGGCGTCCAGCGCGAGGGGGCTGCCAGTCGGCGCGTTGGGATTGGGGAAGATAATGCCGCCGTTGGGCCGCACGTAATCTTCCACGCGAATCTGAAACTGCTCATCCAGCGGCACCTGCACGGAGTCGATGCCATACAGGCCGCAGTACACTGGATAGAAGCTGTAGCTGATATCCGGGAACAGCAGCGGCTGGCCGTGCTGGAACAAGCCGTGGAAGGCATGCGCCAGCACCTCGTCGGAGCCGTTGCCGACAAATACCTGAGCCGTCTGCACGCCGTAATAATCGGCCACCGCCTGCTTCAGGCGGTCGCTATTGGGGTCCGGATATAGGCGTAGGTTGTCATTCACCTCGGCCTGCATGGCCGCGATGGCCTTGGGCGACGGGCCATAAGGGTTTTCATTGGTGTTGAGCTTGACCAACTTGGCCAATTTCGGCTGTTCACCTGGCACATAAGGCACCAGATCTTTGACGAAGGGGCTCCAGAATTTGCTCATCTGCCCTTCTCTCCTCGAATTAGAATTTTGTAGGGTGGACAGCGCTTTTTTGTCCACCGTAATTACATGCACATCATGTGGACAAGAAGAGCGCTGTCCACCCTACGCTTAACCCTTGATGCGGTATTCGGCGCTACGAGCGTGGGCGGTTAGCGACTCACCACGGGCCAGCACACTGGCGACCTTGCCCAACTCAGAGGCACCTTCTGCCGAGCAATGGATGATCGACGAGCGCTTCTGGAAGTCATACACCCCCAGCGGCGAGGAATAGCGCGCCGTGCCGGAGGTTGGCAGCACGTGGTTGGGACCTGCGCAGTAATCGCCTAGCGCTTCTGCGGTGTAACGCCCCATAAAGATCGCGCCCGCGTGACGGATCAGCGGCAGGTACTGCTCGGGGTTTTCCACCGAGAGTTCCAAGTGCTCTGGGGCAATGCGGTTCGCAACCTCAATGGCCTGCGCCATATCAGCGACCTGGATCAGTGCGCCACGCCCTTCAAGCGAGGTGCGGGCAATCGTCTCGCGCTCCAGGGTCGGCAGCAGCTTGGCGATACTCTCGGCTACGCGGTCGAGGAAGGCCGCGTCCGGACTGACCAGGATCGACTGGGCGTCTTCGTCGTGCTCGGCCTGGGAGAACAGGTCCATGGCGATCCAGTCCGGGTCGGTCTGACCATCGCATACCACGAGAATTTCCGAAGGGCCGGCGATCATGTCGATACCAACCTTGCCGAAGACGTGGCGTTTGGCCGTGGCGACATAGATATTGCCCGGGCCAACAATCTTATCCACCGGCGGCACGCTTTCAGTGCCGTACGCCAGCGCGGCGACAGCCTGGGCGCCACCGATGGTGAACACGCGGTCAACGCCGGCAATGCAGGCGGCCGCCAGAACAATCTCATTGATCTCGCCACGCGGCGTCGGCACCACCATCACCACTTCCGGCACGCCAGCGACCTTGGCCGGAATCGCATTCATCAACACCGAGGACGGATAGGAGGCCTTACCGCCCGGCACATACAGGCCAGCGCGATCCAATGGTGTGACCTTCTGGCCTAATACCGTGCCGTCGGCTTCGGTGTAAGTCCAGGACTCCTGCTTCTGCCGCTCGTGGTAAACCCGCACACGTTCGGCGGCTTTTTCCAGCGCACCGCGCTGCTCGTCGGTGATGCGGGTCAGGGCCAGCTCCAGGCGCTCGCGCGGCAGGATCAGATCGGCCATCGAGGCGACATCCAGGCCATCGAATTGCTTGGTGAACTCGACCAAGGCGGCGTCGCCACGCTCACGCACGGCTTTGATGATATCGAGCACGCGATGGTTGACCGCATCGTCCGAGACACTTTCCCAGCTCAGCAGATGATCCAGATGCTGGGCAAAGTCCTGGTCAGCGGCATTGAGTCGGCGGATAGCGATAGGAGCGGTCATAGCGGGCCTCTTAATTGGCAAATGCTCGGGCGTCGCTAGGCTACCAAGCCCACCGCATGGACGCCCGAGAAAATTGGCTATGACACGGATAGGCAGACGCGGCGTAACGCCGCGTTGAGGGTATTAGCGGGGGTGTCGCGCTTCGACCGCATCACGCAGAGTGTCGATCAACAGCTGAATGCGCGCGTGCTGCATCTTCATCGACGCCTTATTGACCACCAGACGCGAGCTGATCGTGGCGATCAGCTCCTGAGCTTCCAGGCCATTGGCGCGCAGGGTGTTACCGGTGTCGACCACATCGATGATCTTGTCAGCCAAGCCCACCAGCGGTGCCAGCTCCATCGAGCCGTACAGTTTGATGATGTCGACCTGGCGACCCTGCTCGGCGTAATAACGCTTGGCCACGTTGACGAACTTGGTCGCCACACGCAGCCGGCCTTTCGGCTCAGGCGCCCCGACGGCACCTGCGGTCATCAGCTTGCACTGGGCAATACGCAGGTCCAGCGGCTCATACAAGCCCTGGCCGCCGTATTCCATCAGTACGTCCTTACCCGCTACACCGAGGTCAGCAGCGCCGTGCTCAACATAAGTGGGCACGTCGGTGGCACGCACGATCAACAGACGCACATCATCCAGCGTGGTCGGGATAATCAGCTTGCGGCTTTTATCCGGATTTTCAGTCGGCACGATGCCTGCTGCGGCGAGCAGCGGCAGGGTGTCGTCGAGAATCCGACCTTTGGAAAGAGCAATAGTCAGCATGGTCTCAACCCGGTACGCGGCGAATCTTGGCACCCAAGAGCTGCAACTTCTCTTCGATACACTCGTAACCGCGGTCGATGTGATAGATACGGTCGATCAGGGTGTCACCCTCGGCCACCAGCGCCGAAATTACAAGACTGGCCGATGCACGCAGGTCAGTCGCCATAACCGGCGCGCCTTTGAGTTTCTCGGTGCCGGTGACGATGGCGGTGTTGCCCTCAACCTGGATCTGCGCCCCCATGCGGATCATTTCATGCACGTGCATAAAGCGATTCTCAAACACGGTTTCGATCACCGTGCCGGTGCCCTCGGCAACCGCGTTAAGGGCGACGAACTGCGCCTGCATGTCCGTCGGGAAAGCAGGGTACGGAGCCGTACGCAGGTTTACGGCTTTCGGCCGTTTGCCATGCATGTTCAGCTCGATCCAATCGTTGCCACAGGTGACTTCGGCACCCGCTTCCTGAAGCTTGGACAATACCGCTTCGAGGGTGGTCGGATCAGTATCCTTGACCTTGACGCGGCCGCCGGTGATTGCAGCAGCCACCAGATAGGTGCCGGTTTCGATACGGTCGGGCATCACGCTGAAACGTGCGCCATGCAGACGTTCAACACCATCGATGATGATGGTATCGGTGCCGGCGCCGGTGATTTTCCCACCCATGGCGATCAGGCAATTAGCCAGGTCGACTACTTCCGGCTCACGCGCGGCGTTTTCCAACACGCTACGGCCTTTGGCAAGGGTGGCCGCCATCATGATGTTCTCGGTACCGGTCACACTGACGGTATCGAAGAAGAAGTGCGCGCCACGCAAGCCGCCCTCAGGCGCTTTGGCCTTGATGTAGCCGGCTTCGACATCAATGATCGCGCCCATGGCTTCGAGGCCACGGATGTGCAGGTCAACCGGACGCGAACCAATGGCGCAACCACCCGGCAGGGCTACTTCGGCATAACCAAAGCGCGCCACCATCGGACCAAGCACAAGGATCGAGGCGCGCATGGTTTTCACCAGTTCATAGGGCGCGACCAAGGTCTTGATCGCACGCGCGTCGACTTCAACGCTGAGCTTTTCATCAATGATTGGCTCAATACCCATGCGACCGAACAGCTCGATCATGGTGGTGATGTCGTGTAGGTGCGGCAGGTTGCAGATGGTAACGGGGGCGTCACCGAGCAGGGTGGCAGCGAGAATCGGCAGGGCAGAGTTCTTCGCCCCGGAAATGCGGATTTCGCCATCAAGGCGCACACCGCCGGTAATAATCAGTTTGTCCATGATGCTCTCGGTTTAGGAGCGCGCGGCCCAATCGGCACGGCTAAAGAATTTCATACTCACGGCGTGGATACTGCCATCGGCAATCCAGGCGTTGAGGTGAGCATAGATCTGCTGCTGACGCTTGACTGGGCTAAGTGAAGCCATCTCGTCACTGATCAGGTTCAGCTGAAAGTTGCAGCCTTCGCCTTCAACTTCCACCTGGGTATCCGGCAATTTAGCCTCAAGGAGACTCTTTACTTCTAAGGCCTGCATGCTCAACCTCGATCAACGCATAAATTAACGACAGCCGAGCAGATGCTCGCGGGTCGAGCATCATACAAAAAAGCCCCCCGCCTGCGAACCCCGCATTCCTGCCAACCGACCGAAGCCAGGGCGACAGTTGCTCAAGATTGCAGTGGCAGAATTTCCAACAACCCACAAACACCGGCAATCTCATGCATATCTTTGGGCAGACTGCGCACAGTCAGGGTTTTTCCTGCGGCACCGGCGTCACGCATAAAGGCCAGCAACAAGGACACCCCTACGCTGCTGGATTTCTCCACACCGCTGCAATCGAGCACGAAAGCGGATGCCTGACTGGCCTTTAGCAAACGCGCGCCCTGCTCACGTAACGCCGGAGCGCTCAGGTAATCCAGCTCGCCAGCCAGGCTGAAAACACCGGGGGAGGTTTCGCTGATGCGCGCCGAAATCACGATGCATCCGCCCCTTGGCGAGCCTTGGCGACCGTTTCAGTCCAGTTATCGATGACCTTATCCAGATCATGACGATTGTCTTGCATGGCCTGGGAGAACTGATCGCGGAACAGCTTGCCGACGTTGATCCCATTGATGATCACGTTGCGCATCTTCCAGGTGCCATCCTGACTGACCATGGTGTAAGACAACGGATAGACAGTGCCATTGCCGTCCTTGATTTCCATGTTGACCGCAGTGCGTTGCGGGTCCTGCTGACCGCTTACCGGCAGCACACGGATGTCCTGATTGTTGTATTCCAGTAGTGCGTTGCCATAAAACTGCATCAGGCTGCGCTTGAAGTTTTCCTGAAATCGCTGCATTTGCTCGGGTGAGGCCTGACGCGAATAGCGCACAGTCATCACGCCACGGGAAATCCCATCAACATCCACTACCGGGCCGAGAATCGTGTTCAGCGCGTCGTAAAATGCACCCGGGTCGGTACGGTATAGCTCTTTGTTGGTCTTCAGATCCGCCAGCAGCGTAGTGGTCGTCTGCTGCACGACATCATGAGCAGCCGGGGCGGCCAGCAGCGAAAAGGACATGGCCGCCAAGCAAACAAAAAGACTGTTACGCAGTGCTTTGATCATCGTTAGGCCCCCTATCAATTAGTCTGGTCTTTGTTGACCGAGTTGAGCAAAAACTTACCAATCAGGTCTTCCAGCACCAGGGATGACTGCGTGTCGTAGATGGTACCGCCATCGCGCAACACTTCTTCTTCGCCGCCCACACTGATGCCAATGTACTTCTCGCCCAGCAAGCCGGCGGTAAGAATCGAAGCGGTGGAGTCGGCAGGCAAGTTATCCACGGCATCATCCAACAGCATGGTGACGCGGCCCATGTAACTGCTACGGTCCAGATCGATTGCGGTGACCTTACCGATCGCCACACCAGCCATGGTGACTTTCGATCTGACCGTCAACCCGGCGATATTCTCAAAGTGCGCATACACCTTATAGGTGTTGTCGTTACTGCCCACAGTCAGCCCACTGACGCGCAAAGCCAAGAGCAGCAAGGCCAACAGCCCAGCCAACAAGAACAAGCCGACACCCACTTCCAGCGTGCGGTTCTGCATCAGAAATCTCCAAACATCAAAGCAGTCAGAATAAAGTCCAGCCCCAATACGGCGAGCGAGGCGTACACCACAGTTTTCGTGGTGGCACGACTAATCCCTTCCGACGTCGGCTCACAGTCATAGCCCTGAAACACAGCAATCCAGGTCACCACAAACGCAAAGACCACACTCTTGATCACGCCATTGAGCACGTCTTCGCGAAACGAAACACTGCTTTGCATATTGGCCCAGAACGAGCCCTCGTAAACCCCCAGCCAGTCGATGGCGACCATCGCGCCGCCCCAGATACCGACCACACTGAAGATCATCGCCAGCAGCGGCATTGAGATAAACCCGGCCCACAAGCGCGGAGCGACAATATATTTCAGCGGGTCAACACCAATCATCGCCAGGCTCGACAGCTGTTCGGTGGATTTCATATTGCCAATTTCCGCGGTCAACGCCGACCCGGCGCGCCCGGCAAACAACAAGGCCGTAACCACCGGCCCCAGTTCACGTAGCAAGGTCAGAGCAACCATCTGCCCCACCGCCTGCTCAGAGCCATATTGAGCCAAAATACTGAAGCCCTGCAGTGACAGCACCATACCGATAAAAATGCCGGACACGACAATGATGGCCAGCGACATCACCCCAACCGAGTACAGTTGCTTGACCAGCAACTGAAAACCATTGCCCGTCGAACCACGACCAAACAGCGCGCGCAGCAGAAATAGCCCCGAACGCCCCAGCGTGGCGACTACATCAATACCGGCGCGACCGAACAGGCGCACCCGTTCAAGCACAGACGTCTTACGCATCAGCGCTCCCCCAGCAGATCGGCGCGGTAGTTGGCCGCAGGAAAGTGGAAGGGCACGGGACCATCGGGAATGCCCTGCATAAATTGACGTACGCGGGGGTCCTCCGAGGCTTTCAACTCGCCTGGTGTGCCCTGCCCCAAAACCTGGGTATCGCCGACGATATAGATGTAGTCGGCAATGCTCGCGGTTTCCGCAAGATCATGAGAGACCACAATACTGGTGATCCCCAGCGCATCACTGAGCAGACGAATCAGTCGCACCAGCACGCCCATGGCAATTGGGTCTTGCCCCACGAAGGGCTCGTCATACATGAGTATTTGCGGATCCAGGGCAATCGCCCGCGCCAACGCCACGCGACGTTTCATGCCGCCTGACAACTCATCCGGCATTAAATCCAAGGCACCGCGCAGGCCCACCGCCTGCAGCTTCATAAGGACGATGTCGCGAATCATCTCTTCGGGCAGCTGGGTATGCACCCGCAACGGAAAGGCGACGTTCTCGAACACGTCCAGGTCGGTAAACAACGCACCGCTCTGGAACAACACGCCCATCTGCTTGCGCATGTCGAACAAATCGCTGCGCGACAGCGTCGGTAGATTTACGCCGTTAACCCACACCTCGCCCTGACTCGGCTTGAGTTCGGCGGCGATCAAACGCAGCAGCGTGGTTTTGCCACAGCCGGACGGCCCCATAATCCCGGTGACCTTGCCACGCGGAATGCGGATATCGATGTTTTTGAAAATATCCCGCTCGCCGCGTTTAAAGCTCAGACTTTTGAGCTCAACTGCATACGGGTTCTCGGCGTTCATCTGGACTCCTTGCTAAACGCTTGCCTGACTGACGTACAGCCCCAAACAAAGGACACTTCTGATCGCCAACGTACCGAAAATGGGCGCGAACTATAGCATCGCGAAACCCTTCGCCCAAGATTGATCTTGCCGCCATAGAGCCGCGCCGCACAGCGCCAGTGCCCAACTTGAAACTGGAAACACTGGGCAGGCGCACCTTTACCGTTATAATCAGCAGCTTTTAGCCCGCACGCCGCAGAGAAGTCATGAGCCAATCCACCGACCTGATTGAGTCAGCGCAGCGCACCATTCGCCTGGAACTCGAAGCCATTCAAGACCTGCTGCAACGCATCAACGGCGATTTTGTGCGTGCTTGTGAGCTAATTCTCGCCAGCAAAGGCCGCGTGGTTGTGGTCGGCATGGGTAAATCCGGCCACATCGGCAACAAGATTGCCGCCACCCTGGCCAGCACCGGCACCACTGCGTTCTTTGTGCACCCGGCAGAGGCCAGTCACGGTGACATGGGCATGATCACCCGTGACGATGTGGTGTTGGCATTATCTAACTCTGGTTCCACGGCGGAAATTGTCACCCTGCTGCCGCTAATCAAGCGCCTCGGCATCACCCTTATCAGCATGACTGGCAACCCCGAGTCACCACTGGCCAAGGCCGCCGAAGTCAACCTTGATGCCAGGGTAGCGCAAGAAGCCTGCCCACTTAACTTGGCCCCAACCTCCTCCACCACCGTATCTCTGGTGCTGGGCGACGCACTGGCCATCGCCTTACTGGAGGCTCGCGGCTTCACCGCAGAAGATTTCGCCTTCTCGCACCCAGGTGGTGCACTGGGGCGCCGCTTGCTGCTCAAGGTTGAGAATGTCATGCATGCCGGCGCCAGCCTGCCACGCGTTAAGCGCGGCACCTCACTGCGCGACGCGCTACTGGAGATGACCCAGAAAGGCCTGGGTATGACGGTCGTGACCGAGAACGATGGCCGCCTTGCCGGGGTATTCACCGATGGTGATCTGCGCCGCACCCTGGATCGTAACATTGATGTACGCCTGACCATTATCGATGACGTAATGACCGTCCACGGTAAGACCGCCCGCGCGGAAATGCTTGCAGCAGAGGCACTAAAAATCATGGAAGACCACAAGATCAGCTCATTAGTCGTGATCGACGATAACCTTCAACCGGTTGGCGCACTGAACATGCACGACCTGCTGCGCGCAGGAGTGATGTGATGACTCTTGATGCGACCAACCCGGACCTCCTGCAACGTGCCCGAGCTATCAAACTGGCGATCTTCGACGTCGACGGCGTGCTCACCGACGGCAAACTGTACTTCCTCGTCGACGGCAGCGAATTCAAAACGTTTAATACCCTCGACGGCCACGGCATCAAAATGCTGATTAACTCCGGCGTACGCACTGCGATTATCAGCGGCCGCAAGACCCCAGTGGTTGAACGCCGCGCGCAAAACTTGGGCATTCAACACCTGTACCAGGGCCGCGAAGACAAGCTGGTGGTACTCGATGAGCTACTCGGCGAACTGGGCCTAGACTATGCACAAGTCGCCTACTTGGGTGACGACCTGCCCGACCTACCGGTGATCCGCCGCGTAGGCTTAGGCATGGCGGTCGCCAGCGCCGACGGTTTTGTTCGCCAACATGCTCACGGTGTTACCCATGCTTGCGGCGGCGATGGTGCCGCGCGTGAGTTCTGCGAGCTGATCATGCACGCCCAAGGCACACTTGAAGCGGCTCAAGCCGCTTACCTATAAGGTCCGCCATGCACCGCAAATTATTTAACATTGCCCTGCTTACCGGTGTCATAGCGCTGGTGGCAGCACTTGGCTACTGGAACCTCAGCCCAGAAGGTTTTAATCAGCAGCCCGACAGCGCCATCGCCGACAACGCGATCGACTTTTACGCCACCAATACCTATACCGTGCAATACCAAACCGACGGCAAACTGCACTATGAGTTGACAGCCGATAAGGTCGAGCACATCAAGGCCAGCGACATCTCCCTGATGACCAGCCCGAACATGAATCTATTCCGCGGCACAGAGCTGCCCTGGAAAATCCGCAGTGAGCGCGGCGAAGTCTCCCCTGGCGGCACGGAAGTCGAATTGATCGAGCGCGTGCGCGTCGATCGCACTGATGCCAAAGGCCGCCCAACCGTTCTCACCACCAGCCGCCTGACCGTCTTCCCCGAGAAGGAATATGCGCAGACCCAGCAAGCCGTTAGAATCGTCGCGGCCAATGGGGTGACCACGGCACAAGGAATGAAAGCGTACATGAATGACGGCAGGATGCTCCTGCTGTCCAACGTAAGAGGTCAGCATGAGGCTCGTTAACACCCTCCCCCTACTACTCAGCCTCAGCGCCGCACTCGGAAGTGTCAGCGCCTGGGCACTGCCATCCGACCGCGAACAGCCAATCCGTATCCAGGCTGACAGCGCGGAGCTCGATGACAAACAAGGCGTAGCGGTCTACCGCGGCGACGTTGTGATTACTCAAGGCACACTCAAAATCACAGGCAACACCGTGACCATCACCCAGAATGCCCAGGGCGATGTCGAAGTGTTTACCTCTGTCGGCAAGCCGGCCTACTACGAACAACTGCCATCTGCCGACAAGCAGGTCGTCAAAGCCTACGGCCTGACCATCCAATACTTCATGGCCAATGATCGCGTTGTATTGATCGACCAAGCCAAGGTGATTCAAGAAGGCAACACCTTCGAAGGCGAGAAAATCGTCTATGACACCCAGCGCCAGATCGTCAACGCCGGCCGCGCCACAGGCACCAACGTCACAGCGCCACGTCCGCGCATCGACATGGTGATCCAGCCGAAGAACAAACCAGCCGACCAGCAGGCGCAGTAATAATGGCCACATTGAAAGCCCAACACTTGGCCAAAAGCTACAAAGGCCGCCAGGTCGTGCGCGACGTCAGCCTGAGCATCGACAGCGGGCAGATCGTCGGACTGCTCGGCCCCAACGGTGCCGGCAAGACCACCTGTTTCTACATGATCGTTGGCTTGGTGCAGGCTGATCAGGGCCGCGTGATGATCGACGACCTCGACGTCAGCCATCAGCCCATGCATGGCCGCGCTCGTGCGGGCATCGGTTACCTGCCACAGGAAGCCTCGATATTCCGCAAGCTCAGCGTGGCCGACAACATCATGGCCATCCTGGAAACCCGCAATGACCTCGACGGCGCCGCACGCCGCAAGGAACTTGAAGGCCTGCTGCAGGAGTTTCATATCAGCCATATCCGCGACAACCTCGGCATGAGTTTGTCTGGTGGTGAGCGCCGCCGCGTGGAAATTGCCCGCGCTCTGGCGACCAACCCCAAGTTCATCCTGCTCGACGAACCCTTCGCCGGTGTTGACCCGATTTCTGTGGGCGACATCAAGCAGATCATCCATCACCTCAAGGCCAAGGGCATCGGTATATTGATCACCGACCACAATGTTCGCGAGACCTTGGATATTTGCGAAACGGCTTACATTGTTAGTGATGGCCAACTGATCGCCGAAGGTGATGCCGAGACCATTCTGGCCAACCAGACAGTAAAAGAAGTTTACCTGGGGCATGAGTTCCGGCTGTAACCACGGCTTTTCTCAAGCCTGTTGCAGCCAAGGCTAGGCAAAAGCTTTAGAGTCAGGCATATAATTTGCTTCCTGGTGGCGTTTTTAAAAACGCCCTGTAGTGGATTGCGCACAGACGCCGGTAAATAAGGTCTGCAATGAAACCATCGCTCGTCCTGAGAATGGGCCAGCAGCTGACGATGACACCGCAGCTGCAACAGGCCATCCGTCTGCTCCAACTGTCGACCCTGGATCTGCAACAAGAGATCCAGGAAGCCTTGGAGTCCAACCCGATGCTCGAACGCCAAGAAGAAGGCGATGACTTCGACAACTCGGACCCCATGGCCGATGGCGCAGAAAGCGCCAATACCAGTGAGCAGGCTGAAGCCCCCCTTCAAGAAACCAGCTACCAGGAAACCACTCAGACTGTGGACAACCTGGAAGAAGGCGACTGGGGTGAGCGCATCCCCAACGAGCTGCCCGTTGACACCGCCTGGGAAGATATTTACCAAACCAGTGCTAGCAGCCTTCCCAACAACAGCAACGATGATGACGAGTGGGATTTCACCACCCGCACCTCCAGCGGTGAGAGCCTGCAAAGCCACCTGCTCTGGCAGCTCAATCTGGCGCCGATGTCGGACAAGGACCGTCTGATTGCTGTAACCCTGATCGACTGCATCAACGACCAAGGCTACCTGGAAGAAACTCTGGAAGAAGTGGTCGACGCATTCGATCCCGAGCTGGACATCGAACTCGATGAAGTCGAAGCCGTGCTGCACCGCATTCAGCAATTCGAGCCCACCGGCATTGCCGCGCGCAACCTGGGCGAATGCCTGCTCCTGCAACTGCGCCAGCTCCCCGCAAAAACACTGTGGCTGAGCGAAGCCCTGCGCCTGACCAGCGATTACCTCGACCTGCTTGGTAGCCGCGACTATAGCCAGCTGATGCGCCGCATGAAGCTCAAGGAAGATGAGCTGCGCCAGGTCATCGATCTGATCCAGACCCTCAACCCGCGCCCCGGCTCGCAGATAGAGTCCAGCGAGCCGGAATACGTGGTGCCCGACGTGATCGTGCGTAAACACAACGAGCGCTGGCTGGTGGAGCTGAACCAAGAAGCTATGCCGCGCCTACGGGTTAACGCGCAATACGCCGGCTTTGTGAAGCGCGCCGACTCCAGCGCCGACAACACCTTTATGCGCAACCAACTGCAAGAAGCGCGCTGGTTTATCAAAAGCCTGCAAAGCCGCAACGAAACCCTAATGAAAGTCGCCACGCAGATCGTCGAACACCAGCGCGGCTTCCTCGACTACGGCGACGAGGCAATGAAGCCTCTAGTGCTGCACGACATTGCCGAAGCCGTAGGGATGCACGAGTCGACTATTTCACGGGTAACAACGCAGAAGTTCATGCACACCCCGCGCGGCATTTACGAGCTGAAGTACTTCTTTTCCAGCCATGTCAGCACCTCTGAAGGGGGCGAATGTTCGTCGACAGCGATCCGCGCCATCATCAAAAAACTGGTCGCGGCGGAAAATGCGAAAAAGCCGTTGAGTGACAGCAAGATCGCTGGTCTACTGGAGGCACAAGGCATTCAAGTCGCTCGCCGTACGGTCGCAAAATACCGTGAGTCCCTCGGAATAGCGCCCTCCAGCGAGCGCAAACGATTGATCTAAGGCGGCACTAAGAAGGAAGATCCGTCACACTGCACAGAACCTTTCAGGCAAGGCTTTTTCGCTACGCGGCCATACAGCTACACAGCCAGTAGAGCTAATGCCGAATCCGTTCTGCCAGAGTCTTCCACGCCACAGTGTTCCGGCGGCAGGCCTCTTGCCTGCCTCTTACACACGGTAACAAGGAGAAAGCGGTATGCAAGTCAACATCAGTGGACACCAGCTGGATGTGACCGACGCCCTGCGCGACTATATCGGCGAAAAACTCGGCCGATTAGAACGCCACTTCGACAAGATCACCAATGTACAAGTCATCATGGAGGTCGAGAAACTCAAGCAGAAAATCGAAGCGACCCTGCATATTGCAGGCGGTGAAGTCGTCGCAAATGCCGAGCATGACGATATGTACGCCGCCATCGATTTACTGACCGACAAACTCGATCGACAACTCATCAAACACAAGGAAAAACAGCTCGATCGTCAACAAGGCGCTATGGCCCGCTGACGTCGTCTATCTCCTATGATCCGACTTGAAACTATCCTGACCCCCGGCCGTTCCCTAGTGAACGTGCCGGGCGGCAGCAAAAAACGTGTTCTCGAACAGATTGCCAACCTGGTAGCACGCGAGCTGCCTGACCTGGATGGCCAAGACATCTTCGAAAGCCTGATTGCCCGTGAAAAACTGGGTTCAACCGGCTTCGGTAATGGCATTGCCATACCGCACTGTCGCCTGCCGGGTTGCACTGCACCGATCAGCGCCCTGCTGCGCCTGGACGCCGCGGTCGACTTCGACGCCATTGATGGCGCCCCCGTCGATCTGCTGTTTGTTCTGCTGGTGCCAGAGGCCGCCACTGACGCTCACCTGGAATTGCTTCGGCAGATCGCTAGCATGCTCGACCGCAGCGACGTGCGTGCCAGCCTGCGCCAAGCCGAAAGTAGCGAAGCCTTGTATCAAGTGGTGGTTGACGTACAAAGCCAACTCAATCGAGCCTAGACATGCGCCTGATCATCGTTAGCGGTCGTTCCGGCTCCGGGAAGAGCACGGCCCTCGATGTGCTCGAGGACAACGGTTTCTACTGCATTGACAACCTGCCCGCCGGGCTGCTGCCAGAACTGGCCGAGCGCGCCCTGCTGCATACCGAGCTACTGCATCCGCAGGTCGCGGTGTCCATCGATGCGCGCAACCTGCCGAGCCATCTCAAGCGTTTCCCCGAGCTGCTCGAAGAGGTTCGCGCCCGGCACATCAAATGCGATGTGCTCTACCTGGACGCCGACGAAGAAACCCTACTCAAACGTTTCTCGGAAACCCGCAGGCGCCACCCGCTGACCAACGAGAATCGCTCGCTGGCTGAAGCCATCGCGGATGAAAGCCTGCTGCTAGGCCCGATCATCGACCTGGCCGACCTGAAAATCGACACCACACACCTCAACCTGTACCAGCTGCGTGACAGCATCAAGCTACGCCTGCTTAGCCAGCCCGAGCCGGGCACGGCATTCCTGATTGAATCTTTTGGCTTCAAGCGCGGTATGCCGGTGGATGCCGACCTGGTATTCGACGTGCGCTGCTTGCCGAATCCCTACTGGAAGCCAGACCTGCGCGATTTCTCCGGGCTCGACCAGCCAGTTGTCGACTACCTCACCGCCCAGGCCGATGTTGAAGAGATGTACCAAGACATCCTTGCCTACCTGACCAAATGGCTACCGCGCTTTGCCGCCAGTAACCGTGCCTATGTCACGGTGGCGATCGGCTGTACTGGCGGGCATCATCGCTCGGTATACCTGGCCAACCGCCTGGGCGAAACGCTGAAGCCCATTTTAAAAAATGTCCAGATTCGCCACCGCGACCTCAGCTAAGGAATTGCCGCGATGCCCGCCTGCGAAATCACCATTATCAACAAGCTTGGCCTGCATGCCCGTGCGGCTGCCAAATTTGTTGGCGTTGCCGGGCGCTTTCCTTGTCAGGTCAAAGTCGGTCGCAGTGCCGATAGCCTGGTGGATGGCAAAAGCATCATGGCAGTGATGATGCTCGCCGCTGGCAAAGGCACTGACGTGCACTTGCATACTGAAGGTGAGCAAGATGCCGAAGCGCTGCAGGCACTGAGCGAGTTGATCAACAACTACTTCGATGAAGGCGAGTAAACCCGCAGGCCATAAAAAATATCTGGGAGATATTTAAAAGTCGCGTAGCGACGGCTCGCAGGGTGGCCGCTATGAATGGTAGGTAATAAAAAGGGCTGCTCACGCAAATGGGCAGCCCTTTTTTGTGCCGTACTTCTTAGCTACCGGCCACCGTCATCCGCTCGATTAGCACCGAACCGGTGCGAATGTTACTGCGCAGCTCCAGATCATTACCGACTGCGACAATCTGCTTAAACATGTCACGCAAGTTGCCGGCGATGGTGACTTCTTGCACCGGAAACTGAATTTCACCGTTTTCCACCCAGTAACCACCCGCACCACGCGAATAGTCACCAGTGACCATATTCAGCCCCTGACCCATCAGCTCGGTGACCAGCAGACCGCGCCCCATGCGCTTAAGCAGGGCTTTCTGGTCTTCATCGCCATGACTGACGAACAGGTTATGCACGCCGCCGGCGTTGGCAGTACTGGGCATGCCCAGCTTGCGCCCGGAATAGGTGCTGAGCACATAGGACAACAGCTCGCCGCGCTCGACAAACGACTTCGCATAAGTCGCAAGACCGTCACCATCGAAAGCGGCACTGCCGAGTGCGCGCGGAATATGTGGCCGCTCATCAATGGTCAGCCATTCGGGGAACAGCTGCTGGCCCAACGTCCCCTCAAGAAATGACGACTTGCGATACAGATTGCCCCCAGAAATAGCCGCCAGAAAGCTGCCAAACAGCCCGCCCGCCAGCTCAGCGGCAAACAGCACCGGCACTTCACAGGTCGGCACCGGACGCGCGCCCAAACGGCTCACGGCACGCTCGGCAGCCAGGCGACCAATACTGCCCGCATCGGCCAGCAACTCGCCCTGGCGGTTAACGTCATACCAGTAGTCCCGCTGCATCTGCCCGGCCGCTTCGGCAATCATTACGCAGCTGAGGCTGTGCCGTGTACTGGCATAGCCACTGACAAAGCCATGGCTGTTACCGTAAACCCGGCAACCCTGATGGGTATTGAGCGTGGTGCCATCGGCATTCTTGATCCGCTGATCGGCAGCAAAAGCTGCTGCCTCGCAGCTCAATGCTTGCTCGATGGCCTGCTCTGGGGTGATTGACCAAGCGTGATACAGATCCAGCTGCGGCAGTTCGCGCGCCATCAGCGCAGCGTCGGCCAACCCGGCGCATTCATCTTCGGACGCGTGCTTGGCAATCGCCAAGGCCGCCGCGACGGTTTCACGAATGGCCGCCTCACCACTGGCGGACGTGCTGGCCGAACCCTTGCGCTGGCCAACATATAAGGTGATACCAAAGCCTTGATCACGGTTGAACTCAACCGTCTCCACTTCGCGCTGACGCACCGTGGTGGACAAGCCCTGCTCCACCGACACGGCCACCTCACAGGCGCTGGCACCCTGCTTTTTCGCTTCGGCAATAATCTGCTCCACCTGCGCCTGCAACTGCGGCACGGCCTGGGGCCCGACGATGTCTACTGCACTCATAAAAACTCCTGAACGATAAGCGGCAAGCGCGACCACACAGGCCAGACGCTTACAGCTGGAAACTTGCTGCTATCATGGCGGCGTTTTCCACTGGACCGCCACCATGTCTGAATACCTTGACGACTTCTCCGGCGAGAAGAGCAAAACCCAGATCAAACGCGAGCTGCATGCGCTACAAGATCTGGGGCAACGCCTGACTACCCTGAAGCTCGATCTGCTGAACAAGCTACCGCTGACCGACGAGCTGCGCCGCGCGCTCGCCGAAGCGCCCAAGCACACCGCCAACGCGGCAAAAAAACGCCACGTGCAGTTTATCGGCCGGTTGATGCGCGACCAGGATGTCGAATCCATCCTGACCCTGCTTGACCAGCTGGATGCCTCCACACGCCAGTACAACGAACGCTTCCATAACCTGGAGCGTTGGCGCGACCGCTTGCTCAACGGCACCGACGAAACCCTAGAAGCCTTTGTCGTCGAATACCCCGAAGCCGACCGCCAACACCTGCGTCAGCTGATCCGTCAGGGCCAGCACGAACTGGCGCAGAACAAAGCGCCTGCCGCTTCACGCAAAATCTTCAAATACATCCGCGAGCTGGACGAAGCTCAGCGCGGCTTGCGCTAGACCTCAACTCAGGCGGGTTAGCCAACGGCTAACCCGCTTCGAACCCTCAGCTGCCCGTACCACCCACCGTGATTGCATCAATCTTCAGCGTCGGCTGGCCAACGCCTACCGGTACAGATTGGCCATCCTTGCCGCACGTGCCTACGCCGCTGTCCAACGCCAGGTCGTTACCGACCATCGATACCTTGCTCATGGCTTCCGGGCCATTACCGATCAGGGTGGCGCCTTTGACCGGTGCGGTAATCTTGCCGTCCTCGATCAAGTAGGCCTCGCTGGTGGAAAACACGAACTTGCCGCTGGTGATGTCGACCTGGCCGCCGCCGAGGTTGGCGCAGTAAATGCCTTTCTTCACCGAACGGATAATTTCTTCCGGGTCGCTCTCACCGGCGAGCATGTAGGTGTTGGTCATGCGCGGCATCGGCAGGTGCGCGTAAGACTCACGCCGGCCGTTACCGGTCGCTGCCACGCCCATCAGGCGTGCATTCAGCTTGTCCTGCATATACCCCTTGAGCACACCGTTTTCGATCAGTGTGGTGCACTGGGTCGGCGTGCCTTCATCGTCCATGCTCAGCGAGCCACGGCGCTCAAATAAAGTGCCGTCATCGACGATGGTGCACAGGCTGGAGGCGACTTTCTCACCCATTTTTCCGCTGTAGGCCGAACTGCCCTTGCGGTTGAAGTCACCTTCCAAGCCATGACCGACCGCCTCGTGCAGCAGCACACCGGACCAGCCCGCGCCCATCACCACCGGCATGCTGCCAGCGGGTGCGGGAATCGCTTCCAAGTTAACCAGCGCCTGGCGCAGCGACTCACGGGCATAACCCATGGCGCGCTCTTCGTTATTGCTGGTCTGCTCAAGGAAATAGCGGTAATCGGTGCGCCCGCCGCCGCCATGACCGCCACGCTCGCGCCGACCGTTTTGCTCGACGATCACGCTGACGTTAAAGCGTACCAGCGGGCGGATATCAGCCCCTAAGCTGCCGTCAGCGGCGGCGACCAAGATGCGATCCCAGACTCCCGCCAGACTGACTGAGACTTGCTGAATACGTGGATCGAGGGCGCGGGTGGCAACATCGATACGTTTAAGCAGCTCGACCTTTTCCGCACGGCCCAGCACATCCAGCGGGTTGTCCTGAGCGTACAAGGGCTTTACTAGCGGACTGCTGAACGCCTGCACGCGGGCACTTTGCCCGGCCCGGGCAATCGAACGGGCCGCGCGTGCGGCCTGGCTCAGGGCATCAGCGGTGATCGCATTGCTGTAGGCAAAACCGGTTTTCTCGCCGGACAGCGCGCGCACGCCAACACCCTGATCAAGGTTGAAGCTGCCTTCCTTGACGATGCCATCTTCCAGCGCCCAGGTTTCCGAAACCTGGCTCTGGAAGTACAGGTCAGCCGCATCCACTCCCGGCCCGGCCAACTCGGCCAAAACACCCGGCAGGTGGTCAAGGGTCAAACCGCCTGGCCCGAGCAAATGCTCGCTGACGGATACCAACATATCGCTCATAACTACTCCAAACCTGGCAGCCGCGGTTCGGCCGCTGCAAAAAATCGTTTATGTCGCACCACCGGCATACGCTGACGAATCGCCGCCTGCTCAGTGGCATTGCGCTCAGCCAGCACCACACCAGGGCCTTGCGGCCGCTCACCGAGTACCTGCCCCCACGGGTCGACAATCGCCGAATGGCCAAAGGTCTCGCGTCCACCCGGATGCGTGCCGCCTTGTCCGGCCGCCAGCACGTAGCACTGGGTTTCAATCGCCCGCGCACGGGTCAACACCTGCCAATGCGCTGCGCCGGTCACGGCGGTGAATGCCGCCGGCACACTGATCAACTCCGCCCCAGCGGCGCGCAACGCGCTGTACAGCTCGGGGAAACGCAGGTCATAACAAACCGTCAGGCCTAGACGGCCGAATGGCGTGTCCGCCACCACCACTTGATTGCCGAATGCGTAATCATCGGATTCACGGTAGCGACCGTGATTGTCGCTGACATCCACATCGAACAGGTGCAGTTTGTCGTAACGCGCCACTTGCTGACCGCAGTCATCGATCAGCAGGGAGCACGCATGGGCTTTGGCTTCGGGCTGACCACCAGGCGGTAAGGGCAAGGTGCCCGCAACGATCCACAACTCCAGGTCACGGGCGGCTTGCCGTAGCCAGGGCAGAATCGGCCCGTCACCCTGCGCTTCGGCACGCCCCAACGCGGCGAGATCCTGCCGCCCCATAGCTGCGAAATTTTCTGGCAGCACCACCAGCCGCGCGCCCTGCGCGGCAGCCTGCTCTAGCAACTGGCGCGCCTGGAGTAAGTTGGCTGCAACGTCGGCCTGGCTGACCATTTGGATGACGGCGAGGGTCATAGCGGTTTTATCTCAATCCCGGAAGTCAGCCTTCAGCTTACAAGCCATGCAGGCAGACTGCACGGCTGTCTATCCGCCGCGCAGGATTTACTGAGGCTTTTCAAAGGGCTTATCGAAGCTGATATCCGGGCTCTGCCAAGGCCCGGTGACGTCGTATTGCACACTGGCAAAGCGCGCAACGCGATCACCCAGCAGCTTATCGGCGACAAACAGCGCACCGCCTATGGCTGGCGCACCGACAATCAGCGCCGCCAACGGCAGGTTGTTGGTCACCGGCAAGGTCACCAGCAGCTTGGCATCAATGCGGTCATTGGCCATGTCCAGCGTGCCCTTCAACTCCAGGTTGCTCGATGGCCCTTCCAGGGTGATTGGCTCACGGGTGACAAACACCCCGTTTTTAGCCTCCAACACGCCTTTGACCCGGTCATAGCTCAGGCCTTTACCCAGCAGATCGGAGAAGTCCAACCGCAGGCGCCGGCCAATCGAATTAAAGTTCAGCAGCCCAAATACTCGCAATGCCGAAGCCGGCCCTTCAACTTCGGAGAACTGCCCTTTGCGCAGAGAAGCATCCAGCGTGCCGCTGAGGCGCTTCATGCTGAACCAGGCCGGCGAGCCCGGCCAATCAGCATCCACATCCACATGAAAGTCTCGGCTGCTGGCGGTGGGGGCGTAGCCCCAGGCAATCAGCACGTCGGCCAGATCAGCGCCACCGAGGCGACCGGTATAGGCCGTACGCATGCCAGTGGCAGTTTGCAGCCAGGTCGCCCGACCCGCCACCTTTAAGCCTTTGAGGTTGAGATCCAGCTCGCTGAAGTGCACGCCCGCTTCTACCGGACGCGCCTTGAGAGACCAACTGCCCAGCGGCTCAATACCTTGAAAGACTTCATCGATGCGCACATCAAGCGCTGGGAAGCGACTCGGATCAACCGCCGCCAGCGGATCGGGTGTGTTCACCACAGGTGCGTCTTTAACCTTGAGCTCCGCTGCGGGCAAACGTAAGTAGTCGAGCGCCAGCGCTATCGGTACGCCGGCGGCATCCGGCAAGCCTACCCGGCCTTTCACCTGCGGACTGTCGAGGCTCACCGCCCAAATCCCGGCGTCGCGCGTAACACCCACTTCCAGCGCCTCCAGGCTGACGCCTAAGCCGCTGAAGCGAGCAATACGCAACTGTGCATCCTTGAACAATCGCTGCGCCTCACTGACTGGCACACTGGCATAAGGCTGCAACACGCTCTGCCAGGCTGACCAATCCAGTTCCGTCACGCGCCCACGCACACGCAGCCCCTGGCTGGTGGGCAGGCGTGCCGGGCCATCGGCTAAGCGGATCTCACCGCGGCCTTGATTAAACTGGCCAGGACTCGCCGCAAAAGACAGGCTCAGCAAGTCGGCGTAATCCAGCCAGTATCGCTGCTCGCGCCCACCCAGGCTCATACGCCACTCGGTGTTACGCGCCTCACTGGCCGCCTTGCCGAAGGGTGCCGGGAGCGAAATCGTCGCCCCCTTGAGGGAGGAGTTCACGCGGAGCTGGCTGTCGGCGCCGTCCAGGGTCAGGCGCAAGCGGTAGGGCAGATTACCGCCAACGGGCAGAGGCTGAGTTACGCCCAACCAAGCACTCAACGCGTTGACTGCAATTTTCCCACTGGCGTCGATACGGCTGCGCGCTTTACCCGGTGAACCCTCGGCTACGGCCTTGCCCCGCACGGTATGGCCGAGCACCTGGGCACGAATGTCCGGGGCACTGAGGCCACTGGCAGTGTTATAGCGAAATGCACCCTGCAACTGGCTGAATTGCAGCGGCGGATTAGGCAGGCTGAGTTGCGCGCCTGCGCTGGCGAAATCCACCACCACGGCAGGGGCCAGCCCCTTACGCAAGGGCAGGTCAAGCTTGAGCTTGCCTGTCAACGCCCCCTCACCACTCCAGCCAGCAAAAGTGTCTGCCGTGCCGATAGGTGTTTCCTGCAGGATGTGCAGGGCGTCATCAACCGTGCTGCTCAACTCACTGGTTAATAGCAAGCGCGCGGGCTGACCCGGTAATGAGGTGGCGATTAAAGCCTCGGCATTGCGCACCTGGCTATCAAGCAAGCGACCCTCGGCGAGCGCCACACGCACGCCGGTGTGTTCAATTGACACTGTGCCACGCGCCTCACGCAGTGCCGGCCAGCCTGGCTGAAAGGCCAGCTCCGCATCATGCACGGCAAAGAACAGGCTGATGCTGCGCGCGGCACTTTCCGCGCCTTTGTTCAGCGAACCCTGGTACTGGAAATAGCCTTCATCGACCGTCCCGCCACGGATCGCGCTTTTCAGCCAGGCATCAAGCTCATGGCTGAAGCCCGGCGAGCGGCTCGGCAAATACTTCTCGGTGAAGCGCGCGTCGCCGTTACGCAGGCCAATACGCAGGTCCATATAGTCTTCTTCGGCGGGGTCGAAGCGCAGGCGGATGAGAAAATCCCCGGCCGCCGGGCCTTCGTCCCCGACCACTTGCAAATACGGGCTGCGCAGGGTGAAGGCCTGCTCATCAATCTGCCAGGTCAGCAGCGCATTGGCGGTTTTGTAGTGCCAAGGGTTGGCAAACAAGGTGTCAAAATGCAGGGAAAAATCTTTGCTATCGAGCCGCAGCTCTCCCTGGCCTAAATCACCGCTGATGCTGCCACTGACATTCTCCGCCGCCGGCGACCCGTGCCATGCAGCAAAGCCGACGTGCTCCAGGTTGGCCGAGAACTGCAAGCGCTTGCTGTCGCTCAACCGCGGCCGGTAGTCGAGCTGGATATTGCGCAACACACCCCGCGGCTTAAGCTGCTCCAGCAACGCCAGGGCGTTATCCGGCAATGGCGCAAGCGCCGCCACCAGCGGCTGTAACGGGGCCACATCAAGCTGGTCGGCACTGAGCAACCACTGCTCGTGCACTTCACTGCTTTCCGCCTGCTGGGTCAGCGCCAGACGCACTTCGCCCCAGCGCTGCTCACCCCGACTGAAGGCCAGGTCATCCAGCAACAACTGGAAACCCGAATCGGTGCGGGTGAAATAAGCATTCAACGCCAGGTTACTCAGCGCAACCGATTCACGCTCGGCATAGCCAGCCGCAAACTGCGGCACATGCAGGCGGCTGACGGCTCGCTGCACGCCCCCCTTGGCCCAGCGCAACCAGACCTCGCCGCCGAGCTGCAACTGCTCGAGCCGCCACTGCGCCAGCAGACTCGCCGGCACCCAGGCCGCCCAGTCGCTCTGCGGCAGGCTGAGATAAAGATCGGCTTCAGCCTCCTGCCAGTGTTCGGCACTTAGACGCGTACGCAACTGCAGGGCCAGCGGCTGACCGTCCGGCAAGCGCAAACGCCCATCCAGACGCTGCCGCGTGCTGCCGTTGCGCAGGGTGAGATTGACATAGGTCAG
Organism: Pseudomonas sp. GWSMS-1; assembly: GCF_049847425.1. Classification (NCBI taxonomy): domain Bacteria; kingdom Pseudomonadati; phylum Pseudomonadota; class Gammaproteobacteria; order Pseudomonadales; family Pseudomonadaceae; genus Pseudomonas; species Pseudomonas sp. GWSMS-1. The sequence continues at coordinate 394,208 of NZ_JBMHHV010000003.1, read as the reverse complement.
CGTACGCACCGGCTGATCGTACGCCTGCACGGTCACTTGGCTGTTAACCAGCGTCAGGCGCTTAACCGCCTGCGACTGCGCTAGCAGTTGGCCCAGGTCCAGCGGCGCGGGCGAGCTGCGTTGCGCCAAGCCCTTGAGCGACCAAGCACCGCCTTCGCTCTGCGCCACGACCAGCTGCACGCCATCGAGCTCAAGACGGGCAATCCGTATCTGGCGTGCCAACAGACTGGCCAACACATCAGGCACCACGCGCACTTGATCCAACTGCAACGCGCTCGGCCCCTCACCAATCGCCACATCATGCGCGGTCAGCAGCGGCGAGAACCCTTGCCATAGGCCTTCCAGCGCGCCGATCTGCACCGGCATAGACAATGCTTCACGGGCTTTGTCTTCAGCCTCCAGGCGGTATTCGGCGACCAGTGGCACCAACTCGCGCCCGAGGCTGACGTAAAAGGCGGCGAGCACCAGCACCAAGGCGCACAGCCCCAATGCCGCGCGCAGTAGCAGGGCGAGTCCGCGCGCCAATGCCTGCATTCAGTTCACGCCCGGGCGGTCGGCACGCATATCAGAGCAGCACCACATCGTACTGCTCCTGGGAATACATGGTCTCGACCTGAAACTTGATGGTGCGGCCGATAAAGGCCTCGAGATCAGCCACATTGCCCGACTCTTCATCGAGCAGGCGGTCGACCACTTTCTGGTTGGCAAGCACACGGTAGCCTTCGGGTTGATAGGCCCGCGCCTCGCGCAGAATCTCGCGGAAGATTTCGTAGCAGGTGGTCTCCGCAGTTTTCAGCTTGCCGCGCCCCTGGCAGCAGCTGCACGGCTCACACAGCACCTGTTCGAGGCTTTCGCGGGTGCGCTTGCGGGTCATCTGCACCAGGCCCAACTCGGTGATGCCGATGATGTTGGTCTTGGCGTGGTCACGCTCCAGCTGTTTTTCCAGGGTGCGCAGCACCTGGCGCTGATGCTCTTCATCTTCCATGTCGATGAAGTCGATGATGATGATGCCGCCGAGGTTGCGCAGGCGCAGCTGCCTGGCAATCGCCGTGGCGGCTTCCAGGTTGGTCTTGAAGATGGTTTCTTCCAGCGTGCGATGGCCGACGAACGCGCCGGTGTTCACGTCGATGGTGCTCATCGCCTCAGCCGGATCGATGATCAGGTAACCGCCCGACTTGAGCGGCACCTTACGTTCCAGGGCTTTCTGGACTTCGTCTTCGACGCCATACAGATCAAAAATTGGTCGCTCGCCGGGGTAATGCTCCAGGCGGTCAGCTACTTCCGGCATTAGCTCGGCAACGAACTGAGTGATTTTCTGAAAGGTCTCACGCGAGTCGACGCGGATTTTCTCGATTTTCGGGTTCACCAGGTCACGCAGGGTGCGCAGCGCCAGGCTTAAGTCCTCATAGATCACCAGCGGTGTCGGACCGACCTTCATCTGCGTGGCGATTTGCCCCCACAGACGGCGCAGGTAACGGATATCCGCGAGAATCTCATCGGCGCCGGCGCCATCGGCGGCAGTGCGCAGAATAAAACCGCCCGCCTCTTCGATACCTTCGGCGGCCACGCAATCGGTGACCACCTGCTTGAGGCGCTCGCGCTCGGCCTCATCTTCGATTTTCAGCGAGATGCCCACATGCGCGGTGCGCGGCATGTACACCAGGTAGCGCGATGGAATTGACAGCTGCGTGGTCAGGCGGGCGCCTTTGCTGCCAATTGGGTCTTTAGTGACCTGCACGACCAGGCTTTGGCCTTCATGCACCAGCGCGCTAATGCTCTCTACCGCCGAACCTTCACGACTGGAGATTTCCGCAGCATGGATAAACGCGGCACGTTCCAGGCCAATATCAATAAAGGCCGCCTGCATGCCCGGCAGTACGCGCACCACCTTGCCTTTGTAGATATTGCCGACGATGCCACGCTTCTGCGTGCGCTCAACGTGCACTTCCTGCAGCACGCCATTTTCCACCACCGCCACGCGCGATTCCATTGGCGTGATGTTGATCAGGATCTCTTCACTCATGCGCTCATCTCTTCTGAGATAAAGCTGAAAGCCCGGAATCAGTGCCGATAAAGACGCTCACTCACCCGCGACCCGCAACCTATTGACTGTGATCTGGCAGCGACTGCCAGCACGGAATAGCAAATTCTGCGAGCAATGCAGCCGTCTCACACAAGGGTAAACCCACTACCGCTGAATAACTGCCGTGCAACTGACTGACGAACACCGCCGCCAGCCCCTGAATACCGTAACACCCCGCTTTGTCCTGCGGCTCACCGCTGGCCCAATAGGCTTCAATTTCAGCCGAGCTCAACGGGCGGAACGTAACCTGGCTAGTGACCACCCGCGCCACCACCTGCTGAGCGCTGACCAGGGCCACCGCGGTCAGCACGTCATGGCTGCGACCGGACAACGCGCTGAGGGTTGCCAGGGCCTCGTCACGGTCAGCGGGCTTACCAAGAATCCGCCCATCGAGCACCACCGCCGTATCAGCGCCGAGCACAACCGCCTCGTGCGTATCGCCCAAGGTAGCCAGCCCCGCTTGCGCCTTGGCTCGCGCCAGACGCTCTACATAGGCGATTGGCGACTCGTCTGGCAATGTATTTTCATCCACAGGAGCGCTTAACGTGAGGTAGGACACGCCAATTTGCGTCAGCAGTTCACGTCGACGCGGTGATCCGGAGGCGAGATAGAGGGTGGCCATGCAGACGTCTCCCTGTCGGATAAAGGCAAGGCCGGACGGCCTGCTTAGTTGACGCCCAAACGTCTATGCAGCCCACGCAGGAGCATGCAGACCCAAGGCCAGAGCAACGCGCTGACCAGCGCTGGCAAGACAAACGCCAGGGTTGGCGGGCGGCTGCCAGTCAGGGCGTTCAGCCACAGCTGCACCAGCTGCGCCAGGCCAAACACCACCAGCAGCACGGTGCTTTGCTGCCACATGGGGAACATGCGCAAGCGCTGATGCAGGGTCAGCACCAAAAAGGTAATCAGGGTCAGAATTAACGCATTCTGGCCGAGCAGACTGCCGTTCAGCACATCCGCCAACAAGCCAATGCACCAGGCCGTGGTCATGCCCACACGATGCGGCAACGCCAGCACCCAATAAGTCAGGAACAGCGCCAGCCAGAGCGGCCGCCCCAACTCCATAAACTTCGGCATGCTCGACACACTGAGCAGCAGCGCCAGGGCGAAGGTCAGCCAGATGACCCAGGTATTATTTGCACGCACGGCCATTATTGCGCTGCCTCCGGCGGATTAGCGGGTACGGCAGGCTGCGCAGGGAGTGCCTGCTGCAGAATTTCACGGTCCAGGGCTTCCTGCGCCTGCGCCGATTCTGTGGCGCGCTGCTCCGCGCTACGCGGATCGGTAAACACAAGCAGCATGTAGCGGCTGCGGTTGAGCGACGCCGTAGGCACCGCTCGCACAATCGCAAAAGGCTGACCGGAGTCATGAATCACTTCACTGACCGTGGCCACCGGATAACCGGCCGGGAAACGCTGGCCCATACCGGAGCTGACCAACAAATCGCCTTCCTTGATATCCGCCGTATCCGCGACATGCCGCAGCTCCAGACGCTCGGGATTACCGGTGCCGCTAGCGATAGCGCGCAGGCCGTTGCGATTCACCTGCACGGGAATGCTGTGGGTGGTGTCCGTGAGCAACAACACGCGCGAGGTGTAGGGCATCACCTCGACCACTTGGCCCATCAGGCCGCGCGCATCAAGCACCGGCTGACCCAAGACCACGCCATCCTTCTCGCCTTTATCAATCAGGATGCGGTGGGTAAAGGGATTCGGGTCAATGCCGATCAGTTCGGTGGCCAGCACTTCGTCATCGACCAAGGCGGCTGAGTTGAGCAGTTCGCGCAGGCGCACGTTTTGCTCAGTCAACGCTGCCAGCTTTTGCAGGCGACGCTGCATGATCAGCTGCTCGGCTTTGAGTTGTTCGTTCTCGACAGTCAACTCACTGCGCGTGCTCAGCTCCTGCGTCGCGCTCTCCCATACCCTTACCGGCAAGCTACCTGCCCAATAGACAGGCTCAACAATCAGCCCCAATTGCGCGCGCACTGGCTGCAGCCAGGTGAACCGCGCATCGACCACCATCAGCGCAGCCGACAGCACAGTGAACACCAACAGGCGCACACCCAGCGAAGGTCCTTTGGCAAATAGCGGTTTAATCGGCAGCTCCTCACGGCATCAGGCAGCAAACAAAAGCTGCAAGCGGGAAGATACCCGGTTGCAGCTTAGGTTCAATAGCAAAGGTCGACGCGTGCAGCACCTGTGTGGGCTGCACGGGGCGTTTAACCGACCACCTTACTCCGAGGAGAGCAGGTCCATGGTGTGGCGGTCCATCATTTCCAGCGCCTTGCCACCACCGCGTGCCACGCAGGTCAGCGGGTCTTCGGCAACGATCACCGGCAAGCCAGTTTCCTGTGCCAGCAGCTTGTCTAGGTCACGCAGCAATGCGCCACCACCGGTCAAGACCAGGCCACGCTCAGCGATGTCGGAGGCCAGCTCCGGCGGCGATTGCTCAAGGGCGCTTTTGACCGCCTGAACGATGGTCGCCAGGGATTCCTGCAGCGCCTCGAGCACTTCGTTGGAGTTCAGGGTAAAGCTGCGCGGTACGCCTTCAGCCAGGTTACGGCCGCGCACATCGACTTCACGCAGCTCGCCGCCCGGGTAGGCCGTGCCGATTTCTTGCTTGATGCGCTCAGCGGTGGATTCGCCGATCAGCGAACCGTAGTTACGGCGCACATAGGTAATGATCGCTTCGTCGAAACGGTCACCACCCACACGCACGGACTCGGCGTAAACCACACCGTTCAGGGAAATCAGGGCAATTTCAGTGGTGCCGCCACCGATGTCGACAACCATCGAGCCGCGGGCTTCTTCCACCGGCAGACCGGCACCAATGGCAGCGGCCATTGGCTCTTCGATCAGGAATACTTCACGGGCACCGGCGCCGAGGGCCGACTCGCGGATCGCGCGACGCTCAACCTGGGTGGATTTGCACGGCACGCAGATCAGCACGCGCGGCGACGGCTGCAGGAAGCTGTTTTCGTGAACTTTGTTGATGAAGTACTGCAGCATCTTCTCGCAGACGCTGAAATCGGCAATCACACCGTCTTTCATCGGACGGATGGCCGCGATGTTACCGGGCGTACGGCCAAGCATGCGCTTGGCTTCAGTACCGACCGCCACAACGCTTTTCTGGTTGTTGGCGCTGGTACGAATAGCCACGACCGACGGCTCGTTCAAAACGATGCCGCGCTCGCGGACATAAATCAGGGTATTGGCAGTGCCCAGGTCAATAGAAAGATCGCTGGAAAACATGCCACGCAGTTTTTTGAACATGGGATAGGGACCCTAGGCAACGCGTGGGTAAAAAAGTGCGGCAAACTCTAACAACGGCAGGGATTTTGAGCAAGGCACCAATATGTTAGATTGCCGCTTTTCCGGGCATTACGGCCCATCATCGCGGCCTTTGACCACCACCTGTCACTGTCTGTTCCCTGCGCTTTTGCGCATGGCGACCCGCTCACATTTCCAAAGGCAGCCAGCACTGCGCTGCCTTATATAGGGAGAAACCTGATGGCGCTTGAACGCTCCGACGTGGAGAAAATCGCTCATCTGGCCCGACTGGGCCTGAATGAAGCCGATATTCCGGGTACCACCGAGACGCTGAATAACATTCTCGGCCTGATTGATCAGATGCAGGCCGTCAACACCGATGGCATCGAGCCACTGGCTCACCCACTGGAAGCCACTCAGCGCCTGCGCGCCGACCAGGTCATCGAACGCAACCAGCGTGATGCCTATCAGGCCATCGCCCCGGCCGTGGAAAACGGTCTGTACCTGGTTCCGCAAGTCATCGAGTAAGGGAAACGCCTAGCCATGCATCAACTGACCCTGGCCGAGATCGCCCGCGCACTCGCCGACAAGCAATTTTCATCCGAAGAGCTGACCCGCAGCCTGCTGGCGCGTATTCAGCACCTTGACCCGCAGCTCAACAGCTTTATCACCGTCACCGAAGAGCTGGCGCTGAACCAGGCCAAGGCCGCAGATGCGCGCCGCGCCGCTGGCGAGAACGGCGCGCTGCTCGGCGCCCCAATCGGCCACAAAGACTTGTTCTGCACCCAAGACGTGCTGACCAGCTGCGCCTCGAAGATCCTCACCGGCTTCAAGGCTCCGTATAACGCCACCGTGGTCGAAAAACTCGCCGCCGCCGGCAGCGTGACTCTGGGCAAGCTGAACATGGACGAATTCGCCATGGGCTCGGCCAACGAATCCAGCCACTACGGCGCAGTAAAAAACCCGTGGGACGTGACCCGCGTACCGGGCGGCTCCAGCGGCGGCTCGGCTGCCGCCGTTGCGGCGCGCCTGCTACCCGCAGCGACCGGCACCGACACCGGCGGCTCAATCCGCCAGCCTGCGGCGCTGACCAACCTGACCGGGATCAAGCCAACCTACGGCCGCGTATCGCGCTGGGGCATGATCGCTTACGCCTCCAGCCTCGATCAGGGCGGCCCGCTGGCGCGCACCGCTGAAGACTGCGCATTGATGCTGCAAGCCATGGCCGGTTTCGATGCCAAGGACAGCACCAGCGTTGATCAGCCGGTCGACGACTATCTGGCGGCGCTGACTCAGCCACTCGCTGGCCTGCGCATCGGCCTGCCGAAGGAATACTTCGGCGCAGGCCTCGATGCACGGATCGGCGAGAAAGTCATGGCCGTGGTCGAGGAGCTGAAAAAGCTCGGCGCAACCGTTAAAGAAATCAGCCTGCCGAACATGCAGCACGCCATTCCGGCCTACTACGTGATCGCCCCGGCCGAAGCCAGCAGCAACCTCTCGCGTTTCGACGGCGTACGTTTCGGCTATCGCTGCGAAAACCCGGTGAATCTGGAAGACCTGTACAAGCGTTCGCGCGGTGAAGGCTTCGGCGCGGAAGTGAAGCGCCGCATCATGGTCGGCACCTACGCGTTGTCCGCAGGCTACTACGATGCGTACTACCTGAAAGCACAGAAGATCCGCCGCCTGATCAAGAATGATTTTGTCGCCGCCTTCAACGACGTCGACGTGATCCTCGGCCCAACCACGCCAAACCTGGCCTGGAAGCTTGGCGAGAAGAACAACGACCCGGTCGCTGCATACCTGGAAGACATCTACACCATCACCGCCAACCTCGCCGGCATCCCCGGTTTGTCGATGCCTGCGGGCTTCGTCGACGGCTTGCCGGTTGGTGTGCAACTGCTCGCCCCTTACTTCCAGGAAGGCCGCTTGCTCAACGTCGCCCACCAGTACCAACAGGTCACTGACTGGCACACACAAGCGCCGACTGGCTTCTGAGGAATAAACAGATGCAATGGGAAACCGTAATCGGGCTGGAAATTCACGCCCAGCTCAGCACCCAATCGAAGATTTTCTCCGCCAGTGCCATCACCTTTGGCGCCGAGCCCAACACCCAGGCCAGCCTGGTTGATCTGGGCATGCCCGGCACGTTGCCGGTACTGAATGCCGAAGCGGTGCGCATGGCCTGCAAGTTCGGCCTGGCAATTGATGCTGAAATCGCCGGCACGAACATCTTCGCCCGTAAAAACTACTTCTACCCGGACCTGCCTAAGGGCTATCAGACCAGCCAGATGGATCACCCCATCGTCGGCAAGGGCTTCCTTGATATTACTCTGGAAGACGGCAGCCAGAAGCGCATCGGCATCACCCGCGCGCACCTCGAAGAAGACGCCGGCAAAAGCCTGCACGAAGACTTCCAGGGCATGAGCGGCATCGACCTCAACCGTGCCGGCACGCCGCTGCTGGAAATCGTTTCCGAGCCGGACATTCGTTCGGCCAAAGAAGCCGTAGCCTATGTCAAAGCCATTCACGCGCTGGTTCGCTACTTGGGCATCTGCGACGGCAACATGGCCGAAGGCTCGCTGCGCTGCGACTGCAACGTCTCGGTACGCCCCAAAGGCCAGGCCGAGTTCGGCACCCGCGCCGAGATCAAAAACGTCAACTCGTTCCGCTTTATCGAAAAAGCCATCAACCACGAAGTGCAGCGGCAGATCGAGCTAATCGAAGACGGCGGCAAAGTCGTGCAGGAAACCCGCCTGTACGACCCGAACAAAGACCAGACGCGCTCCATGCGCAGCAAGGAAGAAGCCAACGACTACCGTTACTTCCCCTGCCCTGATCTGTTGCCGGTGGTGATCGAGCAAAGCTTCCTCGACGAAGTACGCGCCACATTGCCGGAACTGCCAGTCGAAAAACGCGCGCGCTTTGAAAGCGAGTTTGGCCTCAGCACCTACGACGCCGACGTACTGGCAGCCAGCCGCGAACTGGCCGACTACTTCGAAGCCGTCAAGGCCGTGTGCGGCGATGCCAAGCTGGCCGCCAACTGGGTGATGGGTGAGCTGTCCAGCCTGCTTAACAAGGACAACCTGGACATCGAGCAGTCGCCGGTTTCTGCCGAGCAGTTGGGCGGGATGATCCTGCGCATCAAGGACAACACCATCAGCGGAAAAATCGCCAAGATGGTCTTCGAGGCCATGGCCAACGGCGAAGGCAGTGCTGACCAGGTCATCGAAGCCAAAGGCCTGAAACAGGTCACCGACTCCGGCGCCATCGAAGCCATGCTCGATGACGTACTGGCGGCCAACGCCGAACAGGTTGAACAGTACCGCGCCAGCGATGAAGCCAAGCGCGGCAAGATGTTCGGCTTCTTCGTTGGCCAAGCGATGAAGGCCTCGAAAGGCAAGGCCAACCCCGGTCAGGTGAACCAACTGCTGAAGCAAAAGCTCGAAGGCTGAGCCGACGCTCATCCAAACCGCAGGCCATGGACGGCCCGCACTGACAACGCCGGGCTCGCCCGGCGTTGTTTTATTCGTAAGATGGGTCGAGTGCAGCGACACCCATCACCCCTATCCAGCGGAGGCTCCATGCGCCTGATCTTGATTGCCATCGCCAGCCTGCTGCTCAGCGCCTGCGCCAGCCCAGGCAAAATTGATCCCAATGGTTACCGCGCCGAAGGCCAGGCGTCCTACTACGGCGCACGCCACCACGGCAACAAAACCGCCAGCGGCGAGCGCTTCGACCAGCACGCGCTGACCGCCGCGCACCGCAGCCTGCCATTCGGCAGCCGCGTACAGGTCACCAACCTGCGCAATGACAAAACCGTGGTGGTGCGCATCAACGACCGCGGCCCTTACGCCAAAAAGCGCATTATCGACCTCTCGCAAAAAGCCGCTGAAGAGCTGGATATGCTGCGCGATGGCGTCATACCGGTGCGCGTGGAGCAGCTGTCGGATTAAACACAGCTGTTTACAAAGAAGCCGTAAACAGCCCGACCAGCCTCTGGCGCCGCGCACGCCGATGATTAAACTAGCGCCACTTTTCTGGAGCCCCTGTAATGACCCTGATGACCTTTGTTTACCTGATTGCCGGCCTGGTGCTGCTGGTGGCCGGCGCTGAAGTACTGGTACGCGGCGCCGCCAAACTGGCGGCACAATTCGGCATTCCACCGCTGATTATCGGTCTCACCGTGGTGGCCTTCGGCACCAGCGCGCCGGAAACCGCGGTCAGCGTGCAAGCCGCCCTGAACGGCAGCGGCGACCTGGCGATCGGCAACGTAGTCGGCAGTAATATCGCCAACGTCCTGCTGGTCTTGGGCGCAACGGCTCTGGTCGCACCGCTGATCGTCTCGCGCCAACTGATACGCCTGGACGTACCGATCATGATCGGCGCCAGCCTGGTGGTTTACGCCCTGGCATGGGATGGCGCCCTCAGCCGCCTTGAAGGCGCGCTGCTGTTTGCCGGTGTAATCAGCTACACCGCCTTTTTGATCATCAGCAGTCGCAAAGATAAAGCCGCCGCCGAGGATGACGAATTCGTCAAAGAGTTCGGCCTGGATCAACCGGCCAAGCCCTACGCCTGGGCGGTCAACCTGGGATTTCTGATCGCAGGCCTGGTGCTCTTGGTTGTCGGCTCCAACTTCCTGGTTGAAGGTGCGGTCAGCCTGGCCCGCGCGCTCGGTCTGTCGGAACTGGTCATCGGCCTGACCGTGATCGCCATTGGCACCTCGCTACCGGAGCTGGCCACCTCCATCATTGCCGCCTTCAAGGGCGAGCGTGATATCGCCGTGGGCAATATCGTCGGCAGTAACATCTTCAACCTGCTCTGCGTATTGGGCCTGGCGTCGATGATCTCGCCCAACCCGGTCGCGGTTGCGGCCAACGCTCTGGCCTTCGACTTCCCGGTGATGATTGCCGTGGCCGTGGCCTGCCTGCCGATCTTCTTCGCCGGCTACCGTATCAACCGCTGGGAAGGCCTGCTGTTTATCGCCTACTACGCGGCGTATACGGTGTACCTAGTGCTGTCATCGACCGGTAAGCCGTTCGCCGAAGTCTTCGGTGACGCTATGCTCGGTTATGCCTTGCCACTGACCGCCGTGACGCTGCTAATCATTGCTGGGCGCGCCTGGCATAAGCAGAAAGCCTGAGAGCCCATTGGGAGAAAAGCCGCATGAATGACAGCCACGAGCAAGGCCTGAAAGTACGCCGCGAAGTAATGGGCGACGCCTTTGTCGACCGCGCCCTGAACAACGCCAGCGACTTTACCCAGCCGCTGCAGGACTTCGTTAACCAGCACGCCTGGGGTGGCGTCTGGACCCGCGAAGGCCTGGACCGCAAGACCCGTAGCCTGATAACCCTATCGGCACTGACGGCGCTGAAGTGCCCGCAGGAGCTCAAGGGCCATGTGCGTGGCGCACTGAACAACGGCTGCACAGTGGAGGAAATCCGCGAAACCCTGCTGCACTGCGCGGTGTACGCCGGCGTCCCCGCTGCTATCGACGCCTTCCGCGCAGCGCAGGAAGTCATCGACGACTTCCAGAACACCTGAACAACAAAAAGCCGACGCAAGCGTCGGCTTTTTTGTACCGGCGATAGGCCCGCCAACAGCGCTAGATCCAGCCCACCCACTGCAAGGCCAACAACCCCAGGTTGGTACTGATGACCGACGCCAGCGTGGTGATCACAATAATCGCGGCGGCCAACTGATAGTTACCACCAACCGCCTTGGCCATGACAAAACTGGCCGCCGCCGTCGGACTGACAAAATATAAAAACAAAATGCCCAGGTCAGCGCCGCGAAAACCGCACACCACCGCGCCCAGCGTCGCCAGGAACGGCAGCCAGAGCACTTTCATCAAGCTCGAACTGACGGCCATACCACTGCCTTGTCGCAAGGAATCCAGGGTCAGCGTGCCGCCAATACAGATCAACGCCAGCGGCAAGCTCATTTGCGCAAAGTAACCGCCGGAGGTCAGCAGCCAGGCCGGCAGCGGGATGTGCCACGCGGCAATAGGAATCGCCAGCAGTACACCGATGATCAGCGGATTGCTGGCAATGCTCTTGCTCAGGCTCCAGACATCGGTCTTCGCCTGCGGGCTGTAAATCGCCAGGATGATGGCCGACAAGACGTTGTAACTGAGGATAACCACGCCGCCGAGCACGGCCCCGACCGACAGCCCGTAATCGCCATACATACTGGTGGCCAGCGCCAGCCCGACAATGCCGTTATTGCCGCGAAAGGCGCCCTGGGTGTAGATACCGCGATCCGCCTCGGGGCAACGCAAGATCGACCAGCCCCATGCCAGCAGGAAGCACCCAGGGTGGCCACCACGAAGTACAGCAGCAGTGCCGGCTGCAACGCGGTGCTTAGGTCCGCCTTGATGATGCCGAGAAACAACAGCGCCGGCAGGGTGCCGCGAAACACCAGCGTCGAGGCGGTGTTGATAAACGCCGCATCAATCAACCCGAAGCGCTTGAGTGCCACGCCGAGAAACAGCATGGAGAAGACCGGCGCGGTAACGCCGATGGTTTGCTGAACGATGGCAAGCATGACCGCCCCTGACGAGCCACTTAGTTAGGGGGCTAATGATAGCAAGGTCGCTTAGCAGAAAGCTTTCAACAGCCTTTCATGCAGTAAAAATTCGCCCGCAGCGCTTAGCGCCGAACCGGGCGCTTCTGCAGCTTGCGTTGCAAGGTGCGCCGGTGCATGCCCAGAGCGCGGGCCGTGGCGGAGATATTGCCTTCATGCTCGCTGAGCACGCGCTGGATATGCTCCCACTGCAGGCGGTCCACCGACATCGGGTTTTCCGGCACCAGGGTATCCAGGTCGGCATGCTGGGTGAGCAGCGCTGCCAGCACATCATCGGCATCGGCCGGCTTGCACAGGTAGTTGCAAGCACCGCGCTTGATCGCCTCGACCGCGGTAGCGATGCTCGAATAACCAGTGAGGATGACCACGCGCATCTCGGCATCCAGTTCCAGCAACTTGGGCAGCAGCACCAGGCCAGAGTCGCCTTCCATTTTCAGATCGACCACGGCGTAATCCGGCAGATCCTGTTCGGCCAGGGCCAGGCCTTCTTCGGCCGAGCCGGCGGTGGAAACCCGCAGGCCGCGGCGACTCATGGCGCGCGCCATCACGCGGGTGAAGGTGGGGTCATCATCAACCAACAGCAGGTGCGGTTGTTCTTCACCTTCGAACAGCACTTCATCGCTCATTCGGGTATTTCCTTAGGGTCTGTTGACGTTTCAGCGCAAGCCGCGTTGCTGCGCAAAATCTCGCCAGGCAAGGCGGAGGACGCAGGTAATGGTGTTCCCTTGCCAAGTCCTCCAACACCGCATGGCGAGATTTTCCGCGCAACCCAAAGGGCCGGGCCTGTTTTAGCGCGATACTGCGTTTCTCGACAGCTCATTTGGACCACCAAACTTCGCGTCTCGTGCCTGGCCTCGCGCTAAAACAGGCTCCGGCGCGGTCGCGATGAAACGCCAACAGACCCTAGCTTCGGCCATAGGCGCGCGGCAACTTCAGCTCGGTGAGCGTGCCGCCTTCTTCGTGGTTATACAGTTTAACCGTACCGCCGGCACGGGTGACGCTGGCCTGACTAAGGAACAAGCCCAAACCGAAGCCCTTGCCTTTGGTGGTAAAGAACGGTCGCCCCAGTTGCTCGGCAATCGCCAGCGGCACCCCAGCACCGAAGTCGCGGATGCTCAGGCGCAGCCATTGGTGGTCCCAGTCCAGGCGGATATCCAGCTTGTCCGGGCAGGCATCGGCGGCGTTGTTCAGCAAGTTGAGTAGCGCCTGGGTCAGATCGGCCGGCGGCATCATCTTAGGTGGCGTACCGCGGCCCAGGCATTGATAGCGATAGCTGGCTTCGGGCCGCATCAGGTGCCAACGGTTGAGGGTGGTTTCCAACCACTCCACCGAGGACAACTCGACCACCGCTTGGCGACGATCCGCCTCGGCCGCGCGCACCAGCTGCTGCAGGGTTTCCTTGCACAGCTTGACCTGCTCCTGCAGTACGGCGAGGTCTTCTTGCAGCATCGGTTCTTGATGCTCGCGGCGCAGCTCTTTAATCAGCACGCTCATAGTCGCCAATGGTGTGCCCAGCTCGTGCGCCGCACCGGCGGCCTGGGTGGCCACCGCCAGTAACTGCTGATCACGCAGACCTTCTTCGCGGCGATCGGCGCGCAGTTCTTCCTGCTGACGCAGTTCTTCGGCCATCTTCGCCACGAAGAAGGTGATCAACCCAGCGGCCAAGGCAAAGCTCAGCCACATGCCGTAGATCAGCAAACTTTCCCGTGGGCCTGCCGGCAACGCCAGCGGGTGCGACCACACCAGCAGAAAGGTGTAACCGCCCAGCGCCAGGCCAGACAAGGTGATGGTGTAGAGCCAGGGCAAGGTGGCCGCAGCGATGGTCAGCGGTACCAGGTAATAGGAGACAAAGGGGTTGGTCGAGCCACCTGAGTAGTACAACAACACGCTGTGGATAATCAGGTCGCAAGCCAGTTGCGCGGCGTATTCCTGCTCAGTCACTGGCCACGGCCCGCGCAGACGAAGCGCCGTGAGCAGACACAGCACCAGGGAGATCCCCAGGGTGACGCTCAGCTCCAGCCAGGGCAGCGGTAATGCGCCAGAGTTATAAGCCAGGCCCACGGATCCCGCCTGCGCCGCCAGCACTAGAATGCGGATCAGGGTCAGGCGCCAGAGGTTTTGCCGGCTCGCCGACAGTAGCTGCACAGGTGCGAGCATAGAATCTCCAAGATGCTCATTCAGCGAGCCGCGAAAGTATAACCAAGCCGCTACCCGCCCAACTGCGGCAACGCGCCGCAGCACATGCACACGCGAGCAGCTGTTTCAGCGAGCGCGAGCTAGAGCGAGGCAAGGCTGAAATGGCCGAGGACGCGGCGTTTACTCACTGTAAATGAGCAGGGGTCGCGCTAACGCGCATTCGCGGCAAGCCGCCTTCCGAGACCATTTCCAATGCCGTATCGCCGACGCTTAGCAGATCTGAGGCAGAGTTTAAAAAAGTGGAACCCGGTTTAACCCGCTTAGTCAGATAGCTACGTCTACCCTCTGGAAAGCTGCGCATAGCCCATGCGCCCATCACATAAAGGAATCGTCATGCTGCCGTTATCCCGCCTCGCCACCGCCCTGCTGCTGAGCGCCGCCACCTTACTGAGTACCACCGCCATGGCCGAAGACGCACGTTATAACCAGGTCTCGCTGCGCGCCGAGGTTAACCAGGAAATCGTCCACGACCTGATGCACGTCACCCTCTACACGGAAGCCCAGGACAGCGATCCAGCCGCCCTCGCCGCACAGATCAGCAAGACCCTCAACGCCAGCATCGCTCAGGCGCGCCAGGTCAAAGGCGTCAGCGTCGCCTCTGGCAGCCGCAACAGTTACCCGATTTACGACGACAAGGGCCAGAAAATCACCGCCTGGCGTGAACGCGCCGAGTTGCGCCTAGAAAGTGCTGACTTCAGCACCCTGTCCACACTCACCGGGGAAATGCTGCAAACACTGAAGATGGGCGGGATGAACTTCAGTATTGCCGACGACACCCGCAAGACCCGCGAAGATGCGCTGCTCAAAGATGCCGTGGCAGCGTTTAAAGCACGCGCTCAACTGGCTACCGAAGCCTTGGGCGGCAGCGGCTACAAACTGGTCAGCCTGAATCTGAACACGGGCGGCTTCCAACGCCCGATGCCGATGCGCATGGAAATGATGAAAGGCGCCGCCATGATGGATGCCGCGGTTACGCCAGAGATCGAAGCCGGCACCAGCCAGGTGAGTATTAATGCTGATGGGGTGATAGAGGTGCAGATGCCCTGACATCTGCTACAAACAGAAGCAGCGCCGTTACCCGACGATAGCGGCGCTTTGCCATGTTTTCACCCCACACTTACAGAAATGCGACACCAACAGATAGCTGCACCGCCATTCCTGCTCTCACTGCCACATGACGCTTGCCGTCGGCATGTGGCCTGCATAGCTTCACCCAAGGTCTCCACAAGAGCCCCCTCTGGATCACAACCACAATAACCATGAGGTCACTATGCGTAAGAATGCCGTCATTCAGGCTCTACTCGCCGCTGGGCTGATCGCCAGCACCCCGTTTGCCAGCGCCGCCGGCAACCTGGTGTTTTGCTCAGAAGGCAGCCCCGCCGGGTTCGACCCGGGCCTGTACACCACCGGTACCGATTTCGATGCTGCTGCGGAAACTGTGTTCAACCGTTTGAGCCAGTTTGAGCGGGGCGGCACCGCGGTGATTCCGGGCCTGGCCGAAAAATGGGACATCAGCGAAGACGGCCTGAGCTACACCTTCCACCTTCGCCCGAACGTGAAATTCCATACCACCGAATACTTCACGCCGAGCCGCACCTTCAACGCTGATGACGTGCTATTCACCTTCCAGCGCATGCTCAACACCGACCACCCGCTCCGCAAAGCCTACCCGTCGGAGTTTCCCTACTTCACCGACATGGGCATGGACGCGAATATCGCCAAGATCGAAAAGCTCGACGACATGACCGTCAAGTTCAGCCTCAACGAAGTCGACGCCGCCTTTATCCAGAACCTGGCGATGAGCTTCGCCTCGATCCAGTCCGCCGAATACGCCGACCAACTACTCAAGACCGGCAAGGCTGCTGACATCAACCAGAAGCCCATCGGCACCGGTCCGTTTGTGTTCAGCCGCTACCAGAAGGACGCGGTGATCCGCTTCAAGGGCAACAAGGAATACTGGCAGCCGGATGAAGTGAAAATCGACAACCTGATCTTCGCCATCAACACCGACGCCTCGGTGCGCATGCAGAAGCTCAAGGCCGGCGAATGCCAGGTCACTCTGTTCCCACGCCCAGCGGATCTGGACGCCCTGCAAAAAGATCCGAGTCTCAATATGCCGGAGCAGGCCGGGTTCAACGTCGGCTATATAGCCTACAACGTCACCCACCCACCGTTCGACAAGCTGGAAGTGCGCCAGGCGCTGGACATGGCGGTGAACAAGCAAGGGATCATCGACGCGGTCTACCAGAGCGCCGGCCAACTGGCCGTCAACGGCATGCCACCGACCCAGTGGTCGTACAACGACAGCATTAAAGACCCCGCCTACGACCCGGAAAAAGCCAAAGCGCTGCTCAAGGCCGCTGGCGTCAAGGAAGGCACCGAAATCACCCTGTGGGCCATGCCGGTGCAGCGCCCGTATAATCCAAACGCCAAACTGATGGCCGAGATGCTGCAAAGCGACTGGGCCAAAGTGGGGATCAAGGCCAAGATCGTCACCTACGAATGGGGTGAATACCTCAAACGCGCCAAAGCCGGCGAACACGACGCCATGCTGATCGGCTGGAGCGGCGACAACGGCGACCCAGACAACTGGCTTGGCACCTTGTATGGCTGTGATGCGGTAGACGGCAACAACTTCTCCAAATGGTGCGATGCCGACTACGACAAACTGGTCAAAGCCGCCAAGCGCGTGACCGACACCGCCGAGCGCACCGAGCTGTACAAGCAAGCCCAGGAGATCCTCAAACGTGAAGTGCCGATCACCCCGATCGCCCACTCCACGGTCTACCAGCCAATGAGCAACAAGGTTGTGGACTTCAAGATCAGTCCGTTCGCGCTGAACTCGTTCTACGGCGTCGGCGTCAAGTAAGCACACGCAGCACGTCGGTTGGCGGGCGGTTTAGCCCCTCGCCAACCGAGCACCACCTGCAAATACCGCATAACAGCGCCAGGCCATTGCAGCCAGGCGCGCACTGGAGCACCCATTCGCATGCTGTCTTTTATCGCCCGACGTTTGGGGCTGCTGATCCCCACCTTTTTCGGCGTCACCCTGCTGACCTTCGCGCTGATCCGCATGATCCCCGGCGACCCGGTGGAGGTGATGATGGGTGAGCGCCGTGTCGACCCGGTGCTGCACGCTGAGGCCATGGAACGCCTGGGCCTGAACAAACCGCTGTATGCCCAGTATTTCGACTATATCGGTCAACTGGCCCAGGGTGATCTGGGCGAATCGCTGCGCACCCGCACCAGTGTCTGGGATGAATTCACCACGCTGTTCCCCGCCACCGTGGAACTGGCCCTGGCCGCCCTGTTATTTGCTGGCACCCTGGGCCTGATTGCCGGGGTGATCGCCGCCCTCAAGCGCGGCTCATTGTTTGACCACGGCGTGATGGGCATTTCGCTCGCGGGCTACTCCATGCCGATTTTCTGGTGGGGCCTGCTGTTAATCATGTTTTTCTCGGTGTGGCTGGGCTGGACGCCCGTGTCCGGGCGCATCGACCTGCTGTACGACATCCCGCCGGTCACCGGTTTTATGCTGATCGACACCCTGCTTGCCGATGAACCCGGTGCGTTTGCCGATGCGCTCCACCACCTGATTCTTCCGGCCATTGTGCTTGGCACCATCCCCCTGGCGGTGATCGCCCGCATGACCCGCTCGGCGATGCTCGAAGTGCTGCGCGAGGACTATGTGCGCACCGCCCGCGCCAAGGGCCTTTCGCCAGCTCGCGTAGTGTTTGTGCATGGCCTGCGTAACGCACTGATCCCGGTGCTCACGGTGTTCGGCCTGCAGGTCGGCGCATTGCTGGCCGGCGCGGTGCTGACCGAAACCATCTTCTCCTGGCCGGGCATCGGCAAGTGGCTGATCGAATCGATTGGCGCACGCGACTACCCAGTGGTGCAAAACGGCATTCTGCTGATTGCTTGCCTGGTGATCCTGGTCAACTTCGTGGTGGACATCCTCTACGGCTTGACCAACCCACGTATTCGCCATCAGCGCTAAGGAACACACCATGCATAGCCGCATTGTTTCCGTAGGGTGGATGACGCTTCACCCATCCACCCTCGCAACGTCCAAACGGTGGATGAAAAAAGCGTCATCCACCCTACGCAGGCACACTCTGGAAGCTCGCCCATGACGACCACCACTGTAGACCAGAGCCTGCTCTACCCCTCGCCGCTCAAGGAGTTCTGGCAAGCCTTTGCCCACAACAAAGGCGCGGTTGCCGGCCTGCTGTTTATGATCCTGCTGGTGATCTGCGCGCTGTTTGCGCCGTGGCTCGCGCCGCATGACCCCAGCGAGCAATACCGCGACTTTATGCTGACCCCGCCGGCCTGGCTGGAGGGCGGCCAGTTACAGTTCCTACTGGGCACCGATGAAGTCGGCCGTGACCTGCTCTCGCGACTGATCCACGGTGCGCGTCTGTCGCTGCTGATCGGCCTGGCCTCGGTGCTGATGTCGCTGATCCCCGGCATTCTTATGGGCCTGGTTGCCGGCTTCTTTCCGCGGCTGCTTGGGCCGTCGATCATGCGCCTGATGGATATCATGCTGGCCCTGCCCTCGCTGCTGCTGGCGGTGGCTATTGTCGCCATCCTCGGCCCGGGGCTGATCAACACCATCTTCGCCATCGCCATCGTCTCGCTGCCCTCCTACGTGCGCCTGACCCGCGCCGCGGTGATGGGCGAGCTGAACCGCGACTACGTCACCGCTTCGCGCCTGGCCGGTGCCAGTTTGCCGCGACTGATGTTTATTACCGTGCTGCCCAACTGCATGGCACCGCTGATCGTGCAGGCCACCCTGAGCTTTTCCTCGGCGATTCTCGATGCCGCCGCACTGGGTTTTCTCGGCCTCGGCGTGCAACCGCCAACGCCTGAGTGGGGCACCATGCTGGCGTCGGCGCGCGACTACATCGAGCGCGCCTGGTGGGTCGTCAGCCTGCCCGGCCTGACCATCCTGCTCAGCGTGCTGGCAATCAATCTTATGGGCGACGGGCTGCGTGATGCACTCGACCCCAAGCTCAAGAACGCCGTATGAGGAGGCCAGCCATGAACAACCTCCTAAACGCGAAAACCTCTTGCGTAGGGTGGATGACGCTCTTTTCATCCACCGCTGGTAAACCGCAATGGTGGAGGGGTGAAACGTCGCCCACCCTACGAAAAAAACCCGCTCAGGCACCACGCCCTAAAACAGAGGCCGCCCGATGAGTCTGTTGGATATCAAAAACCTCAGCGTGCGCTTCGGCGACGCCACTGCAGTACCGGTGGTTGACGGCCTCGACCTGTCGGTGGCCAAGGGCGAAGTGCTGGCGATTGTCGGTGAATCCGGCTCAGGTAAATCAGTGACCATGCTGGCGCTGATGGGCCTGGTTGACGCGCCCGGCATCGTCACGGCAGGCAGCCTGCAATTCGATGGCACCGACATGCTGCGCCTCAAAGGACGGCAGCGCCGGCATATCGTCGGCAAAGACCTGTCGATGGTTTTTCAGGACCCCATGACCGCCCTCAACCCCAGCTTCACTGTGGGTTATCAGATCGAGGAAGTACTGCGTCAGCACCTGCACCTCAAAGGCCAGGCCGCCCGCCAGCGCGCACTGCAACTGCTCGACCGGGTGGAAATCCCCGCCGCTGCCAGCCGCCTGACTGCTTACCCGCATCAGCTCTCCGGCGGCATGAGCCAACGGGTGGCGATTGCCATGGCGATTGCTGCCGAACCGAAACTGCTGATTGCTGACGAGCCGACCACGGCGCTGGATGTGACCATCCAGGCGCAGATCATGGAGCTGCTGGTCGGGCTGCAACGCGAACAGGACATGGGCCTGATCCTGATCACCCATGACCTCGCCGTGGTGGCCGAAACCGCACAACGGGTCTGCGTGATGTATGCCGGCCAAGCGGTGGAAATCGGCAGCGTGCCGCAGCTGTTCGACACCCCGACGCACCCTTATACCGAAGCGCTGCTCAAGGCGATCCCCGAACACAGCCAGGGCCAGCGCCGCCTGACCACCCTGCCCGGCATTGTCCCAGGCCGCTATGACCGGCCAACAGGCTGCCTGCTGTCACCGCGCTGCCCTTATGCCGAGCCTCGCTGCCATGACCAGCGGCCAGGCCTGGATATCCATGCCCGCGGCGCGGCGCGCTGCTTCTACCCGCTCAACCTGACTGCGGAGGTGGCCTGATGAGCGCCGTTCTGACTGCTCGCGACCTTACCCGCCACTACGATATTTCCCGCGGCCTGTTCCAACCCAACGCTCAGGTGCAGGCGCTCAACGGCGTGTCATTTGAACTGCAAGCCGGTAAAACCCTAGCCGTTGTCGGCGAGTCCGGCTGCGGCAAATCCACCCTGGCCCGCGCCCTGACGCTGATCGAAGAGCCCAGCTCAGGCTCACTGCAGATCGCCGGGCAGGAAGTGACCGGCGCCAACAAGGCCCAGCGCAAGCAACTGCGTCGCGATGTACAGATGGTCTTTCAAAACCCTTACGCCTCGCTCAATCCCCGGCAGAAGGTCGGCGACCAGCTCGGCGAACCGCTGCTGATCAACACCTCGCTGTCGCGACTGGAGCGCCGCGAAAAGGTCCAGGCGATGATGCAGCAAGTCGGCCTGCGCCCCGAGCATTACCAGCGCTACCCGCATATGTTCTCCGGCGGCCAGCGCCAGCGCATCGCCCTGGCCCGCGCGATGATGTTGCAGCCCAAGGTGCTCGTGGCGGATGAGCCGACCTCGGCGCTGGATGTGTCGATCCAGGCCCAAGTGCTTAACCTGTTTATGGACCTGCAAGAGGAGTTCAACACCGGTTACGTGTTTATCTCGCACAACCTCTCGGTGGTGCGCCACGTGGCTGACGATGTGCTGGTGATGTACCTCGGCCGCCCAGTGGAAATGGGTCCCAGCGAGCAGATTTACCAGCGCCCACTGCACCCTTACACCCAGGCGCTGCTGTCGGCGACGCCGACCATTCACCCTGACCCGAGCAAACCGAAGATCAAGATCAGCGGCGAGCTGCCCAACCCACTATCGCCGCCCAGCGGTTGCGCCTTTCATCAGCGCTGCCCGCACGCCAACGAGCGCTGCCAGGTTGAACAACCCGCCCTGCGTTTGCTGGATGCGCGACAGGTGGCTTGCCACCATGCGGAACGGATCAATAGTTAACGACTGCACGCCCCGGCAGCCGGGGCTTGTTATTCCTCAGCCCGACCTCGGTAGAACAGCCGATAGCCCAACTGCCCAATGGCCTCGTTGAGCAATAGCCCGTTCTGCCACACCGCCTTACCTTCCGGCAGCCAGCCACCGGCTGGGCGTCCATTGGGCGTCCCGAGAAAGCCCATGGGCGCACTGACCACCTGCAAACCCGCCTGCTCGAAACTCCAGCGCGACCTGGGCATATGCCAGGCCTGGGTCACCAGCACCACACGATGAATACCAGCGGCTTTGAGTAGCTCGGCGCTGTGGATCGCATTCTCCCAAGTTGTGCGACTCAGGCCTTCCTGCCAACGCACCGGCAAGGCGTAATCGCGCGCCAGCACCTCAGCCATCAACGCCGCCTCACTGGGCGGCGCGCCATAGTGCAAACCGCCCGTGGTCAACAGCGGCAACCCCGACGCCTTGGCCAGACGCGCGGCATAACGCACCCGCTCCAATGCCAGCAAACTGGGTTGATCGGCGCCCCAGCCGGGGTCTGCCAAATCTCGCCCGCCGCCCAACACCACAATCACATCAGCGTGCTGAGCCAAGCCAGGCCATTGCTTTTCAGCTAATGCCGCTTCGCGCTCCAATAGCTGCGCCGACCACTCGACCACCACCGGCAGGCTAAACAGCCACATGCCGCCTAACCCGACAACCAGGCAGCCCGCAGCCAACCGTGGAAAACGCCGACGCAGCCACCAAGCGGCCAGCAGCAACAGCAGAAAAAGGCCTGGCGGAAGAAAAAATTGTTTGAGGATGTAGCGAATCGGCATCGAGCACCTCCAAGGGTGCGCGCAGCCTAGCGAGGATTCCGCGCGCGAAACAACTGCGAACCGCAGGTCTTGCACACCAGCACCGTATGATCTGACTGCCAGCCCGTTACGTCACCACACAAGGCGCAGCAGAGTTGCATGCGATGGTTGCCCAGCGGCTTGATCTTACTGGGTAACACCGCTGCGGTTTTATGCCCACCGCGGGCTAACTTGCGGGTGCTCTGAAGCTGCTCGATCTGGGTCATTTCTTGAGCCGCGGCGTGCCAGCAACGCAGCCAGTCCAGATCACGCTCAAGGTAAGCGCGAATCAGCTCCATTTCTGCCGCCGTCAAACCACGCAGCTCTAATTCAAGCAGCGGTTGCGTGGACATCGCACCCAAATTGTCGGCCTCATCCAATGCAATGGCGAGGCGCTGTAACAGCCGCTCGTAGGGCCCACCAGTCGGTGCGCTGCGCCTTAACTCTGCCATTTATCACCTCACGCGGGCAGCGTTGCGCCCGATACTTCAAGCTTAGCGGCCACCCCTTAACCAGCGGCCCCTGGCGACAAACGGCGAAAACCCAACCAAGGCCAACAGGCCGCTGATTAATCAGGGTTTCCCTGAGTAAGCGGGGCTCATGTATGCTACGGCGTTTCCCGCAAGCCCTCATTCCAAGCGCCGGTAGCCATGCAAGAACAGTATTCGCCCCGTGAAATCGAAGCCGCCGCGCAGTCCCATTGGGATGCGCAGAATTCCTTTGTAGTGAGTGAACAACCAGGCAAGGAGACTTTCTACTGCCTGTCGATGTTCCCCTACCCGAGCGGCAAGCTGCACATGGGCCATGTGCGCAACTACACCATCGGCGATGTAATCGCCCGCTATCAGCGCATGCAGGGCAAGAATGTGCTGCAGCCGATGGGCTGGGACGCCTTTGGTATGCCGGCGGAAAACGCCGCGATGAAGAACAAAGTCGCCCCGGCCAAATGGACCTACGAAAACATCGAGTACATGAAGACCCAGCTCAAGAGCCTGGGTCTGGCCGTGGACTGGACCCGCGAAGTCACCACCTGCAAGCCGGATTACTACCGTTGGGAGCAGTGGCTGTTCACGCGCCTGTTCGAAAAAGGCGTGATCTACCGCAAGAACGGCAGCGTTAACTGGGACCCAGTGGACCAGACCGTTCTGGCCAACGAGCAGGTTATCGACGGCCGTGGCTGGCGTTCCGGCGCGCTGATCGAGAAGCGCGAAATCCCCATGTACTACTTCAAGATCACCGCTTACGCGGAAGAGCTCCTGAGCAGTCTGGACGAACTGGATGGCTGGCCGGAACAGGTCAAGACCATGCAGCGCAACTGGATCGGCAAAAGCTTTGGCGCCGATGTGGTGTTTGATTACGACCTCGCCAGCGTCGGCATCGACGGCCAACTGAAGGTCTATACCACCCGCCCCGACACCCTAATGGGCGCGACTTACGTCGCCGTGGCCGCCGAGCATCCGCTGGCCCAGCGCGCCGCCGACAGTAATCCGGCGATCGCCGCGTTTATCGCCGAATGCAAAGGCGGCTCCGTGGCCGAGGCCGACATGGCCACCATGGAGAAGAAGGGTGTGGCCACCGGCCAGTTCGTCATCCATCCACTGAGCGGCGACAAGCTGCCAGTGTTTGTCGCCAACTACGTGTTGTGGGGCTACGGCGAAGGCGCGGTCATGGCCGTGCCGGCGCACGATGAGCGCGACTTCGAGTTCGCCAACAAATACAGCCTACCGGTTACCCAGGTGTACACCGGCGAAGGCAAGGATTACGACGCCAGCCGTTGGCAAGACTGGTACGGCGAGAAAACCGGGCTGACCACCATCAACTCGGGTAAGTACGACAGCCTCGATTTCAGCGCGGCGTTCGATGCCATCGTTGCTGATCTGGAAGCCAATGAGCACGGCGCGCGCAAGACCCAGTTCCGCCTGCGTGACTGGGGCATCAGCCGCCAGCGTTACTGGGGCTGCCCGATCCCGATTATTCACTGCGAAACCTGTGGTGACGTACCGGTGCCGGAAGACCAGTTGCCGGTTGTGCTGCCAGAAGACGTCGTGCCGGATGGCGCCGGCAGCCCACTGGCGCGCATGCCCGAGTTCTACGAATGCAGCTGCCCGAAATGCGGCGCAGCGGCCAAGCGTGAAACCGACACCATGGACACTTTTGTTGAGTCGTCCTGGTACTTTGCCCGCTTCGCCTCGCCACACTACACCGGCGGCATGGTCGACCCTGCAGCGGCCAACCATTGGCTGCCGGTGGACCAGTACATTGGCGGTATTGAACACGCCATCCTGCACCTGCTTTATGCGCGCTTCTTCCATAAGCTGATGCGCGATGAAGGCCTGGTGTCGTCCAACGAGCCGTTCAAGAACCTGCTGACCCAGGGCATGGTGGTGGCCGAAACCTACTACCGTACCCTCGATAACGGCGGCAAAGACTGGTACAACCCAGCCGACGTCGAGCTGGAGCGTGACAGCAAAGCCAAAGTCATCAGCGCTAAATTGAAGTCCGACGGTCTGCCGGTCGAAATCGGCGGCACCGAGAAGATGTCCAAGTCGAAGAACAACGGCGTCGACCCACAGTCGATGATCGACCAGTTCGGCGCCGACACCTGCCGCCTGTTTATGATGTTCGCCTCGCCACCCGACATGAGCTGCGAATGGTCTGACGCCGGCGTTGAAGGCGCTAACCGCTTCCTGCGCCGCGTCTGGCGCCTGGCGCAGAACCACGTGAACCAAGGCGCCGCCGAGGCACTCGACCTCAGCGGCCTGACGGACGAGCAGAAAGCCGTGCGCCGCGCCATTCACCTGGCGATCAAGCAGTCGAGCATCGACATTGGCCAGCACCACAAATTCAACACCGCCATTGCCCAGGTAATGACGCTGATGAACGTGCTGGAAAAAGCCCCTCAAGCCACTAGCCAAGACCGCGCCCTGCTGCAGGAAGGCTTGGAAACTGTGGCGCTGCTGCTGGCCCCCATCACCCCGCACATCAGCCACCAGCTGTGGCAGGAATTGGGTCGCGATGGCGTGATGATTGATACGCCATGGCCGCAGGTGGACGAGTCCGCCCTGGTGCAGGACACCCTGACCCTGGTTATCCAGGTCAACGGTAAGCTGCGCGGGCAGATCGAAGTGTCCGCCAGCGCCAGCCGCGAAGATGTCGAGGCCAGCGCCCGCAGCAATGAGAGTGTGCTGCGCTTCACCGAAGGCCTGACTATTCGCAAGGTCATCGTGGTGCCAGGCAAACTGGTCAACATCGTAGCCAACTGATTAAGCTCGGCGCGACCGCATAGCGGCGCGCCGCACGACACGCCAAGGGGATAAAAGATGATCAAACGGAATCTGTTGGTAATTGGCCTGGCTACCCTGCTGAGCGCTTGCGGCTTTCAGCTGCGCGGCACCGGTGACGTGCAGTTCGCCCTGAAAGAACTAGACGTCAGCGCGCGCAACGCCTACGGCGAAACCGTCAATCAGGTGCGCGAAGTGCTGCAGAACAATGACGTGCGTATTTACCCGGGCGCGCCTTACAGCTTGGTCTTGAGCAACGAACAGGAAAACCGTCGCGCAGCCAGCTTCACCAGCTCGGCCCGCACGGCCGAATATGAGCTGAATAAAACCCTTGAATACGAGATCCGTGGCAGC
This sequence comes from Pseudomonas sp. GWSMS-1, assembly GCF_049847425.1. Classification (NCBI taxonomy): domain Bacteria; kingdom Pseudomonadati; phylum Pseudomonadota; class Gammaproteobacteria; order Pseudomonadales; family Pseudomonadaceae; genus Pseudomonas; species Pseudomonas sp. GWSMS-1. Next base: position 368,475 of record NZ_JBMHHV010000003.1, on the reverse strand, counting down.
AAAAACCTGCTGCTGCTGAGCGACAAGGTGGAAGCGCAGAGCTTCTACACCCAGGACAGCAACAACCTGATCGGCGCTGACCAGGAAGCCGCGCAGGTTCGCCAGGAAATGAACCGCGAACTGATCCAGCAACTGGTCCTGCGCTTGCAACAGATCAGCCCAGAACAACTTGACCAACTGCAGCAAACTGCAGAAGCCAAGGTCAAGGCTGAAGCTGACGCCTTGGAAGCCGCCCGCCAACAGCAAGCGGCGCAGCCCCAGCAGTCGCCGATTCAACTGCCAACGTCTGCTCAGTAAGCTTGCCGGGCCGCGCAAGCGGCCCTGCTTCGCACCGCGATGAAACTTAACCCCGCACAACTCGGCAAACACCTGCAGGGCACTCTGAGCCCGGTGTACGTGATCAGTGGTGACGAGCCACTGCTTTGCCAGGAAGCCGCCGACGCCATTCGAGCCGCCACTCGCCAGCAAGGCTTCAGTGAGCGCCAGGTGTTTAACGCCGACAACAACTTTGACTGGGGCAACCTGCTGCAAGCCGGCGCCAGCCTGTCCTTGTTCGCTGAAAAACGCCTGCTGGAGCTGCGTATTGCCACCGGCAAGCCCAGCGACAAGGGTGCTGCGCTACTCGAATACCTGGCCCGCCCCGCCGAAGACACGGTGCTGCTGATCAGCCTGCCCAAACTCGACGGCAACGCGCAGAAGAGCAAATGGGGCAAGGCGCTGATCGACGGGACACAGGTCCAGTTTGTGCAGATCTGGCCGGTCGATGCCCACCAATTGCCACAGTGGATTCGCCAACGCCTGGCGCAAGCAGGCCTCAGTGCCAGCGCTGAAGCGGTCGACATGATCGCCATACGCGTCGAAGGCAACCTGCTCGCCGCGGCCCAGGAAATCGAAAAACTCAAGCTGCTGGCCAAAGGCACACAGATTGACGTCGACACCGTGCAGGCCTCGGTCGCCGACAGTGCACGCTTTGATGTGTTCGGCCTGATTGATGCAGCCCTCAATGGCGAAGCCGCCCACGCCCTGCGCATGCTCGAAGGACTACGCGGCGAAGGCGTCGAACCACCGGTGATTCTCTGGGCGCTGGCCCGGGAAATCCGCCTACTGGCCACCCTCGCGCAACAACATGCCCAGGGCATGCCGCTGGACAAAGCATTCAGCTCAGCCCGCCCACCGGTCTGGGATAAACGCCGGCCACTGGTCAGTAAAGCCCTGCAACGCCTATCCGCCTCACGCTGGGCCGCCTTATTGGAGGACGCCCAGCACATCGACGCGCAAATCAAAGGCCAGGCCATGGGCGACCCTTGGAGCGGCCTGAGCCTGCTGACCCTGAGCCTGTGCGGACAGCGCTTGCGGCTACTCGGCTAACCGCCAGGCGCTGGACTTTTTGCAGCGTGCGGACCATGCTTCGCGCGCCTGCACACGGCAGGCCATCGCCAGAGGACGCGTCATGACAAAGAAAACCAAGCACGGCCCGAACAAGGCCAAATCCCTGATTGCCCAGCCGCTGTTTCGCAGCCGTCAGGAAAAGCCCAGCAAAGGTAAAGGCAGCTACCGCCGCGAAGCCTCCCAGCAAAACTGGGAGGCTTCATACCTTCTGGCCGCCTGAAACGCCCGCCACAGCCCGCATACCTCCTCAATCATGCTAAGGTGACGGCCTGCAAAATGTGCCGAGACCATCATGCCTTACCTGCTTCTTCGGGGCTTGTCCCATAGCGCCAGCGCCTTCCTCCTGCTGCTCCTGACTGCCTGCGCCGAAGCGCCAGCGCAGCCGCTTGCCACCGTTCAGAGCGCGGCTCCCGCCAGCCCGGCCGTCAGCGCCCCTAAACCGCTACTCAGCTTCGAAGAATGGCGCATGCTCCTGCGCAGCGATGCCATCGCCGCCGGCATCGACGCTGAACTGTTCGACCGCACCTTTGCCGGGATCACCCTTGATCCACGCGTGGTGACCTCTGATAGCAGCCAGCCGGAGTTTACTCGCCCGGTATGGGAATACATTGATGGCGCCGTTTCCGTCTCGCGCGTCGCCCAAGGCCGCCTGCTCAAAGCGCAGCATCGGCCAACGCTGAAAGCCATTCGCAGCGCCTATGCCGTAGATCATGAAGTGCTCATCGCAATCTGGGGCATGGAGAGCAATTTCGGCAGCAATATCGGCAGCCATAACGTCATCCGTTCCCTTGCCACCCTGGCCTATGACGGCCGCCGCCAAGTATTTTGGCGCAGCCAATTGCTCGCCGCCCTGCAAATTCTCCAGGCCGGCGACGGCCCTGCGCAGGGTTTAATCGGCTCCTGGGCAGGCGCCATGGGGCAGACGCAATTTATGCCGACCACCTTTAATCAGCATGCTGTGGACTTTGACGGCGACGGCAGGCGCGACCTGTGGAGCTCCGCACCCGACGCCCTGGCCTCTGCTGCGCACTACCTGCAAGCATCGGGCTGGGAAAACGGCCAACCTTGGGGCTTCGAAGTGAACCTGCCGCAAGGCTTTGATTACGCCCTGGCCGACCCGGAAGTACGTCGCAGCCTGACTCAATGGCGTGAGCTGGGGGTTAAACCGACTCGCGCCATCGATGCCAATGACACAAGCCTGGCCACGCTCTTTCTGCCAGCAGGGCACCGCGGCCCGGCCTTCCTGCTGCTAAACAACTTCCGCAGCATTCTCCGCTACAACAACTCCACCGCCTACGCGCTGGCCATCGGCCTGCTCAGCGATGCCTTGGATGGCAACCCTGGCGTGCAGGCCGCCTGGCCTCGTAACGATCGCCAACTGGGGCGCAGCGAGCGCATCGAACTGCAGGAACTGCTCGCCAGTAAAGGCTATGAGCCAGGCCCCGCAGACGGCATCATTGGAGCCAATACACGCAAGGCAGTTCGCGCGTTCCAGCAAAGCCTGGGACAGCCTGCCGACGGCTACCCTAGCCACCAACTGCTCGAGCAGCTCAGATAACTAACCAAGCCCCTCACACTGCCACCTTGGCCCCCCATTGCCAGGTGGCAACAGCTTGAACCACAGGGCACCCTGCTGACTGCGCAGTCAGCTCTTATGGTAGACTGCGCGGCGGCGAAAAGCCGCCTCGTCCCCCGGAGCCTCTAGCGGAGCCCAATTGCCGATGTCCGATACCTCCCCGCCAAAAACCGTTGCCAGCGGCGAAAAATTTCGCACCACTCAAGGCATCACTGCGATCAAGGACGGGCAGAAGCGCCGCGCCTCAAGCGAACCTCAGGTGTTCGAACCCAAGCCCAAGTGGCTGCGGGTCAAGGCACCCGGTGGCAGCCGCTTCGAAGCCGTCAAACGCAACGTCAGCGAACACCGCCTGAGCACCGTGTGCCAGGAATCCCACTGCCCCAATATGGGTGAATGCTGGTCCAACGGCACCGCCACCATCATGCTGATGGGCTCGGTATGCACCCGTGCCTGCCGCTTCTGTGCAGTGGATACTGGCAACCCTAACGGCTGGCTGGACCTGGAAGAACCACAGAACACCGCCAAGTCGGTCGAGCTGATGGCGCTGCGCTATATCGTGCTGACGTCAGTGGATCGTGACGACCTGGATGACGGCGGCGCGGCGCACTATGCCTCCAGCGTGCGGGCGATCAAAGAACGCACACCACACGTGGTGGTGGAAGCGCTAACGCCCGACTTCGATGGCGATCTACAAGCCATTGAGCGCGTGGTGGATTCTGGCCTTGAGGTGTTCGCACAGAATGTCGAGACGGTCAAACGCTTGACCCATGCCGTGCGCGACCCACGCGCGGGCTACGAGAAGACGTTGCGCGTGCTTGAGCACGCCAAACGCCATCGTCCGGATGTGCTGACAAAAACCAGCCTGATGCTCGGCCTCGGCGAGACCGACGAAGAAGTCCTGCAAACCATGGACGACTTGCGTGCCATCGGCGTAGACATCCTCACCCTTGGCCAATACCTACAACCCACGCGCAACCACCTACCCGTGCAGCGCTGGGTCAGCCCGGAAGCATTCAATGACTTCCGCGAGCTCGGCCTGAAAAAGGGCTTTATGGAAGTCGCCGCCGGCCCTCTGGTGCGCTCCAGCTACCGCGCCGACAAGGTGTTCGAGAAGAACAACCTGGGCCTGGCTGCGCCGGTACCCGTGCCGGGCCAGCCGCTCGACAACAGCCTGATTCCGACCCTGAGTCTGAATTAATCGGGCCATAAAAAAACGCCTGCCCCTGGGTTTACCTGGGTCAGGCGTTTTTTATTCTGCCGCTATCTAACAGTCGATTACGCCGGCCAGGCTTTGCTGCTGCGCATAGTCGAGGTGTTTGCTCAGCTGCTCACGCAGCCGTGCAGTGACCTCAGCAAAGACGATTGGCGACGCGGCCTGATCAGCAAGCTGAGTCATAGCCATGCCGGCATACCCGCACGGGTTGATGCGCTGGAAGGGCTGCAGGTCCATGTCCACATTTAGCGCCAGGCCATGAAAGGAGCGGCCATTACGAATGCGCAGCCCCAAAGATGCGATCTTCGCCCCCTCGACATACACCCCTGGGGCGTCGGGCTTGGCATTGGCGCTAACGCCATAGCTGGCCAGCAGATCAATCAGACTGCGCTCCATGCGACTAACCAGCTCACGAACACCAATGCCACTGCGGCGCACATCCAGCAGCAGATACGCCACTAACTGGCCAGGCCCGTGATAGGTCACCTGGCCACCGCGATCAACCTGAACCACCGGAATATCACCCGGAAACAGCACATGCTCAGCCTTGCCGGCCTGGCCCTGGGTAAACACCGGCGCATGCTCGAGCAGCCAGATTTCGTCAGGTGTATCCACGCCGCGCGTATCGGTAAAGCGCTGCATGGCGTGCCAGGTTGGCTCGTACTCAACCTGCCCCAGCTCGCGAAAGCAAAGCGGCAGGCTCATCACAGCACCATGTGCACGATACCGGTAGCACGCAATGCACTGTTGATATCACGCAGCTGGTCTTCACCCGTGGCGATGATATGCAGCTGCACCGTGGTGTACTTACCATTAGTGCTCTGGCGCTCGGCCAGCGTGCTGAGATCGACCGTGGCATATTTGCTGAGAACTTCGATCACCGTGCTCTTGTAAGCAGGCCCCGTATCGCCAACCACTTTGATCGGGTAATCAGCGCAGGGAAATTCAATTATGTGCGATTTAACATCAGGTTGAGTCATGGCGGTAACGGCCTCGTAAGCCGTGGCAACAACAGCGCCCTTGCGGTTCAACAAGGGCGTGAAGGTCACGATATCAGTTGAATAGCCCGAAAAAGAACAGGCTGATGCTGTCCCACAAACGGCGGAAGAAACTGCCTTCTTCGACGGCCTCCAGGGCAATCAAGTCAGCGCTGTGTACCAGCTCCTCACCCAGTTTTACCTGGACGGTGCCGATCACATCACCCTGAGCAATCGGCGCGGTGAGTTGCGGGTTGATAACCATGCCTGCTTGCAGCTTATCCAGCTGACCTTTTGGCAGGGTCAGGGTGAGGTCATCGGCCAGACCGGCTTTAACTTGTCGCGCCGAACCTTTCCACACCTGCGCCTGCGCCAGCTCTTGGCCTTTTTTGTAGAAACTGCGGGTTTCGAAAAAACGGAAACCATAGGTCAGCAGCTTTTGCGTTTCAGCGGCACGGGCCGACTCGCTGTCAGTACCGAATACCGAGGTGATCATGCGCGCGCCATCACGCACAGCCGAAGCCACCAGGCAGTAGCCCGCCTCGTTGGTGTGACCGGTTTTCAGGCCGTCGACGGTCTTGTCGCGCCATAGCAGCAGGTTGCGGTTGCCCTGCTTGATGTTGTTCCAGAGGAACTCCTTCTGCGCATAAATGGCGTAGTGCTGCTGATCTTCATTGATGATGGCGCGCGCCAAAATCGCCATGTCATGCGCACTGGAGTAATGCTCTGGATGCGGCAGACCGGTGGCATTCATAAAGTGGCTGTTGCTCATGCCCAGACGCGCAGCCGCTTCGTTCATCATGTCGGCAAAAGCATCTTCACTGCCGGCAATGTACTCGGCCAAGGCAATGCTGGCATCGTTGCCGGACTGGATGATCACCCCGTGCAGCAGGTCATCCACGGTCGCCTGGCTATTGAGCGGCAGGAACATGGTCGAGCCACCCGATGCCGCACCACCGGTGCGCCAGGCGTGCTCACTGACGGGCACCAGATCCTGCTCGCCAATCTTGCCCTTGCGAATTTCCAGGGTGGCGATGTAAGCCGTCATCAGCTTGGTCAGGCTGGCTGGGGGCAGGCGCTGGTCACCGTTGTTTTCCACCAGTACCTTGCCGCTGGCAGCATCCAGCAGCACATAGGACCTGGCAGCCAACTGTGGCGCTGAGGGGATGGCTGGCTGATTGGCCCAGACTGTCGGGGCGCCGAACAGACAAAGTAATAGGAAAACACGTTGCGCAAAGCTGGTGATATTCATCCGTCTCTCTAGATTGCTGATAGTCGAACAGGCCCGGTGGGCATACGTTAAGTCCCCCCGTCCAGCGAGTGGCTGGCCGGGGTTGTTTGTTTAGTCCTGCAGAAAAACCATAAGTGCCCCGTCAGTCTGCTTTGACCAGGGCTGGCTCGCCAAGATTGGCCAGGCGCACAGTGTTTTGCAGCTGCTCAGCCTCGCCCTGGTTGCTCACTGGCCCCAGGCGCACGCGGTGCAATATCTGCTGGTTGCGCACCACTGAGCTGACGAACACTGGCGCAGCCACTGTTTCGCTCAGCTTCGAGCGCAGTAGCTCCGCAGCGTCCGGATTGGCGAAGGCGCCCACTTGGAGATACAGGCCAGAGGCTGCGACTGAAGCGTTTTTTTTTGCGTCAATCTGCACGGGAACGACCGCAGCAGCATGCTGCTGCGGTGGCGGCGAATACTGTTCCACAGGTTGCGCCATAGACTGCGCAACAGGCTGGGCCTTAGCCACTTGCTGCGGCGCGGCCAACACCATGGGCACTGGCTGGCCTTGCTGAGCCCACCACTCATGCGGGTCAATGCCCTCAACCTTAACCCGCGCCGTACCGCTTTCGGCGTAACCGAGCTTCTTCGCCGCGGCAAAGGACAGGTCGATAATCCGATCGGAATAGAACGGCCCGCGGTCATTGACCCGCAAAATGGCGCTCTTACCGTTTTCCAGGTTGGTCACCCGTACGTAGCTGGGCAGCGGTAAGGTCTTGTGTGCGGCGGTCATGCCGTACAGGTCATAGGTTTCACCGTTAGCGGTGGCCTGACCGTGAAACTTGGTGCCATACCACGACGCCGGGCCCACGGCCTGATAACGCCGGGCATCGGGGATCGGGTAGTACTGCTTGCCGAATACCGTGTAGGGGCTGGCTTTAACCGAACCGTAGTGCGGCATCGGCACGGCGTCGGGAATGCGCGAGACATCAACGTCCCACCACGGCGCGCCATCTTTGTGTGGCCGGTTGAAATCATCCGGGCCGGAAACCCCAGCACCTGGCTGCACCGGTGCTACCGGCTGCGGCGCACGGGTAGAGGAGCAGCTGGCCAACAGCAGCGCGAGACTAGCGTAGGCAGCCAATTTAAAGGGTAAACGCACCATCAATTCTGACCTCGTGCATCAACCAGCAACTCGGCCAGCTGATTGACTGCCATGGCATACATCACACTGCGATTGTAGCGGGTGATCACAAAGAAGTTAGGTAGCCCCATCCAGTACTCAGCACCCTCGGCACCGTCCAGACGGAAGGCGGTCACGGGCAACTCGTCGGCCAGCGGATCAGCGCTTGTCCAACCCAGCGCTCGCAACTCAGCGGCATTCTTCACCGGATCAAGACCGACTGTCAGGCCCTGCTCGGCCTGCGCGCACTTGACGGTAGCGGCGCTGACCACCGGCTGACCTGGCTGCCAGTGGTGACGCTTAAAGTAGCTGGCGACGCTACCAATGGCGTCCACCGGGTTATTCCAGATATTGATATGGCCATCACCGTCAAAATCCACGGCATAGGCGCGGAAGCTGCTTGGCATAAATTGTGGCAGGCCCATGGCCCCAGCGTAGGAGCCGGTCATGCTCAGCGGCTCGACTTGCTCTTCCCGGGTCAGCAGCAGGAACTCGCGCAGTTCCTTGCGAAAGAAGGGCGCGCGCGGCGGGTAATCGAAGGCCAGAGTCGATAGCGCATCCATCACCCGCCAGCTGCCGGTATTGCCGCCGTAGAAGGTTTCCACGCCAATAATCGCCACAATTATCTGTGCCGGTACGCCGTACTCAGCCTCAGCGCGAGCCAAGGTGGCCTCGTGCTGCTTCCAGAACTCAACGCCCTTGCTGATGCGCTTTTCGGTGATAAAAATCGGCCGATAGTCCTTCCACGGTTTAGCCTTTTCCGCCGGCCGCGAAATGGCATCAAGAATCGCCTGTTTGCGCTCGACCTCGGCAAACAGCCCAACCAGCTGCTCACCGGCAAAACCATAGTCGCGGGTCATTTCACCGATGAATTCAGCCACCTGCGGTGACTGCTGATAATCACCGGCCAGCACGGGCTGAGCCATCCCACACACCCCGGCCAAGGCCAGCCAAGGTGCAGTACGTACCATCCAACCACGTGCGTTGCGCATTAAATTCATAATCCCAATCAAGCCTGCGTCATCCACTTACGGTGAGTGTGGATCGACATCAAAATCCCAAATCCTGCGAGTAGCGTAATCAACGAAGTGCCGCCGTAACTGATAAACGGCAACGGCACCCCAACCACCGGCAACAAACCGCTGACCATACCGATATTGACGAAGACATAAACGAAGAATGTCATGGTCAGCGCACCGGCGAGAAGCTTACCGAACAGCGTCTGCGCTTGCACGGTAATCACCAGGCCGCGCGCGATCAACAGCATGTACACCAGCAGTAACAAACACACACCAACCAGGCCGAATTCCTCGGCGAGCACCGCAATAATAAAGTCGGTGTGGCTCTCCGGGAGGAAATCCAGGTGCGACTGAGTACCTTGCAGCCAGCCCTTGCCCAACACACCGCCTGAGCCGATAGCCGCCTTGGACTGGATAATATTCCAGCCACTGCCCAGCGGATCGCTCTCCGGATTGAGAAAGGTCAGCACGCGCTGCTTTTGATACTCACGCATGACAAACAGCCACATGCCGATGGCTATTGGCACCACCGCTGCCACCGCACCAATCACCCAGCGCCACTGCAGCCCGGCGATAAACAGCACAAAGCCGCCAGACGCGATGATCAACAGTGATGTGCCGAGGTCAGGCTGCAGCATGATCAGCACAAACGGCACAATGATCATCGCCAGGCTGATACAGATATGCTTTAGCCGTGGCGGCAGACTGCGGCTGGACAGGTACCAGGCGATGGTCGCCGGCATGATGATTTTCATGAACTCCGAGGGCTGGAAGCGAATCACCCCGGGGATGTTGATCCAGCGTGTGGCGCCCATGGCGTTGTGCCCCATGACGTCCACTGCGACCAGCAAGGCGACACCACCGACATAGGCCAGCGGCACCCAGCGCGCCATAAAGCGCGGCTCAAACTGGGCAATGATAAACATACCGACCAGGCCAATGCCGAAAGAGCTGGCCTGCTTCATCAGCATGTCAACGTTCTTGCCACTGGCGGAATACAGAATAAACAGGCTGCCTGTGGCCAGAATCAGCAGCAGCAACAACAAAATGCCATCGATGTGCAGGCGCTGCAGCAGAGTGGCACGGCGGCGCAGCAAGTCATCGGTGGAGAGGTTCCGGTCGAAACTATTACTCATGGCGCGCTAACCTCAGCCGCCACAGGCGGAGCATATTCGGCTTTCAACTGACCGTTCTCATCCAGCAGCCAGGCATCAATCACCTGCTTAACCACGGGCGCTGCAACTCCAGAACCGGACTCGCCGTTCTCCACCATCACCGATACGGCAATCTGTGGGTTGCTCGCCGGCGCGAACGCGACGAACAGCGCATGGTCACGGTGGCGCTCGGCCACCTTGCTGCGGTCATATTTCTCACCTTGCTTGATCGCCACCACCTGCGCCGTGCCGCTCTTGCCAGCGATCCGGTACAGCGCCGCATCGCCAACCTTGCGCGCGGTGCCACGCGGGCCGTGCATCACCTGCTCCATGCCGTGGCGGCCGTTATCCCAAAACTTCGGATCACGTAGCACGATATCCGGCAGCGGATTGGGGTCGACGGGGACGCGCCCCTGAATGGTCTTAGCCAAGTGCGGACGAATCCACTTGCCACGGGTGGCCATCAGCGTGGTTGCCTGTGCCAGCTGCAGCGGGGTGGTCTGCATATAACCCTGACCAATACCCAAGATCAGCGTCTCGCCCGGGTACCAGGCCTGGCGATAACGCGCGCGCTTCCACTCACGCGACGGCATCAAGCCGGCGGTTTCTTCAAACATGTCCAGCGACACGCGCTGACCCAGGCCGAAACGGCTCATGTAGTCATGCAGGCGGTCGATGCCCATCTTGTGCGCCAGCGAGTAGAAGTAAGTGTCGTTGGAGCGCGAAATGGCCAGGTCCATATCCACCCAACCATCGCCATTACGGTTCCAGTTACGGTACTTGTGCTGCAAATTGGGTAATTGGTAATAACCGGGGTCGAACACCCGCGTCTGCGCGGTGACCACACCCGAGTCCAGACCTGACACCGCCACCATTGGTTTGATGGTTGAGCCGGGCGGATAAAGGCCACGCAGTACACGGTTGTACAGCGGCCGATCAATCGAGTCGCGCAAATCGGCATAGGCTTTGAAACCGATGCCCGTCACGAAGGGGTTGGGGTCGAAGCTTGGCTGGCTGACCATCGCTAGCACTTCGCCAGTTTGTGGCTGAATCGCCACAATCGCCCCACGGCGGCCCGCCAGGGCGGCCTCGGCAGCCTCCTGCAAGCGGATATCCAAGCTCAGCACAATGTCCTTGCCGGGGATCGGGTCGGTACGATTGAGCACGCGCAGCACACGACCACGGGCGTTGGTCTCGACCTCCTCGTAACCCACCTCGCCGTGCAACTCGTCTTCATAGAAGCGCTCGATGCCGGTCTTGCCGATATGGTGCGTACCGCTGTAGGACACCGGGTCGAGCTCTTTCAGTTCCTTCTCGTTGATGCGCCCGACATACCCAACCGAATGGGCAAAATGCTCACCCAACGGGTAGTGCCGCACCAGCTGAGCAGAGACCTCAACGCCCGGCAAACGGAACTGATTGACCGCGATGCGCGCGATTTGCTCTTCACTTAGCTCAAACAGCACCGGGACCGGCTCGAAAGGTCGCCGTCCCTGACGCACACGCCGCTCGAACAGCTCACGGTCATCGGGCTCCAGCTCCAGCACTTCGACGATCGCATCGAGCACCTGAAGCCAATCACCGGCACGCTCGCGGGTCAGGGTCAGGCTGAAACTGGGCCGGTTATCGGCAATGATCACGCCGTTACGGTCATAAATCAGCCCGCGACTCGGCGGAATCGGCTGCACATGGATGCGGTTATTTTCCGCCAGGGTGGTGTGGTATTCGAACTGCACCACTTGCAGGTAATACAGGCGCGCCAGCAACACCGAGGTCAGCAACAAAACCAGCACAGCACCGACCAGCGCCCGCTTGCGGATCAGGCGGCCGTCTTTCTCGTGGTCTTTAAGGCGGATAGGCTGCGGCATCGGTGGCTGCTGATTATGGGTGGAGAATCATTTGTGATACGGATGGCCGGACAACACGGTCCAGGCGCGGTACATCTGCTCGCCAATCAGAATACGCACTAAGGGATGCGGCAGGGTCAGTGGCGACAACGACCAGCGCTGCTCACTGCGCGCCTGTACCTCGGGCGCCAGCCCTTCTGGCCCGCCGACCATCAGGTTGACGGTGCGTGAGTCCAGGCGCCACTTATCCAGCTCGACCGCCAGTTGCTCGGTGCTCCAGGGTCGCCCTTCGACTTCCAGGGTGACAATCCGTTCCCCCGGTTGCACCTTGCTCAGCATGGCCTCGCCTTCCTGACGGATCATCCGCGCCACATCGGCATTTTTGCCGCGGGTGGTCAGCGGAATTTCCACGAGTTCCAGGGACAGCTCGCTAGGCATACGCTTGGCATACTCCTGCCAACCGTCTTCCACCCAGCGCGGCATCCGCGAGCCCACCGCAATCAGCTTGATACGCACAGAGGTGCGACCTTACTGCTGATCAGCGTCAGGTTCAGCGCTGAACTGCGCACGGCTCTGCTCGGCACCCTGCCACAGACGCTCAAGGTCGTAGAACTGGCGGGCAGTTGGCAGCATCACGTGCACCACGATGTCGCCGAGGTCGAGCAATGCCCACTCGCCGGTGTCCATGCCTTCAGTACCGATCGGGCGCACGCCCTGCTCTTTTACTTTTTCCAACACGTTGTCGATCAGCGATTTAACGTGACGGCTCGAGGTGCCGCTAGCGATCAGCATGAAATCGGTGATGCTGGTTTTGCCGCGCACATCGATGGTGGTGATGTCCTGCGCTTTGATTTCTTCCAGAGCAGCGGTGGCCAGTTTGACCAGGTCTTCGCTCGGCATGATTTTTTTTGCGTTCGTCATAAGTAACTCGTTTGCCTCGTGTTCAATTCGCGCCACGGTACAGTCCGTGCGCATGGATATAGGCCAGTACCGCGTCAGGCACTAAAAAGCGTGCCGACTTTCCGCTCGCCAGTAGCGCGCGGATCTGGGTGGCCGACACCGCCAAGGGTGTCTGCCAGATAAAAGCAATTTGCCCACTCGGCCCACCCAGGGCAGATGGGTCACTCACACTGCGCGCGGCCAACAGGTTACGCAGCGCTTCGGGCGCCTCACTGTCGGCATCCGGACGCTGCAACACCAAGATATGGCAATGCTCCAACAACTCATCCCAGCGCTGCCAACCGGGCAAGCCACAGAAGGCATCCCAGCCCAGGATGAGCAACAACTGGTCATCGTCCGCCAACTCAGCGCGCAATGACTCCAACGTATCGATGCTGTAGGACGGCTTGTCGCGTTTCAGTTCGCGATCATCCACCTGCAGCACAGTGGCGCCCGCAAGCGCCAGTTCAACCATAGCCAGACGATCCATCGCACTGACCTGCGGTGCGCTGCGGTGCGGCGGCCGCGCATTGGGTATCAGGCGCAGCTCATCCAATAACAGCGCCTCGGCGACTTCCACGGCGCTGCGCAAATGACCGATATGCACCGGATCAAAGGTGCCACCGAGCACACCGATGCGGCGGGCGTCGGTACGTCGGGCGCCGTCGCGTCGGGCCATCAGGTACGGATATGCCCGTCGCCGAACACCACATACTTCTCACTGGTCAGGCCATCCAGGCCGACCGGGCCGCGGGCATGCAACTTGTCCGTGGAGATACCGATTTCCGCACCCAAACCGTACTCAAACCCATCGGCAAAGCGGGTCGAGGTGTTGACCATCACTGAGGCGGAATCCACTTCGGTCAGGAAGCGCCGCGCATCACTGAAGTTCTCGGTGATGATCGAGTCGGTGTGCTTGGAACCGTAGTGGTTGATGTGCTCAATGGCCGCTTCCAGCGAATCGACAATACGAATCGCCAGGATCGGCGCGTTGTACTCGGCAAACCAGTCGTCTTCGCTCGCCTCCAACACATCACAGCCCAGCAGTGCGCGTGTCGCGGCATCGCCACGCAGTTCAACGCCCTTGTCGCGGTAGATAGCGGCCAGAGACGGCAACACCTTGGCGGCAACGGCGCTATGCACCAGCAAGGTTTCCATGGCATTGCACGGCGAGTAACGCTGGGTCTTGGCGTTATCGGCAACCCGAATCGCCTTGTCGAGATCAGCGGCGACGTCGATGTAGACGTGGCACACGCCATCCAAATGTTTGATCACCGGCACCTTGGCATCGCGGCTGATGCGCTCGATCAGGCCCTTACCACCACGCGGCACGATCACATCCACGAACTCGGGCATGGTGATCAGCGCACCGACAGCGGCGCGGTCAGTGGTTTCCACCACTTGCACGGCGCTGGCAGGCAAGCCGGCCTCGCTCAAACCCAGCTGAATGCAGCGGGCAATCGCCTGGTTGGAATGAATCGCCTCGGAGCCGCCACGCAGAATGGTCGCATTACCGGATTTCAGGCACAGGCTGGCGGCATCGATGGTCACGTTCGGCCGCGACTCATAAATGATGCCGATCACGCCAAGCGGCACACGCATCTTGCCGACCTGAATGCCGGACGGCATAAAGCGCATGTCGCGGATCTCACCAATAGGGTCTGGCAGCGTGGCGACCTGACGCAGTCCTTCGATCATGCTGTCGATCACCGCCGGGGTCAGCGCCAGACGATCGACCATGGCCGGTTCCAGACCGCTGGCGCGCGCGGCGGCCAGGTCCAGTTCATTGGCACTGCCCAACTCGCTGCGCGCTGCATCCAGCGCGGCGGCGGCGGCCTGCAGCGCACGATTTTTCTGCGCAGTACTGGCGCGCGCGAGCACGCGCGAGGCGCTGCGGGCGGCCTGTCCCAGGCGGGTCATATAGTCGAGCACGGACTCAGTCATAGTCTTGGCGGGTCTGGCGGTTGAAAAAAGTCGCTGAGTATAACGGTCGCGCCGCTCCACGCCCAGCGCTGCGCGGCGGACGGTAGGCGCGAAGCGGCTGAAACACGCGCATTCAGGCACGCTTCATGCGCTTATTGTTACTATCGCCCACCCTATGCACCGCCGAGCAGCCGTGACAGCGCATGCCACACGACCCCAGCCCTAGCCTGCCCTGGCCCCAAGACCGCGCCCTGCCGGCGAGCTTTTTCGACCGCGATGCACGCGTACTGGCCCGCGCGCTGCTCGGCAAGGTGATTCGCCATAAGCACGGCGAGCACTGGCTGAGCGCGCGGATTATTGAAACCGAAGCCTATTACCTGAGCGAGAAAGGCAGCCATGCGTCGCTCGGCTATACCCACAAACGCCGGGCGTTGTTTATGGAGGGCGGGCACATTTATATGTACTACGCGCGCGGCGGCGATTCGCTGAACTTTAGCGCTCAGGGGCCGGGCAATGCGGTGCTGATCAAATCCGCCTACCCGTGGCAGGACACGCACAGCGGCGCGGATGCCGTGGCGCAGATGCAGCGCAACAACCCCGACAGCCAAGGTCGAGCACGCCCGCTAGACAAGTTGTGCAATGGCCAAACCCTGCTGTGCAAAGCCCTCGGCCTGAAAGTGCCTGACTGGGACGCGCAGCCCTTCGATGAACAACGTTTGTTTGCTGAAGACCTCGACCACGCCCCCACGCACGTCGTGCAATGTACTCGCCTGGGCATCCCCCATGGCCGTGACGAGCAACTGCCCTACCGTTTTGTCGACGCCGACTTTGCTCGCCATTGCACACGTAACCCACTGCGCCGCGGACAAATAGCCGGCCAGGATTATCACTTACTCAGCCGCACGGACAATCATCGATGAGCCACTGGTTCGACACCCTGACCCTCTGGCTAAGCGCCAACCCGCAATGGCTGGGCCTGGCGATTTTTCTGCTCGCCTGCCTCGAATGCCTGGCGATTGTCGGCCTGTTAGTGCCCGGCACCGTGCTGCTGTTCGCGGTGGCCGCACTGGCGGGCAACGGCGCACTGGGCCTGAGCGAAACCCTGCTGCTGGCCTTTTTCGGCGGTATGCTGGGCGACTGCCTGTCCTATGCGCTGGGGCGTTATTTTCATCAGGACATCGGCCGCTTACCGATACTGCGCAATAACCCGCAATGGCTGAGCAGCGCACACAGTTATTTCCTGCGCTACGGCGTCACCAGCCTGTTGATCGGTCGTTTTATCGGCCCGCTACGCCCCATGCTGCCGATGATCGCGGGCATGTTCGACATGCCCTTCGCACGTTTTTTTATCGTCAGCCTGCTAGCCGGATTCGGCTGGTCAATCGCCTACATGCTGCCTGGCTGGGCCACTGGCGCGGCGCTGCGCCTGCCGCTGCCAGAAGGTTTCTGGACGGAGGCCGGGGCCATTGCGGCCGGCGTGGCGCTGGTGGTTGGCGTCAGCGTACAAGGCAGCTTGCGCGGCCTGCGCCATACCAGCTTGCTGACGGCGGGTGCGTGCCTGGCGCTGCTGGTCGGCCTGATGCTCAGCTGGCCACACCTCAGCCCGCTCGACCAGGGCCTGCTGAGCCTGGTTCAGGAGCATCGCGCCCCCGCACTGGACACGCTGATGGTGCTGATCACCCGCCTCGGCGACCTGACCACGCAACTGGCAGCGGCTTTACTGCTGTGCCTGGCACTGCTGGCAACGCGGCAATGGCGAACCCTGTGCCTGGCCATCGGCACCCTGCTTGGCACGGCCTTAGCCAACAGCGCGCTAAAGGCGTTCTTCGCGCGCAGCCGCCCCGATGTGCTGCTCGAACCACTGAGCAGCTTCAGCTTTCCCAGCGGCCACAGCTCGGCAGCGTTTGCCTTCTTTTTACTGCTCGGGGTGCTGGCAGGGCGCGGACAACCGCCGCGCATGCGCCTGACCTGGCTGCTACTGGCAAGCTTTCCCGCTGCTGCGATTGCCGGCTCAAGGGTTTACCTGGGGGTGCATTGGCCCAGCGATATTATTGCCGGCGCCATTCTGGCGGCCTGCATCTGCGCCCTGAGCCTGACGCTGGTGCAATGGCGCACAGCGCTGCCGGCCTTGCCTAAAAAGACATGGTGGCTGCTGCTACCTGCGATTATCGCCCAGCTGGGCGGCATCACCACCTGGCAGCTGTCCGCCGGGCTGCAGCTGTACCGTTACTGACGCTCGCCCTGCAACTGCTCAAGCAGTTGCTGTAACAGCTCCAAGCGCAACGGTGCATCGACGGTTTCGAGCAGCGTCAGCTTTTGCTCAACGTCCAACGGCAACAGGTAGGCCAGTTGGTTAGCCAACGCATCCTGGCCAGCAGGCTCGCTCGGCATGCCCAACGAAGCCACCAGCGGGTGTGCGTTTAACGCCTCCAGCAAGGCGGACAGGTCGGCATGCTCAGTGGTCAGGGGCTGCTCCGGCGGCGCGTCCAGCCACTCGACCTCGGCCAGGGTCAGTTGGTCAGGCAGTACCTGGGCGCGCTGCACGCGAAACCGCCGACCGCCCTCAACACGGATGCCCAACAGCCCATTGGGCCGCTGCTGAAAGTCGCGGATCAACGCCTCACAACCGACGGCCGCAAACTGCCCGGCGGCCTCACCCACCTCGGCGCCATCGATGATGCAGACCACGCCAAAGCCTTGGCCCTGCTTCATGCAACGGCTGACCATGTCCAGGTAACGCGCTTCGAACACCTGTAAATCCAGCATGCAGCCTGGAAACAACACGGTATTCAGTGGAAACAATGGCAGGGTCACGGGCACCTCCTTATAGCCACAACAAAATAGCCAGCGGCAGCAACACCGCTGTGAACACGCCCATCAGGCTCATCGCCAGGGCAGCAAACGCCCCACACTCCTCGCCTTCCTGCAGGGCGCGCGCGGTACCGACCGCATGCGCGGTCAGGCCCAGCGCCATGCCCAGCGCCGCGGGATGCTGCACGCCCACACGCTTAAGTAATGACGGGCCGATGATCGCGCCAATAATCCCGGTGATCATCACAAAAACCGCGGCCAACGCTGCAATACCGCCAATCTGACTGGCTACCAGCATGGCAATCGGCGAGGTCACCGACTTGGGCGCCATACTCATCAGCATGATGTGTTCAGCGCCAAAGGCCCAGGCCAGGGTCACTCCCAGCACCGTAGCAACCACCCCGGCCACCAGCAGCGTGATAAAGGTCGGCCAGAACAGCTGACGAATCCGCCGCAAGTTAACAAACAGCGGCACCGCCAGCGCCACCGTGGCGGGCCCGAGGAACAACGTCAACGCGGTGGCACTGTCTTTGTACTCCGCGAAAGTCAGGCCGCAGGCCAGGAGAATGCCAATCACCGTGAGCATCGACACCAGCACCGGCTGCAAAAACACCCAGCGGGTCTTTTCGTAAGCGGCCATGGCCAACTGATAAGCGCCGAGGGTAATGCCGACGCCAAACAGTGGATGGTGCGTCAGCGCCTGCCAGGCGGCATGCCATTCCACAGTCATGCGTCCCTCCGGCGTTGCTGGCGGTCGATCAGTTTCTGCATCAGCCAGCCGGCGAATGCAATTGACAGCAACAGTGACAACAGCAGCGCACCGGCAATCGCCCAGAAGTCGGCAGAGATAGCCTCGGCATAGGCCATCACCCCTACCGCCGGCGGCACCAGCAGTAACGGTAGGTACTTCAGCAGGCTGCCTGAAGCCTGACGCAGCGGCTCACCCACCTCGCCGCGCAACAACAGAAAAGCAAACAGCAGCAGCATGCCGATAATCGGCCCCGGCAGCATCGGCATCAGCAAAACATTCAGCGCAGTGCCGAGCAACTGGCACAGCACCAGCCAGAAAAGGCCGCGTAACAACATGACGGGTAATCTCCGAATCGTATGATCCCAGGCGTAATGCCGCGCATTATAAGCAAAAGCCCCTTGTAACGGCGGGTTTACAGCGGTTGCGTGGGATAAACCGCGGCCTAACACTGCGCCGCACTCGCCACTTGACCCGGTGGCGAACCCATGATGATCTTAGGACAGAAGGATTTACGCCCCCAAAAAAAAACAACACTCGCGTCTTCAAGGAGAAACCATGACTTCAGTACCCGCCGCCGAACTGTCCAGCTACATCGGCAAAGAACTTGGCCGTTCCGACTGGCTGACCATCGACCAAGAACGCATCAACCAGTTTGCCGAATGCACGGGCGACCACCAGTTCATCCATGTCGATCCGGAAAAAGCCAAGCTCACCCCGTTTGGCACCACCATCGCCCACGGTTTTCTCTCGCTGTCACTGGTGCCCAAGCTGATGGAAGGCATCATGATCATGCCCACCGGGCTGAAGATGGCGGTCAACTATGGCCTGGACAGCGTGCGCTTTATTCAGCCGGTAAAGGTCAACTCCAAGGTACGCCTGACGGCCACCCTGACCGAAGTTACGGAGAAAAATCCGGGCCAGTGGCTGCTCAAAGCCAAGGTTGTGCTGGAAATCGAAGGTTCGGAAAAACCTGCCTATATCGCTGAGCCGCTGACCCTCTGCTTCGTCTGATCACTGCCGCCAAACAGAGGCGCACAGGTACCTGCCTGTGCGCCTCTGTGTTTGCCGGTACGCGCGCTCTATCACGGCACATGCAGCGGTTTAAGGCATACTCAGGCGCCCCTACAGCCCGGATTTTCTGCATGCGCCGTCTTTCCCGCCTAGCTCCCTTGAGCCTTGCTCTACTGCTTGCCGCCTGCGGCGATGGCGAACCGCTGCTGCCCGCCGACGCGGTGCTGCCCGATGGTGGGCGCTACCGTGGCGAGGTAATCGACGGCCTGCTACAAGGCCCGGGGCGCCTTGATTACAGCGACGGCCGTTACTACCAGGGATTGTTTAAAGATGGCCAATTCAACGGCCCCGGTGAATGGCACAGTGCGCAGGGTGAGGTGTATACCGGCGAATTTATGGGCGGCAATTTCCATGGCCAGGGCCGCCTCACTTACAGCGATGGCAGCCGCTATATCGGCGGCTTTGCCAACGGTACGCCCAACGGCGAAGGCCATCTCAAAAGCAGCGAACAGGAATACCGCGGCGAATTCAGTAACGGTTTGTACAGCGGCCTGGGCTCGTTGCAGTGGAGCCATGGCGAACGCTTCCAGGGCCAGTTCCGCAATGGCCAGCCCCACGGCCAAGGCGTCCTGAGCGACGCTGAAGGCAATGAGTACGCAGGCACCTTCGATAACCAGCAACTCAACGGCCAGGGCAGTTTCAAGAACCTTGGCGGCGATCTCTACAGCGGGGAGTTCCGCGACAACCAATTCCACGGCAAAGGCCGCTTTCAGAGCGCCGATGGCGACGTCTGGAGCGGGCGTTTCGTCAATGGCAGCCTGACCGGCCAAGGCCAATTCAAGGCCGTCGATGGCAGCCATTACGTCGGCCAGTTTCGCGACTGGAACTACCATGGCGAAGGCCGCCTAAGCCTCGCCGACGGCAGCGTTTATCAGGGTCACTTTGCCTACGGCAAATACCACGGCAACGGCAGCCTGAGCCTGGCCGACGGCAGTCAGCAAAGCGGCACCTGGCGACAAGGCCGGCTGATTCGCGACAGCGATGGCCAAGCAGTACCCGACACCTTGGCCATCGGCTTGCTAGAGCAAGGCCGACTGCTCGATGCCGCCATTGCCCAGCTGCCTGCCTCGACATCCGCCATCGAACTGTACGCACTGACCCTGGCCGGCGACGGCAAACAGAGTGTGTTTATGCGCGAGGCCGACTACGTGGGTGACCTGTTGCAAAAACGCTTCGCCGCCTATGGCCGGATTACCCTGGTCAATCACCGCGACCACCTGGCGGATCGCCCGCTGGCCACCAGCGCCAGCCTGGGCCGCAGCATTCAGGCCCTGGCTGAACGCAGCGGTGAAGAAGACCTGATCTTTATCTACCTGACCAGCCACGGCTCAGCCAAGCATGAACTGAACCTCGACCAGCCGCGCATGCAGCTCGACGACCTGCCCGCCAGCGAGCTGGCTACCCTGCTGAAACCTCTCAAAGAGCGCTACAAGGTACTGGTGATTTCGGCCTGCTACTCCGGCGGCTTTATCCCAAAAGTGCAGGATGAGAAAACCCTGGTGATCACCGCCGCACGCGCCGACCGGGTGTCATTTGGCTGCTCGGAGGAAAACGATTTCACCTACTTCGGCCGTGCGTTATTTGCCGAAGCCCTGCAACAGACCGATGACCTGCAGCACGCTTTCACACTGGCCCAGGCCAGCGTCGCCGCGCGTGAAAAAGCCGATGGCTTCGAGCCGTCCGAACCACAAATCTGGCCAGCCAAGGCGGTCCTCGCGCAGTGGCATAAGCTGCGTGAGCAGCAAGCAGCGCTCGCTCTCAACACCCCACGCGCCGCGCAACCTGAGGTCAAACCATAACTATCACAGCGACCTGCAAGCGCAGAGTGCGCAGCCCCTACAGCCTGTTAAGCTGATGGATATCAGCGGAGAACCCCACGTTATGTATTTGACGCCCCAGCACATCCTTCTCGCCGGCGCCACCGGCCTGACCGGCGAGCACCTGCTGGACCGCCTGCTGAATGAGCCTACAGTGGCCCGCGTGCTGGCCCCCAGCCGCCGGCCACTGGCTGCGCATGCGCACCTGGAAAACCCACAGGGTGAGCTGCTTGCCCTGCTGCCACAGCTGCAGGGCAAGGTCGATACGGCCTTCTGCTGCCTGGGCACCACGATTAAACAGGCCGGCTCACAAGCGGCCTTTCGCGCCGTCGACCATGACCTGGTGATCGCCTTCGCCGAACGCGCCCGCACCCTCGGCGCGCGCCACCTGCTGGTGATCAGCGCCCTCGGTGCGGACGAGGGCTCGACGGTGTTTTACAACAAGGTCAAAGGTGAAATGGAACAAGCCCTGCGCGCGCAGGACTGGCCGCAACTGACCATCGTCCGTCCGTCGCTGCTGCTCGGCGCGCGCCAGGAATTTCGCCTCGGCGAACGCCTTGCCGCGCCTTTTATGCGCTGGCTGCCGGGCAAATACCGCGGCATCGACGCCACCGTACTGGCCCGCGCCCTGTGGCGTTTGGCCCTGGAAGAAGATACCGGCACTCGCGTGATCGAATCAGACCAACTGCGCCGTCTCGGCCGCTAACAGAAGACAACACCTATGAGCACCACCCGCACGACCTGATCAGCGCCCTGAACCACGCCGACATGCTGGAAATCGACGGCCTGCATGCCTGGCAGTTCAGCCTCAACGCTGAACAACTGGCGCAGCACCAGACTGGCGGCCAAGCGGTCACCGACGCGCCGCTGTTGAGCATCGAATGCATGGACGGCCGCGCCCTGCGCAAATGGCACTTCAGCCTGGCCCAGATAATCGCCGCACGCTTTGATGGTGAAGCCGATGCCTGGCGCCTCAACGACACGGCCGGCCCTCACCTGATCAAGTGCTTTGCCGCCGTCAGCGGCGACAACAGCGATCAGCCGGAAGACGCCAGCAACGACGCCGAATAGCGCAACGCGCGAGGTAAACCCTGTGGGCTTATATGACCGTTACCTGCTGCCGCACCTGATCGACTTCGCCTGCGGCATGGGCGCGGTGATGAAGGCCCGCTCGCAGTTGGTGCCTCTAGCCCACGGGCGGGTGCTGGAAATTGGCATCGGCAGCGGCCTCAACCTGGCGTTCTACGACGCGCAAAAAGTCAGCACGATCATCGGTGTCGACCCCAGCGCCGACATGCAGAAGCTGGCCAGGCAACGGGCCGACGCGATCAGTATTCCCGTGGAGATGATTGCCCTTGAACTGGGGCAAATTCAGGCGGATGACGCCAGCTTCGATTGCATCGTCTGCACCTTCACCCTGTGCACCATCCCCGATGCCGTCGCTGCGCTGCGCGAGATGCGCCGCGTGCTCAAGCCGGGCGGGCGCTTGCTGTTCTGTGAACACGGCCGGGCGCCTGAGCTACCGGTATTGCGCTGGCAGAATCGCCTGACGCCGCTGTGGAAACCGCTGACCGGTGGCTGCCACCTCAATCGTGATATCGCCGCACTGATCCGCGCGGGCGGCTTTCACATCGGCGAGCTGAACAACCGCTACCTCAAGGGCCCCAAGCCCATGACCTATCTCTATCAAGGCTGGGCCGACTAGGCCGGTGTTTTGCAGCCGCTCCGGCCTATCGGCGCCGCCCGGCGCTCTTGCGGCGGAGGGGCCACACCCCTGCTGCAAGCCTCAGCGAGCGGGCAGCGCCACGATTACACCGGTTCAAACAGCGGCAGGGCTTCAAACGCATCAATGGTAATCGGCTTGCTGAACAAATAACCCTGGAAGTACTTGCAACCGTTCGCCAGCAGCACGCCATGCTGCGCCTGGGTTTCCACCCCCTCGGCGATGGCTTCAAGCCCCAAGCTCTCGGCCAACGCCAAAATCGCCCGCACGATCGCCAGACTGCTGGAACTGCCAGGCAGATCACGCACAAACGACTGGTCGATTTTCAACTGATCAAGCGGTAACTGCTGCAGATAAGCCATTGATGAATAGCCGGTACCGAAATCATCAATGGAGAAACGAATACCGATGCCCTGCAGAGTTTGCATGCGCAAAGCCGCCTCGTTCTTGTCGGTCAGCAACAGCGACTCGGTTATTTCCAGTTTCAGGCGCTGCGGGTTGGCGCCACTGTCAGCCAAGGCCTGGTGCAATATGTCGATGAAGTCGTCCTTAAACAGCAGCCGGCTGCTGATATTCACCGCCAGGCTCAAGCCGGCCAGCCGCGGCTCACGGGCCCAGCGCGCCAGCAAACTGCAGCCTTGTTTGAGCACGTAGAGATCAAGCTCAGCGATCAGCCCGCTGCGCTCGGCAATTTCGATAAATGTCCCTGGCCCCAGCAAGCCACGCTGCGGGTGCTGCCAACGCACCAGCGCTTCCGCGCCCTGCAACTCTCCGTACTGGTTGATTTGCGCCTGCAGGTACAGCACAAACTCACCTTCAGCCAGGCCGCGGCGCATATCTTGCTCCAGTTGCAGGCGCAAACTGACCACCTCCTGCATGCGCGGGTCATAAAAACTCAAGGTGTCCTTGCCGGCTGATTTGGCGCTGTACATGGACAAGTCAGCGCACTGCATCAGCTCATCTACCGAGTGCTGCTCATCATTGAACAAAACGGCGCCCAAGCTCGCGCTATTGAAGAAATGCTGACCATTAACTTCATACGGCTCTCGCAAGGCGAGCATCAGCTTGCTGCCGATGTGTTCAACCTGGGAGCCGGCATCTTCGGCGATAGACTCCAAGCCCTCAAGCATGATCACAAACTCGTCACCGCCCAAGCGCGCCACCGTATCCAGCTCACGCAAGGTGTTTTTTAACCGTTCGGCCACCTGGCAGAGCAGCTCGTCCCCACCTGATGCCCATAGACATCGTTGACGTTTTTAAAGTCATCCAGGTCGAGAAAGATCAACGCCGCGTAATGTCCATTCCGGCGGCACAGCGCGGTGGCCTGTTCAAGCCGGTCACGTAACAGGCGGCGGTTGGGCAGGCCAGTCAGGGGGTCATAAAAAGCCAGATGAAGGATTTTCTGTTCGGCATTTTTGCGCTCGCTGATATCCACCAACGAGGCCACGTAGTTAGTCACCAGCCCTTGCTCATCATGCACGGCACCAATGGTTAACCACTCGGGGAACACCTCGCCGCACTTGCGCCGATTCCATATCTCGCCCTCCCACAGCCCGGTTTCTTGAAGGCTGCGCCACATGGTCTGATAAAACTCAGGGCCTTGGCGCCCCGAACCAAGCATGCGCGTGGGTCGCCCAACGACGTCTTCCAGGCTGTAGCCGGATATCTCACTGAATGCACGGTTGGCTTTCAGGATGCGCGTACTGGCATCGGTAATCAGCATGCCCTGCGGCGACTCAAAGGCAATGGCAGCGATGCGCCGATCCAACTCAAGCGCGACCCGCTCGGTAATATCGCGCGCCATAAAAACCAGGGCCCGCTTGCCATTCACCTTAATATCCAAACGCCGCGCACGGCCCTCAAAGACCCGCCGACCGGCCGGTGTTTGCATGTCATATTCAATGGTTTGCGCTTGGTCGCTGGCCAGGGTGCGCCCAATCAACTGCATAAAGAGTTCGGTTTGACTGGTTGGCAGCACCTCCGCCATCAGGCGGCCCAGCAAGCCTTCACCACCGGAAAACAGCAGGCTGCTGTCAGGGGCTTTGATCTTCACATAGCGGCCGTCTTCATCCAGCACGATGGAAAGGTCAGGCACCGCTTCGGTAATGGCCTGCAACTGCGCCTCACTCTGGCGCAGCGCTTCGCGATCTCGCTTCTGTCGGCGAATATCCTTCAACAGTAAACCGAGTATCAAGGTCGAAGGGATCAAGACTAAGACCAGAGGCCACAACGCATATTGCTGGGACGCGGCGAACTGGCCAGATGGCAATAAGGTCAAAATGGCGATCTGCAGGCCTTGCACAAGCGCGGCAAAGACCAGCAGTGAGAAAAAACCGAATGGCACGCGGCCAGACATGTGCAGGCCGCGGTAAGCCAGCCCCATGAGCACCGGCATCAGGATGTTGAGCAGCCCAGGTATCGCGCCCACACCCCCGAGCCACAAGCGATACACCCCGGCGATAGCACCGGCGATCAACCCAACCAGTGGCCCACCGAAGAAGGCCGCCATGCTCAGCACCACGGTGCGACCATCGAAGATCAAACCTTGCTCAAGCGTGAGTGGAAATGTCATACCAATCACACAGGCCGCGCCAAACAATGCGCCGGAGAACAACTTACCGGGGGTCGAGCGCTCATCCAAATAGCGCGTAATCAAGCCATGCATCCAGCACAGGGTTATCAGCAGGGTGGCATTCTTGATCAGTTCTAGGAGCATTCCGTTATCCAGGCAACACATTCAGGCGGGGAAATAGGCGGGGCTTGCGGGTAAATGATAGCAACTCAGCATGATTCACGAACGCGCAATACTCAGGTGCGCAGCCCACGGCACGCCAGGCTCAGGTCAAGGCTGCTCGCCGCGCAGCTGCAAGGCGTCCACCAACCCGGCGGCAATCGCCATCCCCACCAGATCGGCGAGGGTTTCTGCCTGCATGCGCTTCATCACCCGCGAGCGGTAGAGGTCGATGGTCTTGACGCTGATATCCAGCTGCTCGGCCATTTCGCGGTTAGTGTAGCCACGCACCAGCGGCAGCAATACATCACGCTCACGTGGGGTCAGGCTGGCCAAGCGCGCTTCCACGGCCTGCAAGCGCAGATCCGCCTGCACCACCGCCGGCGCATGGCTTAAGGCGTGCTGCACGCTATCGAGCAGCAACTGCTCGTTGTAGGGTTTTTCGATGAAGTCCACGGCGCCGGCACGGAAGGCGCGCACCACGATGGGCACATCAGCATGCCCGCTAACAAAGATCACCGGCATCTCAATGCCGCGGGCGCGCATCGCTTCCTGCACATTCAGCCCGCCCATGCCGGGCATGCGCACATCCAACAGCACACAGCCTTGGCTATGCGCATCACAGGCATCGAGAAACGCCTGACCGCTGGTGAACGGCAGTGCCTTGAGCCCCACGGACTCCAGTAGCCAGACGGTGGAGTCGAGCATGCCCTGGTCATCGTCGACCACATAAACCTGGTGTTGCATCTGCAGGCTCATGCCCTGCTCCTTTTCTTGTTATGCATTGGCTGTGTTGCGGCTAAAGCCCTACAAGGCGCTCAGCGTCCTCGCCGCGCAGTAGCGGCAAGCGGCACTCCAGGCACAAGCCGCCGGCCGTGCCAGGGTGCGCCTCCAGCGCCCCGCCAAAGCCTTCGATGATACTGCGGCTCATCGACAGGCCTAGCCCCAGCCCTTCGGCCTTGCTGGTGTAGAACGGGGTGAAAATATGCTCCAGTTCACCCTGCGCCACACCCGGCCCCTGATCCCACACGCGCACACAGAGCTGGCCATCCTGCTCGGCGGCGCTGAGTTCGATACGCGAAGAGTGGCCGGGGTGAGCCTCACGGTTGGCGTCAATGGCATTGCGCAGCAGGTTGAGCAGCACCTGTTCCAGCAGAATCCGGTCGGCATACACCGGTGGCAGATTGTCCGCCAATTGCTCGTCAATGGTCACCTGCCAATTACTCGCCTCCCATTGGCACAGCCGCACTGCCTCGCGTGCCACGCTGGCAATATCCAGCGCCTGGGTACGGCGCTGACCTTTGCGCAGAAAAGCGCGTAAGCGTTTGATCACTTCCGAGGCGTGGTTGGCGTGCTCGTTGATCCGCTCCAGCCCTTGCGCCACCTTGCTCGCCGCCTCAGGGTTAGCGCCCAGCGCCTTGAGATAGCGTTGGCTGGCGCTGGCATAGTTGACCACCGCCGCCAGCGGTTGATTGATCTCATGGGCGATACCGGATGCCAGTTCGCCGAGAGTGACCAGCCGCGCCGTATGCGCTAGCTCATCCTGATGGCGCCGCTGCTCAGCCTCACGCAATTCACGCTCGGTCATGTCGCGCGCCACCAGTGAGTAGTAATGCTCTCCATCACGGCCGCGGTGCGCCAGCAGCACCAGCGACACCGGCAGCGGCGCACGCGGCCCCAGCGGCTGCAGGCGCACCTCGGCGCTCCACACCCCGGCCGCATCGGCAGCCGCCCAACCATGGCGCTGCAACTGCTGAAAATCGCTTGGGGCTAAGAGCTTTTCGAGCGGCGGTAACGGCTGCTGATCCTCAATATTCAATGCATGCCGCGCAGACGGATTGAGGTGCGTCAGGTGCCCATTGGGGTCAATAAACAGCACCAGGTCGGTATTGGCTTCCACCACCTCAGCCAGGCGCCGCTTGTTCTCTTCGGCCAGCACCCGCGCGGTGATATCGCGCGACACGCTGACCACTTCAACCACCGCGCCGGTATAGGTTTCGCGGATCGCGCGGCTGGCGGTCTCAAACCACAAATAATGCCCATCGCGGTGGCGAATACGGTAGGTCATGGTGTGATAGCCGTCTTGCTCGAGGGCTTCACGGGTGCTGTCGACCAAGTGCTGTTGGTCCTGCTCATGAAACAGCGCCTGCACCAAGGTGCCACGCAACGCTTCCGGCCAGTAGCCGAGCAGCGTCCAGCTGGCCGGCGAGGCATCGAGAAAACAGCCATCAGGGGTGTGCCGGGAGATCAGGTCGGTGGTGTTCTCGGTAATCAGCCGGTACAGGCGGCTGGCCTTGGCCGCTTCACGCTCAGCCTGCACCTGGGCGGTCGCAGGGCGACAGCGCGCCAGCACCTGCTGCTCGGCAGCGTCGGGCATAAAGGTCCACATCAGCACTTGGCCGGCATGCTGCGCCTCAACCGCTTCGATGGCCCGCCCTTGCTGCAAACAGGCGCGCACCAGTTGCGGCGCGTTGACCGGCAACAAATCGGTTACCAGCGCCAGCGATTGCTCACCCAGCAGTGCCTGCATGGCGGCATTTAGTTGCAGCGGCCGCGCGTCGATATCCAGCAACAGGCTGGGCTGCGGGTCACTGCCCAGCAACCGGCTGCCACGCGCCTGCTGCGGCAGGCTGGCGAGCACCGCCAACAGTAATTGATGCACCAGCCCGAGCCAGTCGCTGCCGGCGTGCTCCTGTAACTCAATCAGCAGTAAACCGGGCTGCCCCTCATCCAGCGCCAATGCAAGCGCCTGGCCATGGTTAAGCCCGGCACGCCGCACTCGCCCCGCCAGCCAGCACGGCAGTTGACGTAGCGCGGCCAAGTCCAGCCGAGGCTCTTGCTGCAAGCGCTCAAACAGCAACTGATCACTGGCCGCTAGCGGATCACCAAAGCCCGGCGGCAGATGCGGCGCATTGCCTTCATGGCTGTAGATCGCCGTGCTCGCTTGCCAGCGCAAAAAAAACGCCTGGCGCACTTCCGGGCAGGCATGCAGGGCGCGCAACAGTGCATCGGCACGCACCGCCAGCGGCAAGCACTCACGCTGCATACACAACCAGCTGTGCAGCTGCACGGAGATCTCATTCATCCAGTTTCATTCCTATCGGCCACTTATTGCGCGAGGCGGCGCAGCATCAGGCCGGCAGCCGGCAAATGCAAAGCGACCAAGGGCTAATCGCCAGAAAAATAATATAGTACAAATACTATACAACTATGGTTTAACTTCCATATATAAACCATCAGATATATAAATAGACCCAGAACAATACCGGGCCTATGCGTAAGACTACCCGCACAATGGCCCGAGCATCCAACCTGCATGGGTATTCGCATGTCGATCTATGAACAGGGCCTTGCGCCTGCTGCCGTCAACCATATCGCCCTCTCGCCACTGAGCTTTATCGAACGTACCGCCAGTGTTTACCCGCACTACCCGGCCGTGGTGCATGGTTCGATCCGCCGTGACTGGAGTGAAACCTACGCACGCTGCCGCCGCCTGGCTTCCGCCCTGGCCGGTCGTGGCATCGGTAAAGGCGATACGGTGGCGGTGATGCTGCCGAACATCCCACAGATGCTCGAAGCGCATTTTGGCGTGCCGATGATCGGCGCAGTGCTCAACACCCTCAACGTGCGCCTGGATGCCGAGGCCATCGCCTTTATGCTGCAGCACGGCGAAGCCAAGGTGCTGATCACCGACCGCGAATTCTACGACGTGATCCACGCGGCCGTGGGCATGCTCGATCATCCGCCGCTAGTGATCGACGTCGATGACCCCGAGTACGGCGAAGGTCAAGCGGTCAGTGACCTCGACTACGAAGCCTTCCTCGCCGAAGGCGATCCGCAGTTTGCCTGGCAGTGGCCGGCAGACGAGTGGCAGGCGATCAGCCTCAACTACACCTCCGGCACCACCGGTAACCCCAAGGGCGTGGTCTACCACCACCGTGGCGCTTACCTGAACTCGCTGGGCAACCAGATGACCTGGGCCATGGGCAACCACCCGGTGTACCTCTGGACCCTGCCGATGTTCCACTGCAACGGCTGGTGCTACCCCTGGACCATCACCGCCCTGGCGGGCGTGCATGTGTTCCTGCGCCGTGTCGACCCGGCGAAAATCCTCACCCTGATTCGCAGCGAGCAAGTCACCCACATGTGTGGCGCCCCGATCGTGCTCAATGCCCTGGTGAATATGCCAGCCGAAGCCAAAGCGGCCATCGACCATCCAGTCAAGGCCATGGTTGCCGGTGCTGCGCCGCCTGCCAAGGTGATTGGTGCGGTCGAAGAAATGGGCATCCAGGTCACCCACGTTTACGGCCTGACCGAAGTGTACGGCCCGGTGACCCTGTGCGCCTGGCATGCCGAATGGGACGCCTTGCCGCTGGACGAGCGCGCGGTACTCAAATCCCGTCAAGGCGTGCGCTATCCCACCCTGGAAGGGGTAATGGTGGCCGACCCGAAAACCCTGGAGCCGACCCCGCGCGATGGCGAAACCATCGGCGAAATCTTTATGCGCGGCAACACCGTGATGAAGGGCTACCTGAAGAACCCCACCGCCACCGCCGAAGCCTTTGCCGGCGACTGGTTCCACACCGGCGACCTGGCCGTGTGTCACCCCAACGGCTACGTGGAAATCAAGGACCGTCTGAAAGACATCATCATCTCCGGCGGCGAGAACATCTCCACCATTGAGGTGGAAGGCGTGCTCTACCGTCACCCCGGCGTGCTCGAAGCCGCCGTGGTGGCTCGCCCAGACGAGAAATGGGGCGAAACCCCCTGCGCCTTTATCACCCTCAAGGCCGACCAACAGCAGGTCAGCGAGGCGGACATCATCAGTTTCAGCCGCGAACACCTGGCCGGTTTCAAAGTGCCAAAAACCGTGGTCTTCACCCAACTGCCGAAGACCAGCACCGGCAAGATCCAGAAGTTCGTTCTGCGCGATATGGCCAAGGCCCTGTAACGGCGCCACGCCACCTAACCGCTCACTGCGCCACCCATTGGGTGGCGTAGTAATGCGTTAGCAACAACCGTTTCCACAACAACAAAAACCGGCCACTGGCCGACGGAGAGCTTCAATGCAACTATTTAAACGCCGTGACGGGGATGAACAACCCTATTGGCCAGTCGGCCCGTTCAAAGTGCGCCTGCCCTTTGTCCACTACCGCTGGGAAACCGCGGAGATGCTGCAAGCGTTGATCATGTTCGTGGTCAGCCTGGCGATGATTCCGCTGCTGGAAAAATACCTCGGCCTGCCCTACGACGTAGCCCTCGCCTATGTCGTGGTGTGTGGTGTCGGCTTTATGCTGCCGGCGCTGCTCGGCGTGCCCTTCGTGCCCGGTTGGATCACTCCCGGCATTCCAGTTGTGTTGCTGTTTCTCGGCAATTTCAAACCCGGCCCCGAAGCCATTCAGGCACTGTTTGCCCTGCAATTTCTGGTCTTCGTGATCTTCCTGTTCCTCGGCGTCACGCGCCTGGGCAGCACCCTGGTGAAGTTGATTCCCAACTCGATGAAGGGCGGGATCATCATCGGTGCGGGTATTGCGGCACTGATGGGCGAAATCTCCACCGGTGGTCGCCTGGCCAACACGCCGATTTCCCTGGTGCTGGGCAGCCTGATCTGCCTGTACCTGATGTTCTCAGTGTCGTTTAAAGGCCTCACCGAGCGCGTGCCGCTGGCGCGCAAAATCGTCAACTACGGCATGGTGCCGGGTATGTTGATCGCGATTTTCATCGGCATTGCCGTAGGCGAATACAAGATGCCCGACGTGAAATTCGGCATCACCGCGCCAGCCTTCGCCGAGATGTGGAACTACCTGCCGTTTAGCGTTGGTTTCCCGGGTTTGGATGTGTTCCTGCTGGCCGTGCCTACTGCGGTTATCGCTTATGTCATCGCGTTTGGCGACATCATCGTCGGCCAGTCGCTGATGCAGCGCGCCGATGAACTGCGCACTGACGAAGTGATCGAGAACAACATCGACCGCGTGCATTTGGTCACCGCCCTGCGCAACGCCCTGCACGCCTTCTTCGCGCCGTATCCGGGCTTGGCTGGGCCGCTGTGGACAGCCGTCGCGGCAACCATGGCCGAGCGTTACAAGTACGGCCGCAAAGCCATGGATTCGATCTACAGCGGCGCGGGCACGTTCTGGATCACCGGCTTTATCGCCCTGTTCGCCCTGCCGCTGGTGAGCTTCTTCCAGCCGGTACTGCCGATTGCCCTGTCGCTGACCCTGATCCTCACCGGCTATATCTGCCTGATGGTCGGTTTCGAACAGCTGAGCAACAACACCGAGCGCGGCGTTGCCGGCACCATGGGTGTGGTACTGGCCGTCTACGGCGCAGGCTGGGGCCTGGCTGCAGGTGCGGCGCTGTACATCCTGGTTGAGCGCACTCACCTGCTCAAGTTCACCACTAAAAACACCGTCAAAAGCCCAGCCGAGGCCGAGTGACCGTACACGGCCCGCCGCGCTGCGGGCCGTGTTGCTTATTCCTGCAACGCCCCGGGTGCAATAACGCCAGGGGCGTTTTAATCGCCGCGCTCTGCGCGGCATCAGTGCGAGAAACTGCCGATGCCTGAGTACAACGCCCCGCTGCGCGACCTGCGCTTTGTCCTCCATGAAGTGTTCGATGCCCCGAGCCTATGGGCTCGCCTGCCGGCACTGGCTGAAACCGTCGACGCCGATACTGCCGATGCCATTCTGGAAGAAGCCGCCAAGGTGACTGGCGGCCTGATCGCCCCGCTCAACCGCAGCGGTGATGAAGAAGGCGCGCAATGGATTGCAGGCGATGTACGCACCCCGGCAGGCTTCAAAGAAGCCTATGCCACTTACATTGAAGGCGGCTGGGTCGGCCTGTCCGGTAACCCAACCTACGGCGGCATGGGCATGCCCAAAATGCTCGCCGTGGCATTTGAAGAGATGCTCTACGCCGCCGGCTCCAGCTTCGCACTGTACTCAGCGCTGAGCTCCGGGGCCTGCCTGGCCATCGACGCGCACGCCAGTGAAGACCTGAAAAACACCTACCTGCCGCCAATGTACGAAGGCCGCTGGGCAGGCTCCATGTGCCTGACCGAGGCCCATGCCGGCACCGACTTAGGCATCATCCGCACCAAGGCCGAACCGCAAGCCGATGGCAGCTACCAGATCAGCGGCAGCAAGATCTTTATCACCGGCGGCGAGCAGGACCTCACCGAAAACATCATCCACCTGGTGCTGGCCAAGCTGCCCGACGCCCCCGCTGGCGCACGCGGCATCTCGCTGTTTCTGGTGCCCAAGGTGCTGGTCAATGCCGACGGCAGCCTGGCCGCGCGCAACGCCGTGAGCTGCGGCTCGATCGAACACAAGATGGGCATCAAGGCCTCGGCCACGTGCGTGATGAACTTCGACGGCGCCACCGGCTACCTGATCGGCGAGCCGAACAAAGGCCTGGCGGCGATGTTCACCATGATGAACTACGAGCGCCTGTCCATCGGCATCCAGGGCATCGGCTGCGCCGAAGCGTCTTACCAGGCGGCCCGCGACTACGCCCGCGAGCGCCTGCAAAGCCGCGCAGCCACTGGCCCAGAAGCCCAGGACAAAGCCGCCGACCCGATCATCGTGCACGCCGATGTACGGCGCATGCTGCTGACCATGAAAGCCCTTACCGAAGGCGGCCGCGCGTTTGCCTGCTATGTCGGCCAACAGCTCGACCTGAGCAAGTTCAGCGACGACAACAGCGAGCGTCAAACAGCCGAAACC
Organism: Pseudomonas sp. GWSMS-1; assembly: GCF_049847425.1. Taxonomy (NCBI): domain Bacteria; kingdom Pseudomonadati; phylum Pseudomonadota; class Gammaproteobacteria; order Pseudomonadales; family Pseudomonadaceae; genus Pseudomonas; species Pseudomonas sp. GWSMS-1. The sequence goes on along the minus strand of NZ_JBMHHV010000003.1, from coordinate 335,414 downwards.
CTGGTGGCATTGCTCACGCCAGTGGCCAAGGCGTTCTTTACCGACACGGGGTTGGACAGCTGCATCCATGGCCAACAGGTGTTCGGCGGCCACGGTTACATCCGCGAGTGGGGCCAGGAGCAACTGGTGCGCGACGTGCGCATCGCGCAAATCTACGAAGGCACCAACGGCATTCAGGCCCTCGACCTGCTCGGGCGCAAGATCATCGCCAACGGTGGCGTAGCGCTGCGCCAGTTCACCGCCGAGATTCGCCGCTTCGCCGAGCAGCCCGATGCGCCGTATGCCGCCGCGCTGCTGGATGCAATTGAGCGCCTGGAGCGCACCAGCAGCTGGCTGCAGGAACGTGCCGCGGGCAACCCGCACGAAACCGGCGCAGCGTCGGTGGAGTACCTGCACCTGTTCGGCTACACCGCCTACGCCTGGATGTGGGCGCGCATGGCCGCCGTGGCGCAGGCCAAGTGCAGCGAAGACGAAGCGTTTTACAGCGCCAAGCTGGCCACCGCCGAGTTCTACTTCGCCCGCCTGCTGCCGCGCATCCTGACCCTGGAAACCAGCATTCGCGCAGGCAGCGACGCACTGTACGGCCTGCGCGCCGAGCAATTCTGACGCCAACCCGCCCCTGCATGGCGGGAACTGCGAACACCGGTTGAGCGTTTGCGCGGCGTCCATTAAGGACGTCGCGTTTTTTTATTCGAGCCACTGGCTGCCCCGGCAGCACGAGGAAGCACATGCAAGAAGTCGTTATAGTCGCCGCCACCCGCACCGCCATCGGTGCCTTTCAGGGTGCATTGAGCAGCGTGAGCGCTGTTGATCTGGGCGCTGCCGTTATCCGCCGCCTGCTCGCCGACACCGGCCTGCCCGCCGAACAGATCGACGAAGTGATACTCGGCCAGGTACTGACCGCCGGTGCCGGGCAGAATCCGGCCCGTCAAAGCACACTCAAAGCCGGCCTGCCGCACACAGTACCCGCGCTGACCCTGAACAAAGTCTGCGGCTCCGGCCTCAAGGCCGTGATCATGGCGGCCCAGGCGATTCGCTGTGGCGACGCCGAGGTGATCATCGCTGGCGGCCAGGAAAACATGAGCCAGTCTCCACACGTGCTGAACGGCTCACGCAATGGCCTGCGCATGGGCCACGGCCAGTTAGTCGACACCATGATCCACGACGGCCTGTGGGATGCTTTTAACGACTACCACATGGGCATCACCGCCGAGAACCTGGCCGAGCAATACGGCATCAGCCGCTCCGAGCAGGATGCCTTCGCCGCGCACTCGCAGCTGCGCGCCTGCGCCGCCATTGAGGCCGGCCGCTTTGCAAACGAAATCACCCCGATTGAGATCCCTCAGCGCAAAGGTGACAGCCTGATCATCGCCGCCGATGAGCAGCCGCGCGCCAGCAGCACCTTGGAAGCCTTGGGTAAACTGCGCCCGGCCTTCAAGCGCGACGGCAGCGTCACCGCTGGCAATGCCTCAACCCTCAACGACGGCGCGGCCGCCGTGTTGCTGATGAGCGCCACTAAAGCCGCCGAGCTGAACCTGCCGGTGCTCGCGCGAATCAAGGCCCACGCCAGTGCCGGCGTCGACCCGGCGACCATGGGCATCGGCCCGGTATTCGCCACCTGCCGCGCCCTGGAGAAAGCCAACTGGAGCCTGGAACAACTCGACCTGATCGAGGCCAATGAAGCCTTCGCAGCACAGGCCATTGCGGTCGGCCGCGAACTGCAGTGGGACAGCGCCAAGGTCAACGTCAACGGCGGCGCCATCGCCCTCGGCCACCCGATCGGCGCGTCGGGCTGCCGCATTCTGGTCAGCCTGATCCATGAGATGATCCGCCGCGACGCCCACAAAGGCCTGGCCACCCTGTGCATCGGTGGCGGCCAAGGCGTGGCGCTGGCCATCGAGCGCTAAACGGCGCGGTGGATGTAAAAAGCGACATCCACCCTACGTCGACATGACTCGTAGGGTGGATCACGCGTTACCGATCCACCACGCACTGCCACAGCAGAGCAATCGAACACCTATCAACCGAAGGTGCAATGGCTCACCCGCGCTGCAGCCGCCACCCTGTTGCGACTTACCCATAATAAGAGAAGCCCATGCGAACCCTGACCACCCTGACCGGCAACAGCCAAAAACTCGACGGCGGCGCCATGTTCGGCAATGCGCCGAAAGCCCTGTGGCAACGCTGGATGAAACCGGACGAACTGAACCGCATCGACCTCGGTTGCCGCGCCCTACTGGTGCAAGAGGAAGGCCGCAATATTTTGGTTGAAACCGGCATTGGCGCGTTTTTCAGCCCCGACCTGAAACAGCGCTTTGGCGTACAAGAAGAGCGCCACGTGCTGCTCGACAGCCTGGCCGCCGCCGGCCTGAGTGATGCCGATATCGACATCGTGGTGCTCACCCACCTGCACTTCGACCATGCCGGCGGCTTGCTCGCGGCCTGGGAAGACGGCCAACCAGCGCGCCTGCTGTTCCCCAACTCGCAGTTCATAACCGGCCGGCGCCAATGGCAGCGCGCCTGCCAGCCCCATGCCCGCGACCGCGCCTCCTATGTCCCGGAGTTGCTGGCGTTGCTCGAAGCAAGCGGCCGCCTGCACCTGATCGATGAAACCGAGCACTGCGAACTATTGGGCGCGGACTGGCGCCTGCACTGGAGCGACGGTCACACCCCTGGCCAGTTGATCCCCGAAGTCGCCATGCCCGATGGTCCAGTGGTGTTCCCTGCCGACCTGATCCCTGGCGCACCGTGGGTGCACCTGCCGATCACCATGGGTTACGACCGCTTCCCCGAAGGCTTGATTGAAGAGAAAGAAGCCCTGCTGGCCGATCTGCATGGCCGTGGCGGACGCCTGGTGTTTACCCACGACCCGGATACCGCCATGGGCCGTGTAAGCCGTGATGAAAAAGGCCGCTACGGCCTGCAGCAGGCCATGCCCCAAGCCTGCCAGCTGGACCGCTGAGCGCCCCTTACAAGCCGCCGCTAATGCCCAGATTAAGGCCAATGGCGGTGGCCAGGGACAGCGGCAGCAACAGGGTATCGAGCAAGGCACTGACCGGCAGATCAACCGCCGGGTAAGCCGGCGCTTCAGCTCCGAAGCGATCCGTGGCGCAGCAGCCCCCTTGCAACGCATACCAATCCAGACGCGTGCCGGCGTACACCACCGGCGCATTCGGTTTGGCCGCATCCAGAGTGCGCACGGTGGCGCAACCGCTAAGGGTCAGGCACGCCAGCACAGCGGCGGCAGCGCGCAGCAGGGGCTTATTCATCCGGGGTAATCTGATGGTGTTCGCCCCAGCGCGGCAGCATGTCCTGAGGCACACCCAGGCAGTTGAGGATGCGCGCAACGACAAAGTCGATCAGGTCATCAATGGTCTGCGGCTGGTGATAAAAGCCCGGCGCCGCCGGCAGGATGGTCGCGCCCATGTTCGACAGCTTGAGCATGTTTTCCAGATGAATACTGGAGAACGGCGCTTCACGCGGCACCAGAATCAGCTGGCGACGCTCCTTCAACACCACATCCGCCGCGCGCTCGATCAGGTTATTGCAGGCACCACTGGCAATCGCTGACAGCGAGCCGGTGCTACACGGCACCACCACCATCGCCGCGGGCGCACCGGAACCGGAGGCCGCCGGGGCCATCCAGTCTTCCTTGCCATACACGCGAATCTGCCCCGGTAACGCGCCGGTGTACTCGTTGAGAAACGCCTGCATGGCCTGCGGCTTACTCGGCAGGCTGACATCGGTTTCGGTGGCCATCACCAACTGCGCGGCCTTGGAAATCAGAAAGTGCACCTCGCGGTCTTCCCGCACCAGGCAATCGAGCAGGCGCAAACCGTACTGCGCGCCAGAGGCACCGGTCATGGCCAAAGTAATTCGTTCTGGACCGCTCATCGAAGCTCCTCGATTTTTGGGGAAACTACTGCGCGGCTAGCCACACAGCAACCACGTAGCCCGGATGCAATCCGGGTGACCCTTGTCCCGAATTGCATCCGGGCTACGCACTGATTACTCAGCCAGGGCCGCAGCCAATTTGCCATGCAGGCCGCCGAAGCCGCCGTTGCTCATCACCACGATCTGAGTACCAGCCGCCGCTTCTGCCTTGACCCCGGCAATGATCGCCTCCAGCGAATCGCACACCTGAGTCGGCACCGTTGACGTGGCCACCGTGCCGGCCAAGTCCCAGCCCAGGTTTGGTGGCGCGTACCAATATACCGAGTCGGCCTGCACCACGGACTCGGGCAAACCGTCGCGGTGCGCGCCGAGCTTCATCGAGTTGGAGCGCGGCTCAACGATGGCGATCAACTTGGCGTCGCCGATGCGTTTGCGCAGGCCGTCCAAGGTGGTAGCAATTGCCGTGGGGTGGTGAGCGAAGTCATCGAAGATGGTCACGCCATTGACTTCGGCAACCTTCTCCATGCGCCGCTTGGCGTTGATAAAGCTGCACAGCGCAGCGATGCCCAGCTCCGGCACCACACCGACATGCCGCGCCGCCGCCAGCACCGCAAGGGCGTTGGCGACGTTGTGCTGGCCGGTCAGTTGCCAATCCACGGTACCTGCTGCCTTGCCCTCGAAGCTCACCTCGAAACGCGAGCCGTCGGCGCTAAGCAGGCGTGCCTGCCATTGGCCGCCTTCACCGGTGGTTGCGACCTCCGTCCAGCAACCCATCTCGATCACTCGTTTGAGTGCCGGCTCGGTGGTCGGGTGAATGATCAGCCCTTCGCCGGGAATGGTGCGTACCAGATGGTGGAACTGCCGCTCGATGGCTGGCAGATCAGGGAAGATATCGGCGTGATCGAACTCCAGATTATTCAGAATCGCGGTACGCGGGCGGTAGTGCACGAACTTGCTGCGCTTATCGAAGAAGGCGCTGTCGTACTCATCGGCCTCGACCACGAAGAACGGCGTACCGCCGAGGCGTGCGGAAATACCGAAATTCTGCGGCACGCCGCCAATCAAAAAGCCTGGGCTCATGCCGGCATGCTCCAGCACCCAAGCGAGCATGCTCGAACTGCTGGTCTTGCCATGGGTGCCGGCCACGGCCAGTACCCAGCGGCCTTGCAGCACGTGATCAGCCAGCCACTGCGGACCACTGACGTAGGGCAGGCCTTTGTTCAGCACATATTCCACTGCCGGGTTGCCGCGCGACAGGGCATTGCCGATCACCACCAGATCGGGCGCAGGGTCGAGTTGCGCGGCGTCATAGCCCTGGGTCAGTTCGATGCCTTGAGCTTCCAGCTGGGTACTCATGGGCGGGTAAACATTGGCGTCAGAGCCCGTCACACGGTGGCCTAGCTCTTTGGCCAGCACCGCCAGCGAGCCCATAAACGTGCCGCAGATGCCGAGAATATGAATATGCATGATGTACCTTGAAGGTGCCCTCAAAAACCAGTGAATAGGCGCGCTAAAAACTGGCCGCAGGTTAGCACAGCGCCGCCGCCCAGCAGAGGCCCAGCCCGCGCGCCAGGTTCTGGCACAGGGGTTGCTGAACCTTTGCCAAGAGGCCCGTCGTTATTTAATTTCTGCCCTGCCATCGACAGCATTGTTTATTCCAGTGCATACATGACAACTGCAGCACCGCTTTGGCGCAGCCAAGCCCTCAAGGGGAACTCAATGCCCGCATACAGCCACAGCGTTGGCGGTGAAACCTACCGCTTCGACAGCCTTGCCGAGGTGATGGCCAAAGCCAGCCCCGCACGCTCCGGCGATTTTCTCGCCGGTGTGGCGGCGAGCAATGCTGGCGAACGGGTCGCGGCGCAGATGGCCCTCGCCGATATTCCGCTCAAGCAGTTTCTCCAGGAAGCGCTGATCCCCTATGAAGACGATGAAGTCACCCGGCTTATTATCGACAGCCATGACGCCGCCGCGTTCGCCCCGGTCAGCCACCTGACCGTCGGCGGTTTTCGTGACTGGCTACTCGGTGACAGCGCTGATGAAGCCGGCCTTCGCTCCCTCTCCCGGGCCTGACGCCGGAGATGGCCGCGGCGGTGTCGAAGATCATGCGCGTGCAGGACCTGGTGTTGGTGGCGCAGAAAATCCGCGTAGTCAGCCGTTTTCGCAACACCGTCGGCCTGCGCGGGCGCATGTCCACCCGCCTGCAACCCAACCACCCAACGGACGAACCTGCGGGGATCGCCGCGAGCATTCTCGACGGCCTGCTGTACGGCAATGGCGACGCCATGATCGGCATTAACCCCGCCACCGACAGCACCCAATCGATCTGCGAGATGCTGCGCATGCTCGACGGCATCATTCAGCGCTATGAAATCCCCACCCAAGCCTGCGTGCTGACCCACGTCACCACATCGATCGAGGCGATCAACCGTGGCGTACCGCTGGATTTGGTGTTCCAGTCGATTGCCGGCACCGAGGCGGCCAACGCCAGCTTCGGCGTCAGCCTGAAGATTCTTCAGGAAGGCTACGACGCCGGCCTGAGTCTCAAACGCGGCACGCTTGGCGACAACCTGATGTACTTCGAAACCGGCCAGGGCAGCGCGCTATCGGCCGGCGCCCACCACGGCCTCGACCAGCAAACCTGCGAAACCCGCGCCTATGCGGTGGCCCGACACTTCAAACCATTTTTGGTGAATACCGTGGTCGGTTTTATCGGCCCGGAGTATCTGTACAACGGCAAGCAGATCATCCGCGCCGGCCTGGAAGACCACTTCTGCGGCAAGCTGCTGGGCCTGCCGATGGGCTGCGACATCTGCTACACCAACCACGCCGAAGCCGATCAGGACGACATGGACGTGCTGCTGACCCTGCTCGGCGTGGCTGGCATCAACTTCATCATGGGCATCCCCGGCTCCGATGACGTCATGCTCAATTACCAGACCACCTCCTTCCACGACGCGCTGTATGCGCGCCAGAGCCTGGGGCTGAGGCCGGCGCCCGAGTTCGAAGCCTGGCTGCAGCGCATGGGCATCTTCACCCAAGCCGATGGCCGCCCGCGTCTGAGCAACAGCCTGCCGCCGGCGTTTCGTCAGGCGCTGGCGCAGCTTGGTTAGCAGAGGATTCGCGTATGTACGATGACAGTCCACTCAGCGGTGCCAGTGAAAATCCCTGGCAGCAACTGCGCAACCTGACCCCGGCGCGCATCGCCTTGGGCCGCGCCGGTACCAGCCTGCCGACCCGCGCGCAGCTGGATTTCCAGTTTGCCCACGCCCAGGCCCGTGATGCCGTGCACCTGCCGTTCGATCACGCCGCACTCGCCACGGGGCTGGCCAGCCAGCATCGCCAGAGCCTGCTGCTGCACAGCGCCGCCAAGGACCGTGACACCTACCTGCAACGCCCGGATCTGGGTCGGCGCTTAAGCCACGAATCCGCCGAGCTACTGGGCCAGCACCGCGAGAACAACCCGGACGGTTACGACCTGGCCATTGTCGTTGCGGACGGCCTATCCGCCCTGGCCGTGCACCGGCATGCGCTGCCCATGCTTGAACGCATAAGCGAACAGGCGCAGGCCGAAAACTGGCGTATGGCCCCTGTCGTCATGGTTACCCAGGGCCGGGTGGCCGTGGCCGATGAAGTGGCCGAGCTGCTGGGGGCAAAGATGGTGGTGATCCTGATCGGCGAACGCCCAGGGCTTAGCTCGCCGGACAGCCTGGGCTTGTACTTCACCTACGCCCCTAAAGTCGGCCTGACCGACGCGCAGCGCAACTGCATTTCCAACGTGCGCTTGGAGGGTCTGAGCTACGCCATGGCCAGCCATCGCCTGCTGTACCTGATGCGCGAGGCGTGGCGGCGCCAGCTGTCAGGGGTCAACCTGAAAGACGAAGCCGAAGTGCCAGTATTGGCAGGTGCCGCAAGCCAGACGAACTTTCTCCTGAAATAGCCGCGCTATCAGGGGATTACAACCAAACGCTTGTTTGGATTGCACTTTCAAAAAGCTTTAGGCAGCATCGGGAGCGTTCGCAGGCAGCGCTGCCGTGTTGCCGAAGCCATCCACACGACTGAAGTAGAGGCTCACCATGCGCATCGTCCAAGCGACCCTGGAGCATCTGGATCAACTGACTCCGCTGTTCGTCAATTACCGCGAACACTTTGGCCAGCTGCCTTACCCTGATTCCTCACGGAAATTTCTAGAAAACCGCATCAGCCGTAAAGAGTCAGTGATCTATCTGGCCATGGCCGATGACGAAGACAAGATTCTCGGCTTCTGCCAGCTCTATTCGAGCTTCTCCTCGCTGTCGCTCAAGCGCGTGTGGATTCTCAACGACATCTACGTTTGCCAGGACGCGCGCCGCCAGCTGGTGGCTGATCGCCTGATCCAGACGGCCAAGCAAATGGCCTTCAAGACCAATGCCGTGCGCTTACGCGTCGCCTCCAGCGTCGACAACGAAGTCGCGCACAAGCTTTACGAATCCATTGGCTTTAAAGAAGACACCGAGTTCAAGAGCTTTGTCCTGCCGATCACCGAAGACTTCACCGCGCCGTAAGCCTGCAACTGAGCCAGCGCGCCACTCGCCCTGGCTCAGTGCATCAGCCTTCCAGGCTTAGCCACAAGCCCACAGCCAACTGCAACACCAGCAAACTAAGCGCAGCCAGATGCCAGGGCTGCCGATAATGCCGTGAGCGTGACGAGGCCGGGAGCTGATTCCGCAACGGCTGCTGCAACGCATGCTGAAACGCCGACAGCGCCTCAAAGCGCGCCTGCGGCTTGGGCGCCAAGGCCCGCGCCAGCACCCCGTCCCACCCCGCCGGCACACGCACATTGAACTGCGCCAACGGCACATAACGGCTGGTGTGGTCAGCATCCACCTGCGCCGCTTCGGGCCAACGCCTTCCAATCAGCCAGTAAGCCAGTGCCGCCAGAGCGAACTGGTCAGCGCGACCATCCAGCGCCTGTCCGCTACGCGCCTCTGGCGCCAAGGGCACCGCCTGTTCAGGTAAGGGCTGCGGCGGCACACCCGGCAACAACGCAGCATATTCAGGCAGCAACAATACACGCCCGGCGTCGTCCACCAGGATACTGCGCGGGTCCAACCACAGCCCCTGCATGCCGCGCCGCTGTAAGCCACGCACAGCGGCAATCAGTTGGCCGAGCAAAGCCAGGACTGTCAGACCGTCTAGCGCCCCATGCGACGCCAACCAATCGACCAGGCTACGCATGCCCTTGCTGGCCGGTTCAAACAGCAAGAAAGCATGGCTGCGCGGCTGATGCGCGGACATTACCTGCGGCAAGCTGGCCACCGGACTGCGCCGCAGCGCCCACTCGCGCTGCCGAAAGACTTCATCCGCCGCCTGCTCGGCCAACCACAACATGGCCTCGCGCCCTCGCGGGTCCGTCGCGCGAAACACCCGCCCCGGCGGCCCGTACGGACAAGCCGAGAGCAGTGTCCAGCCATCCAGCTGCAGTCCGGGTTGCGCATTAACCACCGCTGGCCAGGGCGCACGCGGAGCCAGCACCGGCGTGTTGTCAGCGTCGCCGAGGCGCACTAATGCCGCCGCACCTGGCGCCTGCAACAAGGGCGCGAGCAGCTCAGGCAGTGGCTCGTCCGCGCCACGAAAGCCCTGCAGATCCGCCACATCCAACAACGGCTGCGGCGCCAGCAGCAATAACTCGCCCGGGCTGAGCACCAAGCTGTGCTGCACCAGCGCCAGCTCAGGCTGCGCACCAAGCGGCAGCCCCTCAACGCCGACCAACCAATGCACGTTGCCCTGCTGATAACGCACTAAACCGATGGCGCCGGCCTGGAGAAACTGCGCATCGGCTTTCTGCAGCAGCAACAGCCCGGCATTCACCTGAGCCAGGTTGCGTCCGCCCTGGCGCTGACGAAACAGCTGCTGGTTAAACCCTGCCAGCACCTGCCGCGCGGCCTGGGCTTCGCTCCAACTCGAGGGCGTGCACGTGCAATCGGCCAGTAGACCGTCGAGGTAAGCCTCAAGTGTGCGCACCACATCGGGGCACTCTCGCGCCCAAAGCAGCGCAACCACGAGCACAGGCGGCCGCCCTTCAAGCCCTGGCAAGCAGATCGCGCGCGTCCGCGCAGCCTGACCCGGCAGGTCAAAACCGTGGCCGCAGAGCAGTTTGATGGCGGGATGATCGAGACGCTCAATCGACATTGGCAGCCCTCCCAGGTCGCGGATAGGTTTGTCAGTGCAGCCTTTGTGCCGACTTGCCCAGCGCCGCCGCCGGGCTTATGGTGGCCGCTTCCTAGAGCCTGAGCAGAACCCATGTGGTCGCTACGTGCCTGGCGTCGCCAGCGCATCCTTGCCCGTCATCCCGTGAGCAGCGCTCAGTGGGACGCCATCGTGCGCCAACTGCCGATCCTCGACGGCCTGGACGCTGCCGAACAGCAGCGCCTGCGTGAACGGGCCGTGCTGTTCTTACAACACAAGCACCTCAGCCCACTGCCCGGCCTCGAACTGGATACTCACGCCCGCTTGCTACTGGCCGTGCAGGCCGAGCTCCCCCTGCTGCACTTGGCGGACCTCAACTGGTACCAGGGTTTCCATGAGATCGTGCTTTACCCAGACGATTTCGTCAGCCCACAGCGCCACCGCGATGCCAGCGGCGTGGTGCATGAATGGGACGGTGCGCACAGCGGCGAAGCCTGGTTGCAGGGCCCGGTTATTCTGGCCTGGCCCGGGGTGCAGGCCAGCGGCCAGTGGGATGGCTACAACCTGGTGATCCATGAGTTAGCGCACAAACTGGATATGCTCAATGGCGACGCCAACGGCCTGCCACCGCTGCATAACAGCATGCATGTTGAAGCATGGGCCAACGCCATGCAGAGCGCCTTTGACCAGCTGAACACCGAACTGGATGCTAACCCAGGACGCGAAACCGCCATTGACCCTTACGCCGCGGAAAACCCAGCGGAGTTCTTTGCGGTCACCAGCGAATACTTCTTCAGCGCCCCGGACCGGCTCGCCAAAGCCTTCCCTACGGTCTACGCGCAACTGGCCCTGTTCTACCGCCAGGACCCGCTGGCGCGACTGCAACAACTTCAGCGGCGCCATTCGGCTTACCCCGCCAAGACCAAAGACAGCGTACTCGCGACTAATGGCTAGATAAGCCGGCGTAGCAACGCCTAGGGAATATGCCTATAATCGCGCCACTTTTTTGGCCCACCCCTCGGGAGTCGCCCCATGAGCTACAGCAAGATCCCGGCCGGTAAAGACCTGCCGAACGACATCTACGTTGCCATCGAGATTCCGGCCAACCATGCGCCGATCAAATACGAAATCGATCACGACATCGATTGCTTGATGGTCGACCGCTTCATGGCCACCCCGATGTTCTACCCGGCCAACTACGGCTTTATCCCGCACACCCTGGCTGACGACGGCGACCCCCTCGACGTACTGGTTGTGACGCCATACCCAGTTGCCCCAGGTTCGGTCATCCGCGCCCGTCCGGTTGGCGTACTGCACATGAGCGATGAAGCCGGTGGCGACGCCAAACTGGTTGCCGTGCCGCACGACAAACTGACCGTGCTGTACAAAGACGTTCAGGAATACACCGACCTGCCGCACCTGCTGATCGAACAGATCAAGCACTTCTTCGAGAACTACAAAGACCTCGAAAAAGGTAAATGGGTTAAGGTTGAAGGCTGGGGCGGCGCTGATGAAGCCCGCGATCTAATTCTTAAGGCAGTCGCTGCTTACCAAAAATAAGCCGAGACCGTCCCCTAAAAGCCGGCCACAAGCCGGCTTTTTTATGCCTGCCATTTAAGGCAGGCGTTGTTTCTGGCAGCTACGATGCGATGTCGCTGGCGCAGATAAAACCAAGCCATTGGCAGCAGCCTTGGCTATAGTGGATGAAACCTCGCAGGAGTTTGTTTGCATGAGCGAAACAGCCAATGAGCGTCGGCGCTTTCACCGCATCGCTTTCGACGCCCCCACCGAGATTGTGCAAGGCGAACGGCGCTGGGCAGTCGAACTGCATGACGTTTCGCTGAAGGGCCTGCTGATCAAGCGCCCCGCCGGCTGGAACGGTGACCCTAACCTGCCGTTTGAGGCGAATATTCAACTGGCCGGTGACACCCGCGTACAGATGGAAGTGGTGCTGACCCGCACCCAAGCGGACTTGCTCGGTTTTGTCTGCCGGCATATCGACCTCGATTCGATCAGCCACTTGCGTCGACTGGTGGAACTCAACCTCGGCGATGAAAGCCTGCTCGAACGCGAACTCGCCGCACTCGGCGAAGACCAGTAACGAAAAAAGGAGGCCTCGGCCTCCTTTTTCATACCCATCTGATCGATTACTCGAACAGCGCATCCAGCGCCTGCTCCAGGCGCGTTACAGCAATGACCTGCAAACCCGGCGGTGGATCTTTCGGGGCATTGCCCTTGGGTACGATGGCGCGTTTGAAGCCGTGCTTAGCCGCCTCTTTCAGCCGCTCCTGGCCACTCGGCACCGGGCGTATTTCGCCAGACAAGCCGACCTCACCAAACACCAGCAGATTATGCGGCAGCGGTTTGTTGCGCAGGCTGGAAATTACCGCCGCCATCAACGCCAGGTCAGAGGCGGTTTCCAACACCTTGACTCCGCCGACCACGTTAAGAAAAACGTCTTGGTCATAGGTGGGAATCCCGCCATGGCGATGCAATACCGCCAGTAGCATGGCCAGGCGATTTTGATCCAAGCCCAGGGTTACACGCCGCGGGTTGCCCATGTGACTGGTGTCGACCAGCGCTTGCACTTCCACCAGCATTGGCCGGGTCCCTTCCCAGGTGGCCATTACCACACTGCCGGGCACTTCTTCCTGGGCGCGGGTAAGGAAGATGGCCGAAGGGTTGGTGACCTCCTTCAAGCCCTTGTCGGTCATGCCGAACACGCCGAGTTCGTTGATCGCGCCAAAGCGATTCTTCACCGCACGCAGCAAGCGCAGGCGACCGTCCGATTCACCCTCGAAATACAGCACGGTGTCGACCATGTGCTCGAGCACGCGCGGCCCGGCCAGGGCACCTTCCTTGGTCACGTGACCGACCAGGAAGATCGCCGTACCGCTCTGTTTGGCAAAGCGCACCAACAGCGCCGCACTCTCGCGCACCTGGGACACGCCGCCAGGCGCCGAGGACAGTTGTTCGGTAAAGATGGTTTGGATCGAGTCGATCACCATCACCTTGGGTTTTTCCAGGCGCGCGGTGGCGATGATGGTTTCGATGCAGGTTTCGGTCATCACCTTGAGTTTGTCTTCCGGCAACCCCAGGCGCCGGGCGCGCATGGCTACCTGCTGCTGGGACTCTTCGCCGGTGACATACAGCGCAGGAAAGCGCGTGGCGATATTGCACAGGGTCTGCAGCAGGATGGTCGATTTGCCGATGCCGGGGTCACCGCCAATCAGCACCACTGAGCCATCCACCAGGCCACCACCAAGCACCCGGTCCAGCTCGCCAGAGGCGGTGGAAAACCGCGGCACTTCCGCGACGCTGACCTCGGCCAGGGTTTTGATTTGCGCCTGTTCACCGGCCCAGCCGGCACGCCCGCTGGGGGTGGCTGCATTGGCTTCGAGCAGCGTCTCGACCAACGTATTCCAAGCCCCACACTCGCCACACTGGCCAGCCCATTTGGGGAAGGTTGCGCCGCACTCGGTGCAGCCATACATGCGCTTGGCCTTGGCCATGCCGGACTCCTATAGACACTGAGCCCGGATCATACGAAATAGCTGGATATATTCACAGTTAAATGAACGCAGAATCGGCTTCACCTCTCGCAAACTCGAGTCCGACGAGCCTGTTTTAACGCAGCCGATTCAACGCGCAGCAGAGCCTAAAGCTCTCTTAGGCTTTGCAGCCATTGCCACACCCACAACACTGCCCCGACGCCCGTTTGAGCTGCCGCGCCAGTTCATCCTTGAGGCCGACGCGTTCCTGCTTGAGTGACAGCAGTGCATCGTCTGCCAGCAGTTCGCTGCCGGCTTCAATACGGCAAATGCGCTTATCCAGGGTTTCGTAGCTATCGGCCAGGCGCGCGAAGTTGCTATCGCCCAGACGCAACTCATGCAGGGCGCCGCGCAGTTCGGGGAAGTCTTTGATTAGCGGATGGTGTTCAACGTGCATGCTGGCACTCCTAAGGGGATAGTCACTGCCTACAGCCTATCCCCTGGCCCGGGCTGAACACTTGACCCGGATCAAGCCAGCACGGTTATCGGGCTTTGTGCAGATAGGCGGAGAGTTCATCCTTAAGGCTGACACGCTGCATCTTCAGGCCGAGCAGCAGAACCTCATCCATGGCCACCCGCCCGCTTTCCACCTCATAGATGCGTTTATCGAGCTCTTCGTACTCCTCAGCCAAGCGCACAAAGTGCCCATCACTGGACAACAAGGCGTGTAACTGTGTCTTGAACTCGGAAAACTCGCGGTTCAGTGGGTGATGTTCCAGGGGCATAACGGCATCCTCAGGCGTGGGGTTGAGTAGAGCCTAGTTCAGCCCCGCAGGCTCTGCCGTGACACGCTGAACTGAGGCTTGCAAAGCAACTTCTGCTATCGTGAGCATCATCTGCAAAAAATCAGAGAATAGGTAATGGGCACAACAACCGGATGCGCGGCTTGCCGCGACGGCCAGGGACTTGGTTTTCCAATCAGCATGGCTTTTCAGCCAATCGTTAACGTGAGTACGGGCACGGTATTCGCCCACGAAGCCCTGGTACGCGGCACAGCTGGCGAATCCGCCGGCAGCCTCTTGGGCAAGCTCAATAAAGACAACCTCTACCCGTTCGATCAAGCCTGCCGAATTACCGCCCTGGAATGGGCGGCTAAATTGCAGGTGCCGGCCATGGTCTCGATCAACTTTATGCCCAACGCGGTGTACAAGCCTGAAACCTGTATCCGCGCCACGCTAGAGGCGGCAGAGCGCTTCAACTTCCCGCTGGAGCGGATCATCTTCGAGGTCACCGAACAGGAGCAGGTGCTGGATATCGACCACCTCACCGGTATCCTGCGCGCCTACCGCAAGCAAGGCTTCATGACAGCAATTGATGACTTCGGCGCCGGTTATGCCGGCCTGAATCTGCTGGCCGACTTTCAGCCCGACCTGATCAAACTCGACATGCAACTGATCCGCAATATCGACCAAGACAGCGTGCGGCAGACGCTGGTCGAGGCCACCTTGCAGATGTGCCGCAAACTGAATATCCGGGTGATTGCCGAAGGCATCGAAACCCTTGGCGAATTGCGTACATTGCAGGCCATGGGCGTGGAGCTCTTCCAGGGCTATCTGCTGGCCAAACCGGGCTTCCAGTCCCTGCCGGACG
Organism: Pseudomonas sp. GWSMS-1; assembly: GCF_049847425.1. Lineage (NCBI taxonomy): Bacteria > Pseudomonadati > Pseudomonadota > Gammaproteobacteria > Pseudomonadales > Pseudomonadaceae > Pseudomonas > Pseudomonas sp. GWSMS-1. The sequence goes on along the minus strand of NZ_JBMHHV010000003.1, from coordinate 320,211 downwards.
TGCATTACCCGAGCTAAAATTTGACTGGCAAGCAGCAAGCGCTGAATTACACTCAGCGCAACCTCACCTATCAGGGAAAGCAGCATGAGTATAATCAGTGAATTCAAGGCCTTTGCGGTCAAAGGCAACGTGGTCGACATGGCCGTGGGCATCATTATCGGCGCGGCCTTTGGCAAGATTGTCTCGTCCTTCGTCGGTGACGTGGTGATGCCGCCCCTGGGCATGCTGATTGGCGGTGTAGATTTCTCCGATCTGGCGATTGTGCTGAAAGCCGCCGAAGGCGATGTCGCTGCTGTAACTGTGGGTTATGGCAAATTTATCCAGACCATTCTCGACTTCCTGATTGTCGCTTTCGCCATCTTTATGGGCGTCAAAGTGATCAACAAACTCAAACGCGAAGAAGAAGCTGCCCCGGCCGCGCCAGCGCCGCCGAGCAAGGAGCAGGAGCTACTGAGCGAAATCCGTGACCTGCTCAAGGCTCAGCAAAGCAAAGACTGAGCCCTCCCCCTTGCGGAGGGCAAGCGCCCTCCCGTACACGATTTGTTGCAGCTTGCTCATTGGCCGCGCGCGGCGTTCGCAACCAGTTCGTGTAAATTGAGCATCCCTTGGTTACTTACCCCCCTCAATGACACTCCTAATTGCGTTTGCCGCTCTCTCCATCCTCGTTTCATTCATCTGTTCCATTCTTGAAGCGGCGTTGCTTTCCCTAACGCCCAGCTATATTGCCCAGCAGAAGGCAACCAAGCCCAAGCTCTATGAGCGGCTGAAAGGGCTGAAAGACAAGATTGACCAGCCCCTTGCCGCGATCCTCACGCTCAACACAGTGGCCCACACCGTCGGTGCTACGGGCGTTGGCGCGCAAGTCACGGTAATATTTGGCGACGGTTATCTGGGCATCGCCTCGGCGGTCATGACACTGCTCATCCTGGTGCTCTCGGAAATTCTGCCCAAGACCATTGGCGCACGTTACTGGCCCACCCTGGCACCGTACCTGCCTGGCCTGCTGGGCGGCATGATCCTGCTGCTCAAGCCATTTATCGTCATGTCCGACCTGATCATGCGGTTGTTTGGCGGCAAGGAACCCGAGCACGACATCCGCCAAGAGATCAAAGCATTGACCCTGCTCGGCCGTGAAGTGGGCAAGCTGGATGAGGATGAGCAGCGCGTCATCAGCAATATTCTCGACCTGCACGAAATCAAGCTGCGCGACATCATGACGCCACGGATTGTTTGCGAGTTTGCGGCCCCCGATGACACCCTCGGCGCATTCAAGGCACGAGTGAAAGAGAGCCAGTTCTCCCGCTATCCGGTGATCGGTGAGAATGAGTCGCCGCTGGGTGTGGTGTTCCGCTATGACGCTCTGGCGGCCGAGGCTGATGACGCGCCGGTGTCGAGCATCCTCAAGCCGCTCAAGGTGGTCTCCGACAGCATGAACGTCGAGAACCTGATGACCCAGATGATGCAAGAACGTCAGCACATGTGCCTGGTGTATGACGAGTTCGGCAGCTGCCGCGGCCTGGTGACCATGGAAGACATCATGGAGACCATCATCGGCAAGCCGATCCTCGACGAAACCGACGACATCCCGAATATGCGCCGCTTTGCCAAGCGCCGCTGGGAGCACCGGATCAAGGCTATCCGCGAGGAATAACCGCTACCAATAGTTCTCGACGGCCACCTGTCCCGGCCGTCGGGTCAGGCTGAGCTGCAGATCGCGCTGTTTCAACAGCACCCGCGTGTCGTCGATCATCTGCGGGTTACCGCAAATCATCAGCCGTGAATCGGCGGGGTCCAGGCTCAGCCCCGCTGCACGCTCTAACTCGCCATTCTCCAGCAGTGTAGTGATGCGCCCATGCAGGCAACCGGGCACCTGCTCACGCGTCACTAGCGGTAGATAGGTAAAGCGCCCGGCAAACTCCTGCAGATGTTCCTGTTGCATCAGGCCCTGAATCAACGGCTGATAGGCCAACTCGCTGGCCGTGCGCGCGCTGTACACCAATACCACCCGTTGAAAGCGCTGCCACACCTCAAGCCCCTGCAGAATCGACAAAAACGGCGCCAAACCGGTGCCGCTGGCTAATAGCCAGAGATCACGGCCATCGGCAAAACGGTCAAGGGTGAGAAAGCCCAACGCCTGCTTTTCCACCAACAGGCTGTCGCCAACCTGCAGCCGGCTCAGCTCGGAGGTGAACGCGCCGCCCGGCACCACGATGGAGAAAAATTCGAGAAATTCATCGTGGGGCGCCGACGCCATCGAATAGGCACGCCAAACCCGCGTGCCATCGGCCTTCTGCACGCCCAGGCGGGCAAACTGCCCGGCAGTAAAACGAAACCCGGGATCGCGGCTACAGCGCAGGCTGAACAGGCTGGGCGACCAGACCTGGATAGCGCTCAGGGTTTGCTGGGTGAACTTGTCTTCGCTGACAGTCATACTGGCTCCACTGCGGTGACGTCGCCCCAGTGTCCCGCAAACCGACTCGAACAAACACCAGCAGCCTATATGCCTATATTCGTTACGCCTTTCGCCCAGCTCGACCTGATCCGCCAACCCGACCAACTGCATGAGCCGCTGCAGGCGTTTGATGCCGCCGATGAATATCTGCTCAACCATGTGCATGAGCAGGGGTTACCGGACGCAGCGCGTATCTTGGTACTGAATGACAGTTTCGGTGCGCTGGCGGCCAGCCTGGCCGGCCGGGCCGACATCACCAGCAGCGGCGACTCGCACCTCGGCCACCTCGGTTTACAGGTCAACCTGCAGCGCAACCAGTTGCCAGCGGAGGCCGTGCGCTTTGTGCCGAGCAGTGAGCGCGCGCAAGGGCCGTTTGACCTGGTGTTGATCCGCGTGCCAAAAACCCTGGCGCTGCTGGAGGAACAACTGATTCGCCTGCACGGCCAGCTCGCCCCGGGCGCACAGGTGATCGCCGCAGCCATGGTCAAACACCTGCCGCGCGCGGCGGGTGATCTGCTGGAGCGTTACATCGGCCCGGTGCAGGCCTCACTGGCGGTGAAAAAAGCCCGCCTGCTGTTCGCCACGCCAGCCGCCAAACCCGCGCCGGTATCGCCCTACCCCACGGCCTACCGCCTGGATAAACCGGCGATTGAGCTGCGCAACCACGCCAATGTATTTTGCCGCGAAGACTTGGATATCGGCACCCGCGCCTTCCTCCCGCACCTGCCCAAGCACCTCAGCCGCCTGCGCGTGGCCGATCTCGGCTGTGGTAACGGCGTGCTCGGTATCGCCTACGCCTTGGGCAGCCCGCAGGCTGAGCTGACGCTGGTGGATGAGTCCTATATGGCCGTGCAATCGGCCGCTGAAAACTGGCGTGCGGCGCTGGGTGAACGCCCGTTAGAGATCCGCGCCGGCGATGGGCTGGCCGAACAGGCGGCGGATTCGCTGGACCTGGTGTTGTGCAACCCGCCCTTCCACCAACAGCAAGTGGTCGGCGACTTCCTCGCTTGGCGCATGTTCCAACAGGCCCGTGCCGCCCTGGTGGCCGGCGGTGAACTGTGGAGCGTCGGCAACCGTCACCTGGGCTACCACGCCAAACTGAAACGCCTGTTCCGCGGCGTCGAACAGGTCGCGGCCACGCCGAAGTTTGTGGTGCTTAAAGCGACCAAATAAGCCTACCGGCCTGGCGTTCAGCCAGGCTGACAGCAACCAGAGCCTCTATCTCAGGCTATCGAGCCGACCTTACTGAGTCAGTCGATCCGCAGCTCAGTACTTTTGCTCTGCACGGCAACCGCAGCCGGTCGGCAGCGGCGGAAGATATCCAGCTGCGGTTGGTAGACCGAGGTGCGTACGCCCATCAGGCCGATCACCGAGTGGAACAGGTTGTCTTGCGACACCGGCTGGCCCGCCTGCTGGCGCAGGCAATCGGCGAAGATACCGCTGCTGCGCTGCATGCCGTCGGAGAACCACAGCACCATCGGCACATGGGTTTGCTCGCTCGGCGCCATGGCGTAGGGCACGCCATGCAGGTACATGCCGAGCTCACCGAGGGACTCGCCGTGGTCCGACATATAGAGCATGGCGGTGTCCAAACGCGCCGCATTGCTGCGCAGCAAGTCGATGGTGGCGGCCAGCACATGGTCGGTGTAGAGCAGGCTGTTGTCGTAGGCATTGACGATGCTGGCGGTGTCGCAGCGATCGAGTTGCACCTCCTTGCACACCGGGGTAAAGCGCTCAAACGCCGCCGGGTAGCGCTTGTAATAGGCCGGGCCGTGGCTGCCCTTCATGTGCAGCACCACCACAGTGTCACGGGTCAGGCCGTCGAGGTACGCCTGCAAGTTATGCAGCAGCGCCTCGTCGTGGCATTCGCCATCGGCGCAGAACTGCACAAGGTTGAGGTGTGAAACATCCTCGTTGGGCACCCGATCACAGGCACCCTTGCAACCCGAGTTGTTATCGCGCCACAGCACATCCACGCCGGCACGCTGCAACACGTCGAGCATGCCTTCACGATTGCCGGCCATCGAGTCCTGGTAGTCCGCCCGGCCTACATCTTGAAACATGCAAGGCACCGAGACCGCCGTGGCGGTGCCGCAGGAAGACGCCTGCGGGTAGTTGATCACATCGCGCTTAGCCAACTCAGGGTTAGTCGGGCGCGCATAACCGTTGAGCGAGAAGTTCGCCGCACGCGCCGTTTCACCCACCACCAAGAGGGTGACGCGCGGCCGCTGCGGGGTGCTGACGGCGCTGATGCGATGGGCATCCGCGCCGACCACTTCCAGCACAGCCGGCGCGGCCAACTCGCGTTTGAGGTAACCGTGCACGGCCCCGACCACATTCGACGGCACCAGCATCAGGCGCACTTCGCGGTGGTTGCGAATCAGTGAGGCATACGGCTGGTACTGGCTCATCACCAGCAAGGCAAACACCGCCAACAGAGCCGCCATACTGCCCAGCTTGCCAGCCAGCTCCCGCCGCCATGTGAGGGGGCGAGTCGGCATACGACTGATCAACAACGCAGGCAGCACGCCCAACAATAAAAACCACAGCAGCAGGCGAGCATTGAACAGCTCCGTGGCTTCGGCCACGTCGGTCTGCAGCATGTTGGTGAGCATGTTGTAGTCGATGACGATGCCGTAACTGTTCATAAAGTAACTGGCACCGGCCGACACCAGCACCAGCCCGCCCAGCACCGGTTTGGTCAGCCGCCCCCAGGCCAGCAGGCTGAGCAGTACGTACAGCCAGATCCAGACAAACAGCGGCAAGCTGAGCAGGAACAACGGGCTGTCGTTGCTCATGCCGCCCACGCCCTGCCAGACACTGCGCCAGAACGGCAGGTTCATGGTCAGCATCAGCCACAAGGCAACCAGCATGGTCAGCACGTTACGGCTGACGGCCACACGCTTAAGAATTGATTCGCGCACAAAGCACCTGGGTAGATAACGAAACTGCCGCAAATCTACTCAGGCAGATGTGAAATGCCTGTCGGGCGGATGTGAAAAAACCGTTGAGTGATCACGGCAGCGCTTCACTGGTCAGCGCGTGCCACGCGAATACCCCCCATCATGAGCGGGCCAAAACTCACGAATTTTTCACATTCTTTTGACATGGAATTGAATGCCTACCTTCTAGGATGCGAGCACTGTCTGCCGATGGATATTGCCCATGCTGCCCACCTCACTACTCGACAAGCCGCTGCCGACTCACTCCGGCTTGCTGCATGGCCTCAACCTGCGCGGCAAACGTGGCTGGCTGCGGGTGGCGCAAATACTGATGGTCGTGCTGCTGGCGACGTTCAGCTACATGGGCTGGCGTCACCTGTACCCTGCGGTGGCCGAAACCGGCTGGCGCTATGAGGTTCTGCTCAACAACATCGAAAAAGTCAGCGCCATCGCCCTGGATGCCGAAGGCGGCCTCCTGCTCAGCGAGGAACTGCAGAGTGGTGAGGGGCGAATTCTGCGTTACAGCGCCGATGGCAGCCTTGAGCCGGTAGAAGCTGGCTTGTCCAAGCCAGACGGCATGGTCAGCTTCCGCGGTGGCGTGGTGTTCAGCCAGGAGCAAGGCGATGAGGCGGTGCTCTGGCGCACCCCAGAGCGCACCGTCGAGCTGTTTGCCGGTAGCAATGTTGAGGGCCTGACCAATGATGGCCGCTACCTCTATGCCATCGAAGACCGTCATGGCGATGGCCGCCTGTTGCGCTACGACCCCAGCAACGACACTACCGTGGTACTGCGCACCGGCCTGGATCAAGCCGAAGCCATTACCGCCTGCCCCGACGGCCGCCTGTTTTATAGCGAGAAGCGCAGCGGCACGGTTTCTCAGGTACACGCAGAAGGTCATGACAGCGTGGTGCTGACGGGCCTTAACCAACCCGGCTTTCTGCTGTGCAACAACGAGGGGGTGTGGATCACCGAAGATGCCACGCACATGGCCCGCCTGTTGCGGTTGGCCCCGGACGGCCAGTTACATATCGTGTTGTCACACCTGCGTTCGGCACAAACCCTGATTGAAACGCGCCCAGGCTACTATCTATTGGCCGAACAAGGCCGCAACCGCGTGCTGAGCCTACAACGCGACCCACAGGAAACTAATTGATGCCCGTCACGTCTACTCGCTCTGCCTCAGGCCGCAACGGCTTGCGTCAACACCTGTTGTTCACGGCCCTAAGCGGTGTCCTGTTAATCGTGCTGTACAGCCTGCTGCGCGTGGCGTTGCTGGTTTATAACCATGAGCTGATTGGCCAAACCACGGCCAACGACCTGCTGGAAGCCTTCGGTAACGGCCTACGCTTTGACCTGCGCCTGGTCGCTTTTGCCCTCGCGCCGCTGATCCTGGTGATCGGCAGCCGGCGCTTGATGGCGGCGCGCACCTGGCAGCAGACCTGGCTCAGCGTGGTGGCCAGCCTCACCCTGTTCCTCGGCGTGCTGGAGCTGGACTTCTACCGCGAATTTCACCAGCGCCTCAACGCGCTGGTGTTTCAATACCTCGGTGAAGACCCGGCCACGGTCATGAGCATGCTCTGGCATGGCTTTCCGGTCGGCCGTTACCTGATCGCCTGGGCACTGGCCAGCTGGCTGCTGTTCAAAGCTCTGCAAGCCATCCATCGCCTGGCCCCGCCAGCCGACCCAAGCCTCGGTGCGGCGGCAGGCGAGCGCTGGTACTGGCGTATCAGCGTGTTCACCCTCTGCCTGTTTATCGCCGTACTCGCGGTGCGCGGCACCCTGCGCCAGGGCCCACCGCTGCGCTGGGGCGACGCCAGCACCACCGAATCGGTATTTGCCAACCAACTGGGCCTCAACGGCACCCTGACCTTGATCGATGCCGGCAAAGCGCGCTGGTCTGACCACCGCGACAATCAATGGAAGGCCCGTCTGCCCAGCGCAGAAGCGCAAGCCCTGGTGCGGCAGATGCTGCTGACCCCGCAGGATCTGCTGATCGACAGCGGCGAGGCGGCGATCCGCAGGATCAGCACACCAAAGCCACACCTGCAGTTACCGGTACGCAATGTGGTGGTGATCCTGATGGAAAGCTTCGCCGGGCACTATGTCGGCGCGCTCGGTGCGGGCGGCGACATCACCCCCAACTTCGACCGTCTGACTAAAGAAGGGCTGCTGTTTACCCGTTACTTCTCCAACGGCACCCACACCCATCAAGGCATGTTTGCCACCATGGCCTGCTTCCCCAACTTGCCCGGCTTCGAGTACTTGATGCAGAGCCCGGAAGGCGCGCATGACTTCTCTGGGCTACCGCAGTTGCTGGGTGATCGCGGTTTTGACGACCTCTACGTGTACAACGGCGACTTTGGCTGGGATAACCAGAAGGGCTTCTTCGGCAACCAGGGCATGAGTAATTTCATTGGCCGCAACGACTATGTCGACCCGGTGTTTTCCGACCCTACTTGGGGCGTTTCCGACCAGGACATGTTTGACCGCGCCGACGTAGAGCTGCGCAAGCTGGACCGCCAGCGGCCGTTTTATGCCCTGCTGCAAACCCTGTCCAACCACACGCCTTACGCCCTGCCCGACCCACTGCCGGTCGAGCCGGTCAGCGGTTTCGGCTCCAACGACGAACACCTCACGGCCATGCGCTATTCGGATTGGGCCCTGGGCCAGTTTTTCGAGAAGGCGCGCAAAGCCCCCTACTTTAAAGACACGATGTTCGTGATCGTCGGCGACCATGGTTTTGGCAGCCCCGAGCAGCTCAGCGACATCGACCTGTACCGCTTCCACGTGCCGCTGCTGGTGATTGCCCCCGGGGTTCAAGAACAATTCGGCACCCGCAATGACATTGCCGGCACTCAGCTGGATATCGTCCCCACCATCATGGGCCGGCTTGGCGGCCCCGTGCAGCAGCAATGCTGGGGCCGTGACCTGTTGGCGCTGGACTCGGCTGACCCGGGCATTGGCGTGATCAAGCCCTCCGGCAGCGATCAAACCGTCGCCCTGGTTTCCGGCAGCAACTTGCTGATTCAGCCACGTGACGGCGCGCCGCGCTTGTATGACTACCAGCTGCATGAGAATGCAGGCATACAGCCCACCGACAACGCCGCACTGCAAGATCACCTGCTGTCGCGCCTGCAGGCCTTTTTGCAGGTCGCCACGCAAAGCCTGTTGGGCAACACCGCGGGGGTCGGCGATACGCAACCCAACACGCGCCAGACCGCCGCAAAAAACAGCCCATAACGTCGCCGTGATCGAGATAACCCGGACAGCCCTATGTCGAGCCACCCGCACAGCACACCGCAGCGACCGCACATCGAGGTGGGCAAGCCGCCCGCCGGGCGCATGCTGAGCAGCATTACCCAGCGCGTGGCCCAGTGGCGCGCCGGGCAGCTGATCAACAGCGCGCTGAAACTGGCCGGCGAACCCAGCCTGGTGCTCGACCTACCCTGCGCCGCCGAGGGTTTATGGCCGCTGCTGAGCACCAGCGAGAGCCGTGTGGTGATTGCCGCCAACAGCCATGCCGAACACCTGGCAGCGGCACTGGCAGGGCTGCACGCGGCCTTCACCCAGCGGGTGCACCCGCTGCAAACCTCGCTGTTCGCGATTGATCTGGGTGCCAATGCGGTGGACTGTATTTTCTCCATGCACGGCCTGCAGCAAATCGACGACCCACTGCGCAGGATGGCCGCGCTGCGCGAGTTCAACCGGGTTACGCGCGACTGCGTGATCGTTTCAGTCTGGGTCGATGGCAACCTTGAAGCCGCACGCCAAACAGCCCTCACCCGGCGCAACGGCCCGGTTCACGCGCGGGCGCAGATCGAGCGCGAGTTCACCGATGCAGGTTTTCACATCACCGGTCACCGTGACTTCATTCCCGGCCTGGCCATGCGGCGCCTGTATGTCCTGCACAAACGCAGCTGAGTCACCCCTCTAAGACCTTGATCGACATGGCCGAACATCCCCGGCCTGGGTATGCTGCCCCTTTATTGTGCGAGGGATAGCCATGCCTGTTTCCGATATGTTGCTATTGGTGCTTGCCGGTTTTGCGGCAGGTGGGATGAATGCGCTGGCCGGCGGCGGTACGTTTTTCTCATTCCCGGCCTTGCTCGCCGCCGGCCTGCCGCCAGTCACGGCCAACGCCACCAATGCCGTGGCGCTGTGGCCCGCCAGCCTGGCGGGCGCCTGGGCGGCACGGGCCTCACTGCGGCCCTTGGGCGGTTATTTAGTGCCCTTGCTGATAGCCGGCCTGGCGGGCGGCCTGCTCGGCGGCTTGCTCCTGCTGGTGGGCGGTGATGCGGTATTTGCCAAGCTGATTCCCTGGCTGCTACTGCTCGCCACCGCGCTGTTTGCCGCCAGCCCCTGGCTCAGCCGCTGGTTGGCCGCGCGGCGTGGCGAGGCGGCGCAGCCACCGCACTCGCCACTGTCGCTGGTGGCCCACGTTGGCGTGTCGATTTACGGCGGCTACTTCGGCGCAGGCATGGGCATCCTGCAACTGGCGGCCTTCTCCATCGAAGGCCACCCACTGGCACGCTCCAACGCCCTGAAAAATCTGATCTCGGCAGTGATCTACAGCGTGGCCACCGCCACCTTTATCATCGCCGGCCGGGTCAGCTGGTATGAGCTGGTGATTCTGCTGGTCGGCGCCACTGTCGGCGGCTATGTCGGTGGCGCACTGGGCCAGCGCTTACCCGCCAGCTTTCTGCGCGCACTCGTGATCGCGGTGGGCAGCGGCATGACCGCCTATTACTTCTGGACCACCTATTTCGCCCATTAATCAGGGCCCTGCCTTGCCGGGTTAGCCAAACACCAGCGGTGTTTCGCCAACCCGGCGTCTGAGCGCATAACCGTGCGCGTTAGGCGCCGCTCCACCGCCGCACTCGCCCTCCCTCGCGGTGCATGCCACAGCAGATACTTGGCCGCCGCTCCAGCGCCGCTTGCACAGCGGGGGTGAACCCTCGAAGCTATGCGCCTGTTGATTGGAGCGCCTGATGAACCTCGCCGAACTGACCACCCGCATGCACGCTATTCGTGATCACAACGACTGGCGGCAATTCCACAGCCCAAAGAACCTGGCCATGGCCGCCAGCGTGGAAATGGCCGAGCTGGTGGAAATCTTCCAGTGGCTGACCGAGGCGCAGTCGCGCCAACTGCCGGCAGAGCAACTCGCTCACGCCGGCCAAGAAGTCGGCGATGTCATTCTCTATTTGGTGCTGCTGTGCAGTGAGCTGGGGTTGGATATGGAGCAGGTGGTGCGCGCCAAACTGGCCGACAACGAAAAACGCTTTCTAGGAGCCACTCACCATGACTGATCGGCACTTCGATGAACTGGCCACCCGCTTCGCCGAGAAGATTTATGGTGGTGCCAAGGGCGCCATTCGCCTCGCCGTGCTCCAGGCCGACCTGGCCGAAGCCCTGCCTGAACGCCCGTTGCGGGTGCTGGATATCGGTGCGGGGCTAGGCCATATGTCGCTGTGGCTGGCCGAGCGCGGCCATCAGGTAACCCTGGCAGAACCCGCCGCCCCCATGCTCGCCGGTGCGCGCGAGCGCTTTGCCACGGCCGGGCAACCGGCCACCTTTATTCAAGCGCCCTGGCAGGACCTGCTCGGCCAACTTGAACAGCCCTATGACCTGGTGATCTGCCACGCGGTGCTGGAATGGCTGGCCGAACCCCACAGCATCCTGCCCGTGCTGCACCAGCTGTGCGCGCCCGGCGGCTGGCTATCGCTGGCGTTCTACAACAAAGACGCGCTGATCTACCGCAACCTGCTCAAGGGGCATTTCCGCAAACTGCGCAAAGCCGAGTTCGCCGGAGAAAAACAAAGCCTCACTCCGCAGATGCCGCTTGATCCGCGCGAGCTGGCGGCGCAACTTGAGCCCAATTGGCAGGTCGAAAGCCAGAGTGGTGTGCGGGTGTTCCACGACTACATGCCGCAGCCGTTTCAAGCCAAGGCCGAGCTGATTGATCTGCTGGAAATGGAACTGGCCTACCGCCGTCACCCCAGCTTTGCCGGTTTGGGTCGTTATCTACACTGGATCTGCCGACCCCATTGATTTAACGCTCGCGACTCAGGAGGTAGCGCATGCACAAACTCAGCATTTTACTGCTGCTGGCCACACTCGCCGCCTGCCAGAGCCAGAACCCTTATGTCGCCGACAGCAAACCGCTGCCGCCAGCGCCCGTGCAGGCGGCCCAGCAACTGGACCTCAGCGCCTACCCGGCAAAACCGCGCGACTACGGCCAATACCGCACCTGGAGCTGGCAACGCCTACCTGCTGGCACGGCATGGGCCAGCTCGGAGCAGGTTCAGGAAGCGCTGAGCAATGCCCTCGACCAACGCGGCCTGCGCCCGCATCGCAGCGGCGCAACGGCTGATCTGCACGTCAGCGCCGAGTTACGCCTGGAGCAACGCATTCGCCAAGTGACAGAGAACTACGGCAGCTATTACGGCAACAACCGTTATGGCAATCAATACGGGCTATGGGGCCGCGCGCCGCTGGTGCGCAGCTATACCGAAGAAGTGATGGTGGTGCGCATCGAGCTGTTCGATGGCAAGGACGGCCAGCCGATCTGGAGCGCCAGCGCCGAAACCCTCAGCAGCGGCAGCCAGAGTGAACGCGCTACCGCCCTGCGCAATGCGCTACAGCAAGCACTGGCAGCCTATCCACCGAACTGACTGCGGCCCCAAGGAGAACACTCATGCGTGCATCACTGCTGTTACTGCCCCTGCTACTGCTGTTGAGCGCCTGCCAAACGCCACGACTGGAGCGCGACTTCGATCCCAGCCGAGACTTTGCCGCCTACCGCAGCTGGAGCTGGCAAGAACCCGCCGTGCAGTTCAAGCCCAATGACCCGCGCATCAACAGCGACCTGACCAGCCAGCGCATTCGCGCAGCGGTTAGCGAGCAACTCGAACAACGCGGCCTCCGCGCCGCAACTGCAGCCACCCCTGGCGACATTAAGGTGCAGGTCTGGCTGATCGTCGACAACCGCCAGCAGCAGGTCAGCACACAGATGGGCGGCGCCTGGGGCAACCCCTGGGGTGGCGGCTTCTGGGGAGGCCCGAGTTACGTGGAAACCCGCACCCTGGACTATCAGGTCGGCACCCTGCAGATCGATTTGCTCGACGGCAAAGACGGCAAGCTGGTCTGGCGCGGCAGTGCCGAACAGGTACTACGCAACTCTCAGCCCAGCCCGAGCGAGCGCGAAGCATCGATTCGCAGCACGGTGGCCAAAGTCTTAAGCCAATACCCGCCGCGTTAACGTCGCGACGTTTCAACGCTGACGCGGCGGAGCCTATATAGCTAACTCCGCCGAAGCATGAGCACCCAGGCATCACCTAACAGCCGACAGCTCGCGCGGGCAGCCCACAACAGACGGGGCAAGCTGCTTTTGCGGCATAATCGCTGGCCCTGTACCTGCCTGGAGATGCCCATGCCCGCCCCAATCTGGTGGTTACTTGCCCTGCCCTTTGTCGCTGGCGCCTGCTTGCCGCTACAAGCAGGGATCAACGGCCAGCTGGCCAAACAGGTGTCGAGTGTATTGGCCGCTTCGCTGGTCTCTTTTGCGGTCGGCACCCTGGCATTACTACTCCTGGTACTCGCTCAACGTGAATTCCCCAGCCTCGGCGCATTAAAAGGCCTGACCTGGTGGCACTGGAGCGGTGGCCTGTTGGGGGTGATGTTTATCGCCACCGCCGCCTTTGCCGGCCCCAAGGTCGGTGCGGTGCTGTTTATGGCCCTGGTGATCGCCGGGCAACTGAGCATGGCCCTGACCCTGGACCACTTCGGCTGGGCTGGTTTCCGTGAGGCGCCAATTACGGCGGGTAAAGTCGGCGGCCTGCTGCTGATCGTCGCCGGCATCTGGCTGATCCGGCGCGGCTAGGCCCCCGGCAGGCAAGGGTGGCTGCAGGGGCGCTATGTTAAGGTGACCGCCTTGTTTGCCCGACTGGATAGCGGCAGCGGGCCCACGCGTCAAGCATCACGCGGGCTGCCGGCACGCCCTAGCACCTCGTCCTGCTGCACAGCGCCTGCAAGGCTTAAACCCGCGCGTAGGCCCGCACTTAAACATACTGGCCTATAGGCTGCGCTAAGCTCGACGCACCCAGTCTTTTATTAGCCGGTCCGCTCTGCCTTTGCATGCACCTGCGGACTCCAGCCCTTGGAACCCACGATGCTACAAAGCCTGAAAAACACCTGGTTCTTTAATATCCGCGGCGATGTGCTCGCCGGTCTGGTGGTGGCGCTGGCGCTGATCCCGGAAGCCATCGCCTTCTCGATCATCGCTGGCGTCGACCCCAAAGTCGGCCTGTATGCCTCGTTCTGTATCGCCGTGGTGATTGCCTTCGTCGGCGGCCGCCCGGGCATGATCAGCGCGGCCACCGGGGCCATGGCGCTGGTGATGGTCACGCTGGTTAAGGAACACGGCCTGCAATACCTGCTGGCCGCCACGCTGTTGACCGGTGTGCTGCAGATTGGCGCCGGCTACCTCAAGCTCGGCAGCCTGATGCGCTTTGTCTCGCGCTCGGTGGTCACTGGTTTTGTAAACGCCCTGGCGATTCTGATCTTTATGGCGCAACTGCCGGAGCTGACCAACGTCACCTGGCACGTGTACGCCATGTGCGCCGCGGGTTTGGCCATCATCTACCTGTTCCCCTATGTGCCGAAGCTCGGCCAGCTGATCCCCTCGCCGCTGGTGTGCATCCTGTCGATGACCGCCGTGGCGATGTACTTCGGCCTGGATATCCGCACCGTCGGTGATATGGGCGAGCTGCCGGACACGCTGCCGATCTTCCTCTGGCCAGACGTGCCACTGAACCTGGAAACCCTGGGTATCATCTTCCCCTACGCCGCCGCACTGGCCGTGGTCGGCCTGCTGGAATCGATGATGACCGCCACCATCGTCGATGACCTGACCGACACCACCAGCGACAAGAACCGCGAATGCAAAGGCCAGGGTGTGGCCAATATCGCCTCCGGCCTGCTGGGTGGTATGGCCGGTTGTGCGATGATCGGTCAGTCGGTGATCAACGTGAAATCCGGTGGCCGTGGCCGCCTGTCGTGCCTGGTGGCCGGCGTAGTGCTGCTGCTGATGGTGGTGTTTCTGTCCGAGTGGGTCAGCCAGATCCCTATGGCGGCACTGGTGGCGGTGATGATCATGGTGTCGATCGGCACCTTCAGCTGGGACTCGATTCGTAACCTGAAAAACTACCCACTGTCGACCAACCTGGTGATGCTCGCCACCGTGGCGGTGACCGTCTACAGCCACAACCTGGCGTACGGTGTATTCGTCGGTGTACTACTGGCGGCGATGTTCTTTGCCAACAAGATCGGCCACTTCCTCTATATCAACTCCGACGCCAGCAGTGATGGCAGCCATCGCACTTACACCGTGGTTGGCCAGGTATTCTTCAGTTCCGCCGACAAGTTCGTGGCGGCGTTTGATTTCAAGGAGGCCGTGAGCAAGGTCACCATCGACCTCTCCCGCGCACACTTCTGGGACATCACCGCCGTCGCGGCCTTGGACAAAGTGGTGATCAAACTGCGCCGTGAAGGCACCGAAGTCGACGTGCTGGGCCTTAACGAAGCCAGCGCCACCATCGTCGACCGCTTCGGGGTACACGACAAGGACAACGCCACCGACCTGCTGTCCGGCCACTAACAGGAGCGTTCTATGACTCACGTAATGGCATGCATTGATGGTTCGCAATCCACCCGCGCCGTGTGCGATTACGCAGCCTGGGCCAGCCAGCGCCTGAGTGCGCCACTGACCCTGCTGCACGTACTGGGCGAGGTTCAGTACCCCGTTCATGCGGACCTGTCCGGCGCTATCGGCCTGGGCAGCCGCGAGCATTTGCTCGAAGAGCTGGCCAGCCTCGACCAGCAACGCCACGCGCTAGCCATGGAGCAAGGCCGTCTGATGCTTGAAGCCGCGCGCGAGCGGGTACAAGCCGATGGCGTCGAGCCCGCACAACTGCGCCAGCGCCATGGTGATCTGGTGGATTGTCTGCACGAGCTGGAGGCCGATATCCGCCTGCTGGTGATCGGCCGCCAGGGCAAGACCAGCGACAGCCTTAGCCAACTGGTGGGCAGCCATCTGGAAAACGTGATTCGCACCGTGCAACGGCCAATCTTGGTCAGTTGTGGCGCGTTCACGCCGCCGAAAAGCTACATGCTCGCCTATGATGGCAGCGCCACCGCGCACAAGAGCCTGGAGATGATCGCCGCCAGCCCGCTGCTCAAAGGCTTGCCATGTCACCTAGTGATGGTCGGCGCCGATACCAACGATGCCCGCGAACAATTGAAGGCGGCAGCCCGCGTGGTGCAAGACTCGGCCAGCGAAGTACATCTAGCCATTCGCGCCGGCGAAGTCGAACCCACGCTGCACGCCTATCAGAGTGAACAAGGCATCGACCTGCTGGCCATGGGCGCTTACGGCCACTCGCGGATTCGTCAGTTCCTCGTCGGCAGCACCACCAGCACCCTGCTACGCACCAGCAACAGTGCACTGCTGATCCTGCGTTAACGCCCAGGCGTAACAGTGCAAAAAGGCTGGTACGCCCCTCGTCGTCGCCCGCACGACATACTGGCACTCTGACAGTTTTTTTCACGAGGAACGCGCTATGCTGCAGTGACGTTGTTTTTGTGATCACAAGCTATGACTGACTCCAACGTCCCCCATCAGCCGCAGGCTTTCTCACTCTGGCGTGAAGCCCAAGACACGCGCACCCGTACGCCACTGGGGGGTATTTACTACCTGCTGGCCTGGCTGCTCACCTGGGGGTTCAGCAACAACCCGCTACAGCAGCTGCCGATAGGGTTGATCGGCGTCGCCATTTTCGCGCTACTGCTGGCGCTGCGCCTGCTCCATCGCCTACCAGACGAGCAAACGCCCGCAGCGCTGAAGCGCTGGCTCAACTACCACTGGCTGCTGATTCTCAGCACCGCACTTCTTTGGGGCTTGGCCCATGCGCTGGCGCAGACACACCCAGCATTCAGCAGTTCGACAATCATCGCCACCCTCAGCACCATCGCCTTCAGCACTGCGATGGTATTTACCTTCTCAATGCGCAAGCGTCGCGCGACCCTGGCCCTGCTGCTGCTTTACCTGCCCGGGTTAATTGGCCTGGCCTTGGACTGGCATACCCATCACGCCATGGTGATTACCCTGGCGATCTATCTGAGCTACCTGCTGCTGGCACTGAACCGCAGCCATCGTGAGTACCACAACACCCTAGCCTTGGAGCTGCAACTGCTCGACCAGCAGGAACGCCTCGAACACCTCAGCCGCACCGATAGCCTGACCCAACTGGGCAATCGCTACCAATTCAATAACCTGTTTCCAGTGATGGTGGCCAACGCCCGACGGCAGAGCCAGCCGCTGTCGCTGGTATTGCTGGATATCGACTTCTTCAAACGGATCAATGACAAGTACGGCCACGCCTGTGGCGATAGCTGCCTGAGCGACTTTGCCGAGCGCATGCGCCAGAACTTCCGCCGCGACAGCGATGCTTTGCTGCGCCTCGGCGGCGAAGAGTTCGGTATTTTGATGCCCAACACCCCGCTGGAACAGGCGCGTTTGCTGGCCGAGCAGTTTCGTCAGGCGCTAGAGCGTGAAGCCTTTGATGTACCGGGCGCAACCCTGCCGCTGACCGCCAGCCTGGGCGTGGGCTGTTACGACACACACCGCGACGACAGTGCCGAAGGATTTTTTAAGCGGGTCGATGACGCGCTCTATCAAGCCAAGGCGGCAGGTCGCAACCGCCTGAACCTGGCCTGAGTTCGGCGGCACAGGCAGGCGGATGTTGCTTAAGGCAACCTAGCCAAAGCAATGCCCGCCCTTGCTGGCGGGCCAATGAGCGCCTTGGCCGCGACTCCCTCACTTACAGACGGAAGCTGCCCATCTGTTGAGCCAGGTCATCTGCCAGACCGCGCAGCGTTTTGCAGTCTTCTTTACACACCCCGACCTCACCGGCGGTGGCATGCGCCAGGTCGGCAATGCCCTGCACGTTACGGTTGATCTCTTCGGTTACCGAGGACTGCTCTTCCGTCGCGGTGGCCACCTGGGTGTTCATGTCACTGATGCGCTCAATCTGCTCGGTGATGGCGCTGAGTGATTGCCCAGTGCGCTGGCTCGCCGCAACGCCGGTACCCGTGGCATTCTGCCCGGCATGCATGGAACTCACGGCGGTTTCCGCGCCCTGTTTGAGGCGCTGAATCATCTGCTGAATTTCATCGGTGGAGCTTTGTGTACGGCTGGCCAGGGTGCGCACCTCGTCGGCCACCACAGCAAAGCCCCGGCCCATTTCCCCAGCGCGCGCCGCCTCGATAGCGGCGTTGAGGGCCAGTAAATTGGTCTGCTCGGAGATGCCGCGAATCACCGCCAACACCTGGTCAATCGATGCCACCTGCTCGGCCAACTCGCTCACGGCAGCCGCCGCATCGCCAATATCGGTGGACATGCTCTCGATATGACCAATCGACTGGCCAACTTCATTGCGCGCACCCTGCGCCTCGCTCCGCGCGGTTTGCGAGGCCTGTGCGGCACTGCTGGCATTACGCGCGATCTCCTGCACGGTGAGGCCCATTTCGTGAACCGCGGTGGCCACCATGTCGGTCATTTCCTGCTGCTGACTGGAACGCGCGGCCGTGTTATCGACCACCTGCGCCACCTGGCCGACCGAAGCACGCAGGCGCTCACTGGTGGCCAGCACAGCACTGATCAAGTTGCGCTGACCACCAATAAAGCGGTTGAAACCGCGCGCCAGATCGCCCAGTTCATCCTCGCGCGACTCATCCAGGCGCCGAGTCAGGTCACCGCCGCCTCCACCAATTTCCACCAATGCGGTGGTCACTTGGCGGATCGGCCGCACCAAACCCCGCGCCAGCAGCACCACCAGGCCCAGGCAAAACAACGCCACCACCGCGCCGATGGCGCTGGTCATCAACAGCGCCTGACGCGCTTCGGCATAGATTTCCGCCTCCGGCACTTCACTCACCAGCAGCCAGTCGATACTGCCAAGTTTCTGCGTCAGCGCCAGGTAGACCTCACCGTCACGCTCGAAGCGCACCGCCTTGCCCTCAGTGTTCAGCAGTTGCTCGGCCGGCTCTTGGCCGAATAACGCAGCGAGGCTGCCACTGCCGCTCAATTCAGCTTGCGGGTGCACCTTGATCGCGCCCTTGGCGTCGGTCAGAAATACCTGACCGCGCTCGCCAAAACGAAAGTCACGAATCATTTCAGACATAGCTTTCAGGCTAAAGCCCAGGCCAGCTACACCAAGCACTTTGCCGTCCTGCTTGATCCGCTGGTTGATAAACAGCGTCGGCAAGCGCGTGGCCTTATCGATATCCACTTCCATGACCTGGTCACGGCTGCCATCGACCAGCCGGTAGAACCACTGATTCTCGGGCTGATTGCGATTAATCACCCGGCTCAGCCCATCGCCAGTGAAGTAGTTACCGCTGGCCAATACGGCCACCGAAGTGGTCATGGCGTCTTGCTGCTGACGCACCCCCTCCAGGTAGCGCGCCACGGCATCACGCAGCCCAGGGTCTTCGCCCGCGCCCAGCCAGTCCTGAATAAACACGTTGGCGGCAATCCCGGCATTGGCCGTGATCGGGGCCGTTAGCACGCGCTCCAGATCGTTGCGAATTGCCAGTACCTTGGCCGGCAAGGCCTCTTCGACCAGAAAGCGCTCACTCAGGCGATTAACCACCGCGGAGTAGACGCCTACTACGATCAGGATACTGACCAGCAGGGCGGTGCCCATGCTGAGAATCAGCTGCCACTGAATGCTGCGTTTCCACAAGCCCATGGAGGTTACCTTTTAGTTATTATTGGAAGAACACAATTGAATACAATTTTGTATACAAATTCAATTTCTACCGACGTATAACCGCTATCGGCCAACCAGCGTGCCGGCTTTAATCGCCGCCGCCGAGACGGCGCAGGCGGGGCTGGACAGGCGTCGAGCAGCATGACCTCCGCCATAAGGGCCCGCCGTTAGTTCTGCAGGCTGAAGCTCAGCTGGGCGGTCTGCCCGCTTTCGTCGAGCACGCTGAGCTGGTAACGCCCCGCACGCGCAAAACTTTGGCTAATCGGCGCGTCGGCACTGGTTTCGGCCACCGGTTGACCGTCAACAAACCACCAGCGTCGGCCACTGCCGCCCAGGGCCGACAAGCGCAAGCGCAGCGGCTCGGCGCTGCCGGCTGGGCGACGTAAACGATCCCCCTCACGCACGCCGACAATCGACAGCGGCGCGGTGGCGGGCACATGCTGCGGCGGGCACTGCACATCAACCGCTGGCATACGGGCGCTGCGCCGCTCACGCCGGGGCAACCAGGGCTCCAGCGGGGCCGGCCACAAGGCCAGGCGCTGCAACGTGGCGCCGGGGCAACTGGCATCCACGCGCAACCCGGCGGCATTGGTCCAGATACGTTCCTGCAGCCCCAAACCCAATGGCTGATCTGGTGCCGGTAAGGTCGGTGGCGTGGTACCCGCCAGGGTCCAGGCAAAACGCTGGCGGCGGCAGTTGGGGTCCTGTGAGTCCATGGGTTGCCCCAGCGGCCAGCAGATCGCCGCCACGCCTACCTCAGCCGGTTGCGGATCAAGCGGCTGAGCAATCCCGCGCTGGCTGTCGCGGTTGACCAACAGATCATGCACCTGCAGCAGCAAGGGCGCGGCCGAGGCCAAACCGAACTGCCCCGGCACCGGTGTACCGTCCGGGCGGCCAATCCAGATACCGATCAGGTAGCGCGGCGCCACACCAATCGCCCAGGCATCACGAAAGCCGTAGCTGGTGCCGGTCTTCCAGGCCAGGCTCGGGCGCTGCACCAGCTGCGCACGCGGATCACGGTCCGGGCGAGCCTGGCCGCTGAGAATCCGCCGCACAATCCAGGCGGCGCCAGGCGACAACAAACGCCGCTCATGCAGGCCCGCCTGTGGCTGAAAGCGCAATCGCGCAGCCATACCGCCCCGGGCAAAAGCGCTGTAACCGCTGACCAGTTCTTCCAAGCGGCTGCCGGCGCCGCCGAGAATCAGCGCCAAGTTAGGCTCAGCCAAGGGTGGCAACAACAACGGCACCCCGGCGCTGCGCAACTCACCGGCAAAGCGCTTCGGCCCATAAGCTTCCAACAGTTGTACGGCGGGTAGGTTGAGCGAGGTGGCCAACGCCTGGCTGGCCGACACCGCGCCGCTGAATCCACTGGCAAAATTCCCCGGCCGGTAATCGCCGTAGCGCCGTGGCACGTCCTGCAGCAAGGACTCGGAGTGAATCAGCCCCTCATCCAGGGCCATGCCATAGAGAAACGGTTTCAGCGTCGAACCCGGTGAGCGCACCGCGCTGATCATGTCGACATGGCCGAAGCGCTTGGCGTCGCTGATATCCACCGAGCCCAGGTAGGCCCGCACCGCCATGCTCGGCTGCTCAACCACCAGAATCGCGGCCGAGGTACGCTCCGGCAAACGCGCCCGCCAGCCGAGCAGCAGGTCTTCCAGGCGACGTTGTAAGGCCGCATCAAGCGTGGTGTGAATCAGCGGCGGACTGTCGCGCGTATTCAGCCGCCGCGCCAGCAGCGGAGCCAGACGCGGTTCCTGGCGCGGCGCAAGCAGCACAGGTTCCTCCAGGGCATCATCAATCGATGCCTGCGGCCATACGCTAAAATCGGCCAGGCGCTTCAGCACTTTGTCTCGCGCGGCCTGCGCGCGCTCGGGATGACGATCCGGACGCAAGCGGCTGGGGGCTTGCGGCAGCACCGCGAGCAACGCGGCTTCAGCACGAGTCAATTGGCGGGGGGATTTGCCCAGATACGCCCAACTGGCCGCCGCCACCCCCTGCAACGTGCCGCCAAAGGGCGCGCGATTGAGGTACAGGGTGAGGATTTCATCCTTGGACAGATGCCACTCCAGCTGCAGCGTGCGCCACAGCTGCTTGAGTTTGCCGGGGTAGCTGCGCGCGTGCGGATCAAGCAGGCGCGCCACCTGCATCGACAAGGTACTGCCGCCAGAGAGCACCCGCCCGCCCCGCAGGTTCTGCCAGGCAGCGCGGCCCAGCGCCAGCGGGTTGACCCCGGGATGCTGATAAAACCAGCGGTCTTCATAGGTCAGCAGCGCCTCTAGGTAATAAGGCGACACCTGATCCGGGCGTACCGGATAACGCCATACACCGTCATGGTCGGCGAAGCGCCACAGCGGCGTGCCATCCTTGGCCAGCACCACGCGAGCCAGGTCATCCGCCGGCAAAGGCAACGGGAACAGTCGATCAGCCAGCGCCAGCGCTAACGCCAGGCACAGCGCAACACCCAGCCAGGGGCGGCGCAGCAACGGCCACACGCGGTTATGCCAAACCGACAAGGCCAATAGGTAGAACTGCTTAACGCGGGTCATGCGCTGATCCATTCCTTGCATCGCGGACGTGTTCTGCTAATTAGCGACGCGCCTAACCAACAGCGCTGCCATTCTGCCAAATGACTGGCACACTGGCGCGCAGCAGCAATCAAAGCCGATTCGGGTGGAACGGGAAATATGGGTGTAGAAGGTTTTTTTGAATCGCTAGGCGAGGCAGTTGGCTCGGTGATTCGCTTTATCGTCGAGGGCATGAGCGGCTTTTTCGGCATGCTCGGCGGTGCAGTCAGCAGCTTTATCGCGGGCATGTCCAAGGCCTTAGGGGTAACGCCGTCATTGCTCAGCATTGTGGTGCTGGTGGTCGGCCTGTGGTTGCTGTACCTGGCAGTACGCGCCTTTATCCGCCGCTCGATCATTGCCGGAATGGTTTGGCTGGTGCTGGGGCTGTGGTTGCTCAGTGGCTTGATCAGCTAAGACACACTGACTAAACAACAAGGCCCGCCTAATTGGCGGGCCTTGTTGTTTCTAGCGTTCTTTAACCACTAGACGACCCGGACTTTCGCCCAGTGCCTGCCAGTTCGGACGGTACATCGACTCCACTTGCGGTGGCGGCACGCGGTAACTGCCGGGCGTAACCGCGCGGGCCAGATACAGCAGGTGGGTGGTGTCGTAGCCGTTTACATCCAGCGCCGCGACGTAACGATCACCACGGAATTCCTGATGCTTGATTGCTGCGTTCTGCATAGACTCACGCCACTCCTTCACCGCGCTGCTGGCATCGTCCAGACTGGCCGAGCTTTGTGCCAGGTTCTGGTTTTCCAGCTCCAGGCCCGCCGGCAGCAGATCGACCACCAAAGCATCCGGCACCCGCTGCTTGGCCTCCACAGCCAGGTGCACCAGCACCAGCTCGCCGCTCTGCAGGTTACTCAGATCAAGCTTGCGACCATCCATGCCCAGGTATTCGCGGTAGATGCTGAGGTTTTCACCTCCCGCCGCAGGCGCCTGGCTTGGGTAGCCGGACAAGGTGAGTTGCTGATACAGCGGCGTATCGCCCGGTTTGTCGGTGGAATTGCTGATGCTCAGCGGCGCAGCCAGGTCACTGCCATCGAGCTTGAGGCCCGACTGGGCATTACTCAGTTCAAAGGCCAGGCTGCCGCTTTGCAGGTCGGCGCTCCAGTTAGGCTCTGGCTTGCTCAGCAGGTTACGCCCGGCCAGGTACAGCGAATTGCGCTCCTGGGTCGACAGCCACTGCTGGCTGGCCACTTCATCGGCGAGGTTGAACAGGCGCTCTTCGCGGCGATTGCCGGCCAGATCATGCTCTTCCAACAGCGACAGAATCAGCGCCTGGTCGCGCAACGGGCTGCCGTAATCCGCCAACCAGGTATTGCTCTCGCGCCCACGGGCCAGGCCTGCGGTCAGCAGCTCATCTGCTCGCGGCTGATCACCCATTTTCTGCAGGGCCACGGCCAGGTGCACCAACGGTAAACCGGACAGTGCATCACTGCGTCGCTCATACAGGCTGCGCAGGGCACCCAGCGGCGCCTGCTGGCTGCGCGCCAACACGTAACCGGCGTAAGCCTGCACGGCAAAGCGGCTGTGGTTGGCGTTATCGCTGTAGTTGACCTCGATCAGCTGGCGCTCCTGCAAATAGCGCAGCAGACGTTCGTTGGCCTTTTTCAACGCCTCTTCGGGTACGCCGAAGCCTTGCTCGCGAGCACGCAGGAGGAAGTCGCTGACATACGCGGTCAGCCAGTACTCCTCATCGCTGTCCGCGCCCCACAGGCCGAAGCTACCGTTGTAACGCTGCATGCTCAGCAGACGTTCGATGCCCAGCTCGATGGAGCGTTTGCGTTGCTCATCGGGCTCGGCTTCCACACCCAGGCGCTTCAGCGTTGCCGCATCGGCGTACAGCGATGGATACAGGCCGCTGGTGGTCTGCTCCAGGCAGCCGTAGGGATACGCCTTGAGTGCGCGGATCTGCTCGCCAAGGTTGAGCGGCGGACGGCTGGAAATCGCCAGACGCGCTTCCAGGCCGGCAGACTCAAAACGGCTCAGAGCATCGGCTGGCAGCAGCCAGCTGTCACCTTTTAGCACCGCACGGAAGTGCTGCAGCTGCGCCGGGTAGGCCGGGCGAATGCCCAGGGTCCACTCACGGCTGAACGGAGGTAAC
Organism: Pseudomonas sp. GWSMS-1; assembly: GCF_049847425.1. Lineage (NCBI taxonomy): Bacteria > Pseudomonadati > Pseudomonadota > Gammaproteobacteria > Pseudomonadales > Pseudomonadaceae > Pseudomonas > Pseudomonas sp. GWSMS-1. Next base: position 296,308 of record NZ_JBMHHV010000003.1, on the reverse strand, counting down.
TCTTCACCGGGCAGGCTCAAGCCATTCACCTTGACCGTAAAGCGGCCCTGGCCATAACCACCAAGGGCGGTCACCGGGATGCGCAAGATGCTGCGCTGGCCATCGGCCAGGGTGATCGGTGCAACCGCCGTGCCTGGGCTCTGCGCCAGACGTAGCTGGCCTTCCGCGCTTAGCTGCACATCCAACTTCTGCTCGCGCCCAGACAGGTTGCTCAGGTCCAGGGCCAGAGTGGTTTCATCGCCACCGGCGAGGAAACGCGGGGCCGACAGCTCGGCGATCAGCGGGGCGGCGACCACCGTTTTGCCTTCGCTCATACCGTAAGCGTCATCGGTCCAGGCTTGCGCCATCAGCCGCAGTTCGCCGTTGAAATCCGGAATATCCAGGCTGACTTCGCCTTCACCTTGCTCATTCAGCTGCAACGGTTGGCTCTGCAGGGCGACGATCAGCACACTAGTGTCCGGACGTTTGCCGCCAGCGGCCAGCGCGGCGTCACCACCGAAGGCCAGCTTGGCCACACGGCCTTGCCCGGCTTCGATCAGTTGCCCATAGATATCCAGCTGGTCTGCGCCATAGGCCTTGCGGCCGAAGAAGTTGGCGAATGGATCGGGCGTGGCGTACTCGGTGATATTGAGGATGCCGACATCCACCGCGGCCACCAGCACCTGCGCCTGTTTCGGGATACTGCCATCGGCATTACGCGCCTGTACCTTGACCTTGAGCGGCTGGTTGGGGCGCATTTTCTCGGCGCTGGTCAGGCTCAGTGCAAGTTTGCGCGGCGCGCGATCCAGCGGCAGATGCAGCAAGCCGACCGCGCGTTTTGGCGTGGCGTTGCTCTTGCGCTCGCCGGGGCGAATCACCAGTGCGCTGATATACAGGTCATGCCGCGCCCAATCCTTGGCAATCGGAATGTCGAAAGTCTTACCCTCGGCAGGTACGTCGATCTCTTGCCACCACAGCGGCCCTTCGCTGGACTCCACCATCAGGTAGCCCTTGCCCGCAGACGGCGGGGTAACGGTTACCTGGGCGGTTTCGCCATCGGCGTAAGCCGGTTTATCCAGCGCCAGCTTGACCTGATCCGGTCGAACCGCGCCGCCGTCGGCGTTGTCCTGCCAGCGGTAACCCGCCCAAAACCGCATGCTGCTGAGCAGGCCGGTTTGCGCATCGATAACTTCAAGGCGGTACGGGCCCCACTCCACCGGGAAGCTGATCTTGGCGGTACCGCCAGCCGCGACTTTGAGGGTTTCTTCGTTGAGGGTGAGGAATTTCTCGGTGTAGTTATGGCTCCAGCCATCGCTCTCGGAGAAGTTCCAGAAGTAGTCACGACGCTCACGAATCAGGCGCACGCTGAGCTGATCTGCGGCCAGCTTATTGCCCTCGGCGTCGGCCACCAGCACTTCGAACTCAGCCAGGCTGTCGGCATCCACCTCCTCGCCATCAAACAGCCCGCGCACTCCCGGCAGACGGTCGGCGGGCCATACGGGTTGAATCACTCGCCGGGTAATTGCACGACCACCAGACTCCTGCAGGCTGGCCTGAAGAATCAAACGCAGCGGCGATTTGGCATCGGCCCAGCGGCTTTCGATATCCAGATTAGCCTTGCCCTGCTCGTCCAGGCTGGTTTCATCCAGCTCGATGTCCTCGCTCAGTTCTTCTTCGGTGACCGAGCCGAACTGGTAGCCCGGCAGGCTGGCCACCGCCTCACGCAGCGGGCGCACATAGAGCTGACCACTGAGGCGATTACCCGCCGCCGGCGCGCCGTACAGGTAACGTCCGGTGACCTCGAACTGTGCGTTTTCCGCTGGGGTATAGGGTTCTTCGCTGCCTTTAATTTCCAATGCCATACGTTCTGGCAGGAAGTCTTCCACAGAGAATTCATACAATTGCGGTTTGCCATCACCCAGCTCAAACAGCAGCTGCCAGCGCCCAGTCGGGGCTTCGTCAGCCAGTTGCAGCTGGTACTGATACAAACCGGCGTCATCGGCCTGCCAGACGAATTTGCGGCTGACCTGTTCGTCCGGGCGGCGCACTTCAACATTCACCGGCTGGGCTTTTACCGCGCGGCCATCGGCATCGCGCAGCAGGCCATTGAGCAGCACGGTTTCACCCGGGCGATAGAGATCACGCGGGCCAAACACGAAGAACTGCAACGGGTGGGCGGCAGGCCCGGCAATATCGAACTCGGCCAGATCCAGCGCCGAGCTGTTCAAGCGCAGCAAGCTGGTCTGCTGCGCCTGATGGGCCAGCAGCACTTCGGCCTTCGGTGGCAGCGGCAGTTCGCCATGGCCGGCGCTATCGGTCTTGCCTTCGGCCAGCACCTGGCCTTCGCCATTGAGAATTTCCAGGCGTACATCGCCCAGCGCAGCGCCGCCAGCCAGGGCTTGAGTGAAGACATCGATACGGTTCTGGTAGCGCCGCGCGGACAGGCCGATATCACTCAGGGTGAACAGCGTGGCGGGCTGTGAATAGGCGTAACTGCCCGCTTCACGCATCACCGCCAGGTAAACGCCGGGTTGCTTGAACGGCTCCAGGCCGGCAATCGGCAGCAGCAGGGTTTCGCGAGTGTTGCGCGCCGGGTTCAGGTCGAAGCGGCCACCGTAGACCAGATCGGCCATCGGCAGCAGGCTGCGGGCTTCCCAGTTATCCAGATTGCTCGAACGGCCCCAACGATTGAGAAAGGCCGGCAGCGATTCGGGTTTGATGCGGAAGAACTCGACATTCACCTTGTCGACGTTCAGCGCGATCACCGGCAGTCCTTCGGCCAGGCGCGTGGGCAGCAAGGAACCACGGCTGGCGAAGCCAACACTGGCCTGCAGGTCGCGAGTTTCCAGGCGGGTGACCTGCTCGGCGGCGAGGCTCTTGCCATTCAGCCCGAGCAGACCGGCATCCACCGTCAGCACCAGCTTGCGCTGCGGCTCCAGGTGGCGCAGATGCACCTCCATCAGGTTGTCGCTGAGCTCCCAAGCGCCATCCACTTTGCCGCTCTTGCTATCGACCAGGTGCAAACGCTCGACGAGCTTCTGCTCGGGGTCGAGCGGCACCGAAAAGCTGATCGACAAGGTACTCGCCCCATCCAGTTGCACTTCCGAGACATCCACCACGCTCAGCTCACGGCCGGCGTAACGCTCGGCCAGCGCCGCGCGGTCAACCTCAGGCTTGGCCGCCGGACTAATCACCGGCGGGGTTTGGCTGGCCGTCACTTCGGCCGGCCCAGGGGTGGATGAATCACAGGCACTGAGCAGACTCAGAACAAGTGCCAGAAGCAGTCCATTCTTCGGCATTGCGGGCTCCAACAGGGGTAGATGCACAGGCCTGACACTATAGTCGAGGCACTCACCCACAACTAAGCCTGCGCACGCAAAACGGCTCAGCAGCGCGCGCCGGCCGATCCGTGTTTAATAGCCCGTCTGTGACACACGCTCGCGCATTGAGTTGCAGGCATTTTAATTTTCAGACCGAGAAGCGCATTGATAAACGCCGTACGCGATGCCTGGCAGCACGCCCCCACTCATCGTCGAGTCTGGGCGCTGGCTGCACCGATGATCCTGTGCAACCTCTCCGTGCCCTTGGTGGCGCTGGTCGACAGTGCGGTGATTGGCCATTTGCCGCATGCTCACCAACTGGCCGCAGTGGCCGTGGGCGGCAGCCTGTATACCCTCCTGACCTGGGCGGTGGGCTTTCTGCGCATGGGCACCACCGGCTTCAGTGCTCAGGCGGCCGGGCGCAAGGATGGCGGTGCGCTGCGCCAGGTATTGGTGCAAGGTTTGCTACTTGGTGTGCTGCTGGCTGCACTGCTGATCAGCCTGGCCATCCCCCTGAGCAGCGCCGCACTGAGCCTGATGAACCCTTCGGCGCAACTCGATGAGCTGGCGCGCAACTACCTGCATATCCGCCTATTCGGCCTGCCCGCCGCGCTGACCACCTACGCCCTGGTCGGTTGGTTGCTCGGTACGCAGAACGCCCGTGGCCCGCTGGCCATTCTGCTGACCACTAACCTGCTCAACGTCGCCCTCGACCTGCTGTTTGTGCTCGGCCTGCACTGGGGCGTGGCGGGCGCCGCCTGGGCCTCGGTGCTTGCCGAATGGAGCGGCGCGCTGCTCGGCCTGTTCCTGGCGCGGCGCGCACTGCGGACCTATGCCGGCACGCTGGACTGGGCCGCGCTGCGCCGCTGGCTGAACTGGCGACCGTTGCTGACCGTCAATCGCGACATCTTTATCCGCACCCTGGCGCTGCAGGCGGTGTTCTTCCTGATTACCGTGCAGGGTGCGCGCCTGGGCGATGCCACCGTGGCGGCCAACGCCCTGCTACTCAACGGCCTGCTGCTGGCCGCCCACGCCCTTGATGGCCTGGCGCATGCCCTGGAAGCCCTGTGCGGGCATGCGCTGGGTGCCCGTGATCGCCATGCGTTGCGGCGCACGCTGATTGTGGCCGGTGGTTGGTCGCTACTCGCCAGCAGCGGTTTCGCGCTGTTCTTTCTGCTCGGAGGGCAGTGGTTTATTCAACTGCAAACCAATATCGACGCGGTGCGCGAAGCGGCATTCATCTACCTGCCGTACCTCGCCCTGCTCCCCTTGATCGCGGTCTGGAGCTACCTACTCGATGGTCTGTTTATCGGCGCCACCCGCGCCCGCGAAATGCGCGACGCCATGCTCCTGGCGCTGCTGCTCAGCCTGCCACTGGCCTGGGCCCTGCAACCGCTGGGCAACCAGGGCTTGTGGTTGGCCTTTCTCAGTTTTATGGCGCTGCGCAGCCTGTGCCTTGGGGGCTATGCTTACCGTCTGACCAAGGCCGATCAATGGTTCGCCCCCAGCCCATCAGGAGCTCCCCATGCTCAGCCCTGAAATACCCAGCGATGAAGCGCTGCGCCAGCAGGCCTTGGACGATAACGAGTTACTCGACACGCCGGCCGATCCCTACCTGGACACCTTGGTGCGGGTGGTGCGCGAGGTATTTGCGGTCAAGACCGTCTTGGTCAGCCTGATCGACCATGATCGCCAGTGGTTTAAAGCGCGCATCGGCCTGGAAGCAGACGCGACCCCACGCGCCATCTCTTTCTGCGGCCACGCAATTTTGGGTACCCAGGCACTTATTGTCGAAGACACCCATAACGACCCGCGTTTTAACGACAACCCGCTGGTGCTCAACAACCCCAATATCCGCTTTTACGCCGGGCACCCCCTGTTCTCCGCGGAAAACCAGGCACTGGGTACCCTGTGCCTGATCGACCCGCAGCCACAGAAACTCACGGCCAAACAACAAAGCCTGTTTAGCGACATGGCCGCACTGGTCGAGGGCTACCTGAAACTGCGTAACGACAGTGAGCAAACCGCGCAGTTACGCGCGGCGCTAAGCCGTGAACAACGCAAGGCCATGCTCGACCCCCTGACCCAGCTGTGGAACCGCGCCGGCCTTAACCACTTTCTGCCTCGGCACCAGCAACAGGCCGACGACCTAGGCCTGCAACTGGGCGTGCTGTTTTGCGACCTGGATTACTTCAAGAAGATCAACGACAGCCATGGTCACGCCGCTGGCGACCAGGTGCTATGGGAAACCGCGCGACGCATCAGCGCCGCCGTGCGCCCGCAGGACGTGGTCACACGCAGCGGTGGCGAAGAATTCGTGGTGGTGCTGCAGGTGCACGACCAGCAAGAACTGCTGCAGATTGCCGAGCGCATTCGCAGTGCCATGAGCAATAAGCCGCTGGATATCGATGGCCTGTACATCAAGCTGACCATCAGCATCGGCGCCACCCTGCGTACCGCTCAAGATGCGCCGAACGATGCCCTGAAGCGCGCCGACCAGGCGCTGTATCAGGCCAAAGGCAATGGCCGTAACCGGGTCGAATTCGCTAACTGAATCCCCTCTGTGAAAGGACGCCAGCATGGGCCAAGCACTTGTTGCCTACCTGCATTACCTGTCGATCTTCCTGCTGTTCGCCCTGCTCAGCATCGAACACGTGCAATTTAAATTGCCGCTGGATCTGCGCCGGGCACGTGGTCTGATCATCACCGACATCGCCTACGGCGTGTGTGCCGGGCTGGTGTTATTCAGCGGCCTGGCGCGGGTGCTCTGGTATGGCAAGGGCCTGGACTACTACCTGGGCAACAGCCTGTTTCACGCCAAAGTCGGCCTGTTTATTTTCATCGGGCTGATTTCCGTGGTGCCGACCTTTGTTTTCCTCAACTGGCGCAACAGCCTCAAGGCCGGCGAAGTGCCACAGGTCAGCAACCGCCAGGCTCGCCTGGTGATTGGGGTGATTCGCCTGGAACTGTTGTTGCTGCTGGTGATCCCATTACTGGCGGTGCTGATGGCCCGCGGCTATGGCGTAAGCAGCTGACTGCCAGCTAATTAAGCAACCGTGTTGTGGGAGGGGCTTTAGCCGCGATAGTCGCTCGCCGCTAAAACGCCGCCCACACGTCCAGATACCGCCCGCTGATTTGCCCGCACGGCCCCGCTCTGCTAGTGTCGCGCGGTTGCATATCCCCCGATTCCGCCGATCCGCCCCCGAGAAATTCGCTATGGCCGCCCGCAAAAAAGCCGCGCTCGACTTCGAGCAATCCCTGACCGATCTGCAGAACCTGGTCGAACGTCTGGAAAACGGCGAGCTGTCGCTAGAAGACTCGCTGACTGCCTTTGAACAAGGCGTACGCCTGACCCGCGATTGCCAAACGGCATTGGCTCAGGCCGAACAGAAAGTGCAAATCCTCATGGAACGTGACGGCGCGCTGGAGGAAGCCCCTTTCGACGCGGATCAGCAGGCATGATCGCGACCTACCAAAGCCACTGCCAACGGCGCGTCGATAGCGCCCTGGAAACCCTCCTGAGCAGCCCACGCCCGGAGCTGGAACGCCTGTATGCCGCCATGCGCTACAGCCTGTTCAATGGCGGCAAACGCGTGCGCCCGCTACTCGCCTACGCCGCCTGCGAAGCCCTTGGCGGCGAGCCGGAACGTGCCAATGCGGCCGCTTGCGCCGTAGAACTGATCCATGCCTATTCCCTGGTGCATGACGACCTGCCGGCGATGGACGATGACGACCTGCGCCGCGGTCAACCGACCACCCACAAAGCCTTCGACGAAGCCTGCGCAATTCTTGCCGGTGACGGTCTGCAGAGCCTGGCCTTTGAAGTGCTCGCCGACGCCACACACAACCCGCATGACGCGCAGTTGCGCCTGGCCATGCTCAGCGCGTTGGCGCGTGCAGCCGGCCCGGCGGGGATGGTGGGCGGCCAGGCGATCGACCTCGGCTCGGTCGGCCAAGCACTCGACCAAAACGCCCTGGAAACCATGCACCGGCACAAGACCGGCGCGCTGATCGAGGCCAGCGTGCAGCTCGGCGCGCTAGCCAGCGGCCAGGCTGACGAACATGCCCTGAAAGCCTTACACAGCTATGCCCGCGCGATTGGCCTGGCGTTTCAGGTGCAAGACGACATCCTTGACGTGGAAAGCGACACCGCAACCCTGGGCAAGACCCAAGGCAAGGATCAGGCCCACGACAAGCCCACCTACCCCGCCCTGCTCGGCCTCGACGCCGCCAAGGTCTACGCCCAAGAGCTGTGCGAGCAGGCGCTGCATGCTCTGCGCCCCTTCGACCAAGCCGCCGAGCCGCTGCGTGAGCTGGCGCGTTATATCGTCGAACGGCGTAGCTGATCCGCGCTACGCACCGGTGTGGGAGGCGCTTTAGCGGCGAGCTGTATCGCTATTGTCGCGGCTACAACTGCATGAATGCAGCCAATCCGTAGTAAGGAAGCAATCCGGTACAATCGACCGCAGAAATGGCCCTCTCGGATTGCATCCCGGCCCGTTGCACCGGTAACCAATACGGCTCTACTAAACTCATCCTGTTCTAAAAGTACCCAGCTGCAAATTAAGGACCAAATGTAAGAGCTGATTGCATGCACAATCGGTCGCATAAATGGTCTTTTGAATTTTATTTTCAAGGGTGGCGTCAGAGAGAAACGGCCTGCGCTTAGCAGCGCTCAACATTAAAAGGGAAACACATCATCGCCCCCTCAAAAGTCAAAGCGTGAGCATACACTCAGCGTCTCCCGTAACGGTCCTCGAAACGCACAATGTCGTCTTCACCCAAATAAACACCCGACTGAACCTCAATCAACTCCAACGGCACCTTACCGGGGTTGGAAAGTGAGTGTTTGACCCCTAACGGAATATAAGTGGACTGGTTCTCTGAAAGAATCAGCTCTTTCTCGCCACAGACCACCTTGGCTGTACCGGACACCACAATCCAGTGCTCTGCCCTATGGTAGTGCAACTGCAATGACAGACACTCGCCAGGCGCCACGGTTATGCGCTTAACCTGATGGCGCTCGCCACGATCTACTGTGTCGTAATGACCCCAAGGGCGACTAACCAACGGATGACTAATGAACTCCTCACGCTGCTCGGCCTGCAGCTGCTGAACGACTTCTTTGACTTGCTGGCACCTGTCGCGATGCGCAACCAGCAGAGCGTCTTTGGTTTCGATAATCACCAAATTCTCGACGCCCACTACAGCCACTAAACGATGATGCGATTGCACCAACGTATTATGAGTGTCGAGCGACAGGACATCACCCTGCAAAACATTGCCTTCAGAATCCTGCGCTCTGACACCCCATATCGCCGCCCAACTACCCAGGTCACTCCAACCAGCATCCAAGGGTATAACCACACCAACGTCGGTATGTTCCATCACCGCATAATCCACCGATTCATCATCGCAAAGGGCGAACTGCTCAGGGGGTATATGCAAAAAATGACTGTCTTCCTCAGAACCGTCGAGAGCGCAGCGGCAGGCAGCAAGAATATCCGGGCGAAAACGCTCCAACTCCTCTAGAAAGCGTGAAGCGCGGAACATGAACATGCCGCTGTTCCAAAGGTAGTTACCCGCAGCTAAATAATGCTCAGCCAACTCTGTAGAAGGTTTTTCCTTGAAGCCTGCAATACTAAACCCCCCAGCTTGCAGCTCATTACCACACTGGATGTATCCGAACCCTGTTTCTGCCTGAGTTGGCGTAATACCAAAGGTCACAAGACACCCTTCACGAGCCTGGATTTGCGCAAGATTGACAGCCTCCCGAAAAGCGCTCTCGTCACAGATATAGTGATCCGCTGCGAGTACTAGCAATACCGGATCGTCACCGTTGCGGCTGGCATCCAGCGCCGCCAATGCAATGGCAGGAGCCGTATTGCGAGCCATAGGCTCAAGGATAATACGCCGACTCGAACGCTTCACCTGACGCAACTGCTCGGCCACTACAAAACGATGTTCTTCATTACTCACAACAAGCGGCAACGCATGTGCCAGCCCGTCCAACCGGGCCAGAGTACGCTGAAACATAGTTCCTTTAAGCTCGCCGTCAAGCTCCAAAAATTGCTTGGGGAAACGCTGGCGCGATAGCGGCCAAAGGCGCGAGCCGCTGCCGCCAGCGAGGATTACGGGCGTGAACATAAAAACTCCAAGAAGCCGTCAATGAAAAAGTCTCGCATTATCGAATCGACCCCGCGATGATGCAACGTCCGTGCGCAGCGCGGCACGTCGCCCCTTAGTTAGTAGCGGGCCACGCCCGCGAACAAGGCCCGTCCTACTGCTTATCTACGTCAACTTAATAACGGCGACTTGACTTCCGGCTCGCATGCCCACTGCACACTCTGTAAACTACCCTCCGCGCTCGTGGGCCAGAGAGAAGATCATGCATCGCACGTTAATTACAGGTGCCAACGGTTTCGTTGGACGGCAGCTCTGCAGAACGCTCCAGCACTCCGGGCAGCATGTGATTGCTGTGTCGTCACATGCGGACCACCCCGTAGCCTTTGCCAACGAAACGGTCAGTTGTGACATTCGCGAAGCCGAAAGCATTGCGCAAATCATACGTGACACCTCTCCGACTCAAATCGTGCACTTGGCGGCTATCACGCATATTCCAAAAAGTTTCGAGGCGCCACAACTCACATGGCAGACCAACGTGATGGGCAGCATCAACGTACTAGAAGCCATGCGCACATTCGCTCCGGAATGCTTCATCCTGTTCGTCAGCTCAGCAGACGTTTACGGGGCCGCTTTCAAGCAGAACATCCCGCTCGGAGAGGATGTTCCTTGCCTGCCGCAGAACCCCTATGCCGCAAGCAAGCTTGCCGCCGAAACGGCGTTCAACGAGTATTTCCGTCGAGGAACACGTGGAGTGGTGGCACGACCGTTCAACCATATCGGCGCGCATCAGTCGCCTGACTTCGTAACGGCCTCCTTCGCTCGCCAGATCGCTCTGATCGAGGCGAGCAAGCAGGAACCGGTACTGAAAGTCGGCGGTTTGCAAGCCAGCCGCGATTTCCTCGACGTGGCCGATGTCTGTCGGGCATACGAACTGCTGCTGACACTTGCCGACAGCTCCGGCGAACATCAGCGTTGCTTCAATATCTCTTCGGGCCAGACCCACCAGATCGCCAAGGTACTGGAGATGATGCTGATAATGAGCAGCGCCACGATCAGGATCGAACAGGACCCGGAAAGAATGCGTCCCTCGGATATCCCATACGCAGCTGGGGATAGCCAGCGCCTACGTCAGAACCTAGGCTGGAAGCCCTCTATAGGGTTATCGCAAACCCTGAAGGCGCTGCTCGACTACTGGCGCGCCGAGGTAGCCGCTGGCCGCTGACCGTGGTCACTCACCCCTATATCGTTACCCGCCTCGGCAGGCCGGCTTCAGCTTAAGCCGGCTACGCCCAACAACTCATGCCCCGGCCATCGACATGGCTCCGTTCGTGTGCCTGACCCGCGAACCAGGCTGATACAACCCCCAAGCTCACATGCTCGCCATACGATACGCCTTAGGTAAAGCACCCAATGAAGCTGTTGATCAACACCGAATCGCTGCTACCACCCTTGACAGGTATTGGTACCTACACTCAGAACCTGCTTGAACAGTTCGTCGCGATGCGGGCGCTTGAAAGCATCGAATGCTTCTCTGGACACCACTTCGCCTCGGCCACACAGACCCTGCATGACTGTCATGCCCGCGCACTATCGGGCGACGCGTCTTCACTCCCGTCGAAGGGCCACCTGCATCGCCTGCTGCGCAACTCGAGCCTGGCCTACCGCGCACGCGAAGTGCTGCGAAACAACCTGCTTCGATTGCAGTCAGCGCGGTTGAAAGACCTCGTCTATCACGAACCGAATTTCATTCTGCGCGCCCATAAGGGGCCATGTGTCGCCACCATTCATGACTTGTCCTTTATCCACCATCCGCAGTTCCACCCAGCCAAACGCGTCGCGTGGCTAAGCCGCGAACTGCCGAAAACGCTGGCGCGGGCGGATGCGCTGATTACCGATTCCGAATACATTCGCAAGGAACTGATCGAACTGTACGGCGTGGATGAACAGCGCGTTCACACCATTCATCTGGGCGCTGCAGCCTGTTACACCCCACAAGATGCGCAGCAGACACAGGAGGTACTGAGCGGCTTCAAACTACGCCACGGGCAGTACCTGCTTTTCGTCGGTACGCTGGAGCCTCGCAAAGGTCTAGACACCCTGCTTGATGCCTGGAGCAGCCTGCCGTCTGCGCTTACCGAAGCTTTCCCCCTGGTACTTGCCGGCTCACCCGGCTGGGGCAACGCCGATACACTAGCGCGCATCGCCCACTTGCAGCAGACACGCGGCCTGCGCCACCTGAACTACGTAGCGGCCAGCGCCCTGCCGGCGCTATATGCCGGCGCCCAGGCATTCGTCTACCCCTCACATTACGAAGGTTTTGGCCTGCCCGTACTGGAAGCCATGAACAGTGGCGTACCGGTGATCTGCACCCAGGACACCTCCATGTGCGAAATAACCGGCGACAGCGCTTTGCTTGTCGAGCACGGTTCAGTGGAACAGCTCGCAACATACATGCAATGGCTGCTGGAGCACGACGACGCCCGCGCGGCCTTTGCCGCCGCAGGGCTTGAGCGAGCGAAGGCCTTTTCCTGGGCGCGCTGCGCTGGCCAGACCCTGGATGTTTATCGTCATATCAGTGACTGAGAAAAAAGAGGCCAGGTACATTTTCGCAGACGGCGGATACACGATCAATATTGAAAGATGTCATGAGAAAAGGATACTTTCGCTTAAACCTCAAGCACACAAAAAATAAATAAGTGCTCTCCCGGAACTTCTTTCATGGCACAACTAAAAGCTGCGACTTGGTGGCTTACAGGCCTACCGAGTGCAGGTAAAAGCACCCTTGCCCAGGCTCTGGCGACAGCCTTGCGTGAGCGCGGAGATGCCGCTTGTGTCATCGATGGCGATGAACTGCGCGCCGGCCTTTGCGAAGACCTGGGCTTTGATGACGCCAGCCGCGCAGAAAACGTACGCCGTGCCGCACACATGGCGCGGTTGCTCAATGCCAATGCCATCCATGCAATAGTCGCCATGGTTTCTCCGTCTGCGCGCGCGCGTGAAGCGGCCTACAGAACCATAGGCTTACAGCGCTGCAAGGAAATCCACGTCAGCACTCCACTGCACGTGTGCGAACAGCGCGACCCCAAGGGGCTGTATGCCCGCGCCCGGAACAATCAGCTGGCGCAGATGACGGGAGTGCACGCTGCTTATGAAATCCCCCTGGCACCTATGTTGCGCATCGACACCAGCCAGACCGAACCACACATGGCCGTGCAGCAACTACTCGCGGTCTGACCATTGACCTTTCCGGCGAACACTTCCCCTATGAAGCACTTACCCCACTACCACTTCATTTCTGGCTTGCCTCGCTCGGGCAGCACACTACTGTCGGCGCTGCTGCGTCAGAACCCTCGTTTTCACGCGAGCATGAGCAGCCCCGTGGGCGCGCTGGTGTCGGCCAACATCAAGCTTATGAGCAGCGGTGGCGAGGTCGGCCTGCTGGTCGATGCGCAGCAGCGCCGCAAAATCCTCGCAGGGATGTTTGACTCCTACCACGGCGATCGGACGCAGGAAGTCGTCTTCGACACCAACCGCATGTGGTGCGCCAGGATGCCGCTAATCCATGAGATGTTCCCGCAGGCCAAAGTCATCGCCTGCGTGCGCGACGTGCCGTGGATCATGGACAGTATCGAACGTCTGCTGCAGCAGAACCCGTTCGAGAATACCAAGCTGTTCTCCAGTGAATCCGAACGAATGACCGTTTACAGCCGCATGGCTGCACTGGCGCGGCATGACCGCCTCATTGGGTTTCCTTGGGCAGCCTTGAAGGAGGCTTACTACGGCCCTCACGCAAGCAATCTGCTGCTGGTGGACTATGATTTATTGGCGCGCGCACCGGCTCAGGTCTTGCGACTCGTGTATCAGTTCGTCGAAGAACCCTGGTTCGATGGGCATGACTTCGAGAACGTGGAGTTCGACGCCCCAGAGTTCGATGAAGCGCTGGGTATTTCAGGCATGCATCGAATTCGACCCAAGGTTGCACTCGAGGAGCGTGCAACCGTGCTGCCACCCGATATTTTCGAAAAGTACCAGGACATGGCTTTCTGGCGTAACGATGCACGCGGTCAAGCCAGAGTCATCAAACCCAACACCAACTCGGTAAAGGACTAAAGGAATGGCTCTCTCTTTCATCCCCGGACAGATGCTCTGGTTCTTTTCGAACAACAGCGACAACTCCAATGCCAGCACAGCCCAGTTCAGTGACTTTGATGGCGACGGAGATCTCGATATCTATATCGGCGTGGAAAAGGCCGCAGGTAATCAGAGCAGCCAGATCTGGAAGAATGATGGTACCGGCAATTTCACCCTACACCAGACCTTTACGGCGGCGCGCGTTGTCCAGTCGTGGCTGGTCAATATCGACAATGACCCTGAGCTGGAGTTGATTACCCGCGCCTACGACTCGCCACTGCAGATATGGCAAAACAACGGCAATGGCACGTTTACAGCGGGCGCGACATTTGGCACCAGGGTGAACACTGCCGACGTTGCTGACCTAGATGGCGACGGCGATCTGGATATTTTTGTCGGGAATTTCCAAAGCAACTATGCCGTATACAAGAACAATGGCTCCGGCGCGTTCACGCTGTCGTCCAGCCCTGCCAAGGGCAGTGATCCGCTGTCATTGACGCTGGTTGATCTGGACAAGGACGGTGATCAGGACCTCGTGGCCGTTGAAGAAAACTCCATCCGGATTCTCCGTAACGATGGTAGCGGTGGTTTCACCCAACTCAGCAGTTTTGGCGATGTTTATGGTGGCGTTGCCCGCTCTGCGGACCTGACTGGCGATGGCTACGCCGACGTCATTGTGAGCGGCATGAACGGCCCGGCAGCCAATCTCATCCTGTATCAGAACAACGGCAGCGGTACGATCGGAACTCAACTGCAGATTTTCGACTATTCTGAAGTGCCAAGTGCATTTGCCGATGTGGATGGTGATGGTTACCTTGATGGTTTGGGCCAAAAGCTCATGATCAACAACGGTTCCGGCGTGCTCGTGGATTCGGGTTTCACCTTCCAAGATGGCGCCTTCATGTACGACGGCGCGCCGGTGAACGGCAGAATCCTCGGAGCCGGGGATGTTGATGGCGACGGCGACCTAGACCTGGCTGTAGCGTTCTACACGATGGACTGGAACACATACACCTACTCCGGCGCAGTCAAGATCTTCATCAACAACTCGACACCCCCAACCAACGCCGACGGCACCCTGACCGCAGCCCCCGGCGTCAGCGAGCCCGTAGGCCTGCCCGCCTCCGCCGACACAGTAGGCGAGGCGGTGAACGTCTTCGACTTCACCCTGACGGACGGAGGCAGCGGCGACAGCGTGACTCTGGGTGTCAGCAGCCTGGTGGTTCACACTTCAGGCACAGGCGACTTCAGCAAGGCAACCTGGCGCCTGAGTGGCGATGATGCGGACAATGTCATCGGCACCTACAGTGCGGCAACCAATACCATCACCTTCGCCGGGCTGAATATCTCGGTGAACGATGGCGGGGCCGAAACCTACACCATCAACGCCTACTACAACGATACTACCGGCCTGGCCGAAGGGCAGACCTACATCCTGTCTATCGATGGCGACACGGACGTCACCACCACGGCTGGCACGCGCATGCAGGCCATGCAGACGGCGGTAACCAATGGCACCGGTACCGAGGTCATTGTCAATGCGGCGCCCACTGCCACCAACCTCACCCAGACGGTGACCTACAGCGAAGATGCGCCCTCAGTGGCACTCGGCGATATCGTCATTACCGACACCGATATCGGCGATACGCTGACAGCGACACTAACCCTGAGCAACGCCGCTGCAGGCAGTCTGAGCACCGGCACCTTCGGCTCGGCGATCACCACCTACAATGCCGGCACGGGTATATGGACAGTGGCCGGCTCGATGAGCGACGCCAATGCTGCACTGGCAGCAGTGACCTTCACACCTGCGGCCAACTGGGACCAGGACATCACCATCACCACCCGCGTGCGCGATGCAGCTGGCAGTGGGCCCGCCGATGGCACGATTACGCTCGACGTCGTCCCTGTGAACGATGCGCCTACCGATATTGCGCTCTCAACCGCCACAGCCAGCCACTCCGGCGGCGCCAACGCGAGCGTTGGTAGCCTCTCCACCGTCGATGTCGACACTGGCCAGACCCACACATACACGCTGGTCAGTGGCACGGGCGACACCCACAACACGCTGTTCTCCATCCAGGGCGGCACACTACGCGCCAACGAAGCGACAGCCCTCACTCCCGGCGTCTACAGCGTACGTATTGCAACCAACGACGGCAGTGCCAGCTTCGAGAAAAGCTTCACCATCACCGCAACGGACGATGTGCCCCCCGGCGTCAACTCGATCACACGTGATGGCGCTGCCAGCACCAACGCGACCAGCCTGGATTACACCATCGTCTTCAGCGAAGCCGTGACAGGGATCGATACCTCCGACTTCACCCTGAGCTCAACCGGTACGGCAGCCGGCACCATTGCTAGCATCATCGGCTCAGGCGGCACCTACATCGTGACCGTGAATGGCGTCAGCGGCGAGGGCACGCTGAAGCTGGACTTCAACGGCTCGGGCACCGGGGTCAGCGATGTCAATGGCAACCCCATCAGCGGTGGTTTCACCGGGGGGCAGAGCTATACCGTCGACACCACACCGCCAAGCGCCACCATTATGGTGGCAGACGCCACGCTTCTGGCCGGTGAAACCAGCTTGGTGACCATCACCTTCAACGAAGCGGTGACGGGCCTCACAGCAATTGACCTTACGGTGGCCAACGGTACCCTGAGCGCCCTCAGCTCTGCTGATGGCGGTACTACCTGGACCACCACCCTGACCCCAACAACCAACGTCACCGACACTGCTAATCTGATTACCCTCGACAACTCGGGCGTCGCCGACCTCGCAGGTAACGCAGGCACGGGCACCGCCACGTCGAACAACTACGCCATTGACACTGCGCGGCCGAGCGCTACCATCGTGGTGGCTGACACCGCCTTGGCAGCCGGCGAAACCACTACCGTGACCATCACCTTCAGCGAAGCGGTAACGGGCTTCACACCAGCGGACCTGACGGCGCCCAACGGCACGTTGAACTCTCTCAGCTCCAGCGACGGCGGCGTCACTTGGACGGCCACCCTGACCCCAGCGGCCAATGTCACCGCCAACAGCAGTGTGATCACCCTCGATAACACTGGGGTTGCCGACGTATCGGGCAACTCAGGCGCCGGCATCACTACCTCCAACGTTTACGCCATCGATACTGCGACACCAGTGGTCAGCTCCGTCAGTGTGCCGGCTGGAGGTACCTACGGTTTGGGCGAAAGCCTTGTCTTCACTGTCAATTTCAGTGAAGCGGTTATCGTAGGCGGCATCCCCCGTCTCGCTCTGGTAATCGGTGCCGATACGTACTATGCCGATTACGTGTCTGGTTCCGGTACGGCTGCGCTGCAGTTCAGCGCTACCGTCCAGGCAGGCTGGCTCGATACGAACGGCATCGCCGTCGGCGCGCTTTCCCTCAACGGCGGAACACTCGGCGACCTGGCCGGCAACAATGCGCTGCTCACGCTCAACTCAGTCGGCGCCACAACGGCTGTGCTGATCGACGGCGTGGCCCCCGATGCACCATCAACTCCAACACTCCACGCGGCTTCGGACACGGGCTACAGCAGCAGCGACGGCATCACCCGCTATGCCACGCCTACGCTTACCGGTACAGCCGAAGCCGGCGTGACCGTCAGCTTGTACAATGGCGCCACGCTACTGGGCAGCACCACGACCGACGGCAGCGGCAACTGGAGCATCACCAGTTCTGCGCTGGCCGATGCCAGCTACAACCTAGTTGCCAAGGCCCGCGATGCTGCAGGTACCGAATCGGTCGTCAGCAGTTCCCGGGCCATCACCATCGACACCACCGCGCCCAGCCTCAACGCTGCAGGCGGCACGCCAGCGGACAACGCGACCGGCGTCTCTATCAGCAACGATATCGTACTGACATTCTCCGAGCCGCTGCACGCCGCCAGTAGCGACCTTGGCCGGGTCTATCTCAAAAGCACAGCCACCGATGCACTGGTGCCCGCCACCGTCACCATCAACGCTGACGGGGCGCTGGTCATCAACCCTGCCGACAACCTGGCCTATGGCACCGGCTACTACTTCACCTGGGATGCGGACGCACTGCTGGACCTGGCGGGCAATGCAGCAGCAGCGATGGCTGACAAGACCACCCTCGACTTCACGACACAGCCTGCGCCCTCTTCGCCGCAGCCCACGCCGCCCGATGGCGACAACGTGAGTTCCGAAGAAGAAGACTCCATTCCAGGCCTGCCTACCCCGGGGGGCGGTGCGCCGCTGCAGGGGGATGGCAACGGCGACGGCATTCGCGATAGCGAGCAGAGCGATGTCACCTCGCTGGTGTTCCGCCAGACTGGCCAGATCAGTACTGATCCTTCGGCACTGCAAGCACCGCTTACCCTGGTGGCAAACAGTCTTGCCGGCCAGACTAACCCCGACGGCAATGCCAAGATCACCTACATCGAGCAACTGGATGCACCTGCCGTTCTACCGGATGGGCTGAGCGCGCCGCTGGGCCTGCTAGCCTTCGCTGCCAAGGTGGACATCCCGGGCGCCAATGAAACCTTCAGCCTGTTCATCGATGCCAGCCTCGGCGTCAACGGTTACTTCAAGCAGAACGCCAGCGGCGTCTGGGTGAACCTGGCCGACCCGGCAAATGGCGGCCAGATCATCACCGAGTATGGCAAAACCCGCCTGGACTTCGTAATCCAAGACGGAGGCGAATTCGACGCTGACGGCAAGGCCGATGGCATCATCACCGACCCCGGCATTCTCGGCGTCCTCATCCAGAACCCCGCTTGCCCCTATGACCCGTTCCGCATCGATGCGGACCAGGACCAGATACCCGATACCATCGAGTTGCTCACGGGCACGGACGTCAACAAAAAAGACAACGACGTCTTCGGTAACGCCAGCCAGTGGGTCAATCAACTGTGGCGAGACCTTTATGGGCGTGAGGGGCACGGTGACAGCCAGGCCGCCGAGCTGGCCAACCAACTCAACCAAGGCAGCATCGGTAAGGCTGAGGTGTTGAGCCAGGTACTGGGCAGCAGCGAGCTCGATACTCACGCCGCCGCCATCATTCGCCTCTACCATGCGGTTCTGGATCGTAGCCCCGAACTGTGCGGTTATAACTACTGGCTGGGTCGCGCCAATGAAAACGTAGGCCAGGCGCAAATAGGCGAGGCCTTCCTGAGTTCCCCTGAATTCGTGGCGCAACACACTGGCTTGAGCAACAGCCAGTTCGTCGACTTCATCTACCAGAACGTGCTCGGGCGCACAGCGGACGCCGCCGGCGGGGCCTGGTGGCTGGAGCAAATCGAGACCGGCGTAACCACCCGGGGAGGCATGCTCTACGGTGTTTCCCAATCCAGCGAGTACAAAGCCGAAATGGCTGATGACGTAGCGGTTGACTTGCTCTATCTGGGTTTGCTCAACCGCGAGCCGGATGCCGAAGGCAGGAGCTACTGGCTAGAGCAATACCCCGCAATCGGCGACATGACCCAGTTCATGGCGGCGTCAACGGCGACCACCACGGAATATCACGACCGTTTCCTGGCCAGCGATGGCAACGCAATCGGCATCGTGGGGGTACAGACAGCAGTCGAGCCAGGTTTAGGCTAG
The DNA here is from genome assembly GCF_049847425.1 of Pseudomonas sp. GWSMS-1. Taxonomy (NCBI): domain Bacteria; kingdom Pseudomonadati; phylum Pseudomonadota; class Gammaproteobacteria; order Pseudomonadales; family Pseudomonadaceae; genus Pseudomonas; species Pseudomonas sp. GWSMS-1. The sequence continues at coordinate 277,180 of NZ_JBMHHV010000003.1, read as the reverse complement.
AAAAAATGGGCCGGTACATTTGCGTTTAAATTACCGGCCACAAACCCGTCGGAGCGGGCCACGCCCGCGAACCAATGCGCCTAGCGGCCCCTTAACGGGTATTGCTCCGCTCCAACAAACATCTACTATTGGCGGCTAATTGCCCCGAGCCGAAATGGCAGGCAAAGGTGCTGCTGGCTTTATTTTCAGCGTGCGCAGGCATCCTGACAGAGCGGTGCAGAGCAAAACTGTAATTCTACAGGGGCTTGGCTGATCAGATGCCTGCAGTCGCAGAGTGGGTGAAACACTTCACTCATGCGACTGCAGCGATTGTGCGGTGAACAATGGCTTGGCGCCCCTCCATCCACCACCTGTTTCACAACACGTCCCTAGACAAGAGCTTGAAGCAGGCTCAGGAGGTCAGGTCGCTATCTTCCAGCTGATACACGCCAACCAACGTGATCAGCAGATCTTCCGCTGCGCTGTATTTGCCATCGCCGTTTACATCGACAATCAGTTCGCTGGTGCTGCGGTTAAGCGCAGCCTGGCCGGGAACACCTGTGAAATAATTGTTGAACATATCCTCGTAGCTACGCGGCTCGCCCAGGTAAATAACCTCGTCCAGCACCATGCCACCGAAAAACAAACGATCCTCGCCAGGCGTGAAATCCAGGATCTCGAACTTGCGATATCCCTCAAAGTTCATGCTCCAGGTTTCTGCGACGCCAATAGTGCCCGAGAAAAAGGCAATACCATCATGGCCTGCGCCAGGCAGATCCACCGAGCCATTGCCCTCACCGTATTGCTGAAGAATGTCACCGATAGTCTTACGAGCAGATTGCTCATCGGTTACTGCCAGCAGGGTGCTCTTCAAAAAGCCTGCATCAAGCCCCGGTGCGCCCGGGCCTGACACGTGCTCTTGCGCCATGTACTCCGCCACGGTGATGCGCGCATTGAGAAACTGACTGTCACCGGTTGGATTATCCAGCGCGGAGGATAGAAACGTCGCGAGGAAGTCACCACGCTGAAGCTGGCCACTCTCCAGTACCTCCACCCAGAAGTTGAATCCACCTTCATCGGGTTCGCGGCCCAGCGAGTTTTGATAAGCAAAGCTCACATAGTCTCGGGTGCTGAGCTGGGTGCCCCCCTCGCCGTTCTGAGCACCGGCCTGATACATTGCCCGACCAATATCCTGCAACGCGACATCCGCATTAGCACCGTACGTTATCTGATTGGCCAATGCCCCAGCCCAGAACTTCAACCCGTCGAACTCAGGTGCGCGGCTGAAGGCACCTACATAAAGTGCGACCAGAAAATCCTGTTGGCTCGCGGATACCCCAGCGAAAGACAAGGGTGAGTGTGGCAACGTAGTTTCAACAGCAGATGCCTGAGGCATATCAGTGGTCATACGGGTTCCTTGTTAGTCAATTACGCGGTGGACGAGCCACCATCGCTGGGCATCAATGCCCGGCTTGGCTATACACACAACCACAGCCCCAGGCTGGACTTAGCTGAACGTTAGCTGCGCTAACCTTTACGCCGCCCTGGCCTTGCCCGTGCCGACATTCAATTGCTTGGGCGTTATTAGCCACCACTCGATGTAAAGTGGTGGCAAAAGAGGCTTAAGGGCGCGGTCTGAAAAAGCCTTCTCTCGTGGTTACAGCGAACACGCGAGGCCGGATAATTCGTAGCCTACGGCCTGCCGCTGCCTGGGTACGACCGCTTTTCGCAGCGTTATAAGTGATGCGTAGTGGCTATATCCCATCATGGGAAAGCCGGTTCGCATCTTAAGGCGAAAGCCTGGCAAAAGGAATCGCCCTGAAACCTAAGCAGCAACAGCCGCCCATGCGTTAATAAGGCGCAATTGACCCTTGCCCGATACCGCCAGGGTTACTGTTTAGGCCGACCTCGTGGCCTGACCGCGACATCGCGTCCGAGCATCGGCCCAATGTGGCGGGCGAATTGCCACAAACCCAAAGCAGCGCTCTACAGGGCAGCGTTGCCCAGCTGAGTTGTCACGCGCGCCTGTTCGCCTTGCAAAACCCAGGTACGACAATGCTCATGGCGCTTGGCAGTCGTCACACCCAGGACAACGTATTGGGGATGGGGACCACCCGCTTGGACTGGCGCTGTCGCGCTGCTTGATAGAGTACGGCAGCCCAACGAACGTTAGCTGACGCGGCATACCCCAGCGCGGGTTGATCACTCAGCTCACGCTGAACAATTGCCCCCGGAATCACCGTCGCCCGAGGGGAAAACGGTGAACTGGCGGAGGGGAAATGAGCGGTATATGTGCCCGCCCCCTTTTCCTAGATAAAAAAAACCCGCTTCCTGTGGAAGCGGGTTTTCTCAAAGCTATTTAGCTAGTTTTCAACACTTAAGCTACAGATACCAGACCTGTACCTGCGTCAAATGCCAGCTTATCAGCGGTAACACCAGTCAGTGTGATGGTGATGACCTCTGGAACTACTGCGCTGCTACCAAACACGGTCTTCTCAATCACTACGTTGGTGTCAGCACCAACAGTCTGGAAGAACACCTCAAGCGCACTGTCATTGCCGCCTTGGATGCCACCAGCAACTGCATCGGCATCCACACCCTTAGCAAAGCCGGCACCTACGTAAAGGAAGTCACCTTTTTCGAAAAGCACTGCATCGTTAGCTTTAGCGATGAACAGCTCAGCTTGTGCGCCATTGCCAGCCGCAGAACCATCAGCGATAACCAAACCGCCAGCCAGAACCTTGTCTACTGCAGTGTCAGCAGCAGTTTTAGCACTGTTCAGATCAGCCAGTTGCTTAAGCGCTGAGTCGGCAGCAGCCAAGTCAGAAATTGCTTTGGCCAATTCGGTTTGCTGGGTTTTTTCGGTTTGCAAATTAAACACCAGACCAGCAGTAAACGCATTGGTGCCAGTATCGTAAATGTTAGCGGCGTCCAGTGTAGTCACTGCTGCAGCTGCGTTATCAACGGCGGTATTCGCGGCGATTTGCGCTTTATCAGCGGCCAACAAAGCCTTGATATCAGCCAACAGTTCATTAGCTGCTGCTACCTGTACGGCTGTTTTGGCAGGCGTGGCATATGCAGCTTCGAGGACTAAATTGCCGGTGGCTACATCTACTTTGGTCAAGCCAGCAACAACACCATTGGCAGCAACCAGAGTAGCTGCTGTTGCAGGCGTGGTGATAGCACCATCAAACACAGCAAACTTGGCATTTTCAGCAAGGTATTCGTTGCCGGCAGCGGTAGCAGCAGCAGCAGCAGCATCAAAATTTGCTTTTGCGGCAACAAACGATGTAGCTGCGGCGTTCAGACCTGGCTTAGCATCAACAGCGGCTTGAGCGGCAGTAACAGCTGCAGCAGCTTGAGTAGTGGCTTCACTCAGCTTGGCCGCAGTGACGGAAGCTGCATCAGTTACTTCTAAGTCAACCGAAGAAGCGGCACCAACTTTGATATCCGCAGTGCCAAACGCAGTACCTTGCGCGGCGGTGAGGATAGTAGTGGCTTCATCAACAACCGAACCGTTTGCATTACCGTCAACTACCGCTACTTTTGTGACGGGGTCAATCACGGTTTTAGCGGAATCTTCAGCCGCTTTGGCAGCTGCCAAGTAGACATTCAAAGCAGAGGCAACCGGGCCGTTCGCCGCTGCAGAAGCCGGTACTGTGGTGACGATTGTGTTCAAAGCGGTAGAAACGGTCGCAGTGCTGCCGTTAACTGGAGCAATAATCAACGCGCTGTTGCCGATGTCGCTGGCGTTAAAGTCTGCACCGCGCTGCGCGGTGTAGAAGTTAGCAACAGTAACCTTGTTATTGATGATCGCCTGATCACCAGCGCTCAAACCACTCAGCAGGCCCTCAATGAGCTTGTCCTGAGTAATTGCACCGGTGTTCAGTGCGTTGGCCCAGAAAGCCTTACCTTCTGCTTCTGCAGGGCGGCCCAGAACGTTCAAGTAAACCTGGGCAACCAGAGCATCGCTGGTCAGGCCGGTGTACTTGGCGCTGTATTCGGCGCTCTGCACGAAAGAGGCGCGCACATTGTCCAGGCTCAAACCACCGTTGTTGATGGCATTAACCCAAAAATCTAGACCAGTTTGGTCAGCAGCGCGACCAAAGTAACCGATGTACAGCTGTTGCAGATCAGATGCAGTTGCCATTTAGCAATATCTCCAAAAAATTAAGTCGAATCGACATGTAGACCTGGGTACAAAAAGCCCGTCGGCTCGGTCTACCTGCCATGCCCCATCGGGGCATGGCCCCCTTGATGGGTGGTGCAACACCAAGTTACAGGGGCGCGCATTATCCTAGGCACCCACATGAACTCGATTGAAAGCACGGGCATGCTACACACTTTTCGCTATGGGCAACAAGACCAACCGCAAAATGATGCTGCCAATCCGCCGCATGTAGAAACCCCACGGCCTTACTGGCGCTCTATCTGGGCATTTATATATTCAACGAAGTGCGGCAAAAGCAGTTGGTTGCCATAGCCGCTGAGGTGGTCGCCGTCAAAAAATAGCGGCTGCTGATGCCGCCACGCTGAACAGGCTGTGCCTGGGCACAGCAAGGGGAAAGGGTCCCAGATGCTGACTCCGGGAAGATGCCGCGCTATGTCGGCAAACCCTTCCAGCACCGGTTGACGATACGCCTGCAGCTCATCACGCGGCATGCTGAAGCCGGGGCCGCACACCGGGTTTTGCCGGTTGAACCAGTCCGCACACCGAAACGGCGGTGCCTTGAACAGGGGTTTGGGCCCCTCCAGCACAACCTGCACACCGGCCTCAGCAAACTCACGCAGAACCTCAACAGCCGCCGTTTGAGCGCGCTGCCGTCCTTCTATCGCGCGCTCGCTGAAAACTTGCTCATTGACCTTTTCATCGGCGAAAACGCCCCATTGGTCGGCGAGGCGAGGCATGCGCAGCGAGGGCAGAAATAGCACATCACCCGGTTTTATTCGGGCACGCAGGTCAGTCAGCGCCGCATCAATGTGGGCCAGACAGCCGGGGTTTTCGCTATCTCGCCAGGGCTGCAGGCTGATAAAGGGGCACCCGCCATTGTTGTAAGCATGCACGGTGCGCCCGGTGAGTAGGGCGTACTGCTTAAACATGCCCTCGTAAGCCAGGGCATGGGAGTCGCCAATAACATAGAGGGTTGTTTGGGCGGGCTCCGGTGGCGTTTGGCACCCTCGTACCTGATAAAGGAGCACCAGGCCACTGTCGCCATGATGGTATTGGGGGTCGGCATTACAGCCAGGGCGTAGGGGGTTTACTGACAACCCGTGGGGGTACCACACCTGCGGTTGCGAATTGAGCTGGCTGAAGGGTAGCGAGGCTCGATGCTTGTCGATTAGCTGGACGCTCCAACTGCCCAAGGCGATGGTGGTTAACCCGATTAAAATTGTTAACCCTTTAGGCAGCCGCCGCAGCAGGGCGGAGTGCCTAATGGGGTTCTCAACCCACCGGTAAGAGCAATACGCCAGCAGGAATGCCAGCACCACCGCGGTCACTCTGGTTACAGCTGTCTCCAGCCCGCAGGTCCAGCGAAACAGGACAAAAACCGGCCAATGCCACAAATACAGGGAGTAGGACATGCGCCCAACCGTGACTAACACGTGCCCGCCCAGCACCCGGTGAAGATAGGTGTCGCGACGATGCAGGCAAAAAAGCACCCCTACTGTGCCCGTTACGGCCAGCAGTGCACCTGGAACAGGAAAGCTACCCGGGCGAGATACCGCAAAAGCAGCCAGCACCAGCAGCAGCGCGGCTAACGCTAGCCCGCCCCGGCCCTGCACCCCGGGGGTTTCGCTGCGCTCGCCAATGCATTGATAAAGCAAGACACCTGCCGCCAATTCCCAAAACCGCCCCGGCGCCAGAAAGAAGGCTGCCACCGGATTACCGCGCAGAAACCATAGGGCGTAGCCGACGGACGCCAGCGCGCCGACAGCAAACAACCCGATGGATACCTGGCGCCCTCGCCCGCCAGCCAACCAGGCGACGAATAGAAACGGGAATACAAAGTAGAACTGCTCTTCTACTGCCAGTGACCACGTATGGGTATAGGGGTTGTACTCGGTGGCGGGGGCGAAATAGTCGCGCCCAGATTGCGCAAGTATGAAGTTGCTCAGGCCGAAGAATGCATAAAACCCGGTTTGCTGATTAACCGCACTGAGCCAGGCAGATGGGATGAAGACAGCGCTGAACAGCGCTGTAGCTATTAAGCAGACGATGAGCGCCGGAAAAATGCGCGTAATTCGCCTGGTGTAAAAGTACTCAGCGAAGCGCCACAGGCCCTCGCCCCGAAAACGCGCAACGGAGGCACTCACAACGAAGCCAGACAGCACGAAGAACACATCGACCCCGGCAAACCCCCCAGGCAACCACGCTCCGTTAAGGTGGTAAACCAGCACGGCAAGCACGGCCAGGGCTCGTAAGCCATCTATATAGGGCTGGTGTGGCAGGGGGGTAAGTGAGCTGCCAGTGACGCGTTTCAGGAAGAATGCCATGCGGGCCTAGCCAGTCGTGTTAAGGGGTCATTCGCGGCAAAGGCCTGCCAGGGAGTTTGCGCATGTAGCCGGTAAAATCTGCCACTAAGCGACTGTTGCCATAACCACTGATGTGGTCAGCATCCAGAAACAATGGCTTGCCGTCGTGCCAAGCACTGCAAGGCTCCTGCGGACACAAAACAGGGAATGGGTCCCAAATACCCACATTAGGCAGCCGTTGCTGAATATCGGTAAACGCCGCCATGACGGGCTGGCGATATTCCTGTAATTGCTTGCGGGATACCTCTACCCCCTGGGCACAGACGGGGTTGCCGCGGTTGTACCAGTCGGCACAGCGGAAAAGGGGTGCTTTGAACAGGGGCTTGGGCGCTTCAAATACAATCTGCACGCCTCGATCAGTAAACTCACGCAAAATAAGGATGGTTTCTTCCACCACCAGCTGACGCCCTGCGTCGGCGTCAGGGCCGAACATCCCGTCGTAAGCTTGCTCCGTCCCAAGAAAAGCCCATTGGTCAGCGAACCTAGGCAGGCGCAGCGACGGCAGGAAAAGAATGTCGCCTGCTTTGAGCGTTGCCAGGTCTGAGAGCACATCACGCGCAAACTGCCGACAGGCTGCATCATTGTTCCATGGTTGCAAACTGATGAAGGCACATCCGCTTTTGACATAGGCGTGCACGCGAATCGACTGTTCGATGGCGTACTGCTTGAACAGCCCTTCATAGGCCATGGCGTGGGAGTCGCCAATGACGTACAGCACACGCTCCTGTAAAGGGCGGGATTGGTCGCAGCCATGCGGTGTGTAGAGCATCAGCGTGGCGCCATTGACCACTCGGTATTCAGGGTCGGCGGTACAGCCTGGAAAACCCTTGAAGCTTGAGGCGCCACGCGGGTACCAGTCGTCGGGCACCTGGCTGATGCTGCTCAGCGACAGTTGTGGCTGTTTTTGATCGATATAGTGCGCGCTCGACCAGCCGGCCAGGATGATCAAAAGGCCGCAGGCGATCACCGCGCGCTGAGGCATGCGGCGCATAAAGGCGGCATGACGCACGGGGGTTTCAACCCAGCGGTAAGAGGCCACGGCCAGGGCGAACGCCAGCGCCACCGCGATGATTCGTTGCAGAGGCGTCTCCAGCCCGACGGTCCAACGGAACAATACGAAAACCGGCCAGTGCCAGAGGTACAGCGAGTAGGACATTTTGCCTACGGCTACAAGCGGACGGCTGCCAAGTAGGCTGTGCAGCCGACGCAAGCCGGCATGGTGGTACAGAACCCCCAATACGCCGAGGGTCCCCACGACTGCCAGCAAGGCACCGGGCATGGGAAAGCGCTGGGGTGTAGACACGATGAAGGCAAGCAGCACTACGATAAGCGACAGACTGGCTGCAAGCGCGTAGAGCCCGCCATGACGATCAGCGGCGGTGCGTTCCGGCAGTTTACTGAGCAGCTGGTACAGCAGGACGCCTGCGGCCAGTTCCCAGAAGCGCGCCGGCGTCAGGAAGTAGGCCTGGGTGGGGCTGGCCTGGCTCTGCCAGCCCGCCAGAGCCATGGATGCTGCTGCCGTAATTGCAAACAGGAGCATGGAGAGCTTGCGGCCACGCGGCCCCGACAGCCAGGCGAGGAACAGGAACGGGAAGACCAGATAGAACTGCTCTTCGACGGCCAGCGACCAGGTATGGGTGTAGGGGTTGAATTCTGTGGTCGGGGCGAAGTAGTCCCGCCCAGTTTGCGCGAGGATAAAATTGCTCAGGCCAAAGAAGGCATAGATACCTGTGCGCTGGTTAACTTCGCTAAGCCAGATGGAGGGTATGAAGAGCGCACTGGCCAGGCTGGTCAACAACAGACAGACAATTAGGGCCGGAAAGATGCGACGAATGCGCCGGGCGTAGAAATACCCTAGGAACTGCCACAAGCCCTGCCCCTTGAAGCTGGCGATGGAGGCACTGACGACGAAGCCGGAGATGACGAAAAATACGTCTACACCGACAAAGCCGCCCGGCAACCAGGGACCGTGTAGGTGATAGACCAGCACCGAAAGCACGGCCAGCGCACGCAGACCATCGATATAGGGGTAGTAGCGGGCGGGCGGGGTTGCCAGTCCATGACTCATGGAAGCTGTTCCCTGTTGCGGAGCATGATCTGCTGAAGGTTGTTCGCACTTTGCTGCCAGGTCTGCCAGGGCATACTGCTGGAGGCTGGCCTGAAACCGCCGCGCTGCCAGGCATCAATGGCTTCAGCCAGTTCGCCAGCCTGGTCCGCGTGGAAGAAACAGGCGTGCTCGCCGGCAACCTCGCGGAATACGGGGATGTCGCGCGCTAGAATAGGCAGGCCCTTCTGGGCCGCCTCGATCAGCGGCAGACCGAAGCCTTCGTCCAGCGAAGCCGCCAGCAAGCCGTCGGCAGTGGTGTATACCTTTTCCAGGAGCTCATCACTGACGTCGTTCAGCCAGAACAGGCGCTGCCCCAATTGCGGGTGCTGGCGCAATTGCTTGATCAGCTCGGGAATGTCACGCCGCTGCTCGTCGGGCAGGTCCTTCCAGCCTTCCCGTCCGACGATGACCAAGTTGATCTCGGCCCCGCCCTGCCAGAGATGGGTAAAGGCAGCCAGCGCCTGCACATAGCCCTTGCGCGGCTCCAGCGTACCGACCATGAGCACGCTTGGACGTGCCGCCAGCTGCGCCAGCAGCTCTGCGGCATTTTCAGGCAAGCCACGACTGGGAGCCGCTCCGCAGAGGTCTGCGCCATGGTGGGAGTGATCAAGCATGAGGATTTCGCTGCGCTGCGGGTGATGCTGTTCAAGCCAGCGGTGCAGTTCAGCGGCAACGGTACGGGTTACGCATATTGCGCCGTCAAGTTGTGCCACAACATCGAGCCAGCGACCGAAATAAGCGTTAGCGCTGGGCGGGAACAGCTCAGGACGGGTCACTGGCAACAGATCATGCACCAGCATCCGGCAATTGACGCCTTGCTCGCGCAGGGTCCTGAACAGGCCTTTGTCACTCGCGCGGATAAATGCCTCGCCTGAGTAATCAAGCGCGAGCAGGCAGTCGCCAGTCGCATAGTCAACGCCCCGATCTTGAATCACTTCGGGGATACCCAGCAGACGGGCGGTGTAGGCGCTGGCATATCGGTAGTGCCAGCGTCCGCCTTGATCGGTCAGGTAAACCGGCTCAACGCGATAGCCTGCAGGTGGCTGCGTAAGAAGAGCAAGGGTCAGGGCCTTGGCTACGCGCTCGATGCCGGTATGCCGGTCCAGACGGCTGGTCGCGGTGATGTCGAGCAGCAATTGCGGCTGACGGAGCGGCGCGGGCTGATCTTCGAGTAGGCGCTCGGCCAGCGCCAGCAGCGATGCTTCGCTCGGCGTGCCCGGCAGTGTGCCAAGGGCTTCTAGCAGGTGCTGCTCGCTTTGCCGGGCCTGTGCAGCAAAATCGTCGATGGCCTGATGATAGAGGCGCGCGCAGCCAGCCGGAGAGTGAAGCGTTTCAACGATGCCTCTTGCACGCACGCCTAGCGCGTCCCGCGCCTGCGGATTGCTATGCAGGTCATCAAGCGCCGCGCTCAGATCAGCCGTTTCGAAATCGTCCGCCAGGCGGTACACGCCTTCAGCCGGCAGGTCGGCCATGCTGCCGTTGGCATTGACTATTGTCGGTAAGCCGTAGTTCATGCAGTCGAGAACGGCTGCGGAGGTTTCACCTCGCGACAGCGTACGCAGCTGGACAGCGAGATCGGCCACGGCGAGATAGTCCCGGAAACTCTCGCCACTTGCCCAGCCGGTAATCCGTATCCGCGACTGCATCCCGCTTTCGAGTATGGCGGTACGAAGACGTTGGGCGTAATCGTCGCTACCCAGTTCCCCGACGAAAACCAGCATGCAGTCCGGGTCGCGTGCTAGGTCTGAGTCTAGCCAGGCTTGCAACAGGCGGTGGTTGAGCTTGGTGACGCCAAGCTGACCATAACTGCAGACGACAAATGCCGAATCCGGTATCTGCAGGCGCTGGCGAGCTTCCTGCTTCTGCAGCGGCTCTGCCGGCACACGCAGCAAGGGGATGCGTTGCCACATGCTCGCCGCATCATCGCCGTACCATTGCTGCGCCAGCCTAAATGAAACATCCGAATGCACGATCACACCAACGGCGGCCTCGATGATGGTGCGATTGAAGGGATAGCGGAAGGCGATCTGCGCGCCTTCTTCGCCCTGTAGGGCTTGCACCAGCGCGGGATAACCGTGACTGTAATACAGCTCCCGCAGCTTGATGCCCTGATGCTGGGGCCGGGCTTCGAGCGACCAGATCAGCCCGCTAAGGAAGAAGTCATGCAAGACCAGCACACCGGGCACGTCCTCAAGCAGGGAGACCATCCAGTCGTGGTAGGCGGAATTGCCGATGTGGTAGAGCACGGCATCGAAGGCGTCGGCATTGTCACGCAGCCAGTCGGCGTCGTGCACCTGGCAGTGCTCGCTGACCCAGGGCGCATCGATGACGTCCTGCTCCATGATCACATCGATCTGGTAATAGGCCGACAGCTCCGGTAGCAGTTCGGCGCTGTAGTCGGCGATCCCGGTACGTTCGGGCGGCAGCGGGGTGACGAAGGCCAGCCGCGGACGCTCGGTCGTGGTGGGCCGTGGGGCTCGGTCAGCCAGCTTGCCCAGCCGTGATGCGAGACGCAAGACTCGCGGCGAGTATTCATCGGCTTGGCCGTGGGCGTCCATATCCGGTCGTTCGAGCATCGCTTGCAAACGTCGCAAGCGTTCTTCAAGGCCCGGTATACGGCGCACGAAACGTACAATCGAAGCGTTCAGCGCCGGGCTTTTGCGCAGGTGAAAAAGCCCTGCTCGCAGCGGGCGCAGCAGCAATCCTCGCACCCGGGCGCGGTCCAGGTGACGCAGGAAGTCAGCCAGATCACGTATGGGCTGGGTAATACGCCATGATCGACTCAGATAGACTTGCTGCAACGCCGCTTCCGTCTGTTCGCAGCGATTTGCGAGGTCAGTAAGCCGCTCTTCCAGCCACTTGTTCGCAGCCTGTTGATCTTGGGCCAATTGCTGGAGCTGTTTATCTATATGCTGATCGTGCCGAATGGCCAGTGTTTCAAGCCCAAGGCCGTAGTCACGGGCAAACAGCTCGGCGAAAGGATCAGCCAGGCCTGTGCTGGCCGGCTGCTTCTGCGCCATGATCGCGTAGTCCGGGCTTACTCCGTAGAGCACTTGCCATAGGCCAATAGCGGCGTCGGGCGAAACCAGCGCCGGATCTTCCTGCAGTCGCAGGATCCTACTGCGGGCGAAACCGCTCTGCTGGCAGAGAAACTCTAGAAACAGGGCGGGGACAGGGCGCTGATGGGTAGGGTCCAGGTAGAAACTGTTGGTGCCCACCATGAGATTTTCACTGTTTGGCGTTTCCAGGATCAACAAGCCATCGGGCGTCAGCGTGCGTTTGGCTTCCTGGAGCAGCAAGCGCAAGTAGTCGAAGTCGAGATGCTCGACGACATGGAACGATGTGATGAGGTGGTAGCTGTCATCCGGTGCGGCCTGCAGCGCACTCAAGGCGTCCTGATTGCAGGCGTCGAGGCCGGCCTCATGACAGGCAGCCAGCATGGCATCATCAAGATCGACACCTCGGGCGTCAAAGCCCGCATCGCCAAGTAGTTGAAGCCATTCACCACGCCCGCAGCCAATATCGAAGGCACGAGGCCGTGGATGCTGCTCAAGCAAGACCTCGAGAAACGGGCGGTAACCGGATAGCCGTGAGTGAATTTCCTCACGAGAGGCTCGGAAGCGCTCTTCTAGCGCACGATAGAAATCATCACTCATGGTCTTGATGACACTCCAGCCTGTTTCCCAGCCAGGCCACACCGGCGAACTCGATCTGGCTGCGATTAACCACTTCGAACATCAGGGCACGCTCCTGCCATGCATAGTTACGTTCGATATGCCCTTCCTTGCTGTGCAACGCCAGGGTAATCGAGTAGGTGCCGGGGCCGATATCAGCATCAAACGTAAACGCCCAAGACAGTATCTGCCCAGGGACAGGGTCATGAATTACCTGATTCAGGTGGCGGGTATTGGTGCCAAATACATCCTGGCCATAGCGGTCCTTGATGAGAAATCCAAGGACCAGATCAGGCACTGCGCTCTGGCATTGCGCCCGTACGCGCAGCTTGATCGACTGCCCCACATCAATGACCTCCACTAGCTGGTCATCAGCCGTGAGTTCGAAGGCCGTAAACACTACCTCGCCCGTGCCGGACAAGATCGCGCTGCTCTGGGGGTCGTTAGTGATCTGCTGATCCTGATGGGCGGCCAGCAGGGCATTGTAGTAATCCATGACAGCATCCGGCTCACCCTGCATGGCAACCTGACCATCATTGAGCAAAATGGCCCGGTTACAGATGCTCTGAATGGCCTGCTTGTCGTGGCTGACCAACAGCAGTGTTGTGCCTTGCCGTGTGAACTGTCGAATGCGATCAAAGCTCTTGTGCTGGAAGTACGCGTCGCCGACCGACAGAGCCTCGTCAACAATCAGCACTTCCGGGCGCTGTGCAGTCGCGATGGCAAAAGCGAGTCGCGCCTGCATACCGCTGGAGTAGACCCGTACCGGCTGATCGAAGTACTCACCGATTTCGGAGAAGGCATGGATTTCGTCTATCAGGTCGTCAATCTGCGCCCTGGCGAAGCCCATCAGCCCCGTCACATGGTAGGTGTTCTGCCGGCCGGTCAGATCCGGATGAAAGCCCATTCCGAGTTCCAGAATGGCGGATACGCGGCCATTGACCACTACATTTCCAGTGGTGGGTTTCAACGTGCCGGTAATGATCTTTAGCAGGGTGCTCTTGCCGGCGCCGTTGAGCCCTATCAGGCCAACAGCCTCCCCTGGTTCCAAGGCAAAGGAAATGTCCTTGAGCACCCAGTGACGCTCGACCGATGCCGTCGGCAAGCCAAACCAAGACATGAGCCTGTGTCGCTCGCGACTGTAGTGATTGAATGCCTTGCCAATACCGGCAACTCGCAGTGCAACGGTCATAGCACATCCACCACTTCGTCAATGGCACGACTGTAGAGAAAGACTGCCAGAGACAAAGCCATAATTGCGAACAGTGCTGGGTAGATCAGTATTTGCCAGTCAGGAGTACGCCCGAAGACCAGCACTGCCTGATAGCCCTGGACGATGCCTGTCATGGGGTTGATATGAAGCATCTTCTGATAGGTCGGCGGAAAGAGGTCGAGTGTATACACGATAGGGGTGAGCCAAAAGCCGAACTGAAGTGCGATGCTCACCAGTTGGCCGACATCCCTGAAGAATACGTTGAGCAGGCCCAGTGCCAAGCCCAGCCCCAACGCCAGCATGAGCAGCAGGAGCGTCAGGATCGGAAGCCAGAGCAGGCTCAGGGTTGGTGTGTGCCCCAGAATTGCAAAAATCAGCAATACTGACAGAAATAGCAGCGTGTTGTTGAGCATGGCGCTGCCCGTAACGATGGCTGGCAGCGCAAGACGCGGAAAAGCCATCTTCTTGAGCAGGTTGCTGTTTTCGATAAAGACATTCAGGCAGCGCCCCACGACTTCGGAGAACAGGGTCCATGCCATGATTCCCGAAGTCAGATAGATTGGGTAGGCATATGCTGTCTGCAGCCCGGGCAGCTTGGCGGTCATGAGTGCCGACAGCACAAAGGCGTAAATGGCGACTTGAGCCAGGGGATAGATGACAATCCAGACAAGACCTAAACGACTGCGTACGACTCGGGTGACGAACTCATTGCGAATGGAGCTTTTTATAAACTGGCGAGCCTGCCATAGATCATTAATTGTCTTGTTCAAAGAGTTGACCCGACCCTGCGTCAGTTATGAATTTCATGTTTTGTCATCGGTGTTCGTTCGCGGCTAGGTGCCGCCCCTGCGGGGCCTATCCACACCCGCATCTACAGGTGATGACCTGCAAGTTCTGCAGGCTTTAGCATATTCCTAGAACGACTTGCCGTTTTGAACGCGCTGCAGGTCGGCCTCGACCATCAGCCGACACAGCTCTTCCAGCGTAGTCTGAGGCTTCCAGCCGAGCACTTGGGTGGCTTTTTCGGGGTTTCCGATCAGCAGGTCGACCTCCGCCGGACGGTAAAACCGCGGGTTGACCCGTACCAGCGTTTTGCCGGTTCCACTGTCGATACCGCGCTCGTTCTCTTCGCTACCCTGCCAGTCGAGCTGGATATTCACCGCATTGAAGGCCAGCGAGACAAAGTCACGCACGGTCTCGGTGCGGTTGGTGGCGAGGACGAAGGTATCCGGCTGATCGATCTGCAGCATGCGCCACATGCCTTCGACGTATTCCTTGGCATAGCCCCAGTCACGCTTAGCGGCGAGGTTACCCAGCTCCAGGCTGTCCTGCTTACTCAGAGAAATGCGCGCCGCTGCATCGGTGATCTTGCGGGTGACGAATTCCTTGCCGCGCAGCGGGGACTCATGATTGAAGAGGATGCCGCTGGCACCGAAGATGCCGTAGGACTCGCGGTAGTTGACGGTCATCCAGTGGGCGTAGAGCTTGGCAGCGCCATAGGGACTTCGTGGGTAGAACGGCGTGGCTTCGGTCTGCGGGATTTGCTGGACCTCGCCGAACATTTCCGAGGTGGAGGCTTGGTAGAAGCGGATCTTCGAATTGACAATGCGGATCGCTTCGAGCAAGTTAACCGCGCCAATCCCAGTGATCTCAGCCGTGGTGATGGGCTGGTCGAAGGAGACGCCTACAAAGCTCTGCGCGGCGAGATTGTAGACCTCGTCAGGCTGAGCTTTTTCGAGCAGGCGGATACTTGCGCCCAGATCTGTGAGATCGTGCTCGACCAGCTCAAGATTCGGGTGGCCGATGACGCCGACGTCCTCCAGGCGCCAGAAGTTCACCGAACTGGTACGGCGGTAGGTGCCGTACACTTTGTAGCCCTTCTCCAGCAGAAGTTGTGTGAGATAGGCCCCATCCTGCCCGGTGATGCCGGTGACGATGGCAGTCTTGATGGTGATGCTCATTTAGTTGTTTTCCTTTCCAGGGCTCGCGCTTGCTCGCTGCGAGCCAACCATACATTGACGTTTTCGATGCTCTGCTCGGACAGCCGTCCGGCCCAACGATTCAGTACCAGAAGATTGGTGATGAAGTCGTACTGAGCCTTGAGCAGGTCACGCCGCGCCTTGTATTCATTCTGCACGCTGATCAGCACGTCGACAGCGTTGACGACGCCGTACTGGAAGCCTCGTTCCGCGGCAATGCTGGATTTTTCCGCCGACTCCAGCGCATTGCGCGAGGCGCGTATCCTTTCGATGCTGGACTGGGCCGTCAGATAGGCACTGGTGGTTTCCTTGACAACCTGACGGCGGACTGCTTCTAGCTGTTGTTCGGTTGCCAGACGATCACTGTGCAGTGAGCGCACCCGCGCCGAGGCGGAGCCGCCACTGTAGATAGGGATCTGCACGCCGAAACTGGCAACGTAACTGTCCGAACGCGGCGTCAGGGTATTGTCGTAGCCCACATCACTGCGCTGAGCGCTGAGGTTCATACTGAGGCTGGGATAATGCGCGCCACGGCTCTCGCGCAACGCCGCATCAGCTGCGCCTAGGGCTTGTTCCCGGGCCTTGAGAGCAGGGTTGGCCGCTAGGGCGCGATCGATCCACTGATCGATCGCCTCGTCGGGAACCTGCAGTTCGACATCTTCGCGAATGCGGCTGAGCTTTTCCTCGACGGGCCTGCCGACGATCTCGGAGAGTTCTTCGCGGCTGAGTCGCACCTGATTGCGCGCCTCGACTTCCTGCGCAGCCAGCGCATCGACACGCGCCTGGAGGTCGAACACATCGGTAACCATGGCCATTTTCCTGTCGTACAGGGCATTGACGCGGTCGAGGTTTTTCTGGGTAGCACGGCGCTCGGCCAGGATCAGTTCCAGCTCGTCATCAGAGGCCAGCGCGACGAAATAGCGCTGCGCGAGATCGACCGTGGCCTCGGCCTGGGCATCCACCGACTCGAATTCGCCCTGCCGGGCAAGCTTCTTGAACTTCTGGTAGTTTTCCCAGGCGGCCTTGTTATAGAGGTGCTGGCTGAGACGAAGGACGTAGCTTTCGTTGTTGTAGCTTTCAGAGTCGATTTCGACATCACGATTGGTACGGTTGAAGGAGCCACTGGCGGTGATTTGTGGAAGCAGTCCACCAAAGGCTTCACGCTGGCGGTCCACACCGGCCTGGGCACGCGCATAGGCTGCTAGCACGCGAGGGTCCTCCAGACGCGACTCACGATAGAGCTGCATCAGGTCGGCGGCATATTCATTGGCACTGATGCTAGCAGGCGCGGACGGCAGATTGTCAAGCTCCTGGGCATGAGAGTGAGCAACAAAGGCGGCCAAGAGCAGGCTGACGGCTATTCGCACGCTCAATCCTCGATCATCGATTTGGCAAAGGCGTCGGTCGCCGGCGATACCAGATACTGAAGCATGGTGCGCTCTCCCGTATTGATAAGGACTTCGGCGGGCATGCCTGGCTGCAATTGCAGCGAACCGAGGGCGCGCGAACCCTCTTCGGTCAACACCACACGCGCCAGGTAGTAGGGCATGCCGGTGTCCTGATTGATCAGACGGTCAGCCGACACGTGCGCGACCTCACCCTTCATTACCGGCGTGGTGGAACTCTTGAAGGCGCTGAAGCGAATGTCAGCTTGCTTGCCGACCCGCACACGGTCGATGTCGATAGGCGACACCTGAGCCTCGACGATCAAGTCGGATTGAGCCGGTACGATATCCAACAGCGGCGTACCAGGGCTGATCACCCCCCCGACGGTATGCACGGTCATTCCGATGATCATGCCGTTTTCGGGGGCGCGGATGACGATGCGGGTCAAGCGGTCTTCAAGGGCGGACATTCGCTCCTGCAGGTCGAACACCTTGGTCTGCACCTCGGCGAGCTGCCCGACCACTTCGGCGCTGAAGTCCTTGTTAAGCTGTAGTATCTGCAATTCGGTTTCGCTGATTTGCAGACGAGTTTTGGTGATATCAGACTGATGATCGGCGATCTCGGAGCGTAGCATGTTCAGTTTACGCTCCTGATCCAGCAGGCGCTGCTTGTCGACGAAGCCTTCGGCCAGCAGATCAGTCAGCTCAGCGATTTCGTCTTTGTAGGATTTTTCCAAACTGCCTTTAGTGGTGATCATCGACCGCAGGCCACTGATCTGTTCGTTCAGCTGGCCGATGCGCTTTTCCAGCACTGCCACTTCGCCGAGCCGTGAGCCTCTGCGGGCATTGAATACCTGGGTTTCACCCTCACGTGCCTCTTGGGCACGACGGCTGTCGCTTTCGAACATACGGCTGTAGTCAATCGCACCAAGACCATCACGCTCGGCCCGCAGGCGCGCCTCCATGGCCTGCGTTGCGACCAGCTGGCTGCGGGTGATGCCGTATTCGGCGCGCACCTGAGTATCGTCGAGGACGATCAGCGGATCGCCCGCCGAGACGACTTCGCCGTCACGGGCGTGCAGTTCCTTAACGATGCCGCCTTCGAGATGCTGCACGGTTTTGCGATAGGACTGTACCGTCACGACACCGGGCGCCAGGGCTGCACTTTCGAGCGGTGCGAAGGCGGCCCAAGTGCCGAAAATGCCAAATGTGACGAATACGATGAAATAACCAATAAAGCGTGCACGGCTGTCGGAAGTCGGCAGGCCGGACAGGCTATCTGTTGAGGCAGGGTTGATGCTAGTCATGATCGTTCTCTGCTCAGGTTCGCGCCATGGAGGCGGCTGGAGTGGCCTGGGCAACTTTCTGCTGGGCTGCCTGTTGCTGTTTGTTCAGTTCGGCCATCACCAGCTCACTCGGACCATACAGACCGATCGTACCGTTGCTCAGCACCAACAGGCGGTCGAGCTGAGCCAGGATATTGGTGCGATGGGTAATAATAAAGATGGTGGCACCAGTAGTCTTGAGCTGGGCGATGGCCTGAGCTAGGGCACGCTCGCCCACCTCATCGAGGTTAGAGTTAGGCTCGTCGAGAATGATCAGCCGAGGCGCGCCATAAATGGCACGCGCCAGCCCGACACGCTGGCGCTGCCCACCGGAGAGGTTGACGCCCTCGCTGCCGATGAGCGTGTCATAGCCGTCGGGCAGCTGCAGGATCATTTCGTGAACGCCGGCCGTTTTGGCTGCGTGAATCACTTTCTCGGGATCGATTTCGCCAAAACGGGCGATATTTTCGCTAATGGTGCCCTCGAACAGCTCGATGTCCTGGGGAAGGTAGCCTACATAAGGCCCCAGTTCGCGCTTGTCCCAGTTGTTGATGTCAGCGCCATCGAGGCGTACGACGCCATGCTGCGGCGCCCAGACGCCGAGCAATGCACGCGCCAGGGTCGATTTGCCCGAGGCGCTAGGGCCTATGATGCCTACGACCGAGCCCGCCAGGACAGCGAAGCTGATGTTCTTGAGGATCGGCGTCTTGGAGCCGGGCGCACCGACTATGAGGTTTTCCACCAGCACGTTGCCCTGCGGGGCTGGCAACGACATGCGCTGAGGCTCGGCCTGCTGCTTATCGAGAACATCGTTGAGACGCTCGTACTGTGAGCGCGCACTGATAAAGCCTTTCCAGCTGCCGATCATCAGGTCGATTGGCGCCAGCGCCCGACCCAGCAAGATGGAGCCGGCGATCATCAGGCCGGGAGTGATTTCCTGCTTGACCGCCAGGTAGGCACCCACGCCAAGAATCAAGGACTGAACCAGCAAGCGAAAAGTCTTGGACAGTGAGGAGATCATGCCCCCTTTGTCGCTGGCACTGGACTGCAGTGCTAGGACCTTCTTCTGCCGCGCACCCCAACGCTCCATCAGGGTATGCAACATCCCCATGGACTCGATGACCTCGGCGTTGCGCAGGTTCTTGGTGGTATAGAGGCTGGCCGAGATATTCTGCTTGTTGGCCTCGGCGATGGCCTTGCCTGTGAGCTTCTCGTTGATCGCAGCCAGACACAACAGGATGATGGCGCTGGCAATCGCAATCCAGCCATACCAGGGGTGAAACAGGAACATAACGCCGATATATACAGGCAGCCAGGGGGTGTCGAAAAAGGCGAAAAGACCATTACCCGTAAGGAACTGCCGCAGGCCGGTGAGATCGTTGAGGGACTGCGCCGAAGCGTCCATGCCGCCGCTGTCCAGTGCGCGCTTGAAACTGGCGCGGTAGACGTCGCGACTGAGCATGACGTCGAGTTTGGTGCTGAGCCGTACCATGATCCGTGAACGCGTCCATTCGAGCGAGCCCATTGTCGCCATAAGCACGGTCATGATCAGGGTCAGCATCACCAGAGTGGATATACTTCCGCTGGTCACCACTCGCCCGTAGACCTGAAGCATGTAGAAGGATGGAACCAGCATCAGCATATTGACAAAAAAACTGAAGAAACCGACTGATATGAAACTACCCCTGCAGGCCCTCAGAGCGACCTTAAGGCTGTTTTCATTTGTGTTACGCATGGTGGAAGACTGCCGGACGTTCGAAAGCCGACAATTCTAGCATTTTAGGATGATCTGAAGTAGCCCAACATTTCCGGCAACTTTCTTTCGACTACTGACGATTTCAAGGCCACGCGCCAATGATGTGCTGCAACAGCGAATCTGAAAGACAGGCACCCATTCTGAAGGCCTGCCCATCATGGATACGCAAGCCCTTGGCTCAACTGAGCCAGCTCAGCCACCAGCAGAAGCACACGCGCCATCAAGCCTTGCAGCACCCGCCTGCATCAGCGACGCTTGATTGCCTGCCAGCCTTGCAGACTGCCCACATTGCCAAGCCCCACAAAGCAGCTCGCCCCGGGACTAGTCGCGAAGGCTGCACCGCTATCGCTGCAGTAGCTGTCAGCGGATATGCGCCGCACCGTCAGCAACAAGCCTGACTCGCCTAAACTATCCCGAACGCTGGAAAGACTATAACTAGACACTGATTAACAGGTTGAGCGTGCGCAAGGCGGCCAAGGTATGTGGCATCAGCAAGAACACGGCCTTTCTCTGGCGGCAGCGGCTAGGCACCACGTCACGCATGAGGCCGGGATTGTCGAAGTGGGTGAGACGTTCTTTCTGAAGCCATTCAGAAGCTCAGCGACGCTTATCGAGGCCGCCCCGTAAACGCAACGGAGTCAGCGTGGCCCGCGGCACGGATAAAGACCAAACCCCGATGATGGTGGTGCGCGACCGAGAGAGCCATACTGCTGACCTCAAACTCACCAAGCTCGACGCAACTCATTCGCGCGAAGCGCTGCTACCCCTGATCGACCCGGAGTCAGTGCCCTGCACCGACGGGGCGGAGGTCTATGCCAGCCTTACCCGAACCCTGGGCATTATCCATCAAAGCCGCGCACGCCCGCCACGGCCAGCGCGTACGCCAGGGAGCCTTCCATATCCAGAACGTCAACGCTTACCACAGTCGTTTGAAGGGCTGAACGGCCAGACCTCATGGCGCAACCACCCACTACCTCACGAACTACCTGGACTGGCATCTCACGCTAGAGCGTTATCAGCTTGGCCGGCAAACTGGTCAGGATTTGTTGGACTGCGTGGTGTTTTGAGCGGCAGTCTAGTCCGGCTGACAAGGTGTAAAGCCCGCCTGGCGGCGGGGTAGCCAGCAAGGCTTAGTGGTTTTTCCTGAGGTTGCGGTGAGTGGTCGCACGGTAGAAGCAAGCGTGTTCTGCTGCGGAATAAGGTCGATATCAATTATGACCCACGTGATTGATTGAGCGCCGAGCGCTTGGCTCCCGGCGCGCGGACTGCAGAATGGCCAGGGCTGTAAAGCCCAAAAGAGGCTGGATATACGAGTGCAGCCGCACTGATACCAGGGTTAGGAAAGGATATATCCCAATAGTGCGTTGCACGTTGCGCCCAACTGCTTCCTGGAGGCAGTGATCCGGTCGGACACCAAGGCCACGGACACTTCATTAAGAGCAATACGAACGGCCTTCTCGTTGGCCCAGCGCTGCAACTGGGCCAGCTTATCCGACGTACGAGCCTGGCAGCTCTACTGCCACCAGCAAGGCCGCTCGCGAGCCGCGGACCAATAAAGCACACACAATCGCTGCACTGCCGGCTGAGGCTGCCCAGCTTAAGCCTGTCGCCACTACTGAATCCGCACGGCGTCCTACCCAACCAAGCGCTGAGCTGGCGACCATTGGCAAAACGCTCGGGCTTGCCGACTGCGGCCGTCAGGTCGCCGGTCGCCGGTCGCAGCAGACCAATGCCACTGACCTCATCGAGCTTGCGCACGACTTGATCGCCGGCATGCCAGCGCTTGAGTTGCTGCTCGCACTCAATCATGTACTGCTGGTGAAGACTGATATCCGCCAGAACGATATGCAACTAATGACTCAAAGGCGCAATCTCGAGACGCTCAACTAATTCATGGGCGGCGCGGATAAAGGCGACGACAAAGCCAGACGCTCCGGCGCCCGCCTCGCGCAAAATACCGCGCAGCAGATTGACCCACCGGACGCGCGCCCAGACCTCGCGCAGCCCTTGCAGTGCATCACTTCGAGCATGGCATCACAATCGTTACAGGCAGCGCTGTTACGTCGACAGGGCCGAGCACAGCACAGATGAACCAACTTATCTTAGCGATTAAGCGCTTGCGCGCCCCCCCCCAACAATGCACCGTGCCACAGCCCCACCACCCACTCGACCACCTCGACTTACACCTGCACATGACGCCTAAACACCTCTCAGCGAAGCTGCTTACACTGGGCGGCGGCAAAAACCGAGTGCAACACCTGACCTTTCCGGCACGATACTGCCCCTATGTTTTATAACGAACTCAACGCTGAAGAGCGTGCCACTATTCAGCTCGATCGCGCACAGGGCTTCAGTCTGCTTGAGATTTCATGCCTGATCAGCCACCTCCTCGACCATCAGCCGGGAGTTGCGTCGCAACCGAGATGCCCACTTTGGCTACTCGGCCCGTGTAGCGCAACAACAGATGCAAATCCGCCATCAAGCTTGTCGACCGCAGCGAAAGCTCTTACCGGGTAGCGATCTCTTCGAGTTGGTGGCCCACATACTGCGTGAGCGCCTGGCTCCCTAGCAGATTGCCGGCAAGCTGCGTAGCATGAAAATACCCAGCCTCAGAAATGCTTACGCCTGTCTCGAGACGATCTATAACGCGATCTATGCCCTACCGATCGGCGAGCTGTGAGCTGCGCAGCTGCCTACACCAAAGCAAGGCAACGCGCAGACCGCCCCGGGCGGCGCTGATCGGCGCGGACAGATCCCCGAGATGATCAGCATTCATGTGCGCCCGCCGGAGATCGAAGATCGCTTGATGCCGGAGCATTGGGAAGGCGATCTGACCAAGGGTAAAGCCAACGCATCGCCTGTAGGCACACTGGTGGAGCGCACCAGTGGCTACCTGATACTGGTAAAGATGAGCGACGCGACGGCGACCTCGGCATTCAGTGCAGCACTCATTGTAGTGCCGCTAGCGAGGCGAAAGAGCATAACATACGACCAAAGACGGGAGATGGCGCGGCAAGCCGAGATCAGGTGTGACGATATTCTTCTGCGACCCGCACAGCCCTCAGCGACGAGGTAGCAACGAAAACATCAACGACCTGATTCGCCAGTACCTGCCCAAAGGCACAGACTTATCGGTACACAGCCAGGAAGAGCTGGATGCCATCGCGCCGCAACTGAACATGCGACCCGCAAGCGCTTCGACTTCAATTATTCCATCGAAGTTATGGGTGAGGTGATGCAAGGAGCCATGGCTACGCGGCATGATGCTCCGGCTTCAATTCAATAACCGTGCCGCACTCAGCCCCTGCAAACGCCCTGCATCATCTGACCAGAACGAACACTCTCGACTACTTGGTAAACGGACTTGGCCAAGTCAACTGACATTAGCCTCATCAGGACACTCCCAACTTCAGCAACCATTATTCTCGGTATAGACCCGTGGCTCGGGGAGAACCCACTACAGCATTTTAGCAAGCCTTATCCTCGATCCAAATCGATGCGAGCCTTCTGTTTTAGGGGCAATGCTGACAGACCAGGACAACCAAGCCTTTCACGACGTCACACCCCCCATCCATCACGAACAACTTTTCATGAGCGAACTTACGCTCACCAGCATGCTCTGCGCCGGTGAAAATCATCTAGCCTATAGTAAACCCTGTAAGCCCAACCTAGACACCTTGCCAACGCCAAAATAGCTTTCAGACGCTCACATTGGACTAGCTGCCTACCGGGCATATGCCCGACAATCTTCACAGGGGCACACTGCAACCACAAAACTAGCTACCATATACTTTCTTTTTTGACCTGCGCGAACCTTAAAGCCCCATGAAAGTTCTTCATTTTTTCAAGACCTACCTACCGGATACGACTGGCGGGATCGAGCAGGTCATTTACCAACTTTCTGAGGGTTGCCGTAAGCATGGCATCGAGAGCGATGTGCTAACGCTATCTACAGATGCACAACCTACTCGATTACGCGTAGCTAACCACGAAGTGCGTCGAGCACAACAAGATTTATTCATCGCCTCGACCGGATTCTCATACGAGGCTTTTACGGCATTTAGAGAAATGGCACACGAAGCAGACGTGGTGCACTATCACTTCCCTTGGCCGGTAATGGATGTAGTCCACTTTGCCACATCCCATCAAAAACCATGCGTAGTCAGTTATCATTCTGACATAGTGCGCCAGCAAATCCTTCTTATGATGTACCGCCCCTTAATGAAGCGATTTCTAGCCAGTGCTGATCGAATCTTAGTAGCCTCACCTAATTACATAAAAAGCAGCAAAGTCTTATCGTGCTTTATGGATAAAACAGAAGTAATCCCTTATGGCCTTGCACCATCTGACTACCCCAAGCCATCTATTGAACGATCACTCCATTGGCAACAGAAATTGAACGAACCATATTTCCTTTTTGTCGGCGTATTGCGTTATTACAAAGGACTGAATTTTTTACTGGAGGCGATGGTAGGAGCACCTTGGCAACTTGTAATTGCAGGATCAGGGCCAGAGGAGGAAAAACTTAAAAGCCAGGCTAAAAGCCTCGGCTTAAGTAACGTTAAGTTTTTAGGCCGCATTGAGGATCGAGACAAAGGCTGTCTACTACAACGTTGCCATGCATTTGTATTCCCTTCACATTTGCGTTCGGAGGCCTTCGGCATTTCTCTATTGGAAGCATCACTCTACAGCAAACCGCTTATTTCATGTGAGATCGGCACAGGTACGACCTTTGTCAACATTGATGGCGTAACAGGTATAACAGTACCTCCGGCGGACCCAAAAGCGTTACGCGAAGCAATGTTCGACCTATGGAGTAACCATCTAAAAGCAAATCAACTCGGAGCAGGAGCTGCGAGGCGGTTCGAGCAGCTGTTTACAGCAGAGCGTATGTGTGCAGAAACGGCTCGCATTTACAAAGAAGTTATACACGAGCATGCAAAATAATACCTAAGGCTGGCCTGAAGCATTCATATTTTCTGACTGACCTCAGCCACCACCGATTTTGAAAGCGGAAAACGACCATACAACTCACTTATTTATGTAGTTTATACGACGTAAGTACCTCGCGGCAGCTACTTCCGATATTACAGACGCGCAGGTATTCGACAGTGAATGCCTGTGCGCCACCTATAGGCTCTATAGTGCGAATTAAGTAACCAATTACCAGGTTTTGACTATGCCAAAGAAGCGCGCCTTCACATAACCGAACGGCCGCCGATAACCCGCACAGACGCCCAACCCTGGCACGCACCGGAGCCTTGACTTTCTCGATCTTGCACCTGACCTTGTAAAGCGCGCTGTTCTTACCCAGCTTTTTGCTGGGTGCTAAGAAGACTGCCACCTGTAAAATCGTTTCGCGACCAGCACTCCCTTTATGCAGCTCGACGCATGTAAAACCTGCGTCAGCGCAAACCACGCGGCCCTCGCCATGCACAACCTATAAACTTAAGTAATATCCGTCACTCTGGCCGCTGTACCGTGGTCTGGACCATCTTCGGGTCACGCTCGCCAATCTTATTGTTGGTCGAACTCGTTACACTAATCAGCATGGTATCGACGATGGTGTCGTAGCGCTCAAGGGGGCTATCTGGATATGGATCAGCTAATCGAAATTGCCAAGGCCAAGGGCAGCAATGCCGTACACCCAGCTATGGCTTTCTCGCGGAAAACGCCGAGTTCGCCCGCAGCTGCCAAGCCGCCAGCGTGTGCTTTTTGGCCCCAGTGCTGGGGTGCTGCAACGGCTTGGCGAAAAGGCCGAGCACTGCGACGTACCGCTGGTGGTGGGTATTATTCGAGCAATCAGCCCGGATGAGGCCCACGGCTTTCTCTCAGAGCATCATCGCAGCAGCACTCAAGCTAGCCGCCGCGGCGGACTACCAAGGCCTGAGCACCTTTAAATTTCTACTGGATACCGAGCAGCCTTAGTGTTTCTACTTTATGGAAGCAAACCCGCGCATCCAAATTGAACACACCCTCACTAACCGAACTCGGCCTGCTGCAACCGCCACTGCTCAATGGCTGCGCCGTGCAACTGCGGATTAACCTGGAAAGCATGAGCAGCGATTGCAGCACACGCCCGGCCGCAGGCAACCTGATGCCCTACCAGCCGCCCAGTAGCGCTTGCCGCTGGTACTGTTTGCCGAGGGCGGCGGCCTGGGCAGCTTCAAACCGGAACAAGTCGGCCCAGTCAGCGTGCAGGCGCCCAATGGCGTCATCGACGTTTTGGTGACAGATGAAACCGAGGCCGTGCAGGTCGCCAAACAATACCTGAGCTACTTCCAGGGCACGCTAAGCGACTGGCAATGTGCTGATCAGCGCGAGCTGCGCCATGTGATCCCGGAAAACCGCCTGCGCGTGTATGACATCCGCCAGGTCATTGCCACGCTGGCCGACCACGACTCAGTGCTGGAACTGCGCCGCCAGTTTGCCCCGGGGCTGATCACCGCGTTTATCCGCATTGAAGGCAAGCCCTTCGGCCTGCTGGCCAATAATCCCGCGCACCTGGGCGGGGCCATCGACGCAGTGGCAGGCGACAAAGCCGCGCGCTTTATGCAGCTGTGCGATGCCTTCGATATTCCGCTGCTATCGCTGTGCGATACCCCCGGTTTTATGGTCGGCCCGGAGGCAGAGAAACAGGCCACGGTGCGCCATGTGTCGCGCATGTTCGTTGCCGCCGCCAGCCTGACAGTGCCGTTTTTCACCGTGGTGCTACGCAAGGGTTACGGCCTCGGCGCGCAAGCCATGGCCGCCGGCAGCTTCCATTCGCCGCTGTTTACCATCGCCTGGCCCAGTGCCGAGTTTGGCGCGATGGGCCTGGAGGGTGCGGTACGCCTGGGCTTTGCCAAGGAGCTGGCAGCTATCGAAGAACCCGCCGCGCGCCAGCAGCTGTTCGACAAAATGGTGGCCAAGGCTTACCAAAACGGTAAGGGCATCAATATGGCCAGCTTTCTGGAGATTGATGCGGTGATCGACCCGGTGGAGACCCGCGCCTGGCTGCTGCGCGGCCTGAATGCAGCGCCAACGCCCACGCCGCGCACCGGCAAGAAGCGCGCAGTCGATACCTGGTAAGCCACTGACCGTAGCCCGGATGCAATCCGGGCAACAGCAGCGTTGAACCGAAGCATGTTTGGGCAGTTTCCGGCGCATCGGGTAAACTGCCGCATCTTTTGCTCCTATAACGATCTGCCCGATGCCGACGACCTTCCACGAGATTCCCCGTGAGCGCCCGCTGACGCCCCTTCTAGACCGCGCCAATACGCCGGACGAGCTGCGCCGCCTGGGCGAAGCCGAGCTGGAAACCCTGGCCGACGAGTTGCGCCAGTACCTGCTGTATACCGTCGGGCAAACGGGTGGGCATTTCGGCGCGGGCCTCGGTGTAATCGAGCTGACTGTAGCGCTGCATTATGTCTTCGATACGCCGGACGACCGCCTGGTGTGGGACGTTGGCCACCAAGCCTACCCGCACAAGATTCTCACCGGCCGTCGCGAGCAAATGGGCAGCCTGCGCCAGAAGGACGGCATCGCCGCCTTCCCACGCCGCTCGGAAAGTGAATACGACACCTTCGGCGTCGGCCACTCCAGCACCAGCATCAGCGCGGCGCTCGGCATGGCCATTGCGGCGCGCATGCAGGGCAGCAAGCGCAAATCGGTCGCGGTGATCGGTGATGGTGCGCTGACCGCCGGCATGGCCTTCGAGGCGCTGAATCACGCCAGCGACGTCAAAGCCAACATGCTGGTGGTGCTCAACGACAACGACATGTCGATCTCGAAAAATGTCGGCGGTCTGTCCACTTACCTGGCCAAGATCCTCTCCAGTCGTACCTACGCCAACATGCGTGAAGGCAGCAAGAAAGTGCTGTCCAAGCTGCCCGGCGCCTGGGAGATCGCGCGCAAAACTGAAGAACATGCCAAGGGCATGCTGGTCTCCGGCACCCTGTTCGAAGAACTCGGCTGGAACTACATCGGCCCGATCGACGGCCACGACCTGCCCAGCCTGCTCGCCACCCTGCGCAATATGCGTGACCTCGACGGTCCGCAGTTCCTGCACGTGGTGACCAAGAAAGGTAAGGGCTTTGCGCCAGCCGAGGCCGACCCGATTGGCTATCACGCGATCACCAAGCTGGAGCCAATCAACGCCCCGCCCGTGGCCAAGCAGCCAACAGGCCCGAAATATTCCAGCGTATTCGGTCAGTGGCTGTGCGACATGGCCGCGCAAGACCCGCGCCTGGTCGGTATAACCCCGGCGATGAAAGAAGGCTCGGATTTGGTGGCGTTCAGCGAGCGTTACCCCGAGCGCTATTTCGACGTGGCCATCGCCGAACAGCACGCGGTGACCCTGGCCGCCGGCATGGCCTGCGACGGGGTTAAGCCGGTGGTTGCGATCTACTCGACCTTCCTCCAGCGTGCCTATGACCAGCTGATTCATGACGTAGCCGTACAACACCTCGACGTGCTGTTCGCCATCGACCGTGCAGGCCTGGTTGGCGAAGACGGCCCGACCCACGCCGGCAGCTTCGATATTTCCTACCTGCGCTGTATCCCCGGCATGCTGGTGATGACGCCGAGTGACGAGAACGAACTGCGCCGCATGCTCACCACCGGCCACCTGTTCGATGGCCCGGCAGCCGTACGCTACCCGCGCGGCACAGGCCCTAATGCGCCCATCGAGCCAGGCCTTGAGCCTCTTGAAATTGGCAAAGGCATCATCCGCCGCCAGGGCAAACAAACCGCCCTACTTGTGTTCGGCGTACAACTGAGCGAAGCACTCAAGGTCGGCGAAACGCTCGATGCCACCGTAGTCGACATGCGCTTTGTCAAACCGCTGGACGAAGCCCTGGTACGCGAACTGGCCGCCAGCCATCAACTGCTGGTAACGATTGAAGAGAACAGCGTGATGGGCGGTGCCGGCAGTGCGGTCAGCGAGTTCCTTGCCCGCGAGAACATCCTCAAACCGCTGCTGCACCTGGGCCTGCCTGACTACTACGTCGAGCACGCCAAACCCACGCAGATGCTCGCCGAGTGTGGGCTGGATGCTGCCGGCATCGAAGCGGCTATACGCGCCCGGCTCGCACTACAGGCTGTATGAGTACCGCTCATCCAGCGCTGAACGCCGCTTGCTTGTAGTTCATCCCACCGCGCATTAAGGTGCGCGACGTTTTACTTCCAACAAGGTGCGCCTCTTTATCCGTAAAGCGGCGTTAAACGGGAAGCCGGTGCGCTCATAAAGAGCTATCCCGGCGCTGCCCCCGCAACGGTAATCGACCGCAGAGCGAGTCTGCACGCAGCTTCATCCGCCACTGGGCTACCCCGGGAAGGCGAAGCGGCGCACGTCGAGAGCCCGGAGACCGGCCTTATTGGATGTGACTGGTGTTGCGGAGGGCATCACCGTCAAGCTCAGGCTGCGTCCGCGCGCCCGTTCTTGCACCTGCCCTCCTCAAAAGTCTTCCGACCTTTTGAGGATTCTCTACGTGAAATTGTCCCGCCTTGCCCTGGCCGTGGTGCTTGCGCCGCTGACTGCTCATGCGAACCCACTCCAATTGCAGCCATTGGTTGTGACATCCGGGCGGTATGCTGAACCAATCCAACAGGCGACCGCTGCAACTACAGTATTTACCCGCAAAGATATTGAACGCTTGCAAGTGCGCAGCGCGGCAGAGCTGCTTGAGCGCGTGCCCGGCGTCAGCGTCAGCCGTACCGGCGGAGCAGGTAGCCAGACCGGTCTGTTCGTGCGCGGCACCTCAACTGCACAAACCCTCGTCCTGGTAGACGGCCAGCGCATTTCTGCTGCCTCCAGCGGCACCAGCAGTCTGGAGTTCCTCAGCCCGGAGCAGATTGAGCGCGTTGAAGTCGTACGCGGCGCGCGTTCGGCGCTCTATGGCTCGGATGCCATCGGTGGCGTCGTGCAGATTTTCACCCGCCAAGGCAGCGGTGACGGCCTCAAGCCCTATGTACGCTTTGGCGCCGGCAGCAACCAGACCTTCGAGCGCAGCCTTGGCCTGTCCGGCCGCGATGCACAGACCCGCTTCAACCTGGGCGCCGCCCTCGATGAAACCCAGGGGATCGACGCCACCCGCGATAACTTCGGAGCCAACGGCGATGACGATGCCTATCGCAATAAATCGCTGAGCCTGAACCTCTCGCACCGCTTCAATGACGATTTGAAAGTCGGATTCAGCGCGCTCGATCAACGCGGCCAAGCCGAGTTCGAAGACCTCTTCAGCGCCTCACTGCCCACTACCGACTTCCAGCTGAGCAGCCTGTCCAGCCACATCGATGGCAACATCAACGACACCTGGAATAGTCGCCTGGAATTCGGCCACAGCGAGGACAAGCGCGACACCGGCAACGACCAGACAAACGCCAGCGCATTCTCGTTCTACAGCTTTAATACCTACCGCGACTCGGTCAACTGGGTGAACACCCTGACCCTCAACGAGCGCCATCAAGTGCTGCTGGGTGCCGACTGGTATGAGGATCGCGTGAATGGCAGCGAGGACTTTACTGAGGACTCGCGCTGGAACCAGGCAGGCTTTATCCAACACCGCTACAACGCCGACTCTTTTTCTACTGAGCTGGGTCTGCGCCATGACAGGAACCAGCAGTTCGGCAGCGAAAACACCTGGAGCGCGGCGCTAACTGTGCCGTTCAGTCACAAAAACGATTTGATCCTGTCCTACAGCGAAGGCTTCCGCGCACCGACCTTCAACGACCTGTATTACCCCGACTTCTGCTTCGGCGGCTTTTGCTCCGCCAGCGCCAACCCCGACCTTAAGCCAGAAACCTCCAAAAGCTATGAAGCGCTATGGCGCAACCGCTACAGTGAAACCGGCGCGCTGGAACTGTCGCTGTACCGCATCGACCTGCAAGACGCGATTGTTCTCGACCAGAACTTTATTCCGCAGAATGTGCAGACCGCTCGCATCAATGGCTTCGAAGCTGCGCTAAAGCAGGAGCTATTCGGCTGGCAGGGCAACTTGGCACTCGCGCTGATCGACCCACGTGATCGCGACACGGGCAACACCCTCGCTCGCCGCGCCAAACGCACGCTGAGCATGGATCTGGATCGCGAGTTCGGCGCTTTTTCTGCCGGCATCAGCTGGCGTGCAGTCAGTGGCCGCTACGACGACGCCGATAACACCCAAGAGCTGAGTGGCTATGGCCTGCTCAGCCTGCGCGGTGCCTGGCAAGCGAGCCAGGAGGTGGCATTCAACCTGAAGCTGAATAACATCTTCGACAAGGATTATGCCGAAGCAACTTACAAAACCAACAATGGCCGCTACGGTTTCAACACCGAAGGGCGCACTGCACTGTTTGCCGTGACTTGGACGCCTCAGCTCTGAGGCGCCAACTGAAACGCGCACTAAGCCCCGCAACATGCGGGGCTTAGTGCGCGCTGGCCAGCACCTGACACAGACGCTCCATCGCCCCCAACATCTGAAAGCTTGGCCGTTCCAGGCCATCATCGGGCACTAACCAGAGCTGATCCAGCTCAACCGCGCGCACGACTGGCCAGTTACGCCAGGCATCTAGTTGCGCCTGGCTGCCGGCCAGAATCACCTCGGGGTTGCGCTGCAAGACGGCCTCGACACTCACTTGCGGAGCCGGCAGGCTCAGGTCGGCAAAGATATTTTCGGCACCACAAACACGCAGGGCATCGCTAATAATCTGCTGGCCGCCAAGGGTATACATCGGTACATCCCAGACCTGGTAAAACACCCGCAGTGGCTGTGGACGGCGATAGCGTTGAGCTAAACCAGCCATCCCATCAAGAAATTGCTGCTGCAGGCGCAAACCTTGTTCGGCACGACCGATACGCGTACCGATCTCGACAAACTGTTGCGCCAGGTCGGCCAGCTTGCGCGGTTTAACGACCAACATAGGGATGCCAAAGGCCTGCAACTGCTGACGCTGCGCCCGGCTAATGCTCTCAGGCAAGAGCAACACCAGGTCAGGCTGCAGACTGATGACGCGCTCCATTTCCAACTGTCCGTAGCGCCCGACGGAAGGCACATGCGCGGCCGCAGGCGGGCGCGGCCCCGCATCAAGCACGCCCACCAGCAGGTCGACGGCTCCGAGTTCAAGCACGATTTCAGTTACAGAGGGCCCAGACTGATCAGCCGCTCGGCGCCCGCTGCCGGCCAGGCCAGCAGCGCCAACAGGGCCACAACAAGCGCGCGCATCAGCCGAGTTGGCGAGGGATGCGGTAGAGGTAGAGCATGACGACGCTGGAAATCGCCAGCAGGATCAGCGGAATCGCTTCCAGGCCGGCGAACACCGCAACGGCCGCAATCCAGGCCGGCGCTGCGGCACCCAAAAACCCAAGGCGTCGAACGCGCGCCAACTCAAGCCAGGCATCGTGTTCGGCGGCAGTATCGAGGGCTTTTTCAGTGGCCACCAAGGCGCGCTTATAGCGGCTGAACAAGGGCAAGCTGGCAAACATTGAAGCCAGGCCGGCGATAAACAGCGGCATGGTCAGCAAGCCGGTCTGCTGCTCAGCCCCAAACAGCAGGTTGAGCACAAACAGCGGCAGTAGGGTTACGGCCAGCTGCCGCCACCACTCCAGCGCCAGCCGCCGGCGCACTTCGCTGCGTGTCACAGGCTTTCCTCAACCTCGCCCTGGTGCAGGCTGCCGAGCATATGCCCGAGCTTGCCAGCCTTGGTCGCGAGGTACTTTTTGTTATGCGGATTGTGGTCGATCTGCAACGGCACACGGGTTGCCACATTGATGCCCATATCGCCCAGCGCCTTAACCTTGCGCGGGTTGTTGGTCATCAGCTTGATCTGGCTAATGCCCAGATGATCGAGCATCGGCAGGCAGATTGCGTAGTCACGCTGATCGGCGCCGAAGCCCAGGCGCTCGTTGGCCTCGACTGTGTCAGCACCGCCATCTTGCAGCTCATAGGCGCGGATCTTGTTCAGCAGGCCAATACCACGACCCTCCTGACGCAGATAGAGCAAGACGCCACGGCCTTCATCCGCAATTGCACGCAGCGCCGCTTCCAGCTGGAAGCCGCAGTCGCAGCGCAGACTGAACAGCGCATCGCCGGTCAAGCACTCGGAGTGCAAGCGGCCCAAGACAGGGGCGCCATCGGCGACATCCCCAAAGGTCAGGGCAACGTGTTCCTTGCCGGTGGCCTCTTCGAGGAAGCCATGCATGGTGAATAGGCCAAAAGGCGTAGGCAACTGGGAGGCGGCGACAAACACGACGGACACCGGATACTCCTAAAGGAAATGGGCAGGGAATAATCAGGCCGGCATTGTAACAGCAGGCCCCAGCAGCCGGTCAGCCTGAATTACTGATGATAAGGATCGAGCCGCCTAGCATTTGTTTCCACTCTTGCGAGCTGGCGCCCTGTTTTTAACGCCACAGGGCCGACGCGCAGCAGACCGTAAACAGGCTCTTAGTACTTGGATTCCAACACCAGCATATCCTGCTCCACTTTCCAGCCAACCCGACTGAGGAAGCTCATGCCGAGCAAGGCTTCGCGAGGTGAACTGCCTTCGAGCACCACAGCCTCAACCCCCAACACTTCCAGCTCACCGACCTTGACCCGATCCAGCGTCACGCGCCAGCCGCGTGCCGTGCCACTGGCGGTGCTGACTTGCAAAGGCGAGCCAATCACCCGGTAATCAATACCCAACCGGCGAGCATGCTCATCATTTAGAGCCACCGAGGTAGCGCCGGTATCGACTAGAAATTGGATGGACTGACTGTTCACTGAGCCAGCCACCCAGTAATGCCCCCCGATACCTTTGGCCACGCTGAGTTGCTTCTTCTGCGCTTCGGCAAAACCGTTGCTGTACTCGCGGCTGAGGCTATAGCTGCGCTCAATACCGTCGACACGCAACACCGCGCCACGGCTGTCGGCACTGATCACCTGCACACCACGCGGGCCAACCTGGCCGACCTTGACCAGTTTGCGCTGCCCCTCAACATTCAATACGGCAGCGCCGGGGAACAGGCCGACGACGCGCACCTGGGTGGCCGCCATTACCCAGCTGCTCAATAGCAACGGCACGCTCAATAGGATTAATTTCAGGGCGTACATGGACGGCCTCACACAGGTTAATCAAACGGATAAGACTGCTTCCAGCGCTGGAATATCGGCCGCAAACTGCCATCTGCCACCAACACGTCCATGCGTTTATCGAACAAATCGGCCAGGGCCCGGCCACGCGGGTTATCGCCAAAGCCCAAATACAGCGGCAACTCAGTCAACGGATAAACGCGGTAACGCGACGGCACACGGGCATCACGCAAAATAAATGTCACTTCATCTTGAGCGTCGAGATAGAAATCTGTGCGCCCCTGATCCAGCATGCCGAGGATACCGCTGCGGCGCAGCACTTCGCGGTACTGGTGCAAATTTGGCAAATAGCGCTGGTATTCATAACCGCGTACCCACGCCAGGCGAAACGAACCGATGCTTTCAAGGGTCGGCGCTGGCGTGCTGGCCAACCCCAGCGCCACAATATTGTCGGCGTCATAGTGCCAACGTGGGTAAATCACACGGTCAGCGATTTCATTGCGATAGGAGCCTACCCAGGCGTCGGCTTCGCCACGCTGCACCAGACCAATCGAGCGGGTATAGGGCACGCTGTTTATCTGCAACTGCACGCCTGCCGGCTCATACACCGCCCGGAAAATATCCCAGGCCAGGCCGTGACCATCGGCATTGGTGTGCTGCGGCCAAGACTCGGCAGCGATGCGTACCGGTGTCGGCTCGATAGCACAGGCCAAGGTACTGACCACGCTCACTACCGCCCACAGCATCCAATAAACGCAGCGCTCCATTGCCTACCTCCTACACATCACCAACCCAGTGCAGCAGCCAGCCCATTGGCCCAACCCCAGACAATCAGTTGCAGCGCCAACCAGGCGAATACTCCCGCGAGTACGTCATCAAGCATGATGCCGACACCGCCATGCACATGCCGATCGATCCAGCGAATCGGCCACGGCTTGAGAATGTCGAACAGGCGAAACAATAGAAAGCCTAGCAGCAGCCAGCCCCAGCCGTCCGGTACCAGCCAAAGGGTAATCCACATGCCGACCATTTCGTCCCAGACGATGCCTTCATGGTCATGCACCCGCAGGTCATCGGCCACCTTGCCGCACAGCCAGAAGCCAAACAGCATGGTAAGGCCGAGCATCAGCCAATAACCCCAGTCCGGCAGTAACTGAAGCAGCGGGATAAAAGGCAATGCCACCAGCGAGCCCCAGGTACCCGGCGCTTTCGGCAAGGTGCCGGCGCCGAAACCGAAGGCCAGGAAATGCCAGGGATTGCGCCACACCGAAGGCGGTACGAACTCGGCAGGAACTTGCTTGGGATGATCAGTCACGGACACTTCCAAAATGTTGATAGCCGCTACGGGGCAGCTGAACGGGCTGACCGTGTGGGTCCAGCAGGGTAACGCCCTGGCCGGCCACTACCCGGCCAATCACCTGCACCGGCAAGCCGGCCTGCTGTAACTCAGGGAGATAGTGCGCCGGCAAGGTAAAGGCCAGCCGGTAATCATCGCCGCCACTTAACCCGCACTGACGCGCCGCCGACTCTCCGGCGAAGGCCCGCAAGGCGGCGGAAAGCGGCACCTGCGCCTGCTCGATAATCAACCCCACGCCAGACGCGGCGGCAATATGCCCGCAATCGGCGAGTAAACCATCGGAGATATCCAGCGCGGCGCTGGCCTTGCCGCGCAGGGCCAGGCCCAAAGCAAGCTGCGGCATGGGCGACCAGTAACGCGCCAGCAGCGCATCGGCCACGACGGAGTCGGCATGTCGCTGCCCCAGCACCAGCGGCAACGCACCCGCGGCATCGCCCAGTTCGCCACCCACGCAGAGAAGCTCACCGACCTGGGCACCCTTTCGCGTCAGCGCCATGCCGGTAGGCACACGGCCGAAAACCGTCAGGGTGAGACTCAGCGGACCGCGGGTGGTGTCGCCGCCAATTAAACGAATCGTGCAGCGTTGCGCCATGTGGTCCAAACCGCGAGCAAAGGCTTGCAGCCAATCGGGCTCGGCGCCAGGCAAGGTTAAGGCGAGGGTAAAGCCGACAGGCGTCGCGCCCATCGCAGCTAAATCACTGACCGAGACACCCAGCGCGCGTTGGCCGAGCAGATAAGGGTCAGGTGATTGGGGAAAATGCACCCCACTAACCAGGGTGTCAGTGGAGATGGCCAGCTGTTCGCCAGCTGGCAACTCCAACAGGGCACAGTCGTCGCCAATACCTAAGGCCACGCCTTCGCCAGCCTGCGCACAGGACGCAGCGGCGAAGTAGTGACGGATCAGCTCGAACTCACCCAAGGCACTCAAGCCAGATCAGCGCTTGTGAGCGCGAACTTCATCGGCCCGCAAACGCGGCGCCAGCTTGTCCAGCACGCCGTTAACGAACTTGTGCCCGTCAGTTGCGCCAAACACCTTGGCCAGCTCGATGCCTTCGTTGATCACCACGCGATAAGGGATATCGATGCGGTTTTTCAGCTCGAAGGTCGACAGACGCAAGATCGAAAGCTCAACGGGATCGATTTCATCCAGCGGGCGATCCAGCAACGACGCAAAAGCCCCGTCGATCTCGCTTTTCTGCCGCGGCACGCCGTGCAGAATCTCGTGAAAGTAAGCACCGTCCACTGCTGTGAAGTCATTATCGACGCGGAACTGCGCTTCGATTTCGTTCAACTGCTGCCCAGCCATGTGCCAGGAATACAGTGCCTGCATGGCCAGCGTGCGCGCCTGACGGCGTGCTAGGGTCTTGGTGCTAGGGCCTTTTTTCGGCGCTTGCGGTGGCTGCCCGTTACCGTCGGTCTGGCTCACTTGGCCTCCAACTGCGCCAGCAGGCTAACCATTTCGAGGGCAGACAATGCAGCTTCTGCACCTTTGTTGCCGGCCTTGGTGCCGGAACGTTCAATAGCTTGCTCGATAGAGTCGACGGTCAGCACGCCAAAGGCGACCGGCACACCGAACTCCATGGACACCTGGGCCAAGCCCTTGGTGCATTCGCCCGCCACGTATTCGAAGTGCGGGGTGCCGCCACGGATGACTGCACCGAGGGCGATGATCGCGTCAAAGTCACCACGCTGGGCGACTTTCTGAGCCACCAGCGGGATCTCGAAGGCACCCGGCGCACGGATGATGGTGATGTCGTCTTCCTTCACGCCATGGCGAACCAGGGCGTCAACGGCGCCACTTACCAGGCTTTCGACAACAAAGCTGTTAAAGCGGCCGACGACCAGGGCGAATTTGCCTTGCGGGGCGATGAAAGTACCTTCGATGGTCTTCAGGGTCATGGAACAATTCTCATATAGCGTTAAAGAGCCAGGGGCAAAAAAATGGACGGCCCGACGAAACAGCGCGTAGCGCGGCAGTCGTTATTCAGCGGGCAAGTATTCTACAACTTCTAGGTCAAAGCCGGATATCGCATTGAACTTCATCGGCGAGCTCATCAGGCGCATCTTGCGCACGCCGAGGTCACGCAAAATCTGCGAGCCAGCACCGACCGTACTGTACGTAGCCGGGCTGGCCGGTTGCTGACGATCCAGCAGCGCCAGCAGCTCTGGCCCGGTCAGCGGATTGCCCAGCAGCAGCACCACGCCGCTACCGGCCTTAGCCACCTCGGCCATGGCCGCACGCAGGCTCCAACGGCCCGGCTGGTTGACCAGAAACAGGTCGCGCAGCGGGTCCATGTTGTGCACGCGCACCAGGGTCGGTTCTTCCGCACACACCGCGCCCAGCGTCAGGGCCATGTGTGCGGTGTCTTCCACGCCATCACGGTAGGTCACCAGGTTGAACTGGCCCAGCTCGGTGTTGAGCACCTGCTCGCTGGCCCGCTCAACCGTGCGTTCGTGCATCAAACGGTAGTGAATCAGGTCGGCGATGGTGCCGATCTTGATGCCGTGCTCGGCAGCGAACACTTCCAGCTCCGGGCGACGCGACATGGTGCCGTCGTCGTTCATGATCTCGCAGATCACCCCGCTCGGCTCGAAGCCGCCCATCCGCGCCAGGTCGCAAGCGGCCTCGGTATGGCCGGCACGCGCCAGCACGCCGCCGGCTTGCGCCATCAGCGGGAAGATATGCCCCGGGCTGACGATATCGTCGGCCTGGGCGTTCTTCGCGGCTGCGGCCTGCACGGTGCGCGCGCGGTCGGCTGCGGAGATACCGGTGGTGACGCCTTCGGCGGCCTCGATGGAGACGGTGAATTTAGTGCCAAAACCGGAACCGTTACGCGGCGCCATCAGCGGCAGCTTGAGCGTTTCGCAGCGTTCACGGGTCATCGGCATGCAGATCAGGCCGCGAGCGAAACGCGCCATAAAGTTGATGTGCTCGGCGGTGACACACTCGGAGGCGATGATCAGGTCGCCTTCGTTCTCGCGATCTTCGTCATCCATCAGAATGACCATCTTGCCGGCGCGGATGTCTTCGACCAGTTCTTCGATACTGTTAAGAGCCATGCAGGCGATTCCTTATTTGTTCAGGTAGCCGTGTTCGGCGAGAAAACTTGCGGTCATGCCCGAGGCAGTAGGCTCGGCAGCCTTGTCACCGAGCAACAGACGCTCCAGGTAACGGGCCAGCAGGTCCACTTCGAGATTGACCTGACGGCCAGGGCGGTAGTCGATCATGATGGTCTCGGCCAAGGTATGCGGCACGATAGTCAGCTCGAACTCAGCACCGTTGACCGAGTTGACCGTCAGGCTGGTGCCATCGACGGTGATCGAGCCTTTATGGGCGATGTACTTGGCCAACTCACGCGGGGCGCGGATGGTGAACTGCCAAGCACGGGCATTTTCCGCCATCGAGACGATCTCGCCGACGCCGTCAATATGCCCACTGACCAGGTGGCCACCTAGACGGCTGGTGGGCGTCAGGGCCTTTTCCAGGTTGACCTTACTGCCAGCCTTGAAATCGATAAACGCGGTGCGCGCCAAGGTTTCGCGGCTGACATCAGCCCAGAAACCATCGCCTGGCAACTCAACAGCGGTCAGGCATACGCCGTTGACCGCAATGCTGTCGCCCAGTTTGACGTCGCCGAGGTCCAGCTTGCCAGTCTCCACATACACCCGTACGTCACCGCCCTTGGGCGTCAGTGCGCGGATGCTGCCAATGGCTTCGATTATGCCGGTAAACATGCCACCCCCTGTTTAGCGCCCACGGCAAAGCACTGGCGGGGAACGCCAGATGCGCGCGGCACGGAAAATAAATCAGACATCTAGACCAACTCCTGTTTTATAAAAAACAGGGCGTGTTTGATCGATAGGGATTTCAAGACGCACCTAAATGCGCCTTATAGAGGCAATCCCGCTCTCTCTTTATCCGGACTTTAACCGTCGGCCCCGGAATCACACCGGGTCTGCTGACCTTGCCCCGGGGCTTACACCGCCTTGGACAAGCGCTCGCGGGCTAGACACTTTGCGCGTCATTACCGCCGGTGGGGAATTACACCCCGCCCTGAGAACGTTACGACCACCTGCGTAGCCGAGAAGCGTTTTACCATAAATAGCCGCTGCTCTGCATCGCCAACTGACAGCCTGAATGGCCCGCCATTGCTAATAACGAGGCATCGGTAATGCCAGACCATCATCAAGAGCCACCCATCACGCGGCAGGTTGCGGCACCGCGATAATTCGCCAGTCATCACCGACGGCACGCATCTCGACAATTTTCAGCGCGGGTGCGTCGGCCATCCGCGCTAACGGCAGGTCAAGCAGCGGCCGCGCACTGGAGCCGAGCAGTTTGGGCGCGACGAACAGTTGGTACTCATCTACCAGCCCCAAGCGGGCAAACGCCCCGGCCAGTCGCGGACCAGCTTCAACCAACACCTCGTTAGCACCACGCGCGGCCAACTCAACCAGTAGTTTGCGCAGGTCAACATGCCCGTTGCTGCCCGGCACGGCCAATAGTTCGTGTCCATCGTCGAGATAGCGATCTCGTGCAGACGCCGCCGCACAGGTCGCCACCATGGCAGCGCCGGCCTGGAAAAACGGCACACTCAGCGGCACCCGCAAGCGTCCATCGACCAGCACACGCAACGGCGGCCGCGCCTGCGCCAAAGCACTTAACTCAGCGCCGAGCCCCAACTCATCGGGGCGTACGGTCAAGCGCGCATCATCAGCCAGCACCGTGTCGGCACCGGTTAGCACCACGCTGGAGCGGGCGCGCAATCGCTGTACCGCCGCCCGCGCCGCAGGGCCGGTAATCCACTGGCTCTCGCCGCTGGCCATGGCGGTACGCCCGTCCAGACTCATCGCCAGCTTGACCCGTACAAATGGCAGGCCCGTCTCCATACGCTTGATAAAGCCGGCATTCAGGGCGCGTGCCTCAACCTCCAGCACACCGCTCTGCACCGCAATACCCGCATGCATCAGCCGCAACAGACCATTGCCGCCAACTTGTGGATTGGGGTCTTGCATGGCCGTCACTACACGAGCGATACCGGCATTGACCAGCGCATCAGCACAGGGTGGCGTGCGCCCGTGATGGCTGCAAGGTTCCAGCGTGACGTAGGCCGTGGCACCACGCGCCTTGTCACCGGCCTGGCGCAGCGCATGCACTTCGGCATGGGGCTCGCCCGCACGGGCATGCCAACCTTCACCGACGATGCGCCCATCCTGGACGATTACACAGCCAACACGGGGATTGGGGTGGGTGGAGTACAGGCCTTTACGGGCCAGCTCCAGTGCACGGGCCATAAAGGCGTGATCGGAATTCATCATCAACCTTTGATGGGCTCGCGGGATAGACGGTCGATTTCCTCGCGGAATTCGTTGAGGTCTTGAAAGCGCTTGTACACCGAGGCGAAGCGGATATAAGCCACTTCATCGAGCTTCTGTAGCTCGCCCATCACTAGTTCACCGAGCACCAGCGACTTGATCTCACGCTCACCGGTGGCACGCAGCTTGTGTTTGATGTGGGCGATGGCCGCTTCCAAACGCTCGATGCTCACCGGACGTTTTTCCAGCGCACGCTGCATGCCAGCACGCAGCTTGTCCTCATCGAATGGCTGACGACTACCATCCTGTTTGATCAGGCGCGGCATCACCAGTTCGGCGGTTTCAAAGGTGGTAAAGCGCTCTTCACAGGCCACGCATTCGCGCCGACGACGTACCTGCCCGCCCTCGGCAACCAGCCGTGAGTCGATCACCTTGGTGTCATTGGCAGCGCAAAAAGGGCAGTGCATAAATAAAGCCAGCCTTAGAACGAAAGCACCATGGTAGCGCATCCCTCTGGCAAGACAAACCGAGGGCTTTGCGGTATACAGGCGCCCACCCAAACCAGCGGAGTTGATGCCCTCGATGAAAAACCGTACGCCGCTGCAATCGCTGATCGCATTGAGCCTGGTAGTGCTCCTGGCGGCCTGCACCCGCGATGGTCCACCCGCCGCGACGACCACACCGCCTCAAGCCCAGGCGGCAACAGCGCCGCTACCCGCCTATCAGCGCGAGCTAAGTGGCAGCCTGCTCAATGTGCCAAGCGGCGCAGATGTCGAGCTCGCCCTGCTGGCCGTCGACGAACGCGGTCGCCCCCAGGCGCTGCTGGGCAATATCCAGCTGCGCGGCACGGGTAGCCCGCTGGCGTTTCGCCTGCCATTCAACCCAGACACCTTCAGCAAGCACGCGCGCATCGAGTTGCACGGCCGCGCCAATCAGGCCGGCCGGTTGATTCTGCGCTTGCCCGCGCAGCCGATTACCCAAGCCGAAACCCAAACCCTCGGCCAACTACGCCTGGCGCCCGCGCCATGACCGCACCAGCAGCCCTGCAAGCCGCGCTCAGCGAACTGCTGGGTGATGCTCAGCTCAGCGCGGAAACTCTGCCCGGCACGGACCTCAAACTCTGGCTGATCGATGCGGAAAATATGGACCGCGCCTTCAGCCCTGAGGAGACTCGGCGCATCCTCGAAGAGCCGCCCTACTGGTGTTTCTGCTGGGCCAGCGGCCTGGTGCTGGCACGCTGGCTGGCCGAACACCCCGAGTGGGTGCGCGGCAAGCGCGTACTGGATTTCGGTACTGGCTCCGGCGTGGCGGCCATTGCCGCCGCCAAGGCCGGTGCACTGGAAGTGGTGGCCTGCGACCTCGACCCATTGGCCATCGACGCTTGCCGAGCCAACGCGGCATTGAATGATGTGGAGCTCAGTTACTCGGCGGATTTCTTTCAAGAGGCTGATCGCTTCGACCTGATCATCGTCGCCGACGTGTTGTATGACCGCGCCAACCTGCCGCTGCTCGACCAGTTCCTCAGTCGCGGCCGCCAAGCGCTGGTGGCCGACTCACGGGTACGCGACTTCCAGCACCCGCTGTATCAGCGCCTTGGCATAATCGAGGCGTGCACCTGGCCAGACCTGGCCGAGCCGGCTGAGTTTCGCCACGTCAGCCTGTACCACGCGCAGCGCGATTAAATCGCCCCTTGCATCCAGCGCGCCGCGCCCGCATTTATAGCCCATTGCATTTCAGCCGAGACCGACCATGAGCGACTCCCCTTATATTTTTGATATCGCAGGCAGCGCCAGCTTCGAACAGCTGGTCATCGAAAACTCCTTCCAGCAACCCGTCCTGGTGGATTTTTGGGCTGAATGGTGTGCGCCCTGCAAAGCATTGATGCCACTGCTGGCGAAAATTACCGAGGAGTATCAGGGCGAGTTGCTGCTGGCCAAGGTCAACTGCGACATCGAGCAAGATATCGTCGCCCGCTTTGGCATTCGCAGCCTGCCTACCGTGGTGTTGTTCAAAGAGGGTAAGCCGGTCGATGGTTTTACCGGAGCGCAGCCCGAGTCGGCGATCCGCGAGATGCTCAAGCCCCATGTGGCCGAGCCTGCACCCGCGGCAGCCGACCCGATGGAAGCCGCGCAAGCGCTGTTCAGCGAAGGGCGTTTTGCCGATGCCGAAGCTGTACTCAAAGTGCTGCTGACGGAGAATAATGAACAAGCTGCGGCGCTCATTCTCTACGCGCGCTGCCTGGCCGAACGCGGCGAACTGGACGAAGCCGAAGCCGTGTTAGGCGCCGTCAAAGGCGATGAGCACAAACAAGCCCTGGCCGGCGCCCGCGCGCAGCTGACCTTTCTGCGCCAGGCCAGCGAACTGCCCGACGTTGCCAGCCTGAAAACCCGCCTGGGGCAGAACGCGGAAGATGATGAAGCCTGCTATCAACTGGCGGTGCAGCAGTTGGCGCGCCAGCATTACGAGCCCGCATTAGTCGCCCTGCTCGCGCTGTTTATCCGCAACCGTAACTACGCCGACGGCCTACCGCACAAGACGCTGCTGCAAGTCTTCGACCTGCTCGGCAATGACCACCCATTGGTCACGGCCTACCGACGCAAGCTGTATCAAGCGATTTACTAAACCCTATCTGCCGTTCGGTGCGAATCTCACGGCTAAAGCCCCTCCCACGTGCACAGTGAACTCCGTGGCCGGGGCTTTAGCCGCGACAGATTAATCGCAAGATGACGGCGCGCAGCAACGCCTGCGCGTCGCCCATCAACCCACCCAATGGTAAATGGGCGCATCAGCGCCCGCCTCCACTCGCACCTGCGCGCAATGACGCAAGCGCACCAACAGGCGCTTGCCTGCTACCTCACTACCTGCCAGTCCCGCCAGTTGCCCAAGCAAGTGCGGCCCTTCAAGCTGCCCGGCCTTACGTAATAATGCCAGCGTGGTTTGCCATAGCGCATCGTTGGCTACGGGTGCGGCAGCCGCTGCCGGCGCAGCAGGCACTTCCAAGGTCACATGTTGAGCCAGTTGCGCCCAATCCTGCGCATCCAGCTCAACCGTCAGGTCCACCGGCCAGGCGCCGATCTGCCCACGAATTCGTACCATCACCCAGTCCCTCTACTGATCAGCCGCCATGCTCCCACGCCACAACGAGGACGCCAAGGAAGACTGGTCATGCGCCCCATAAAGTTGTTATAACGTAACAAGTA
Source organism: Pseudomonas sp. GWSMS-1 (assembly GCF_049847425.1). Classification (NCBI taxonomy): domain Bacteria; kingdom Pseudomonadati; phylum Pseudomonadota; class Gammaproteobacteria; order Pseudomonadales; family Pseudomonadaceae; genus Pseudomonas; species Pseudomonas sp. GWSMS-1. The sequence goes on along the minus strand of NZ_JBMHHV010000003.1, from coordinate 233,325 downwards.
ATTATTTCGAACCGGAGACCACCATGCGCCGCCTGCTACTTGCCCTGCCTTTTGCCCTACTGCCGCTTGCCGCCGATGCTGCCGAACACAACCATGAGCACGATGAGCATCAGCATGCCGAGCACGGCAGCCTGGATGCCCACGCGCACGGCGCCGCGCAACTCAACGTGGTGCTCGATGGAAATGTGCTGGAGCTACAACTGGAGAGCCCAGCCATGAACCTAGTGGGTTTCGAACATAACGCCGAGACGGATGCGGACAAAGCCAAGGTCGCCGCTGCGCGTAGCCAGCTGGAACAGCCAACAGTGCTGTTCGGCGTGAATGCCGGCGACTGCAGCCTTAGCCAGACGGAATTACAAAGCCCGCTGTTTGCTGAACATGCTGAAGCACATGAGCATGAGAGCGCTCACAGTGACATCGACGCGCACTACACCCTCGACTGCCAGGCCCCCGACCAGCTCAAGCAGCTTGATCTGACCGAGCTATTCAAGCGCTTCCCCGCCACCGAGAAAATTCAGGTACAACTGATCGGCCCAAATGGTCAGCAAGGGTTAGAACTAACCCCCGCGGAGCCGACTCTGAGTTTCTGATTTTTTGCCGATTTAACGTAGGGTGGATGACGCTTCACCCATCCACCCTTGCAATTTTGCGGTGGATGAAAAGAGCGTCAGCTACGCGCCCCGATCCACCCTACGCGCCAAACGAGTTCCCCCATGAGTTCAGCCCTGATCCAACTCTCTAACCTCGGCTTTGCATGGCCCGGCCAGCCCGAACTGCTGGACATCGACAGCTTCACCCTGCAACGCGGCGAAAGCCTGTTTCTCAAAGGCCCCAGCGGCAGCGGCAAGACCACCCTACTGGGCCTGCTCGGCGGTGTGCAAAAGCCCAATCGCGGCAGCATCCAACTGCTCGATCAGGACTTGAGCACACTGTCCGCCGGCGCCCGCGACCGCTTCCGCGTCGATCACACCGGCTATATCTTCCAGCAGTTCAACCTGCTGCCGTTTCTCTCGGTGCGTGAAAACGTCGAACTGCCCTGTCACTTTTCCAAACTGCGCGCGGGCCGTGCAGTGCAGCGCCACGGCAGCGTAGCCAAGGCCACCAGCGCCCTACTCGCCCACCTCGGTTTGCACCAGCCGGAACTGCTGCAACGCCGCGCCGGCGACCTATCGATCGGCCAGCAACAACGCGTCGCCGCCGCCCGCGCGCTGATCGGCCAGCCGGAGCTGGTAATCGCCGACGAACCCACCTCTGCACTGGATGCCGACGCCCGTGAAGCCTTCCTCGAGCTGCTATTCGCCGAATGCCGTACCGCCGGTTCCAGCCTGCTGTTTGTCAGTCACGATCAAAGCCTGGCGCGCCTATTCGATCGCAGCTTGTCGTTGGCCGAACTGAACAAAGCCACCCGTCTGGCGGAGATTTAACGATGTACCTACTGCGTCTCGCCCTGGCCAGCCTGGGCAACCGCCGCTTTACTGCACTGCTCACCGTATTCGCCATCGCGCTTTCTGTGTGTTTGTTGCTCGCGGTCGAGCGGGTGCGCACGGAAGCCCGTGCCAGCTTTGCCAATACCATCAGCGGCACCGACCTGATTGTCGGTGCGCGCTCAGGCAGCGTGAACCTGCTGCTGTACTCGGTATTTCGCATCGGTAACGCCACCAACAACATCCGTTGGGAGAGCTTCGAGCACTTCGCCGACCATCGTCAGGTCAAGTGGGCCATCCCGATCTCCCTGGGTGACTCGCACCGTGGCTACCGAGTGATGGGCACCAGCCCGGCGTATTTCGAGCACTACCGCTACGCCCGCACCCAGCCGCTGCAACTCAGCAGCGGCCGCGCCTTTGCCGATAACCCGTTTGAAGTGGTGCTCGGCGCAGAAGTGGCCCAGGCCCTCAACTACCAGCTCGATCAGGAGCTGGTACTGGCCCACGGCGTGGCCACCATCAGCCTGGTCAAACATGACGACAAACCGTTCAAAGTGGTCGGCATACTCAACCGCACCGGCACACCAGTAGACCGCACCCTGCATATCTCGCTGGCCGGTATGGAAGCCCTGCATGTCGACTGGCAAAACGGCATGCCGGCACGCGGCGCGGCCAAGGTCGGCGCGGAACAAGCGCGGGCCATGGATCTACAGCCCAAGCAGATCACCGCCGTGCTGCTCGGCCTGAAAAGCAAGATCGCCACCTTCAGCCTGCAACGGGAAATCAATGAATTTCGCGGTGAACCGCTGCTGGCGATACTGCCCGGCGTAGCCCTGCAGGAGCTGTGGAGCCTGATGGGTACCGCCGAGAAAGCGCTGTTCGTGGTCTCACTGTTCGTGGTGCTGACCGGACTGATCGGCATGCTTACCGCGATTCTCACCAGCCTCAACGAACGCCGCCGGGAAATGGCGATTCTGCGCTCGGTCGGCGCGCGTCCTTGGCATATCGCCAGCCTACTGATTGTTGAAGCCTTTGCCCTGGCTCTGGCTGGCGTACTGCTCGGTTTGCTGTTGCTGTACCTGGGTATCGCCGGCGCGCAGGGCTATGTGCAGGCGAATTACGGCCTGTACCTGCCCCTGAATCTGCCAACCCGCTATGAGTGGACGCTGCTCGGCGCTATCCTGAGCGCCGCCCTGTTGATGGGCTGTGTACCGGCCTGGCGTGCGTATCGCCAATCCCTGGCCGATGGCTTATCGATCCGCTTATGAGGCTTCTTTGCATGCACCGTTCCCTGCTCGCCACTCTGTTGCTCACACTGGCCCTGCCGCTGGCGGCTGCCGAGGTGCGCGAGCTGACCTGGTCGGAAATGGTCCCCGCCGATGCGCCGCCGCAAGTGGTTGAACCGGCACCGATCCATGACCTCTCGCAGCTGGCCGACGCCCTGGCCGAGTCCGGGCCCGCCAGCCAGCAGCAATCGCCGGCCGCCCCAGTGGTGCAGGCGCTGGATGGCCAAGCGGTAAAACTGCCCGGCTATATCGTGCCGCTGGATGTCACCGAGGAAGGCCGAGTAACCGAGTTTCTCTTAGTGCCGTACTTCGGCGCGTGCATCCACGTGCCGCCACCGCCGTCGAATCAGATCGTTCACGTCACCAGTGAGTTGGGCGTGCTGCTCGATGCGCTGTACCAGCCGTTCTGGATTGAAGGCCCGCTAAAAGTCGAGCAGACCAGCAGCGAGCTGGCCGAAGCGGGCTATCAGATGGAGGCGGAAAAGATTTATGCCTATGAGCTGCCGGACAGCTAAGCGTCTGACCCATAGAGTGGGTCAGACGCAGTGCGCCGACCGATCAACCGAACACGATCATGGCGCGGCGCGTAACCCACCCTACGCACCCAGGCTCTACGCGGCGACCAGCCAGAAAAAAGCCAGACCTCGGTCTGGCTTTTTTTATTAGGTGCTACAACCGGCAGTCGATTAGCCGGCGCTGGCCACACGCTTTTCCCGCTCGAAGCTCAACTCACTTTCCGCCCAGTTCCGCCAACTGCGCACTTTGCTGCGCTCGGCGCCAGCTCGCTCGGCCTTGGCCAGGGCATCCAGCCCCGCCTGCCAGCGCGCCTGCTCCATCTCCAACTGGGCCAGATTCATCCAGTGTTTAGCACTGCCCGAACGCTCGGCGAGCTCACGAAAAATCTGCGCAGCCTGACTGCGCTCGCGCGCCTGCCACCAGAGCAGCGCCAGGCGTTCTTCGCGAGCGGCGGTACGCGGCAGCAAGCCTTGATCGAGCATGCCGGCCAGCAGCGTGGCACCTTGCCAGGGTTGCTCGGCGGCGCCGGCCAGCAACACCAGGTTATCCAACTCATTTTCATTGAAGCGCAGCCCCTTCTGGTAGGCCGCGCGCAAGGTCGCCAGGGACTTAGCGTGATTACCGCTGAGCTGCTGCAACGCCGCCAACTGACGCCAGCCCTGGGCATTATTCGGCTGGCGCGCCAGCAGTTGACGCTGCCAACGCTCGGCGGCTGGGTAGCGTTTCACGTCCGCATTTATTGCGACTAAAAACTGCAGCCAGCTGTCGGCCGCCTGCGGATTGGCCTGCACGTAACGCTCGGCCAGGGGCAGCGCCTTAGTCGGCTGGCCTAGCCCCTGATAAGCCTGCACCAGCATCTGCAGCACCTCTTCATTGGCGTTGGCCTGTCCCGGCGCAAGCAGGGTCACCACCTGGGCGTAGCGGCGTTCGACCAGGTTTAGGCGAGCCAGATTGAGCACTTCAGCGGCCTGCAGCTCGGCGTCCAGCTTGGCGCTTTTCAGCACTTTATTGAGCAGTTCGATGGCCTGAGGATTATTGCCTTCGGCCCAGGCCAGGTAACCGCGACTGCGCCACAGCAGCGCTTCCTCCAGACTACCCGACTGGCCGTTGGCAGCCTCCAAAGCACGTCGTGCGGCCGCGTAGTCGCCTTTCTTCTGCGCCGTCTGCGCGGCATCCAGGGCACGAAACACACTTGGGTCGACGTTCTGTCCGGCCGCCTGCGCGACACCCGCACCACACAGCGCGATCAGCAACAGTAAGCGATACATATCAGCGACCTCCTTCCAGTCGGAAGTACAGGGTTTTCACCGCTTCGCGCGGCACCGCTAGGCCACCCTCGGTGCGCGGCGCAAAACGCCAGCGCAGCGCAGCGCGGCGCGCTTCACGCTCGAACACATTCTGCGGACTGGCTTCGAGAACACGCAGGTTCTCCACTGCGCCGGCACGGTTAATGGTGAATGCCAGCTTCACGTAGCCTTCGATGCCGCGCTGCAAGGCATAGCGCGGGTAATTAGGACTGACGTCGTTAAGCGGCATGACTTCACTTTCCGGGCCACCCGGCTGCCCGCCCGCATCGCTGGGGCTGGCGCGCCGGGCGTCGCCACGCTTGGCGCTGCCGCGCCTGCTGCCAGGCCAGTCAAACTCGGCGTCGGCGCGCTGTTCACAGCAATCCCCGCGCTCAGGCTCGGCACTGGCAAATCCAGGGCCGGCAGGTTGGCACTCGGAGTGGCCGTCATCGGCGCCGGGGGTGTTGGCGGCTGCGGCGTTTGTGCCTGCGGGGGCTGCGGCGCCTGTTGCCGGGTGCGCGTCGCCGTATCGCTAGACTTACCGTCCAAACGCACAAAATTGGCCACCGTCAGCGGCTCGTCACTCGGCTTACTCGCCGGCGGCGCGACCATATAAAGCATCAGGCCGAACAGCGCCAACGCCATCACACAGGCGGCGGCAAAAGACAGTGGCAGGCGCATCAACGCGCTCCCGCCGTAGCGGCCAAGGCAACATCCTGCACGCCAGCCAGGCGCGCTTGGTCCATCACCTGCACCACCAGGCCGGTACGTGCATCTTGATCGGCCTGCACCACCACGGCACCGTCTGGCTGATCGACGCGCATACGCTCAACATGGGCGCGCACGCTGCGTACATCGACCACTTTTTTGTCCATCCACACCTGCCCGTCAGCGGTGATGGCGATGAGAATGTTGCCTTTGTCCTGCGGGCTGGCGGTTTGCGCCTGCGGGCGCTGCACGTCGACGCCTGACTCTTTGATAAACGAGCTGGTGACGATAAAGAAGATCAGCATGATAAAAACCACGTCGAGCATCGGCGTCAGGTCGATGCCGGTGTCTTCGTCTTGCTGGTGGTGACGGCGCATTCTCATATGTTGAATCTCAGTCGTGACGCAGCTGGTCAGCCAGCCGCTCTAGAGCCCGGCGCGCATCACGTTCGAGGCGCGCCAAGCTGAACAATCCAGTAATCGCCAGCACCATGCCGGCCATGGTGGGCAGGGTCGCCTGCCAGACGCCCGCCGCCATGCCACGCGGGTTGCCCGTGCCATTGATGGCCAGCACGTCAAACACCGCGACCATGCCGCTGACCGTGCCGAGCAAGCCCAACAGCGGGTACATCGCCACCAGGGTCTTGCTCAGGCGCAGTGGCCCGAGCAAATGCTGCTGCGCCTGCGCCAACCAGGCACTGCGCACCGCGCGTTGCCAGTTGACGGCGTCATCACCGAGCACCTGCTGCCAAGCCTGGCGGCGTTCACGCACCCACTCCGGAAACACCCGGCGCATGTACCAGAAGCGCTCAAACACCAGGGTCCAGAACACCACGCACAGGCCAGCCAGCGCCCACATCACCACGCCGCCGGCGCTCATGAAGTCGAGCAAGGCATGGCCGCTGTCCACCAGGCGCAACCACAGCGCCAGCCAATCAGTCACGACGCGGCGCCCCGGACAGGTGCAGGGCAATCAGCCCGGCGCTTTGCTGTTCCAGCAGCTGAATCAGGCCCTTGCTGCGGCTGGCGAGCAAGGTGTGCAGGAACAGCAGCGGAATCGCCACCACCAGGCCCAGCACCGTGGTCACCAGCGCTTGCGAGATGCCATCGGCCATCAGCCGCGAATCACCGCCACCGCCTTGGGTAATCGCCTGGAACGTGACGATCATTCCGGTCACGGTACCCAACAGGCCGAGCAGCGGTGCCACGGCGCTCAGCAGCTTGAGCAGGCCCTGGCCTTTTTCCAGCGGCGGGGTTTCCTGCAGGATCGCCTCGTCGAGTTTCAGCTCCAGGGTTTCCAGATCCGATAACTGCGGCTTAGGGCCCAGCACGCCGATGATCCGGCCCAGTGGGTTGTCTGCACGTGGCGCGCTGAGGTCATGCATCTGCGCGTTGACGCCACGGCCCACTCGGGTCAGATAAACCATGCGCCAGATCGCCAGCAACAGACCAAACAGACCTAGAGCGAGAATCACCCCGCCGACCAGCCCTCCTTGCTGTACGCGATCCCACAGCCCCGGCTGACGCTGCAACTGCGCCAGCAAGGTGCCACGACTCGGGTCGATCGGCAGGCTGGCCACCGCGTCGCCACTGCCAAGGTAATCCTCAACCTGGCCAAGCCCAGACGGCTGACGCGGCGGCGCCAACAGCTCAGCGGCGTCAGCGTCATAACGCAGGAAGGCATCGTCGCCATAGGCCGAGAACGCGCCCACACGCAGGACGTTTTGCGCCGTGCGCGTGCCGTCGGCGGCCACCACCGGTAACTGCAGCTGCTCGACACGGCCACTGGCGGCCAGATCTTCGAGCAACAGCATCCAGTAGCCATCGAGGTCAGCGGCCGACGGCAATGTGCGACTTTCCGCCAGCGCCTTGAGGCGTGCCAGACGCTCAGGGTATTGGGCATTGAGCAGACTGTCCTGCCATTGCCCGGCCACATCACCGGCACTCTGACGCACCACGCCAAATAGCTCGCCAAGATGACCGACGCGCTGAGTCAGCAGTTTTTCCTGCTCGGCCAGCTGGCTCTCCTGGCGGTCAAACTCGGCTTTCAGCTGTTCGGCTTCGGCTTTCTGTGTGGCCAGGGCACGGCGCGCGCTGGCCAGCAACTGGGCACGCTCGCCGCGCTCAGCAATAAACGCCTGTTCGCGGCTGTGCATGGCAGTGACTTCAGCAGCACGCTCACTGCGAATGCGCTGCAACAATTGATCAGGGCTCAGCGGTTCGGCCGCACCCGCCAGAGCGGGCAAAAGAGCCAAGGTGAAAGCAAGAACGCGACGATTCATGGCTTGGCCTCCAGCGCCAGGGTCTTCACAGGCAGGTCAAGCAAGGCAGGCGCCTGCTCCTGGCGGGCAATGGCTATGGCCTGGCGCAGCGGACGACGGGCACTGCCATCAAGGATTTGCCAGCTGCGCGTTTGCGGGTTCCACCAACCACTTTCATGGCCATCGAGGGTTTGGAAATACAGCATGACCCGGCCCAGGCGGAGGAACTCAACGCTGCGCGAGGCGCCATCGCGTGGCAGCTCACCGCGCCAGGCTTCGAGGGTGCGGCCGTAATCGCTTTCCACTTGGTAGGCCTCAAGAATACGGCGGTATTTCTCGGCCAGGCTGACATCCGCCCGCGGCAGCAGGTCTTGTAACTGCGCCAGGCGATCACTGCGCTCGTCCGGCAAGAACGGCAGATCGGCGGCGATAAACTCCTCCAGCACCTCGACCATACGGCGCATCTGCGGCGTTACCGCCTCCTGAGTGCGCTCAATGCCATCCAACTGCTGCTGATAACCCGCCAATTCTTTGCGCTGCGCCGCCACTAACTCACGCAGCTGGGCGTTATAGCCCTGCAAGGCTTCAGCTTGCTGCAACGCATTGCGGTACTCGGTCAGCATTTCCCGACTGGCGTCATCAAGCTGCTCAACACGCGCCTGCGAGGCCTTGGCTTCGACAGCTAGCTGCTGGCTTTCATCCAAGGCGGCATCCAGAGGTGTCGCCGCAAGTGGCGTACTGGCCAGAACCAGAGCGGCTGCCAGCAGGCGCTTCGGCAGAGGGGTCATGAAGGCATTCCTTGTGAAGAGACTGAACATAAAGAGAAGCATTATCAACTGCGTCTCCATCTTCAAGCAAGCCGCGCTGAAGCCAATCGCACGCTCATCCACAAAGCGTAAGCGACGCACCTGAATAACTGTCGGCAAATTTAGGTAGCTAACTACTTTATTGAGCTGGATCAACAGCTGCTTTTTCTCGCGCCTTAAAATCACACCCAGCGAATACGAACCGACGCTTTATGGGAGCACACCATGCGCACTTCACTCTTTACCGCCTCACTGCTGGCCCTGGCTATTGCCGCCCCACTGGCGCATGCGCACCAGGCTGGCGATATCATCGTGCGTGCCGGCGCGATTACCGTTGACCCGCAGGAAAGCAGCAGCGACATCTGGGTGGGTGCTCTTAACACTGATGTTGCCGGTACCAAAGCAACGCTGGACAGCGATACACAGCTGGGCCTGAACTTCGCTTACATGCTGACCAACAACATCGGCATCGAGCTCTTGGCTGCAACACCCTTCAGCCATAACGTCGGCGTAAAAGGCATGCCCGGCGGCTTTGCAGGTCTTAATGGCAACCTGGGCGAGCTCAAGCACCTACCGCCAACTCTGAGCGTGCTTTATTACCCACTGGACGCCAGCTCGGCCTTCCAGCCCTACTTGGGGGCGGGCATTAACTACACGTGGTTCTTCGACACCGAGTTGAGCAGCGAAGCAGAAACCAAAGGCTTCAGTGGCTTGGATATGAAAGACTCGTGGGGCCTCGCAGCCCAGATCGGCATGGACTATATGCTGACCGACAACATCATGTTTAACGCCCAAGTACGTTACATCGACATTGAAACTACCGGCACCACTTCATATGGTGGCAAGAAGGTCAAAGTCGACGTGGATGTCGACCCACTCGTGTACATGGTCGGCCTGGGCTATAAGTTCTAAGCCTGAGCACCATAAAAAAACCGGCCTTGATGGCCGGTTTTTTTCGTTTAGCGAGGCGTCAAGGCTGAGCCAGCAATCGGCGTAAACCCTCGCCCATCGAAGTAGCTGACGGCAGCTGATAATGCGCCCGCAGCCGCTGGTTATCGGCCCGCGAATGACGAATATCGCCCGCACGCGCCGCCTGGTAACTAACGACCGGCAAGCCACCGCACAGCTCACCAATTTCGGCCAGCAACTGGTTCAAGCTGACCGCCTGGTTCCAGCCGACATTTACCGCCCCCGCCACCACGTGCGGTGCATTCAGCGCCTGCATCAGCAGTATCACCAGATCGGCAACAAAGAAGAAATCACGGGTCTGCTCGCCATCACCAAACACACTAATCGGCAAGCCCTGCTGGGCACGCTGAGTGAAGATACTGATGACGCCCGAGTACGGCGAAGACGGGTCCTGGCGCGGTCCGAAGATATTGAAGAAGCGAAAAATCGCCGGTTCCAAACCATGCTGGCGACGATAGAAATCCAAGTAATGCTCACTGGCCAACTTATCAGCCGCATAGGGCGTCAGCGGGGCCTTAGCCGTACTTTCATCAATTGCATGGCCTTCGCTATTATTGCCATAGACCGCCGCACTGGAGGCGAACAGCACGCGCTTAACGCCATGTAAGCGCATCGCCTCGCAGACGTTCAGGGTGCCGACAAAATTGCTCTGGTGAGTGCTCACCGGGTCGTCCACCGAGGCTTGCACTGAAGCCACCGCCGCTAAGTGCGCCACCGCAGCGCAACCCGCCACCGCGTGGGCCACGATAGCCGCGTCGGCTACATCGCCCTGGATAAACTGCAGCCGGGGATTATCCAGCGGCAGGTTGGCCAACCTGCCCATCGACAGGTTGTCCAGCACGCGTACGCAGCGTCCTTGTGCCAACAAGGCATCAACCAAGTGCGAACCGATAAAGCCGGCGCCACCTGTAATCAAAATAGGTCGGGAATCAGACATGACGATAATAACGATCCAGCAGGCTCGGCAAGCCCGAGCGCCAAGCGCGCGGTTTAATACCGAAGGTGTGCAGAATTTTCTTACACGACAGCACCGCATGTTGCGGCTCTTCAGCGGCATCCGCACGCGCGCTGTGAGCCTGGGGGCTCAGCTCTTCGATTAGATTGCTACGGAAGTTGCGCGCCTCACTAAGCACCGCTTGCCCCAGCGCCAACGATGTCGTCGCCTCATGCCCGCCGTAGTGGTAAGTCCCCCACAAGGGCGTTTGGCAATCCAATTGCTTGAGCACCGCAATAATCACGCGAGCGGCATCGTCAACCGGAGTCGGGTTGCCCCGCCGATCATCCGCCAACAGCAGCGGCGAGTCCTCGGCGGTACGGACCAGAAAGCGCCCAAGCAAACCGTTGGCGCTGTCGTCCAGCAGCCAGCCAAAACGCAACAACACATGGCGCGGACAGATCGCGCGCACGTGCTGCTCGAAACGCCACAGCGCCTGCCCACGCACGCCAAGCGGCTGCGGCTCTTCCTTCTCGCTGTAGGCCGTCGCGCGTACACCATCGAAGACGCGGTAACTGGATGGCTGCAGCAAACGGATCTGGTGATGCTGACACAGCTCGGCAAGGCGCTCGACGGAGCGCTCTTGGGCAGAAAACTGCGCCTCGCTGACGGCTTCGGCCTGGAACCAGTCGAAGTAGTAAGCAAGGTTGATCAGAGCATCGGGCCGGGTGTCATCCAGCAACTGGGTCAAGCTGGCAGGATCCCAACCAGATTCAGGCGGTTTGGGCGCGAGAAAACTAATGTCTTCTTCAGCGCCGAGACGGATTAACGCCTGTCCCAGCGCATTACCGCCACCTAGCAGCATCAGCCGCATACGCATAATTGAGCGCTGACTCAGCTAATCAGAATGGAATATCGTCATCAAAGCTGTCGAAATCCGGCGCAGGCTGAGCCGCCGGTTGCGGTGCCGGACGCGGAGCGGCTTGCTGTGGCGCGCGCTGCGGCGCAGCAGGACGCTGCTGACGCGATGCAGAATCACCACCGGCGTTGTCTGGACGACCGCCCAGCAGCTGCATGGTGCCTTGCATATCCACAACGATTTCAGTGGTGTAACGCTTAATGCCGTCTTTTTCCCACTCGCGGGTTTGCAGCTTGCCTTCGATATAGACTTGCGAACCTTTGCGCAGGTATTCGCCGGCGATCTCCGCGACCTTGCCGAACATCGAAACGCGGTGCCATTCGGTCTTCTCGACCTTCTGCCCGGTTTGCTTATCGGTCCACTGCTCGCTGGTAGCGAGGCTCAGGTTGGTAACCGCGTTACCGTTTGGCAGGTAGCGGGTTTCCGGGTCCTGTCCGCAGGTACCGACCAGAATGACTTTGTTAACCCCACGGGCCATAACGTTCTCCTAAGCTTTCAGCACGTCGCCGGCGCCGGCTCAATGAGGCGCTCGAGGGACGTACGATCCAATTGTTGGGTATCCACTTTGATATAGATGGCCGCTTCATCACGCGCCACTACGGCATCCGCCACTCCGGGCACTGCCTGTAAACGCTCGGCCAGTCCAGCTTCTTGCAACGCTGCCGCTGAAAGCGGCAGGCGCAGGCTGGTTACATACGGCGGTTCGCGCATAGTAACAGCAAAGGCTAGCCAAAAAAGAGCCAGTAAGGCACAGCCCGCAAACACGCCCGACAGACTGTAGTGCTGATACAGCCAGCCACCAAGGATGCCGCCGATAGCTGCGCCGAGGAACTGGCTGGTGGAATACACGCCCATCGCCGTACCTTTGCCGCCGGCCGGCGCGACCTTGCTGATCAGCGACGGCAACGAAGCTTCCAGCAGGTTGAATGCCGTGAAGAACACCACAGTGCCCAGCACCAAAGCACGCAGACTCGTACCGAACCACCAGAAAAACAGTTCACACAGCAGCAGCACGCTCACCGCACCCAGCAGAACGTGCTTCATGCGACGCTTTTTTTCGCCATAGATAATAAACGGCACCATGCCGAAGAAGCCCACTAGCAAGGCAGTCAGATAGACCCACCAGTGCTCTTCCTTGGCTAACCCGCCCTGCTCAACCAACGCCAACGGCAACGCGATAAAGCTGGCCATCAAGATTGCATGCAGCACCAGAATGCCGAAGTCCAGGCGCAGCAGGTCCGCATTTTTAAGGGTCGGCACTAACGCCCGCTTTCTCACCCCGGACTCGCGATGCTGCAACGGCCCAGCGGAAGACGGTACGAGCCCCGCGACAATAACAATACCCAGCAGCGCCATGGCTGCGGTGGCAAGAAACAACCCCGACAGGCCAAAGGCGCGGGTTAGCAGCGGCCCCACCACCATCGCCACGGCAAAGGACAGGCCGATACTCATGCCAATCATCGCCATGGCCTTAGTCCTGTGCTGCTCGCGGGTAAGGTCGGAAAGCAACGCCATCACCGCCGCTGAAATCGCGCCAGCCCCCTGCAGCACGCGCCCGGCAATCACCCCATAGATCGAATCGGCATTGGCCGCCAGCAGGCTGCCGGCGGCAAAGATCACCAGCCCTGCATAAATCACCGGACGGCGACCAATGCGGTCACTGAGCATGCCAAAAGGAATCTGCAAAAACGCCTGAGTCAGCCCATACGCACCGATTGCCAGGCCGATTAGTGCCGGCGTACTGCCCTGCAATTCCATGCCATAGGTCGCCAGCACGGGCAACACCATAAACATACCGAGCATGCGGAACGCGAACACCAGCGCCAGGCCACCGGCCGCACGGGTTTCGCTGCCGCTCATACGCTCGCTGTGCGGATCATGCATGGGAAAGACCCTGAATAAAGAGGCGGCGATTCTACCAGCACTCAATCAATGCGGCACAGCAGTGACGCTTTGCCGCGCTCGCCTTTGGCCCCGTATACTCGGTGGTTTTCCGCCCGCCATGCGAGGCCGCTGTTTGTGGACAAGATTCTGATCCGGGGTGCCCGCACCCATAACCTGAAGAATATCGACCTGACCCTGCCGCGCGACAAGCTGATCGTGATTACCGGTCTGTCCGGCTCCGGCAAGTCATCACTGGCTTTTGACACCCTCTACGCCGAGGGCCAGCGCCGCTATGTCGAATCACTCTCGGCCTACGCCCGGCAATTTTTGTCGATGATGGAAAAGCCCGACGTAGACACCATCGAAGGCCTGTCGCCGGCGATCTCCATCGAGCAGAAATCCACGTCGCACAACCCGCGCTCCACCGTCGGCACCATCACCGAAATCTACGACTACCTGCGCCTGCTCTACGCCCGCGCCGGCATTCCGCGCTGCCCGGATCACGACCTGCCGCTGGAAGCACAAACCGTCAGCCAGATGGTTGATCAGGTGCTAGCCCTGCCCGAAGGCAGCAAGCTAATGCTGCTGGCGCCGATTATTCGCGAGCGTAAAGGCGAGCACTTGGCGGTTTTCGATGAACTGCGCGCGCAGGGTTTCGTACGCGTGCGAGTCAACGGCAAGATTTATGAGCTGGACGAGCTGCCGAAACTCGACAAGCAAAAGAAGCACAGCATTGATGCGGTGGTTGACCGCTTCAAAGCCCGCGGCGACCTACAGCAGCGCCTTGCCGAGTCGTTCGAGACGGCACTGAAGCTAGCCGACGGCCTGGCGCTCATCGCCCCGATGGAAGGTGAGAGCGGTGAAGAAATCATTTTCTCTGCGCGCTTCGCCTGCCCGACCTGTGGCCACTCAATCAGTGAGCTTGAACCCAAGCTGTTCTCGTTCAACAATCCGGCTGGCGCCTGCCCGACATGTGACGGCTTGGGCGTTAAGCAATTCTTCGACATCAAACGCCTGGTGAACGGCGAGATGACCCTGGCCGAGGGTGCAATCCGCGGCTGGGACCGACGTAACGTCTATTACTTCCAAATGCTCGGCTCACTCGCTGCACATTACGGGTTCAGCCTGGAAGTGCCGTTTGATGAGCTAAGCGCCGAACACCAGAAGTGCATCCTGTTCGGCAGCGGCGCGCAGAACGTCGACTTCAAGTACCTCAACGACCGTGGCGATATCGTCAAACGCTCGCACCCGTTCGAAGGCATCGTGCCGAACCTGGAGCGGCGCTACCGCGAAACCGAATCCACCAGCGTGCGCGAGGAGCTGGCTAAGTTCCTCAGCACCCAAGCCTGCCAGGACTGCCGCGGTACACGCCTACGCCGTGAAGCGCGGCACGTGTGGGTCGGCGAGAAAACCTTGCCCGCCGTGAGCGGCATGCCGATTGGTGATGCCACCGAGTACTTCGGCAGCCTGGCCCTGCCTGGTCGGCGCGGAGAAATTGCCGAAAAAATCCTCAAGGAAATTCGCGAGCGCCTGCAGTTTCTGGTCAACGTCGGCCTCGATTACCTGACCCTGGACCGCAGCGCCGATACCCTGTCCGGCGGCGAAGCGCAACGCATTCGCCTGGCGAGCCAGATCGGCGCCGGCCTGGTAGGCGTCATGTACATCCTCGACGAACCCTCTATTGGCCTGCATCAGCGCGACAATGAGCGCCTGCTCGGCACACTGCGCCACCTACGTGACATCGGCAACACGGTGATCGTGGTAGAGCACGACGAAGACGCCATCCGCATGGCCGATTACGTGGTCGATATTGGCCCAGGCGCTGGCGTGCACGGCGGCCAGATCGTCGCCCAGGGCACAGCCGCTGAAGTCATGGCCCACCCGGACTCGCTGACCGGCAAGTACCTCTCGGGCCGCGTAAAAATTGCCGTACCAGCCAAACGCACGCCGCGAGACAACACCCTTTCGCTGAAGATTAAGGGCGCGCGCGGCAACAACCTGCGCAATGTCGACCTGGAGATCCCGATTGGCTTGCTGACCTGCGTGACAGGTGTATCCGGCTCGGGCAAATCGACACTGATCAACAACACCCTGTATCCGCTGAGTGCCACTGCGCTCAACGGTGCCACTACCCTGGAAGCCGCCGCCCACGACAGCATCGTTGGCTTGCAGCATTTAGATAAAGTGGTCGACATCGACCAAAGCCCGATCGGCCGCACGCCACGCTCCAACCCGGCGACCTATACCGGCCTGTTCACCCCGATCCGCGAACTGTTCGCGGGCGTGCCGGAATCCCGCTCGCGCGGTTACGGCCCGGGGCGTTTCAGCTTCAACGTCAAGGGCGGCCGCTGCGAGGCCTGCCAGGGCGACGGCTTGATCAAGGTCGAGATGCACTTCCTGCCGGACATTTATGTGCCTTGCGATGTGTGCAAGAGCAAACGCTACAACCGCGAAACCTTGGAAGTGAAGTACAAGGGTAAAAGCATCACCGAAGTGCTCGACATGACCATTGAAGAAGCGCGACTGTTCTTCGATGCCGTGCCGGCGCTGGCGCGCAAGCTGCAAACCCTGATGGATGTTGGCTTGTCCTACATCAAGCTAGGGCAGAGCGCGACCACCCTCTCGGGCGGCGAAGCGCAGCGAGTCAAACTGAGTCGCGAGCTAAGCAAGCGTGACACCGGCAAGACGCTGTACATCCTTGATGAGCCAACCACAGGCCTGCACTTCGCCGACATTCAGCAACTGCTCGACGTGTTGCACCGCCTGCGCGATCACGGCAACACCGTGGTGGTGATCGAACACAATCTGGACGTAATCAAGACGGCCGACTGGCTGGTGGACCTCGGTCCAGAAGGGGGCTCTAAGGGCGGCCAGATTATCGCGGTCGGTACCCCGGAAGAAGTCGCCGAGATGCCGCAGTCGCACACCGGCTACTTCCTCAAGCCGCTACTGGAGCGTGATCGCGATTAAGCCCGCCCCAAGAAAAAGCCCCGCATATGCGGGGCTTTTTCTTGGGCCATTGAACGCTTACATCTGCGCCTGCAGATAGTTCTCCAAACCGATTCGGCCGATCAAGCCAAGCTGAACTTCCAGCCAATAAGCGTGATCTTCTTCGGTGTCCTTAAGTTGCACCAGCAGGATGTCGCGGGTCTGGTAATCCTGATGCTGCTCGCACAGCGCGATACCTTTGCTCAGCGCCGCACGCACGTGATATTCCAACGCGAGATCAAGCTTGAGCATCTCCGGCACGCTCTGGCCGAAGCAGAAGCTGTCAGGAACCATATCCGGCGTACCTTCAAGAAATAGAATGCGCTTGAGGATGGCATCAGCGTGCTGAGTCTCCTCTTCCATTTCATGGTTAATACGTTCGTACAGCTTGTTGAAACCCCAGTCTTCATACAGACGCGAATGCACGAAATATTGATCACGTGCCGCCAGCTCGCCTTTAAGCAGCATTTTCAGGTAATCGATGACTTCTACATGGCCTTTCACGGGGCATATCCTTAAACGAGCGGTACAGGCGCTAATGCTGGCCGCACGCAACGCATGGGTCAAGCACAAAGCTAGAAACTAGGCACCCACTGATGCTTCGCGGGGCTCAGCACAGCAGATGGGCGACGCTTATTTCACCCATAAAAAAACCGGGCCAAGGCCCGGTTTTTTATACAACCTACAACTTACTCAGCGTCTACAGCTGCACCAGCGACCGGACGGTCAACCAGCTCAACATAAGCCATTGGAGCATTGTCGCCAGCGCGGAAACCGCACTTGAGAATACGCAGGTAACCGCCCTGACGGGTGGCATAGCGCTTGCCCAGGTCGTTGAACAACTTACCAACGATAGCTTTCGAACGTGTACGGTCGAAGGCCAGACGACGATTGGCAACGCTGTCTTCTTTAGCCAGAGTAATCAGCGGCTCGGCAACGCGACGCAGCTCTTTGGCTTTCGGCAGAGTAGTTTTGATCAGCTCATGCTCGAACAACGATACCGCCATGTTCTGGAACATGGCCTTGCGGTGTGCGCTGGTGCGGCTGAGGTGACGGCCACTTTTACGATGACGCATGGTTCAATTCCTTACCAAACTCACGTTCGGTGATGATGACGATCAGGCAGTCGCCTTATCGTCTTTCTTCAGACTTGCCGGCGGCCAGTTGTCGAGGCGCATACCGAGGGAAAGACCGCGAGAAGCCAGAACATCCTTGATTTCAGTCAGGGATTTCTTGCCCAAGTTCGGCGTTTTCAACAGTTCCACTTCGGTGCGCTGAATCAGATCACCGATGTAGTAAATGTTTTCTGCCTTGAGGCAGTTCGCCGAACGAACAGTCAATTCCAAGTCATCAACCGGACGCAGAAGGATCGGATCGATCTCGTCTTCCTGCTCGATAACCACAGGCTCGCTGTCACCTTTGAGGTCGACGAACGCAGCCAACTGCTGTTGCAGAATGGTTGCGGCACGACGAATAGCCTCTTCAGGATCCAGAGTACCGTTGGTCTCCAGGTCGATAACCAGCTTGTCCAAGTTAGTACGCTGCTCAACACGAGCGTTTTCCACCACGTACGACACACGGCGTACCGGGCTGAACGAAGCATCCAGCTGCAAGCGACCAATGCTGCGGCTTTCATCTTCATCGCTCTGACGAGCGTCAGCCGGCTCATAGCCGCGACCACGAGCTATGGTGAGCTTCATGTTCAGCGCGCCAGTGGAAGCCATATTGGCGATTACGTGGTCGCCATTGACGATTTCGACATCGTGATCCAGCTGAATATCGGCAGCGGTAACTACGCCCGAGCCCTTCTTCGCCAGAGTCAGTGTCACTTCGTCACGACCGTGCAGTTTGACAGCCAGACCTTTCAGGTTGAGCAGGATTTCAATGACATCTTCCTGAACACCTTCGATGGCGCTGTACTCATGAAGTACACCGTCAATCTCGGCCTCAACTACTGCACAGCCAGGCATAGAGGACAACAAGATGCGTCGCAGCGCGTTGCCCAGGGTGTGGCCAAAGCCACGCTCGAGAGGCTCGAGAGTGATCTTGGCGCGGGTCGGACTGACCACCTGCACATCAATGTGACGGGGGGTCAGGAACTCATTTACCGAAATCTGCATGGATGCACCTATTTTCTAGCCCTTACTTGGAGTAGAGCTCGACAATCAGGCTTTCGTTGATGTCGGCGGAGAGATCACTGCGAGCCGGAACGTTTTTGAACACGCCAGACTTCTTCTCAGTGTCTACATCTACCCATTCAACGCGGCCACGCTGAGCACACAGCTCGAGAGCTTGAACAATGCGCAGCTGATTCTTCGCCTTCTCGCGAACTGCAACGACGTCGCCAGCTTTAACCTGGTAGGACGGAACGTTTACAGTATTGCCGTTTACGCTGATCGACTTGTGCGATACCAGCTGACGGGATTCAGCGCGAGTGGAGCCGTAGCCCATGCGATAAACCACGTTATCCAGACGGCACTCGAGCAGTTGCAGCAGGTTCTCACCAGTAGCGCCTTTTTTGCCGGCAGCTGCTTTGTAATAACCGCTGAATTGACGCTCAAGCACACCGTAGATACGACGAACTTTTTGCTTTTCACGCAGCTGAGTACCGTAGTCGGACTGACGACCACGGCGCTGACCGTGAATACCTGGGGCTGCTTCGATGTTGCACTTCGATTCCAGAGCGCGTACACCGCTTTTCAGGAAAAGATCTGTGCCTTCACGACGAGACAGTTTGCATTTGGGACCAATGTAACGAGCCATTTCTCACTGTCTCCTGATTACACGCGACGCTTCTTCGAAGGACGGCACCCGTTGTGCGGGATAGGCGTCACATCGGTGATGCTGGCGATCTTATAACCACAGCCGTTCAAAGCACGGACAGCGGACTCACGACCCGGACCGGGACCCTTGACGTTAACGTCGAGGTTCTTCAGGCCGTATTCCAGCGCAGCTTGACCAGCACGTTCTGCAGCCACCTGGGCGGCGAACGGGGTGCTTTTACGCGAGCCGCGGAAACCCGAACCACCAGAGGTAGCCCAGGACAGAGCATTGCCCTGACGGTCAGTAATGGTCACGATTGTGTTGTTGAACGAAGCGTGGATGTGGGCGATGCCATCAACCACTGTCTTTTTGACTTTCTTACGAGTACGAGCAGCAGGTTTTGCCATGACTAAATTCCTGTCGATGCGCGAATGCGATTACTTGCGGATCGGCTTACGCGGGCCCTTACGGGTACGCGCGTTGGTCTTGGTACGCTGACCGCGAACCGGCAGACCGCGACGATGACGCAGACCACGGAAGCAACCCAGGTCCATCAAACGCTTGATTTTCATGTTCACTTCACGACGCAGGTCGCCTTCGGTATTCACCTTGGCTACTTCGCCACGCAGCTGCTCGATCTGCTCATCAGAGAGATCTTTGATTTTTGCAGCCGGATTAACGCCGGCGGCAGCACAGACTTTCTGTGCAGTTGTGCGACCAACACCATAGATGTAGGTCAACGAGATAACAGTGTGCTTGTTATCCGGAATGTTAACGCCTGCAATACGGGCCATTCAGTGGAACTCCAATTGACAGCTACCTACGCCCCGGAAGCCAAGAAATAGGGCGCGAGATATTAACGCTGTAAAAACAAATAATCAACCCGGCAGCGCACTAGCTGCCGGGCTTATCACTTCTTCACAATCAGCCTTGGCGCTGCTTGTGACGCGGCTCCGCGCTGCAAATGACGCGAACAACACCTTCGCGACGAACAATCTTGCAGTTACGGCACAGCTTTTTCACCGATGCACGAACTTTCATCACCAACTCCTCGAACCTTATGGACTTCAGCGCAGCATGCCGCTGCCGTAGCCCTTCAGGTTGGCTTTCTTCATCAGGGATTCGTACTGGTGCGAAACGAGGTGCGATTGTACTTGCGACATGAAGTCCATCACAACCACTACCACGATCAGCAACGAAGTCCCGCCAAGATAGAACGGTACGTTGGCAGCTACCACCAAGAACTGGGGCAACAAGCATACGGCCGTCATGTACAGAGCACCGAACATGGTCAAACGCGTCAACACGCCATCGATATAGCGCGCCGACTGCTCGCCTGGACGGATACCGGGAATAAAGGCACCGGACTTCTTCAGGTTCTCCGCTACGTCTTTCGGGTTGAACATCAACGCTGTATAGAAGAAGCAGAAAAATACGATCCCTGCACTAAACAGCAAAATGTTCAACGGCTGACCAGGAGCGATAGCCTGTGAAATATCCTGCAGCCAGCCCATACCCTCAGACTGACCAAACCAGGCACCCAGCGAAGCCGGGAATAACAGAAGGCTGCTGGCGAAAATAGCCGGGATAACCCCCGCCATATTCACCTTCAACGGCAAGTGGCTGGTCTGCGCAGCGAAGACCTTACGGCCCTGCTGACGCTTGGCGTAATGCACCGCAATGCGACGCTGACCACGCTCAATGAACACCACGAAACCGATAATCGCTACTGCCAGCAAACCGATGGCGATCAAGGCAAAGATATTGATATCACCCTGACGGGCAGACTCGAAAGACTGCCCAATCGCCGACGGCAGACCGGCCACGATGCCTGCAAAGATCAGCATCGAAATACCGTTGCCAACACCACGCTCGGTGATTTGCTCGCCCAGCCACATCATAAACATCGCACCCGCCACAAACGTGGTGACTGCAACGAAGTGGAAGCCGAAATCGACCGTAAACGCTACGCCCTGACTGGCCAAGCCGACGGACATGCCGACTGCTTGGACAATAGCCAGGACGAGGGTGCCGTAGCGGGTGTACTGGCTAATCTTACGACGGCCAGCCTCACCTTCCTTCTTCAACTGCTCCAGCTGCGGGCTAACAGCGGTCATGAGCTGCATGATGATCGACGCCGAAATATACGGCATGATCCCCAGTGCAAAAATACTCATACGCTCCAGCGCGCCGCCGGAAAACATGTTGAACAAGCTAAGAATGGTCCCCTCATTCTGTCGAAACAGGTCCGCCAGCCGATCAGGGTTGATACCGGGAACCGGGATGTGTGCACCTATCCGATAGACGATAATCGCCATTAACAGAAAGCGCAGACGAGCCCAGAGCTCGGATAACCCGCCATTGCTGAGCGCTGAGAGAGCACCTTGCTTAGCCATTTATTCCTCGAACTTACCGCCAGCTGCTTCGATAGCCGCACGCGCACCTTTGGTGACGGCGATACCTTTAAGGGTGACTGCCTGAGTAACTTCACCGGACAGCATGACTTTCACACGCTGTACGTTTTGGTTAATCAGGTTGGCATCCTTCAGCGACTGCAGAGTAACAATGCCGCCTTCGATTTTATTCAGCTCGGAGGTACGCACTTGCGCACGATCCATAGCCTTCAAAGAAACGAAACCGAACTTTGGCAGACGGCGGTGCAGAGGCTGCTGGCCGCCTTCGAAACCCGGAGCAATGGTGCCACCGGAGCGGGAGGTTTGACCTTTGTGGCCACGGCCACCAGTCTTACCCAAACCGCTACCGATACCACGGCCCGGACGGTGCTTCTCGCGACGGGAACCCGGCGCAGGACTCAAATCGTTCAGGTACATGTATTAACCCTCGACGCGGAGCATGTAGTAAGCCTTGTTGATCATCCCGCGATTCTCGGGAGTATCAAGCACTTCTACGGTGTGACCAATGCGACGCAGACCCAAACCCTTAACGCAGAGCTTATGGTTAGGAATACGGCCGGTCATGCTTTTGATCAGCGTAACTTTTACGGTAGTAGCCATGATTAGAGAATCTCCTCGACGCTCTTGCCACGCTTGGCCGCAATAGAACCTGGCGACTGCATCGCTTTCAAACCTTTGAAAGTGGCGTAAACCACGTTCACTTGGTTAGTCGAGCCGTAGCACTTAGCCAGAACGTTCTGCACACCAGCAACTTCCAAAACGGCACGCATAGCGCCACCAGCGATAATGCCGGTACCTTCAGAAGCAGGCTGCATGTAAACCTTGGAGGCGCCATGGTTAGACTTGATGGCGTACTGCAGGGTTGTACCGTTCAGATCTACTTGAATCATGTTGCGACGAGCAGCTTCCATCGCTTTCTGGATAGCAGCTGGCACTTCACGGGACTTACCACGGCCGAAACCAACGCGACCCTTACCATCACCAACCACGGTCAACGCGGTGAATGTGAAGATACGGCCACCCTTAACGGTTTTGGCAACGCGGTTAACCTGTACCAGCTTCTCGATGTAGCCTTCGTCGCGCTTTTGGTCGTTATTTGACATAACTTAGAACTCCAGCCCGCCTTCACGAGCAGCATCAGCCAGCGCCTGGACGCGGCCGTGGTACTTGAAGCCAGAACGGTCGAATGCAACCTGAGTTACACCAGCGGCTTTCGCACGCTCGGCAATCAGCCCACCAACTTTCTTGGCCGCGTCGACGTTGCCAGTGGCGCCGTCACGCAGTGCTTTGTCCAAGGTAGAGGCGCTGGCCAGAACCTTGCTGCCGTCGGCCGAAATGACCTGGGCATAAATGTGCTGCGAAGAGCGATACACGCAGAGCCGCACGGCTTCTAGCTCGTGCATTTTCAGGCGTGCCTTGCGAGCGCGACGCAGTCGAGTAACTTTTTTGTCGGTCATTTGCTATGCCCTACTTCTTCTTGGCTTCTTTACGGCGGACGACTTCGTCAGCGTAACGAACACCTTTGCCCTTATAAGGTTCAGGACGACGGAAGTCACGAATCTCCGCAGCGACCTGACCAACCACTTGCTTGTCCGTACCCTTGATCAGGATCTCGGTCTGGTTGGGAGTCTCAGCCACGATGCCTTCCGGCAATTCGTACTCAATCGGGTGGGAATAGCCCAGAGAGAGGCTCAACACCTGACCTTTGGCTTGCGCCTTGTAACCAACACCGACCAATTGAAGCTTGCGCTCAAAGCCAGCATTGACGCCGATCACCATATTGTTGACCAGAGCACGAGTAGTGCCGGCCATGGCGCGAGTCTGCTGATCACCATTGCGAGCAGCGAAACGCAACTCACCGGCTTCATGCAGGACTTCAACGGACGAGTGAACATTCAGTTCGAGAGTGCCCTTGGCACCCTTTACCGAAAGCTGTTGGCCGGCGAGTTTGACCTCAACACCAGCGGGCAGCGTAACGGGGTTCTTAGCAACGCGAGACATGCTTATTCCCCCCTTAGAACACTGTGCAAAGCACTTCGCCGCCGACACCGGCAGCGCGCGCAGCGCGGTCCGTCATCACACCTTTATTGGTGGAGACGATGGAAACCCCAAGACCGCCACGAACTTTCGGCAGATCATCGGAGGATTTATATTGGCGAAGGCCTGGACGGCTTACGCGCTTAACTTCTTCGATGACTGGACGGCCTTCGAAGTACTTCAGCTCGATGGACAGCTGCGGCTTAACTTCGCCGCTGATCTGATAACCCGCAATATAACCTTCGTCTTTCAAAACTTTGGCTACAGCTATCTTCAACGTGGAAGACGGCATGCTTACGACGGACTTTTCAGCCATCTGGGCATTACGGATACGAGTTAGCATGTCCGCTAACGGGTCCTGCATACTCATGGGCTAGACGCTCCTGATACAAAAAGAATTAGCCTTGCGGCTACAGTCGCTGAGAACTCTTGAAAAAATCAAGCCAGGCTCAGGCGAGCCGAGCATTCTAGAGACTGATCAAAAATGAATCAAGCCCCAAAGGGGCTTGATTCACAGATAAGACAAAGCCGGCACTAGGCCGGCTTTGCTTTTACCAGCTGGCTTTAACCAGACCTGGTACATCACCACGCATTGCAGCTTCACGCAGCTTGATACGCGACAGACCGAACTTGCGATAAACGCCGTGCGGACGACCGGTAATGCGGCAGCGGTTACGCAGGCGCGAAGCACTCGCGTCACGCGGTTGCTTCTGCAGCGCTACCTGAGCTTCCCAACGCGCTTCTGGACTGGCGTTCAGATCGGCGATGGTAGCTTTCAGCTCAGCACGCTTCTTAGCGTACTTTGCTACCGTTTGCTGACGCTTCAGCTCACGGTTTTTCATGCTGGTTTTGGCCATGATCCAACTCCAATCAGTTGCGGAACGGGAATTTGAAAGCACGCAACAGGGCGCGACCTTCATCATCCGAACGAGCGGTGGTGGTCAGGGTAATGTCCAAACCACGCAGAGCGTCGATCTTGTCGTAGTCAATTTCCGGGAAAATGATCTGCTCTTTAACGCCCATGCTGTAGTTGCCACGGCCATCGAAGGACTTGGCATTCAGGCCGCGGAAGTCACGCACGCGCGGCAGGGAGATGGACAGCAGACGATCCAGGAACTCATACATCTTTTCACGACGCAGAGTAACTTTGACGCCAATCGGCCAGCCCTCACGAACCTTGAAGCCTGCAATCGACTTACGGGCATAAGTCACAACGACTTTCTGACCGGTAATCTTTTCCAGGTCGGCTACAGCGTGCTCGATGATTTTCTTGTCACCGATTGCTTCGCCCAGGCCCATGTTAAGGGTGATCTTGGTGATGCGCGGAACTTCCATCACGTTCGCGAGCTTAAGTTCTTCCTTAAGCTTCGGCGCGATTTCTTTCCGGTAAATCTCTTTTAGTCGTGCCATGGTCTTCTACCTAGCAGTGTTCAAGCATCAACCGCTTTTTGGGTCGACTTGAAGACACGAATTTTCTTACCGTCTTCAATTTTGAAACCAACGCGGTCAGCCTTGCTGGTTTCGCCATTGAAGATGGCAACGTTAGAAGCGTGCAGAGGCGCTTCTTTCTCGATGATACCGCCCTGAACGCCCGACATCGGGTTCGGCTTGGTATGGCGCTTCACCAGGTTGATCCCACCAACGACCAAACGGTCGTCAGCGAGAACCTTCAGCACCTTGCCACGCTTACCTTTGTCTTTACCGGCGATCACGATGATCTCGTCGTCACGACGAATCTTTTGCATGTCGGATCTCCTTAGAGCACTTCAGGGGCGAGCGAGACGATCTTCATGAACTTCTCATTACGAAGCTCACGAGTCACTGGCCCAAAAATACGAGTGCCGATTGGCTCTTGCTTGTTGTTCAGCAGAACAGCAGCGTTGCCATCGAAGCGAATGATCGAGCCATCAGGGCGACGAACGCCATGACGTGTGCGGACTACGACAGCAGTCATCACTTGGCCTTTCTTCACTTTACCGCGCGGAATTGCTTCCTTAACGGTCACCTTGATGATATCGCCGATGCCAGCATAACGACGGTGGGAACCGCCAAGCACCTTGATACACATAACGCGACGAGCACCGCTGTTGTCAGCGACGTCGAGCATGGATTGAGTCTGAATCATATAATTTCTCCGACCCTTAGCCCTTAGACTTCCACTGCGCGTTCGAGGATCTCAACCAGCGCCCAAGACTTAGTCTTGGCTACGGGACGCGTTTCACGAATGGAAACTTTGTCGCCGATCTTGCTCTGATTGGTTTCGTCGTGTGCGTGCAGCTTGGTCGAACGCTTGACATATTTGCCGTAGATCGGGTGCTTAACGCGACGCTCGATCAATACGGTGATGGTCTTGTCCATCTTGTCGCTGACGACACGGCCGGTCAGCGTACGGACTGTTTTTTCGGCTTCAGCCATGATCACTTACCTGCCTGCTGGTTGAGCACAGTTTTCACACGAGCGATGTCGCGCTTAACTTGCGAGAGCAGGTGAGACTGCCCCAACTGGCCAGTTGCTTTCTGCATACGCAGATTGAACTGGTCGCGCAGCAGGCCGAGCAGTTGCTCGTTCAGCTGCTGTGCTGATTTTTCACGAAGTTCATTCGCCTTCATCACATCACCGTCCGCTTAACAAAAGTGGTGGCGAGCGGCAGCTTTGCAGCAGCCAGGGCAAAAGCCTCACGCGCCAACTCTTCGGAAACGCCTTCGATCTCATACAGGACTTTACCTGGCTGGATCTGGGCTACCCAATATTCAACGCTACCCTTACCTTTACCCATCCGCACTTCGAGAGGCTTCTTGGTAACCGGCTTGTCCGGGAAAACGCGAATCCAGATTTTCCCGCCACGCTTAACGTGACGAGTCAGAGCACGACGAGCGGACTCAATCTGACGGGCGGTGAGACGACCGCGGGCAACAGACTTCAGCGCGAACTCGCCGAAGCTGACTTTGCTACCGCGCTGAGCCAGACCACGGTTGTGGCCTGTCATCTGCTTGCGGAACTTCGTACGCTTTGGTTGCAACATTTGGCGTACCCCTTACTTAGCAGCTTTTTTACGAGGCGCAGGTGCTTGTGGTTTCAGTTCTTCTTTAAGGCCACCAATTACTTCGCCTTTGAAGATCCAAACCTTGACACCGATCACACCATAAGTGGTGTGCGCTTCGTACGTGGCATAGTCGATATCAGCACGCAGGGTGTGCAACGGCACACGACCTTCGCGATACCATTCGGTACGTGCAATTTCAGCACCGCCGAGACGACCGCTCACTTGGATTTTGATGCCCTTGGCACCAATACGCATGGCGTTTTGTACAGCGCGCTTCATAGCGCGACGGAACATCACGCGACGCTCCAGCTGCTGAGCTACGCTCTGCGCAACCAGCATACCGTCGAGCTCCGGCTTACGGATCTCTTCGATATTGATGTGCACAGGCACACCCATTTGCTTGGTCAGGTCCTGACGCAGTTTCTCAACATCTTCACCTTTCTTACCGATAACGATACCGGGACGAGCAGTGTGGATGGTGATACGTGCAGTTTGAGCCGGGCGAGCAATGTCGATACGGCTTACGGACGCGCTTTTTAGTTTGTCTTGGAGATACTCACGCACCTTCAGATCAGCGAACAAATAGTCCGCATAAGTCCGACCGCTGGCGTACCAGACGGAGGTGTGCTCCTTGACGATTCCCAGGCGAATGCCAATGGGATGTACTTTCTGACCCATCTGATCGACTCCGTTACTTGTCCGCAACCTTGACAGTGATATGGCAAGACCGCTTGACGATGCGATCAGCGCGGCCTTTGGCACGCGGCATGATTCGCTTCAGCGAACGCCCTTCGTTGACGAAAACGGTGCTGACCTTCAAGTCATCAACGTCTGCGCCTTCGTTGTGCTCGGCGTTGGCTACAGCCGACTCCAGCACTTTCTTAATGATCTCGGCGGCTTTCTTACTGCTGAAAGCCAGGAGGTTGAGCGCTTCGCCCACCTTCTTCCCGCGGATCTGGTCGGCGACCAAGCGGGCTTTCTGGGCGGAGATGCGAGCGCCCGACAACTTAGCGGCTACTTCCATTTCCCTACCCCTTAACGCTTGGCTTTCTTGTCAGCCACGTGCCCACGATAGGTACGAGTGCCGGCAAATTCGCCCAGTTTGTGACCGACCATATCTTCGTTCACGAGAACTGGGACATGTTGACGACCGTTATGTACAGCAATGGTCAGACCGACCATTTGTGGCAGGATCATGGAACGGCGCGACCAGGTTTTCACCGGCTTGCGATCGTTCTTTTCCACCGCCACTTCGATCTTCTTCAGTAGGTGAAGATCAATAAAAGGACCTTTTTTCAGAGAACGTGGCACTGTCGTATCCCTCTATTTACTTGCGACGACGGACGATCATGTTGTCGGTGCGTTTGTTACCACGAGTCTTCGCGCCCTTCGTCGGGAAGCCCCATGGAGACACCGGATGACGACCACCAGAGGTACGACCTTCACCACCACCGTGTGGGTGGTCAACCGGGTTCATGGCAACACCACGAACGGTTGGGCGAACGCCACGCCAGCGCTTGGCACCAGCTTTACCCAGCGAACGAAGGCTATGCTCGGAGTTCGAGACTTCACCCAAGGTCGCACGGCATTCAGCCAGGACTTTACGCACTTCACCTGAACGCAGACGCAGGGTCACGTAGACACCTTCACGCGCAATCAGCTGAGCCGAAGCACCAGCGGAACGTGCAATTTGTGCGCCTTTACCCGGCTTCAACTCGATACCGTGCACCGTGCTACCAACTGGAATGTTGCGCAGTTGCATGCTGTTGCCCGGCTTGATCGGAGCCATGATGCCCGCAATCAGCTGATCGCCAGCGCTCACGCCTTTAGGGGCGATGATGTAGCGACGCTCGCCATCTGCATAAAGCATAAGTGCGATGTGTGCAGTACGGTTTGGATCGTATTCAATACGCTCGACAGTGGCTGGAATGCCATCTTTGTCGTTGCGACGGAAGTCGACCAGACGGTAATGCTGCTTGTGGCCACCACCGATATGACGGGTGGTAATACGACCATTGTTGTTACGACCGCCAGTCTTCGACTTCTTTTCAAGCAGCGGAGCGTAAGGAGCGCCTTTATGCAGCTCCTGATTGACCACCTTGACCACAAAACGGCGGCCAGGGGAAGTCGGTTTGCATTTAACGATTGCCATGATGCACCCCTTCCTTACTCAGCACTGCTGGCGAAATCGAGATCTTGGCCTGGCTCAAGCGAAATGATCGCTTTCTTCCAGTCGTTACGCTTGCCCAGACCACGAGCGGTGCGCTTAGTCTTACCGAGTACATTCACGGTGTTGACAGCAGCAACGTTCACACTGAACAGGCTTTCGACGGCCTTCTTGATTTCCAGCTTGGTTGCATCAATTGCAACCTTGAAAACGAATTGGCTTTTTTTATCAGCCAGAAGTGTTGCCTTCTCGGAGATGTGCGGGCCAAGCAGCACTTTAAATACGCGTTCCTGGTTCATCCCAGCAGCTCCTCGAATTTCTTCACGGCAGATACGGTAACCAACACCTTCTCGTACGCGATCAGACTGACCGGATCGGAACCCTGCACATCGCGAACTTCGACGTGCGGCAGGTTACGTGCAGCCAGGTACAGATTTTCATCAATAGCATCGGACACGATCAGTACGTCGGTCAGACCCATGCCATTCAACTTGTTCAGCAGATCTTTAGTCTTCGGCGCTTCAACACTGAAGTCATCAACAACGATCATACGATCAGTGCGAACCAGCTCAGCAAGAATCGAGCGGATAGCCGCGCGGTACATCTTCTTGTTCAGCTTTTGATCGTGATTCTGCGGACGAGCCGCGAAGGTTACACCACCGCCACGCCAGATCGGACCACGAGTGGTACCTGCACGAGCACGACCGGTACCCTTCTGACGCCATGGGCGCTTACCGCCACCGGATACGTCGGAACGAGTCTTCTGCTGCTTGCTGCCCTGACGGCCGCCGGCCATGTAGGCCACAACTGCTTGGTGAACCAGGGTCTCGTTGTATGCGCCGCCAAAAGTGGCTTCGGATACTTCGATTGCTTGAGCGCCATTTACATTTAATTGCATGTCAGCTTCCCCTTAACCGCGAGCCTTGGCTGCCGGACGGACAACCAGGTTGCCGCCAGTAGCGCCAGGAACGGCACCCTTGACCAGCAGCAGGTTGCGTTCAGCATCGACGCGCACTACTTCTAGGGACTGCACAGTCACGCGCTCAGCACCCATGTGACCGGACATTTTCTTGCCCTTGAATACGCGACCCGGAGTCTGGCACTGGCCAATAGAACCCGGAACACGGTGGGACACGGAGTTACCGTGAGTGTTGTCTTGGCCGCGGAAGTTCCAACGCTTGATGGTACCGGCAAAGCCTTTACCTTTGGACTGACCGGTGACATCCACCAGTTGACCAGCTTGGAATATTTCAGCGTTGATCAGATCACCTGCCTGGTACTCGCCTTCTTCAAGACGGAATTCCATAACAGTACGACCTGCCGCGACATTCGCCTTAGCGAAGTGACCGGCTTGCGCCTTGCTGACACGAGAAGCGCGACGCTCACCGACAGTGACTTGCACTGCGCGATAGCCATCGGTCTCTTCAGTTTTAAACTGAGTGACGCGATTCGGTTCGATCTCAATGACCGTAACCGGAATGGAGACACCTTCTTCGGTGAAAATGCGGGTCATACCGCACTTACGTCCGACTGCACCAATAGTCATGTTGTAACCTCATGAGTGTACGGGGCTTTCACCCGCTATGGCCGCCCATTTCAGAGCGTTACACGACTAAAACCTAAAGCGGTCTTAGCCGAGGCTGATCTGCACTTCCACACCAGCCGCAAGATCAAGCTTCATCAGCGCATCAACGGTTTTATCCGTTGGCTGGACGATGTCCAGAACACGCTTATGAGTACGGATCTCGAACTGATCACGCGCGTCTTTGTTGACGTGTGGCGAGGTCAGTACGGTGAACCGCTCTTTGCGGGTAGGCAGAGGAATAGGACCACGCACCTGAGCACCAGTACGTTTCGCGGTTTCCACGATTTCCTGGGTAGATTGATCGATCAGGCGATGGTCAAAAGCCTTCAACCGAATACGGATTTGTTGGTTTTGCATTTTGACCTCAGATTCCAAGCTGCTATTCCCAACGAGCGCAATACGCCCGTTAAAAGGAGGCGTGATTCTATAGACGCCCCTAGCAGGTGTCAACCCAATAAAAAAGCCCCCGCAAGCGGAGGCTTTTCTTAAATCATCACTTACGCAATGATTTTGGCTACGACGCCAGCGCCGACGGTACGACCGCCTTCACGAATGGCGAAACGCAGACCTTCTTCCATCGCGATGGTTTTGATCAGCGTGACAGTCATCTGAATGTTGTCACCTGGCATTACCATCTCAACGCCTTCCGGCAGTTCGCAGTTACCAGTTACATCAGTTGTACGGAAGTAGAACTGAGGACGGTAGCCTTTGAAGAACGGAGTATGACGGCCGCCTTCTTCTTTGCTCAACACATACACTTCAGCAGTGAAGGTGGTGTGCGGCTTAACCGAACCTGGCTTGACCAGAACCTGGCCACGCTCAACGTCGTCACGCTTGGTGCCACGCAGCAGAACGCCGCAGTTCTCACCAGCACGACCTTCGTCGAGCAGCTTGCGGAACATTTCAACACCCGTGCAGGTGGTGACAGTGGTATCGCGCAGACCAACGATTTCCAGCGGATCTTGAACGCGAACAATGCCACGCTCGATACGGCCAGTTACCACGGTGCCACGACCGGAGATCGAGAATACGTCTTCGATTGGCATCAGGAATGGCTTGTCGGTCAGACGCACTGGATCTGGAATGTAGCTGTCCAGAGTCTCAACCAGCTTACGAACGGCAGTGGTGCCCATTTCGTTGTCGTCTTTACCTTCCAACGCCATACGCGCGGAACCGATGATGATCGGAGTGTCATCGCCTGGGAAATCGTAAGTGCTGAGCAGGTCACGCACTTCCATTTCCACCAGCTCCAACAGCTCAGCGTCGTCTACCAGGTCAGCCTTGTTCAGGAAGACCACGATGTACGGAACGCCAACCTGACGGGACAGCAGGATGTGCTCACGAGTTTGCGGCATCGGACCATCAGCGGCCGAGCAAACCAGGATAGCGCCGTCCATCTGCGCAGCACCGGTGATCATGTTCTTCACATAGTCAGCGTGACCTGGGCAGTCAACGTGAGCGTAGTGACGGATCAGCGAGTTGTATTCAACGTGTGCGGTGTTGATGGTGATACCACGAGCCTTTTCTTCTGGCGCGCTGTCGATCTTGTCGAAGTCAACAACAGCCGAACCGAAAACTTCGGAGCAAACACGAGTCAGCGCTGCAGTCAGCGTGGTTTTACCATGGTCAACGTGACCGATAGTGCCAACGTTGACGTGCGGTAGGGAACGATCAAATTTTTCTTTAGCCACGACAATTAACTCCTTGCCTAAAGGGCTGAATCAGCCTTGTTTTTTGGTTACAGATTCGACGATGTGCGACGGAGCTGTATTGTATTTTTTGAATTCCATAGAGTAGCTTGCGCGACCCTGAGACATGGAACGAACGTCGGTCGCATAACCGAACATCTCACCCAGCGGAACTTCGGCGCGAATCACTTTGCCGGAGACCGTGTCTTCCATACCCAAGATCATGCCGCGACGGCGGTTAAGGTCGCCCATCACGTCACCCATATAGTCTTCAGGGGTAACAACTTCTACCGCCATGATCGGCTCGAGCAACTCGCCGCCGCCCTTCTGGGCCAACTGCTTGGTTGCCATGGAAGCCGCTACCTTGAACGCCATCTCGTTAGAGTCGACGTCATGGTAAGAACCATCAAACACGGTAGCCTTCAGGCCGATCAGCGGATAGCCGGCAACAACGCCGTTCTTCATCTGCTCTTCGATGCCCTTCTGGATAGCCGGGATGTATTCCTTAGGAATCACACCGCCCACAACCTCGTTGACGAACTGCAGACCTTCTTGGCCTTCATCGGCAGGCGAGAAGCGTACCCAGCAATGACCAAACTGACCACGACCGCCGGACTGACGAACGAACTTGCCTTCGATTTCACAGTTCTTCGTGATGCGCTCACGATAGGAAACCTGAGGCTTGCCGATGTTGGCTTCGACGTTGAACTCGCGGCGCATGCGGTCGACCAGGATATCCAGGTGCAACTCACCCATACCGGAGATGATCGTCTGACCCGTCTCTTCATCGGTTTTGACGCGGAAAGATGGATCTTCCTGAGCAAGCTTGCCCAGCGCGATACCCATTTTTTCCTGGTCGTCCTTGGTCTTAGGCTCTACGGCAACCGAAATAACCGGCTCCGGGAAGTCCATGCGAACCAGGATGATTGGCTTGTCAGCGTTGCACAAAGTTTCACCGGTGGTGACGTCCTTCATGCCGATCAACGCCGCGATGTCACCAGCGCGAACTTCTTTGATCTCTTCACGGGCGTTTGCGTGCATTTGCACCATACGACCCACGCGCTCTTTCTTACCCTTAACCGAGTTGATCACGCCGTCACCGGAGTTCAACACGCCCGAGTAAACGCGGACGAAGGTCAGGGTACCCACGAATGGGTCAGTAGCGATCTTGAACGCCAGTGCCGAGAAAGGCTCGTCGTCGGTAGCATGACGCTCCAATTCGATAGTCTCGTCATCCGGGTCAGTACCCTTGATGGCAGGAATATCGCTAGGCGCAGGCAGGAAGTCGATAACGGCGTCGAGAACCAGGGGAACACCCTTGTTCTTGAAAGAAGAACCGCAAACAGCCAGAACGATCTCACCAGCGATAGTACGCTGACGCAGAGCACCCTTGATTTCCGCGATGGTGAGCTCTTCACCCTCGAGGTACTTGTTCATCAGCTCTTCATTGGCTTCGGCCGCAGCCTCAACCATGTTGCTGCGCCACTTCTCGGCTTCTTCCAACAGCTCTGCTGGGATGTCTTTGCGAACTGGCACAGTGCCCTTGTTCGCATCGTCCCAATAGACAGCTTGCATGTTGATCAGGTCGATCTGACCCTGGAAGTTGTCCTCAGAACCGATAGCCAGCTGGATCGGCACTGGGGTGTGACCCAGACGCTTTTTGATCTGCTCAACTACGCGCAGGAAGTCAGCACCGGCACGGTCCATCTTGTTGACGTAAACAAGACGTGGAACACCGTACTTGTTGGCCTGACGCCATACGGTTTCCGACTGCGGCTCAACACCTGAGGTGCCACAGAACACAACGACAGCACCGTCGAGTACACGCAGCGAACGCTCAACTTCAATGGTGAAGTCTACGTGGCCAGGGGTATCGATAACGTTAAAGCGATGCTCGTCTTTGTACTGCTTCTCGGAACCTTTCCAGAAGGCGGTGATAGCAGCAGAAGTAATGGTAATACCACGCTCCTGCTCCTGCACCATCCAGTCTGTGGTCGCGGCGCCGTCATGCACCTCGCCCATCTTGTGGCTTTTGCCTGTATAGAACAGGACACGCTCTGTAGTAGTGGTCTTACCGGCGTCCACGTGGGCGCAGATACCAATATTACGGTAGCGGCTAATCGGGGTAATACGAGCCATAAAGCCCTCGCAAATTTAGAAGCGCAAAAATTAGAAGCGGTAGTGCGAGAAAGCCTTGTTGGCTTCAGCCATACGGTGCACGTCTTCACGCTTCTTAACTGCAGCACCTTTGCCTTCAGCGGCATCCAGCAACTCACCAGCCAAGCGCAGAGCCATAGACTTCTCGCCACGCTTACGGGCGTAATCTACCAACCAACGCATGGCAAGCGCATTACGACGGGACGGACGAACTTCGACCGGAACCTGGTAAGTAGCACCGCCTACACGGCGCGACTTCACTTCGACCAGCGGAGCGATGGCGTCGAGAGCTTTCTCGAAGATTTCCAGGGGATCGCTGTTCTTACGCTCTTTAACCTTGTCCAGGGCGCCATAAACGATACGCTCGGCAACGGCTTTCTTGCCGCTTTCCATCACGTGGTTCATGAACTTGGCCAGGATTTGGCTTCCGTATTTTGGATCATCAAGCACTTCGCGCTTGGCTGCTACACGACGTCTTGGCATTTGATAAGCCCTCAAACGGTCTTCAGGTTAGCCCGGGACTGCATCCGCTAAGGATGGATGCCCGACCTTACTCTTATCGACTCAGAAAAATAGAAACTCGCTTTTCAGTACAAGCACCGATTACTTCGGACGCTTGGTACCG
This sequence comes from Pseudomonas sp. GWSMS-1, assembly GCF_049847425.1. Taxonomy (NCBI): domain Bacteria; kingdom Pseudomonadati; phylum Pseudomonadota; class Gammaproteobacteria; order Pseudomonadales; family Pseudomonadaceae; genus Pseudomonas; species Pseudomonas sp. GWSMS-1. Next base: position 198,866 of record NZ_JBMHHV010000003.1, on the reverse strand, counting down.
TACTTCGAACGACCCTGCTTACGGTCTTTAACGCCAGAGGTATCCAGCGAACCGCGCACGGTGTGGTAACGAACACCTGGCAAGTCTTTTACACGACCGCCACGAATCAGTACGACGCTGTGCTCTTGCAGGTTGTGACCTTCACCACCGATGTACGAGGAAACCTCGAAACCGTTGGTCAGGCGCACACGGCATACTTTACGCAGTGCCGAGTTAGGTTTTTTCGGCGTAGTGGTATACACGCGAGTGCACACACCACGACGCTGCGGGCAGTTCTGCAGCGCAGGTACGTCGGATTTCTCGACGATACGCTTACGCGGCTGACGTACCAGCTGGTTGATAGTTGCCATCTTAAGCTCCACTGTTGTCTTGCGACGCTATTGCCCTACTAAACAAAATGGCAGAGCACGTGCCCTGCCAAATTTAGGGGTGCATGAGTCTAATGAGACTCACCGCCCCAGTCAAGACAAAGCCCCGCTACCGAAGTAGCAGGGCTTTGTACTTAATTACCGCTAAAGTTCAGTGCTTCGGTCAGTGCAGCTTCCACTTCACTGGCGCTAACCCGTACCGGCTTGTCAGCTTCACGCTTGCGCTTACGCTCAGCGTGGTAAGCCAGACCGGTACCGGCTGGGATCAAACGACCCACCACCACGTTTTCTTTCAGGCCACGCAAGTAGTCGCGCTTGCCAGTAACCGCTGCCTCGGTAAGAACCCGAGTGGTTTCCTGGAAGGAGGCCGCCGAGATAAACGACTCGGTGGACAACGACGCCTTGGTGATACCCAACAGTACGCGGTTGTACTTGGCGATGAACTTATCGTCTGCTGCCAGACGCTCGTTCTCACCCAGTACCGCGGTCAACTCCATCTGGTCGCCCTTGATGAAGGTCGAATCGCCCGACTCAGCCACTTCAACCTTGCGCAGCATCTGGCGCAGGATGGTTTCGATGTGCTTGTCGTTGATCTTCACGCCCTGCAGGCGGTACACGTCCTGGATCTCGTTGACGATGTACTTGGCCAGCGCGCTGACACCCAGCAGACGCAGGATATCGTGCGGATCACTTGGACCGTCGGAGATCACTTCACCCTTGTTAACCTGTTCACCTTCGAACACGTTCAGGTGACGCCACTTAGGAATCAGCTCTTCGTACGGATCGCTACCGTCGTTCGGGGTAATGACCAGACGGCGCTTGCCTTTGGTCTCTTTACCGAACGCGATGGTGCCGCTGATTTCAGCCAGAATCGAGGCTTCTTTCGGACGACGCGCTTCGAACAAGTCGGCAACGCGCGGCAGACCACCGGTGATGTCACGGGTCTTCGAAGTTTCTTGCGGGATACGCGCGATAACATCACCGATCGCGATATTCGCACCATTTGCCACACCCACCAGGGCGTTGGCCGGCAGGAAGTACTGAGCCATTACGTCGGTACCTGGCAGCAGCAGATCCTTGCCATCTTCGCCAACCATCTTCACGGCAGGACGGATGTCTTTGCCGGCAGCCGGACGATCTTTCGGATCGAGGACTTCGATGTTGGTCAAACCCGTCAATTCGTCGGTCTGACGCTTGATGGTGATGCCTTCTTCCATGCCCACGTAGGTCACGGTACCTTTCATTTCGGTAACGATCGGGTGGGTGTGCGGGTCCCACTTGGCGACGATGGCGCCAGCGTCGACCTTGTCGCCTTCCTTCACGGAAATCACGGCACCGTACGGCAGCTTATAGCGCTCACGCTCACGACCGAACTCGTCGGCAATCGCCAGCTCGCCGGAGCGGGAAACCGCCACCAGGTTGCCGTCGAGACGCTCAACGTGCTTAAGGTTGTGCAGACGAATCGCACCACCGTTCTTCACTTGTACGCTGTCAGCAGCCGAGGTCCGGCTTGCCGCACCACCGATGTGGAACGTACGCATGGTCAGCTGAGTACCCGGCTCACCAATCGACTGGGCAGCGATAACACCCACGGCTTCACCGATGTTGATCTGGTGACCACGAGCCAGGTCGCGACCGTAGCACTTGGCGCAGATGCCGTAGCGGGTTTCGCAGCTGATCGGCGAACGCACGATCACTTCGTCGATGCTGTTCAGCTCGATGAATTCAACCCACTGCTCGTCAACCAGCGTACCGGCTGGAACGATGACTTCTTCGGTGCCTGGTTTGAATACGTCACGGGCGATTACTCGACCCAGAACGCGCTCACCCAATGGCTCTACAACGTCGCCGCCTTCAATGTGCGGAGTCATCAGCAGGCCGTGCTCGGTGCCGCAATCGATCGCGGTAACAACCAGATCCTGCGCCACGTCTACCAGACGACGCGTCAGGTAACCGGAGTTAGCGGTTTTCAACGCGGTATCCGCAAGACCCTTACGAGCACCGTGCGTCGAGATGAAGTACTGCAGAACCGACAGACCTTCGCGGAAGTTCGCGGTGATCGGCGTTTCGATGATCGAGCCGTCCGGCTTGGCCATCAGACCACGCATACCGGCGAGCTGACGGATCTGCGCAGCAGAACCCCGTGCACCGGAGTCGGCCATCATGTACATCGAGTTGAACGACTCTTGCTCAACGGTATTGCCATCGCGATCAACCACTTTCTCTTTCGAAAGGTTGGCCATCATCGCCTTGGATACTTCGTCGTTAGCCTTGGACCAAAGGTCGATCACTTTGTTGTACTTCTCGCCCTGGGTTACCAGGCCGGAGGCGTACTGCGATTCGATCTCTTTAACTTCCTCGGTAGCGGCGTCAATGATGCGCGCCTTCTCATCCGGGATAACGAAGTCGTTCACACCAATCGACACACCGGAGATGGTCGAATAGGCGAAACCGGTGTACATCAACTGGTCAGCGAAGATCACGGTGTCTTTCAAGCCAACGGTGCGGTAGCACTGGTTGATCAGCTTGGAGATCGCCTTCTTCTTCATCGAGTGGTTGACCACGTCATACGACAGGCCATCCGGCACGATTTGGAACAGCAACGCACGACCGACAGTGGTGTCGACGATACGGGTGTTCTTGGTGATGCTGCCGTCGCGGTCTTTGATCACTTCGTTGATGCGCACTTTAACGCGAGCATGCAGCGAAGCCTGGCCACCACGGAAAACCCGGTCAACTTCCTGCAGATCAGCGAATACACGACCTTCGCCCTTGGCGTTGATCGCTTCGCGGGTCATGTAGTACAGACCCAATACAACGTCCTGCGACGGCACGATGATTGGCTCACCGTTGGCTGGCGACAGGATGTTGTTGGTCGACATCATCAACGCACGCGCTTCCAACTGGGCTTCCAGTGTCAGCGGTACGTGCACGGCCATTTGGTCACCGTCGAAGTCGGCGTTGTACGCGGCGCAGACCAGCGGGTGCAGCTGAATCGCTTTACCTTCGATCAGTACTGGCTCAAACGCTTGGATACCCAGACGGTGAAGGGTCGGTGCACGGTTGAGGAGCACTGGGTGTTCGCGAATCACTTCGGCGAGAACATCCCAAACCTCAGGCAGTTCGCGCTCGACCATTTTCTTGGCCGCTTTGATGGTGGTCGCAAGGCCACGCATTTCCAGCTTGCCGAAAATGAACGGCTTGAACAGCTCGAGGGCCATCTTCTTCGGCAGACCGCACTGATGCAGACGCAGGGTCGGGCCTACGGTAATTACCGAACGACCGGAGTAGTCCACGCGCTTACCGAGCAAGTTCTGACGGAAACGACCTTGCTTACCCTTGATCATGTCAGCCAAGGATTTCAGCGGACGCTTGTTCGAGCCAGTGATGGCGCGACCACGACGGCCGTTGTCGAGCAGGGCGTCGACCGCTTCTTGCAGCATGCGCTTTTCGTTGCGCACGATGATGTCCGGCGCGGACAAATCAAGCAGGCGCTTCAAGCGGTTGTTACGGTTGATCACGCGGCGATACAGATCGTTGAGATCCGAAGTCGCAAAACGGCCACCGTCGAGCGGAACCAGCGGACGCAGATCTGGCGGCAGAACCGGCAGAACGGTCAACACCATCCACTCAGGCAGGTTGCCCGACCCCAGGAAGGCTTCCATCAGCTTCAGGCGCTTGGACAGCTTCTTGATCTTGGTTTCCGAGTTGGTTTGCGGAATTTCTTCGCGCAGACGGCCAATCTCGTGCTCCAGGTCAATCGCGTGCAGCAGTTCGCGAACGGCTTCAGCACCCATGCGGGCGTCGAAGTCATCACCGAACTCTTCGAGGGCTTCGAAGTACTGCTCGTCGTTCAGCAGCTGGCCTTTTTCAAGGGTGGTCATGCCCGGATCGATAACGACATAGCTCTCGAAGTAGAGAACGCGTTCGATATCACGCAGGGTCATGTCCATCAGCAAACCGATACGGCTTGGCAGCGACTTAAGGAACCAGATGTGAGCAACCGGCGAAGCCAGTTCGATGTGCGCCATGCGCTCACGCCGAACCTTGGCCAGTGCCACTTCAACGCCGCACTTCTCGCAGATCACGCCGCGATGCTTCAAGCGCTTGTACTTACCGCACAGGCACTCGTAATCCTTTACCGGGCCAAAGATCTTGGCGCAGAACAGGCCGTCACGCTCAGGCTTGAACGTACGGTAGTTGATGGTTTCCGGCTTTTTAACTTCACCGAACGACCACGAACGGATCATCTCAGGCGACGCCAACGCAATACGGATTGCGTCGAACTCTTCGACTTGACCCTGGTTTTTCAGCAAATTCAGTAGGTCTTTCAAGGCCTTTCCTCCTGGCGGAGCAGAGAGCGGACTATACAGCCGCGCTCTCGATTCGCGTCACGTGTTATTCGGTTTCCAGATCGATGTCGATACCCAGCGAACGGATCTCTTTGATCAGTACGTTGAAGGACTCGGGCATGCCCGGCTCCATACGGTGATCACCGTCCACGATGTTTTTGTACATCTTGGTACGGCCGTTCACGTCGTCCGACTTCACGGTCAGCATTTCCTGCAGGGTGTAGGCGGCGCCATAAGCTTCCAGTGCCCAGACCTCCATCTCCCCGAAGCGCTGACCACCGAACTGCGCCTTACCACCCAGCGGCTGCTGAGTAACCAGGCTGTAGGAACCCGTGGAACGCGCGTGCATCTTGTCGTCCACCAGGTGGTTCAGTTTCAGCATGTACATGTAACCAACGGTGGTCGGACGCTCGAAGAGGTTGCCGGTACGACCGTCAACCAACTGCATCTGACCGCTCTCTGGCAGATCGGCCAGCTTGAGCATGGCCTTGATCTCAGTTTCCTTAGCGCCGTCGAACACCGGCGTGGCCATCGGCACACCGCCTTTGAGGTTGTGCGCCAAACGCAGGATTTCCTGATCACTCAGTTCATCCAGGCTTTCCTGACGACCGCCAATTTCGTTGTAGATCTGCTGCATAAACTTACGCAGCTCGGCGACCTTGCGCTGCTCTTCGAGCATGCGGTTAATCTTCTCGCCCAGACCTTTAGCCGCGAGGCCCAAGTGAGTTTCGAGGATCTGCCCAACGTTCATACGCGACGGTACGCCCAGCGGGTTGAGAACGATGTCGACCGGCGTACCGTTGACGTCGTGCGGCATGTCTTCAACCGGCATGATCACCGAGACCACACCCTTGTTACCGTGACGACCAGCCATCTTGTCACCCGGCTGGATGCGACGACGGATAGCCAGGTAAACCTTGACGATCTTCAGTACGCCTGGTGCCAGGTCATCGCCCTGCTGCAGCTTGCGCTTCTTGTCTTCGAACTTGTCGTCGAGCAAGTGACGGCGGTCGGAGATATAGGCCTGAGCCTTTTCCAACTGCTCGTTCAGCGCATCGTCAGCCATGCGCAGCTTGAACCACTGACCGTGCTCGAGGCCGTCGAGGAACTCGTCAGTGACTTCTGCGCCCTTCTTCAGGCCAGCGCCGCCTTCGGCTTTCTTACCCACCAGAGCGGAACGCAGGCGTTCGAAGGTTGCACCTTCAACGATGCGGAACTCTTCGTTGAGGTCCTTACGGATCTCGTCGAGCTGGCTCTTCTCGATCGACAGGGCACGCGCATCACGCTCAACGCCGTCGCGAGTGAAGACCTGCACGTCGATAACGGTACCTTTGGTGCCAGTCGGCACACGCAGGGAGGTGTCTTTAACGTCAGACGCCTTCTCACCGAAGATCGCACGCAACAGCTTCTCTTCTGGGGTCAGCTGGGTTTCGCCCTTAGGCGTCACTTTACCTACCAGAATGTCGCCAGGGCCGACTTCAGCACCGACATACACGATGCCTGCTTCGTCCAGCTTGTTGAGTGCGGACTCGCCAACGTTAGGGATGTCGGACGTGATTTCTTCCGAGCCGAGCTTGGTGTCACGCGCCACACAGGTCAGTTCCTGGATGTGGATCGTGGTGAAACGATCTTCTTGCACCACGCGCTCGGAGAGGCAGATGGAGTCTTCGAAGTTGTAACCGTTCCACGGCATGAACGCGACGCGCATGTTCTGACCCAGAGCCAATTCACCCATATCGGTGGACGGGCCATCGGCCAGGATGTCGCTGCGCTCAACCTTGTCACCTTTGCTCACCAGCGGACGCTGGTTGATGCAGGTGTTTTGGTTGGAACGGGTGTATTTGGTCAGGTTGTAGATGTCGACACCGGCTTCGCCAGTTTCAACTTCGTCGTCATTGACGCGAACCACAACACGGCTGGCATCAACCGAATCAATCACACCGCCACGACGCGCCACGACGCAAACGCCGGAGTCGCGTGCCACGTTGCGCTCCATGCCAGTACCTACCAGCGGCTTGTCAGCACGCAGTGTCGGTACAGCCTGGCGCTGCATGTTCGAACCCATCAACGCACGGTTGGCGTCGTCGTGCTCGAGGAACGGAATCAACGAAGCAGCAACCGAAACTACCTGCTTCGGCGACACGTCCATCAGGGTGACGTCTTCAGGCGCTTTAACGGTGAATTCGTTGAGGTGACGTACGGCAACCAACTCATCAACCAGCTGACCGCTGTCGTTCATGGTCGCCGAAGCCTGGGCGATCACGTGATCGGCCTCTTCAATGGCCGACAGGAACACGATTTCGTCAGTCACCAGCGTGTCTTTCACCACACGGTACGGGCTCTCAAGGAAGCCGTACTGGTTGGTGCGCGCATAGGCTGCCAACGAGTTGATCAGACCAATGTTCGGACCTTCAGGCGTCTCGATCGGGCACACACGGCCGTAATGGGTCGGGTGTACGTCACGGACTTCAAAGCCTGCACGCTCACGGGTCAAACCGCCCGGGCCAAGAGCCGAAACACGGCGCTTGTGGGTGATTTCAGAGAGCGGGTTGTTCTGGTCCATAAACTGCGAGAGCTGGCTGGAACCGAAGAACTCTTTAACGGCAGCCGCAACCGGCTTGGCGTTGATCAGGTCCTGCGGCATCAAGCCTTCGCTTTCAGCCATCGACAGACGCTCTTTGACCGCACGTTCTACACGTACCAGGCCAACGCGGAACTGGTTCTCGGCCATTTCGCCAACGCAGCGAACACGACGGTTACCCAGGTGGTCGATGTCATCGACGATGCCTTTGCCGTTACGGATATCAACCAGGGTCTTGAGGACCGCAACGATATCTTCTTTGCTCAGCACGCCCGAACCTTCGATCTCGGTGCGACCGATACGACGGTTGAACTTCATCCGACCTACAGCCGACAGATCGTAACGCTCTGGGCTGAAGAACAGGTTGTTGAACAGGGTCTCAGCTGCATCCTTGGTTGGCGGCTCGCCAGGACGCATCATGCGGTAGATCTCGACCAGCGCTTCCAACTGATTGGTGGTGCTGTCGATCTTCAAGGTATCGGAGATGAACGGACCGCAATCGATGTCGTTGGTGTACAGCGTTTCGATGCGTACAACCTGAGCCTTAACCACATGGGCCAGGATCTCGACGCTCAATTCGGTGTTGCACTCAGCGATGATTTCGCCGGTAGCCGGGTGCACGATCGCCTTAGCCGAGGTACGACCGATCAGGTAATCAATCGGTACTTGCAGCTCAGTAATACCAGCCTTATCCAGCTGGTTAATGTGGCGCGCGGTAATCCGGCGGCCTTGCTCAACGATGACCTTGCCCTTGTCGTCCAGGATATCCAAGACAGCAATCTCACCGCGCAGGCGATGCGGGACCAATTCCAGGTTGAGGCTTTCACCCTTCACATGGAACACGTTGGTCGCATAGAACGCGTCCAGCACTTCTTCTGTGCTGTAACCCAGCGCACGCAACAGCACGGAAGCCGGCAGTTTGCGGCGACGGTCGATACGCACGAACACGGCGTCCTTCGGATCGAACTCGAAGTCCAACCAGGAGCCGCGGTAAGGAATGATGCGCGCCGAGTACAGCAGCTTGCCCGAGCTGTGCGTCTTACCACGGTCGTGGTCGAAGAACACGCCTGGGGAACGGTGCAGCTGGGACACGATAACGCGCTCGGTACCGTTAATAACGAAGGTACCGTTCTCGGTCATGAGCGGAATTTCGCCCATGTACACTTCTTGTTCTTTGATGTCCTTGATCGCTTTATTCGACGACTCTTTGTCGAAAATGATCAGACGGACTTTGACTCGCAACGGCACGGCGTAGGTTACGCCACGCAGCGTACATTCCTTGACATCAAAAGCCGGCTCGCCCAGGCGATAACCGACATACTCCAGAGCAGCATTGCCGGAATAGCTGATGATCGGGAAAACAGACTTGAAGGCCGCATGCAGGCCAATGTCGCGGAACTGGTCCTTGGTCGCTCCTGCCTGCAGGAATTCGCGATACGAATCCAGCTGGATGGCCAGGAGATAAGGCACATCCATGACATCCGGCAACTTGCTAAAGTCCTTGCGGATACGTTTTTTCTCAGTATATGAGTAAGCCATCAGCGTTCCCCAGCTTGGTCACCTGCTTATTTGGCCCCTCCGACGGGAGTTGCCAGAAACTCTTGCAAACCCTAAGTTTGCACCGCCACATCGGGCGGGTATTTCACGTCCCGGCCAGCCTACGATTAGCCGACCTAGAACGGAAAAAGGCCGGTGGCAAAAGCCACCAGCCATCAGCCTTACGCGAGTCGCTCGGGCTGTAGACGCAAGGTCGTCGCTTACTTGAGCTCGACTTTGGCGCCAGCTTCTTCCAAGGTAACCTTGGCTTTGTCAGCTGCGTCTTTCGCAACAGCTTCCAGAACCATGGCAGGAGCGCCGTCAACAACAGCCTTGGCTTCTTTCAGGCCCAGACCGGTCAGTTCACGAACTGCCTTGATCACGTTTACTTTCTTCTCGCCGGCTTCAAGCAACATCACGTTGAATTCGGTTTGCTCTTCAACAACAGCGGCAGCAGCAGCTGGGCCAGCAGAAGCAACAGCAGCGGTAACGCCGAAGGTTTCTTCCATTGCTTTGATCAGCTCAACAACTTCCAGAACAGTTTTCTGGCCGATTGCTTCGATGATTTGCTCGTTAGTCAGAGACATGACTTTAAATCCTGTATTGGGGTGACAGCCTACGCAGCCATCAAATTAAACATATGATTTTGAAAGAGTTGACGATGCCTTAGGCAGCAGCAGCTTCTTTCTGGTCGCGAATGGCCGCCAGAGTACGAGCCAGCTTGCTGGTAGCGCCTTGAATCACGCTCATCAGCTTCGCAATGGCTTCGTCGCGAGTTGGCAGCGAAGCCAACACGTCGATCTCGTTTGCTGCGAGGAACTTGCCCTCAAACGCAGCTGCCTTGATCTCGAACTTATCCTGACCCTTGGCGAACTCTTTAAAAATACGAGCAGCAGCGCCCGGATGTTCCTTGGAGAATGCAATCAGGGTCGGGCCTTTGAACACGTCATTGAGGACAGCATAATCAGTGCCCTCAACAGCGCGCTTGAGCAGGGTATTACGTACAACACGTACGTATACACCAGCCTCGCGGGCCTCTTTACGGAGTCCGGTCATAGCGCTTACAGTCACACCGCGGGCGTCAACCACAACAGCGGACAGAGCGACTTTGGCAGCCTCGTTGACTTCAGCGACGATGGCCTTCTTGTCTTCGAGTTTAATTGCCACGGGTTTAACTCCTGCTTGTTACCGTTTCATCTGGCCGAAGCCCGATGTCGTTTTGGTGTCTGATTCGGTAAGGAACCGGGAGCACCATCTGCGTAGGCTTTAAGTTTAAGGCTTGCGCCACCTACGGTCTTGGATAGCCCCCGCAAAGCAGGGACCCCAAAGTGTCGAAGCGGCGCAATCGCTCGCGCCGCCCCTATGTGTTACGCGTCCAGCGAGCCTTGATCAATGATCAAACCTGGGCCCATAGTGGTGCTCAGGGTTACGCGCTTAACGTAGATACCTTTCGAAGTCGATGGCTTCAGACGCTTAAGGTCAGAAATCAGCGATTCAACGTTTTGCTTGAGCTTCTCAGCGTCAAAGCCAACCTTGCCAACAGAACCGTGGATGATGCCGTTCTTGTCAGTACGGAAACGCACTTGACCCGCTTTGGCATTCTTCACAGCAGTCGCAACGTCAGGCGTCACGGTACCGACTTTCGGGTTAGGCATCAGGCCACGTGGACCGAGCACTTGACCCAACTGACCGACAACGCGCATTGCATCCGGGGAAGCAATAACCACGTCATAGTTCAGATCGCCGCCTTTCATTTCAGCAGCCAGATCGTCCATACCTACGCGGTCAGCGCCGGCAGCCAGAGCGGCTTCAGCAGCTGGACCCTGGGTGAACACGGCAACGCGAACGCTTTTGCCCGAACCGTTCGGCAGCACAGTAGCGCCACGAACAACCTGGTCAGATTTACGCGGGTCAACACCAAGGTTGACGGCGATATCTACCGACTCAGAGAACTTGACTGCCGACAGCTCAGCCAGCAGAGCGGCCGCTTCAACAAAGTTATAAGCCTTACCGGCTTCAACTTTCTCAGCGATTGCCTTTTGACGTTTGGTCAACTTAGCCATTACACACCCTCCACGTTGAGGCCCATGCTGCGAGCGGAGCCGGCGATAGTACGCACAGCTGCATCCATATCAGCGGCAGTTAGATCAGCCTGCTTAGTCTTGGCGATCTCTTCCAGCTGAGCACGAGTCACAGTGCCGACCTTAACGGTGTTCGGACGAGCCGAACCGCTGGTCAGACCAGCAGCTTTCTTCAACAGAACGGCAGCCGGGGTGCTTTTGGTTTCAAAGGTGAAGCTGCGGTCGCTGTATACAGTGATGATCACTGGAGTCGGCAGGCCTGGCTCGATACCCTGAGTACGGGCATTGAACGCCTTACAGAATTCCATGATGTTCACGCCGTGCTGACCCAGAGCTGGACCGACGGGTGGCGACGGGTTGGCTTGTGCAGCCTTTACTTGCAGCTTGATATAAGCCGTAATTTTCTTAGCCATGAGCTACTCCAATATTGGGTTCTAACGCCTTGCGGCTCCCCAGTTATTACCTGTTTATCCCAGTGACGACAAAACCCCGCAGCCCAAGGCTGCGGGGTAAGGGATGCTTATTTCAGTTATGCCTTTTCGACCTGACTGAACTCCAGCTCTACCGGGGTAGAGCGACCAAAAATAGTCACAGCTACCTGAATACGGCTTTTTTCGTAATTAACTTCTTCAACCACACCACTGAAATCGGCAAACGGACCATCAGTGACGCGCACCATCTCACCTGGCTCGAACAACGTCTTAGGCTTCGGCTTATCACCACTATCAGCCACACGACGGAGAATGGCTTCGGCTTCTTTCTCAGTGATTGGCGCCGGCTTATCGGCTGTACCGCCAATGAAGCCCATTACGCGCGGCGTATTCTTGATCAAATGCCAAGTCGCCTCACTCATCTCCATCTGCACCAGAACATAGCCTGGGAAAAACTTACGCTCGCTCTTGCGCTTCTGACCATTCCGCATCTCGACTACTTCTTCAGTAGGGACCAGAATTTCACCAAAAACATCTTCCATACCAGCGAGCTTCACACGCTCGACCAACGAGCGCATCACATGCTTCTCGTAACCCGAGTAAGCATGCACAACGTACCAACGCTTAGCCACGGGACACCTTTAACCGACAATCAACGAAACAAGCCAACCAAGCAGGGAATCAAGACCCACAACATCAACGCCATAACCAGAACAACAGCCACAACAATCAATGTTGTCTGCGTGGTTTCCTGACGAGTAGGCCAAACGACCTTACGAATTTCAACGCGCGCTTCTTTTGCCAGCACCCAAAAGGCTTGCCCTTTTGACGTCTGCAAAGCAATCACACCAGCAACCGCCGCAACCACCAGCAGCGCCAGAACACGATACAAGATAGGTTCAGCAGAGAAATACTGATTACCGACCACACCTGCAATCACTAGGGCAGCGACTAGGAGCCACTTCACTAGATCAAAGCGCGAGTCTTTGGCTTCAGCCTTAACATTCATCTACTAATATCCTGTAAAAAGACGCGCCAAATTCTATTGAATATGGCAGGTCAGGAGGGAATCGAACCCCCAACCTACGGTTTTGGAGACCGTCGCTCTGCCAATTGAGCTACTGACCTAAAAACTGAATCAGGCCGACCATTATGCCGGCCTGACTAAAACAGATCAATCGATTAAGCGATGATCTTTGCTACGACGCCAGCACCGACGGTACGACCGCCTTCACGAATGGCGAAACGCAGACCTTCTTCCATTGCGATGGTTTTGATCAGCGTGACAGTCATCTGAATGTTGTCACCTGGCATTACCATCTCAACGCCTTCCGGCAGTTCGCAGTTACCAGTTACGTCAGTTGTACGGAAGTAGAACTGAGGACGGTAGCCTTTGAAGAACGGAGTATGACGACCGCCTTCTTCTTTGCTCAACACATACACTTCGGCAGTGAAGGTGGTGTGCGGCTTAACCGAACCTGGCTTAACCAGAACCTGGCCACGCTCAACGTCGTCACGCTTGGTGCCACGTAGCAGAACGCCGCAGTTCTCACCAGCACGGCCTTCGTCGAGCAGCTTGCGGAACATTTCAACACCGGTGCAGGTGGTGACAGTGGTATCGCGCAGACCAACGATTTCCAGCGGATCTTGAACGCGAACAATGCCACGCTCGATACGGCCAGTTACCACGGTGCCACGACCGGAGATCGAGAATACGTCTTCGATTGGCATCAGGAACGGCTTGTCGGTCAGACGCACTGGATCTGGAATGTAGCTATCCAGAGTCTCAACCAGCTTACGAACGGCAGTGGTGCCCATTTCGTTGTCGTCTTTACCTTCCAACGCCATACGCGCGGAACCGATGATGATCGGAGTGTCATCGCCCGGGAAATCGTAAGTGCTGAGCAGGTCACGCACTTCCATTTCCACCAGCTCCAACAGCTCAGCGTCGTCAACCAGGTCAGCCTTGTTCAGGAAGACCACGATGTACGGAACGCCAACCTGACGGGACAGCAGGATGTGCTCACGAGTTTGCGGCATCGGACCATCAGCGGCCGAGCAAACCAGGATAGCGCCATCCATCTGCGCAGCACCGGTGATCATGTTCTTCACATAGTCAGCGTGACCCGGGCAGTCAACGTGAGCGTAGTGACGGATCAGCGAGTTGTATTCAACGTGTGCGGTGTTGATGGTGATACCACGAGCCTTCTCTTCCGGCGCGCTGTCGATCTTATCGAAGTCAACAACAGCAGAACCGAAAACCTCGGAGCAGACGCGTGTCAGCGCTGCAGTCAGAGTGGTCTTACCGTGGTCAACGTGGCCAATAGTGCCTACGTTGACGTGCGGTAGGGAACGATCAAACTTTTCTTTAGCCATTTTGACTGCCTCCAAGGGAAGAACTGACTTAGTATCAGCACCATAAAACAAAGGCAGATACTCGCATATCTGCCTTTATCAAATGGAGCTCATGAGCGGACTTGAACCGCTGACCTCACCCTTACCAAGGGTGTGCTCTACCAACTGAGCTACATGAGCAAAACACGACGCAAGAGCAGTAAAACTGGAGCGGGTAGCGGGAATCGAACCCGCATCATCAGCTTGGAAGGCTGAGGTTCTACCACTAAACTATACCCGCTCAATCTACAACTCTTGCTAAATCTGGTGGAGGGAGAAGGATTCGAACCTTCGAAGTCGATGACGTCAGATTTACAGTCTGATCCCTTTGGCCACTCGGGAATCCCTCCAAACGGGGCGGCATTCTCATTCGATGCCGACCTGCTGTCAAGCAATTTCTCATTATAAAACCTGAGGTTAGCTACATTGACAGCAACTCTGCAGAGCACTTGTAAGCGCCACCCTGCTGAGCGGGCGCCATTCTATGCATTCTAAAGCCCCCTTGCAACCCCCTCGCACGGAATTATTTGCTGTTCTAAGCCATTGAAGTCAAAAGCTAAACGCTGCAGCACGGAATCATCCGCCAAACGCCTACTTTGCGGGGATATACGCACCCAGAAACTACGATGCGCACGGGTCAGCTCGCGGAGTGATGGCTCATAACCTGCGTCCTGCAAGCGCTGCATAACACTTTGCGCTGAATCACTTCGCGGAAAGATGCCCAGCGATATGCCGTTGGCTAAATCGCCCTGAGTAATAATGTAGCTATCTATTTTCCGCGCCTGCAGCTCACGCAACTGTCGCAGCGAAGCTTGCCGTGAAGCCAAAGGCGGCAGGTAGACCCAGTAGTCGACCCCACCGGCCGCATCCATACTTTGCACCCGCGACTGAATATCCAGGCTCAGCAACCGTTGCTCGACGGCCGACGCGTCCGCTCTCGACTCAAAACCACCAAGAAACAAGCACACCGCCTCAACCGGTTGCGCCTCAGCAACCTCTCGTCGAATCGGGGTACTCGACTCACTCAGCAGACGAATATCCCGCTTGCTGCCTTGCGACAGATTGAGCGGAGCAACCTCTGTAACCCTTAGCGGAGCCTGCTGCTGATGCCAAACGTAATAGAATAAATTCAGCACAATGAACCACAAGAACATCCAGCGCATGCATGACCTCAATTGACCGGGCAAGCGATCGCTAAGCCCATAAAAACCAGATCCGGCACAACCCGCGCACCCGGCACAACATCGACGACCAAGGGAGCATCACCGCCCGTGAGGAAAACATCAAAATCCTCACCCAGGAACTCAGCAGCCATAGCCACTTGAGCGCTCACGAAGCCACGCAGCATCAGCACACAACCACGCTCAACAGCTTCTGCAGTTGCGCGCCCTGGCACCAGGTCTTCGAGCGCACGCGCAGCTTCCTCGCTGTTATAGCGAGTCCGCCGTGTATGGGTACGCAGTTGCGTGCGCATCAAAGGCAAACCTGGACAAATAAAGCCCCCCAAGTGCTCACCTTCCATACTTACAAAGTCAGAAGTAACCGCAGTGCCGAGATCGATAACCAACGCAGCCTTTCGCGACAACTGATAAGCCCCCACCACAGCAAGCCAACGATCAAGCCCAAGCCGCTGGTATTGACCATAACCGTTACGCACTCCAGCCAACAGCGTTGCAGAGCGCGCAACGCGACACTCAACAGTAAAGGCCTGCTCAGTGAGCGCGATTAACTGCGCCGTTTCGTCATCAGTGCGCACACTCACTAAGCGACAGGCACGCAAGTGCACGTTTTGCTCGCGCACAATAGCTATCAGCGCCTGATCAGACTCAACAACACCACCGGCAACTACCATAGCACTGCCATCTCGAAGCAAACGCCACTTTATAAGCGTATTACCGCAGTCGAGCTCAAGAATCATCACGCAACCTCAGGCTGAGCTCTCCACCACTAAAGGCACGCTCAACCCCATCAATACTTAGGCGAATTGCCCCCGAGTGATCCACCCCCAAAACCTTTCCCTCAACAGGGTCAGCGCCTGCCGTTAACGCAACAGATCGGCCCTGCCAGAGATGATTAGCGTGCCATTCATCCTGCAATGCGGCGAAACCATCCCGACGCTGTATATCTAGATAGCTTGACAGCTGCCTGTTTAACTCAGCCACTAGCTCATTTCTGTCTAACAGGCATCCCAACTCGGCACGCATCGAAGTCCACGGCTGCCCAATAACTCCTGGTTCAGCCACAAGCATATTCACATTCAAACCGATGCCGATGACCACATGACAAACATCAGCCGGATCACCTGATAGCTCTAACAAAATACCTGCCAGCTTACGATCGCCAACCAGCACATCATTTGGCCATTTGAGCCCCGCCTTAGTCACACCAAAACGATGGATAACGTTGAGCAGCGCCAAGCCAACAGCCAGACTCATGCCATCAAGCTGACGGACACCGCCCTCAACACGCACAACCAGGCTGTAATAGAGGTTTTCACCGAAAGGACTGATCCAGCTACGACCACGCCGTCCCCGCCCACTTGTTTGTCGCTCGGCTAGCACATAGAACGGTAGCGAGGCCGCTGAAGGAAGTAGACGTAGCGCCTCAGCATTGGTCGAATCCACGCTCGGCATAACGCAGGCGCGCCACTGCGGCGCATCCACTTGAGCATTCAACCAATCCGCATCGAGCAACCGCAGGGGAGTTTCTAGCCGGTAGCCGCGCCCACGCACCTTATGTACCGGCAAAGACAACTCAGCCTGAAGCACCTGTAGCTGCTTCCAAACCGCCGAACGACTAACACCCAAGGCAGCACCAAGCGCCTCACCAGAGTGGAAGCGCCCATCTTGAAGAAGCCTTAACAATGCAAGCATTTGAGTTCCGCCATGCAATAAGGCACGCATGATAACGATGCACAGTTTGGTTGCCTATCAAGGCTTGGCAGCGCGGCTTATATTTTCGGCGCACAAAGTAAAACCCCCGACCAGTTTCCTGATCGGGGGTTTTGGTATAGGTGCTTGACGATGACCTACTCTCACATGGGGAAACCCCACACTACCATCGGCGATGCATCGTTTCACTACTGAGTTCGGGATGGGATCAGGTGGTTCCAATGCTCTATGGTCGTCAAGCGATTCAGCTGGAGTATCGTCGTTAGACGCTGCTCCGAATTGGGTATGTGATAAAGGTAGCTGTGTTCTTACAAATTTTCGGCTGTTGCAGTCTTCATAGAGACACACAAACATCAAATTGTTTGGGTGTTATATGGTCAAGCCTCACGGGCAATTAGTATTGGTTAGCTCAACGCCTCACAGCGCTTACACACCCAACCTATCAACGTCGTAGTCTTCGACGGCCCTTTAGGGAACTCAAGGTTCCAGTGAGATCTCATCTCAAGGCAAGTTTCCCGCTTAGATGCTTTCAGCGGTTATCTTTTCCGAACATAGCTACCCGGCAATGCCACTGGCGTGACAACCGGAACACCAGAGGTTCGTCCACTCCGGTCCTCTCGTACTAGGAGCAGCCCCTTTCAAATCTCAAACGTCCACGGCAGATAGGGACCGAACTGTCTCACGACGTTCTAAACCCAGCTCGCGTACCACTTTAAATGGCGAACAGCCATACCCTTGGGACCGGCTTCAGCCCCAGG
Organism: Pseudomonas sp. GWSMS-1; assembly: GCF_049847425.1. Taxonomy (NCBI): domain Bacteria; kingdom Pseudomonadati; phylum Pseudomonadota; class Gammaproteobacteria; order Pseudomonadales; family Pseudomonadaceae; genus Pseudomonas; species Pseudomonas sp. GWSMS-1. Next base: position 181,474 of record NZ_JBMHHV010000003.1, on the reverse strand, counting down.
ATGTGATGAGCCGACATCGAGGTGCCAAACACCGCCGTCGATATGAACTCTTGGGCGGTATCAGCCTGTTATCCCCGGAGTACCTTTTATCCGTTGAGCGATGGCCCTTCCATACAGAACCACCGGATCACTAAGACCTACTTTCGTACCTGCTCGACGTGTCTGTCTCGCAGTCAAGCGCGCTTTTGCCTTTATACTCTACGACCGATTTCCGACCGGTCTGAGCGCACCTTCGTACTCCTCCGTTACTCTTTAGGAGGAGACCGCCCCAGTCAAACTACCCACCATACACTGTCCTCGATCCGGATAACGGACCAGAGTTAGAACCTCAAGGTTGCCAGGGTGGTATTTCAAGGTTGGCTCCACGCGAACTGGCGTCCACGCTTCAAAGCCTCCCACCTATCCTACACAAGCAAACTCAAAGTCCAGTGCAAAGCTATAGTAAAGGTTCACGGGGTCTTTCCGTCTAGCCGCGGATACACTGCATCTTCACAGCGATTTCAATTTCACTGAGTCTCGGGTGGAGACAGCGCCGCCATCGTTACGCCATTCGTGCAGGTCGGAACTTACCCGACAAGGAATTTCGCTACCTTAGGACCGTTATAGTTACGGCCGCCGTTTACCGGGGCTTCGATCAAGAGCTTCGCGTTAGCTAACCCCATCAATTAACCTTCCGGCACCGGGCAGGCGTCACACCCTATACGTCCACTTTCGTGTTTGCAGAGTGCTGTGTTTTTAATAAACAGTCGCAGCGGCCTGGTATCTTCGACCGGCATGGGCTTACGCAGTAAATGCTTCACCCTCACCGGCGCACCTTCTCCCGAAGTTACGGTGCCATTTTGCCTAGTTCCTTCACCCGAGTTCTCTCAAGCGCCTTGGTATTCTCTACCTAACCACCTGTGTCGGTTTGGGGTACGGTTCCTAATTACCTGAAGCTTAGAAGCTTTTCCTGGAAGCATGGCATCAACCACTTCGTCATCTAAAAGATAACTCGTCATCAGTTCTCGGCCTTGAACGCCCGGATTTACCTAAGCATTCAGCCTACCACCTTAAACACGGACAACCAACGCCGTGCTGGCCTAGCCTTCTCCGTCCCTCCATCGCAGTAATTAGAAGTACGGGAATATTAACCCGTTTCCCATCGATTACGCATTTCTGCCTCACCTTAGGGGCCGACTCACCCTGCGTCGATTAACGTTGCGCAGGAAACCTTGGTCTTTCGGCGTGGGAGTTTTTCACTCCCATTGTCGTTACTCATGTCAGCATTCGCACTTCTGATACCTCCAGCAAGCTTCTCAACTCACCTTCACAGGCTTACAGAACGCTCCTCTACCGCTCATCCTAAGATGAACCCGTAGCTTCGGTGTATGGTTTGAGCCCCGTTACATCTTCCGCGCAGGCCGACTCGACTAGTGAGCTATTACGCTTTCTTTAAAAGATGGCTGCTTCTAAGCCAACTTCCTAGCTGTCTAAGCCTTCCCACATCGTTTCCCACTTAACCATAACTTTGGGACCTTAGCTGACGGTCTGGGTTGTTTCCCTTTTCACGACGGACGTTAGCACCCGCCGTGTGTCTCCCGTGCTGACACTTGTTGGTATTCGGAGTTTGCATCGGTTTGGTAAGTCGGGATGACCCCTAGCCGAAACAGTGCTCTACCCCCAACAGTGATACACGAGGCGCTACCTAAATAGCTTTCGAGGAGAACCAGCTATCTCCGAGCTTGATTAGCCTTTCACTCCGATCCACAGGTCATCCGCTAACTTTTCAACGGTAGTCGGTTCGGTCCTCCAGTTAGTGTTACCCAACCTTCAACCTGCCCATGGATAGATCGCCCGGTTTCGGGTCTATACCCAGCGACTGTCGCCCTATTAAGACTCGCTTTCGCTACGCCTCCCCTATTCGGTTAAGCTCGCCACTGAATATAAGTCGCTGACCCATTATACAAAAGGTACGCAGTCACCCAACAAAGTGGGCTCCCACTGCTTGTACGCATACGGTTTCAGGATCTATTTCACTCCCCTCTCCGGGGTTCTTTTCGCCTTTCCCTCACGGTACTAGTTCACTATCGGTCAGTCAGTAGTATTTAGCCTTGGAGGATGGTCCCCCCATATTCAGACAAAGTTTCTCGTGCTCCGTCCTACTCGATTTCATTGATAAGAGATTTTCGTGTACGGGGCTATCACCCACTACGGCGGCACTTTCCAGAGCCTTCCACTAATCTCAAATCAACTTAAGGGCTAGTCCCCGTTCGCTCGCCACTACTAAGGGAATCTCGGTTGATTTCTATTCCTCAGGGTACTTAGATGTTTCAGTTCCCCTGGTTCGCCTCACACACCTATGTATTTAGTGTGTGATAACCAGCTTATGCTGGCTGGGTTCCCCCATTCAGAGATCTCCGGATCAAAGTCTGTTTGCCGACTCCCCGGAGCTTATCGCAGGCTACAACGTCTTTCATCGCCTCTGACTGCCAAGGCATCCACCGTATGCGCTTCTTCACTTGACCATATAACCCCAAGCAATCTGGTTATTGTCTCTAACGTGAAGACGACATTCGCCGAAAATTTGCAATTGAGAACTACAAATTTTACCTTGACCAAATTAATTACCAGTGAAAGTAATTAATCAGTCACTTCTATCACATACCCAAATTTTTAAAGAACGATTTTCTTACTGGTCAAAGACCAGAAATCAACATTCATCTGCTGTTAGCAGGAACGTTCATTTCTGAACTCTTACTATGCTGTATATGGTGGAGCCAAGCGGGATCGAACCGCTGACCTCCTGCGTGCAAGGCAGGCGCTCTCCCAGCTGAGCTATGGCCCCATATTCGTACAAGGCCAAACCCCACAACAATTGGTGGGTCTGGGCAGATTCGAACTGCCGACCTCACCCTTATCAGGGGTGCGCTCTAACCAACTGAGCTACAGACCCAATCGTCTTTTTCAATGAATCAAGCAATTCGTGTGGGAACTTATGAAGAAGCTGAAGTCTTCGATTAAGGAGGTGATCCAGCCGCAGGTTCCCCTACGGCTACCTTGTTACGACTTCACCCCAGTCATGAATCACACCGTGGTAACCGTCCTCCCGAGGGTTAGACTAGCTACTTCTGGTGCAACCCACTCCCATGGTGTGACGGGCGGTGTGTACAAGGCCCGGGAACGTATTCACCGTGACATTCTGATTCACGATTACTAGCGATTCCGACTTCACGCAGTCGAGTTGCAGACTGCGATCCGGACTACGATCGGTTTTATGGGATTAGCTCCACCTCGCGGCTTGGCAACCCTTTGTACCGACCATTGTAGCACGTGTGTAGCCCTGGCCGTAAGGGCCATGATGACTTGACGTCATCCCCACCTTCCTCCGGTTTGTCACCGGCAGTCTCCTTAGAGTTCCCACCATTACGTGCTGGTAACTAAGGACAAGGGTTGCGCTCGTTACGGGACTTAACCCAACATCTCACGACACGAGCTGACGACAGCCATGCAGCACCTGTGTCTGAGTTCCCGAAGGCACCAATCTATCTCTAGAAAGTTCTCAGCATGTCAAGGCCAGGTAAGGTTCTTCGCGTTGCTTCGAATTAAACCACATGCTCCACCGCTTGTGCGGGCCCCCGTCAATTCATTTGAGTTTTAACCTTGCGGCCGTACTCCCCAGGCGGTCAACTTAATGCGTTAGCTGCGCCACTAAGAGTTCAAGACTCCCAACGGCTAGTTGACATCGTTTACGGCGTGGACTACCAGGGTATCTAATCCTGTTTGCTCCCCACGCTTTCGCACCTCAGTGTCAGTACCAGTCCAGGTAGTCGCCTTCGCCACTGGTGTTCCTTCCTATATCTACGCATTTCACCGCTACACAGGAAATTCCACTACCCTCTACCGTACTCTAGCTCAGCAGTTTTGGATGCAGTTCCCAGGTTGAGCCCGGGGATTTCACATCCAACTTACTGAACCACCTACGCGCGCTTTACGCCCAGTAATTCCGATTAACGCTTGCACCCTTCGTATTACCGCGGCTGCTGGCACGAAGTTAGCCGGTGCTTATTCTGTCGGTAACGTCAAAGTAGCAACGTATTAAGTTACTACCCTTCCTCCCAACTTAAAGTGCTTTACAATCCGAAGACCTTCTTCACACACGCGGCATGGCTGGATCAGGCTTTCGCCCATTGTCCAATATTCCCCACTGCTGCCTCCCGTAGGAGTCTGGACCGTGTCTCAGTTCCAGTGTGACTGATCATCCTCTCAGACCAGTTACGGATCGTAGCCTTGGTGAGCCATTACCTCACCAACTAGCTAATCCGACCTAGGCTCATCTAATGGCGCGAGGCCCGAAGGTCCCCCGCTTTCTCCCGTAGGACGTATGCGGTATTAGCGTCCGTTTCCGAACGTTATCCCCCACCACTAGGCAGATTCCTAGGCATTACTCACCCGTCCGCCGCTCTCAAGAGAAGCAAGCTTCTCTCTACCGCTCGACTTGCATGTGTTAGGCCTGCCGCCAGCGTTCAATCTGAGCCATGATCAAACTCTTCAGTTCAATACTGCTTGGGTTTTGAGAAAACCCTAAACCTAGCTCAGCAATCGTTGGTTACATCTTTGATTTCTCGCGGAGTAACTTGTGATGCTGATAATCTTGCGACTAGCAGTCTTACCTCACAAGCACCCACACGAATTGCTTGATTCAGTTGTTAAAGAGCGGTGGTTAAGTCTTTCGTCTCAACCGAGGCGCGAATTCTACAGCAGCCTCTTGTTTAGTCAAGCTGTTTTTCGAAGATTTCTCTTTCTAGTCAACGACTTGCATTACATCTCTAGGTAGTAGTTTTGATCGCTCAAAACTTCATGCCTGTACTAATAGTAAAACCCCCGACCAGTTTCCTGATCGGGGGTTTTGGTATAGGTGCTTGACGATGACCTACTCTCACATGGGGAAACCCCACACTACCATCGGCGATGCATCGTTTCACTACTGAGTTCGGGATGGGATCAGGTGGTTCCAATGCTCTATGGTCGTCAAGCGATTCAGCTGGAGTATCGTCGTTAGACGCTGCTCCGAATTGGGTATGTGATAAAGGTAGCTGTGTTCTTACAAATTTTCGGCTGTTGCAGTCTTCATAGAGACACACAAACATCAAATTGTTTGGGTGTTATATGGTCAAGCCTCACGGGCAATTAGTATTGGTTAGCTCAACGCCTCACAGCGCTTACACACCCAACCTATCAACGTCGTAGTCTTCGACGGCCCTTTAGGGAACTCAAGGTTCCAGTGAGATCTCATCTCAAGGCAAGTTTCCCGCTTAGATGCTTTCAGCGGTTATCTTTTCCGAACATAGCTACCCGGCAATGCCACTGGCGTGACAACCGGAACACCAGAGGTTCGTCCACTCCGGTCCTCTCGTACTAGGAGCAGCCCCTTTCAAATCTCAAACGTCCACGGCAGATAGGGACCGAACTGTCTCACGACGTTCTAAACCCAGCTCGCGTACCACTTTAAATGGCGAACAGCCATACCCTTGGGACCGGCTTCAGCCCCAGGATGTGATGAGCCGACATCGAGGTGCCAAACACCGCCGTCGATATGAACTCTTGGGCGGTATCAGCCTGTTATCCCCGGAGTACCTTTTATCCGTTGAGCGATGGCCCTTCCATACAGAACCACCGGATCACTAAGACCTACTTTCGTACCTGCTCGACGTGTCTGTCTCGCAGTCAAGCGCGCTTTTGCCTTTATACTCTACGACCGATTTCCGACCGGTCTGAGCGCACCTTCGTACTCCTCCGTTACTCTTTAGGAGGAGACCGCCCCAGTCAAACTACCCACCATACACTGTCCTCGATCCGGATAACGGACCAGAGTTAGAACCTCAAGGTTGCCAGGGTGGTATTTCAAGGTTGGCTCCACGCGAACTGGCGTCCACGCTTCAAAGCCTCCCACCTATCCTACACAAGCAAACTCAAAGTCCAGTGCAAAGCTATAGTAAAGGTTCACGGGGTCTTTCCGTCTAGCCGCGGATACACTGCATCTTCACAGCGATTTCAATTTCACTGAGTCTCGGGTGGAGACAGCGCCGCCATCGTTACGCCATTCGTGCAGGTCGGAACTTACCCGACAAGGAATTTCGCTACCTTAGGACCGTTATAGTTACGGCCGCCGTTTACCGGGGCTTCGATCAAGAGCTTCGCGTTAGCTAACCCCATCAATTAACCTTCCGGCACCGGGCAGGCGTCACACCCTATACGTCCACTTTCGTGTTTGCAGAGTGCTGTGTTTTTAATAAACAGTCGCAGCGGCCTGGTATCTTCGACCGGCATGGGCTTACGCAGTAAATGCTTCACCCTCACCGGCGCACCTTCTCCCGAAGTTACGGTGCCATTTTGCCTAGTTCCTTCACCCGAGTTCTCTCAAGCGCCTTGGTATTCTCTACCTAACCACCTGTGTCGGTTTGGGGTACGGTTCCTAATTACCTGAAGCTTAGAAGCTTTTCCTGGAAGCATGGCATCAACCACTTCGTCATCTAAAAGATAACTCGTCATCAGTTCTCGGCCTTGAACGCCCGGATTTACCTAAGCATTCAGCCTACCACCTTAAACACGGACAACCAACGCCGTGCTGGCCTAGCCTTCTCCGTCCCTCCATCGCAGTAATTAGAAGTACGGGAATATTAACCCGTTTCCCATCGATTACGCATTTCTGCCTCACCTTAGGGCCGACTCACCCTGCGTCGATTAACGTTGCGCAGGAAACCTTGGTCTTTCGGCGTGGGAGTTTTTCACTCCCATTGTCGTTACTCATGTCAGCATTCGCACTTCTGATACCTCCAGCAAGCTCTCAACTCACCTTCACAGGCTTACAGAACGCTCCTCTACCGCTCATCCTAAGATGAACCCGTAGCTTCGGTGTATGGTTTGAGCCCCGTTACATCTTCCGCGCAGGCCGACTCGACTAGTGAGCTATTACGCTTTCTTTAAAAGATGGCTGCTTCTAAGCCAACTTCCTAGCTGTCTAAGCCTTCCCACATCGTTTCCCACTTAACCATAACTTTGGGACCTTAGCTGACGGTCTGGGTTGTTTCCCTTTTCACGACGGACGTTAGCACCCGCCGTGTGTCTCCCGTGCTGACACTTGTTGGTATTCGGAGTTTGCATCGGTTTGGTAAGTCGGGATGACCCCCTAGCCGAAACAGTGCTCTACCCCCAACAGTGATACACGAGGCGCTACCTAAATAGCTTTCGAGGAGAACCAGCTATCTCCGAGCTTGATTAGCCTTTCACTCCGATCCACAGGTCATCCGCTAACTTTTCAACGGTAGTCGGTTCGGTCCTCCAGTTAGTGTTACCCAACCTTCAACCTGCCCATGGATAGATCGCCCGGTTTCGGGTCTATACCCAGCGACTGTCGCCCTATTAAGACTCGCTTTCGCTACGCCTCCCCTATTCGGTTAAGCTCGCCACTGAATATAAGTCGCTGACCCATTATACAAAAGGTACGCAGTCACCCAACAAAGTGGGCTCCCACTGCTTGTACGCATACGGTTTCAGGATCTATTTCACTCCCCTCTCCGGGGTTCTTTTCGCCTTTCCCTCACGGTACTAGTTCACTATCGGTCAGTCAGTAGTATTTAGCCTTGGAGAGGATGGTCCCCCCATATTCAGACAAAGTTTCTCGTGCTCCGTCCTACTCGATTTCATTGATAAGAGATTTTCGTGTACGGGGCTATCACCCACTACGGCGGCACTTTCCAGAGCCTTCCACTAATCTCAAATCAACTTAAGGGCTAGTCCCCGTTCGCTCGCCACTACTAAGGGAATCTCGGTTGATTTCTATTCCTCAGGGTACTTAGATGTTTCAGTTCCCCTGGTTCGCCTCACACACCTATGTATTTAGTGTGTGATAACCAGCTTATGCTGGCTGGGTTCCCCCATTCAGAGATCTCCGGATCAAAGTCTGTTTGCCGACTCCCCGGAGCTTATCGCAGGCTACAACGTCTTTCATCGCCTCTGACTGCCAAGGCATCCACCGTATGCGCTTCTTCACTTGACCATATAACCCCAAGCAATCTGGTTATTGTCTCTAACGTGAAGACGACATTCGCCGAAAATTTGCAATTGAGAACTACAAATTTTACCTTGACCAAATTAATTACCAGTGAAAGTAATTAATCAGTCACTTCTATCACATACCCAAATTTTTAAAGAACGATTTTCTTACTGGTCAAAGACCAGAAATCAACATTCATCTGCTGTTAGCAGGAACGTTCATTTCTGAACTCTTACTATGCTGTATATGGTGGAGCCAAGCGGGATCGAACCGCTGACCTCCTGCGTGCAAGGCAGGCGCTCTCCCAGCTGAGCTATGGCCCCATATTCGTACAAGGCCAAACCCCACAACAATTGGTGGGTCTGGGCAGATTCGAACTGCCGACCTCACCCTTATCAGGGGTGCGCTCTAACCAACTGAGCTACAGACCCAATCGTCTTTTTCAATGAATCAAGCAATTCGTGTGGGAACTTATGAAGAAGCTGAAGTCTTCGATTAAGGAGGTGATCCAGCCGCAGGTTCCCCTACGGCTACCTTGTTACGACTTCACCCCAGTCATGAATCACACCGTGGTAACCGTCCTCCCGAGGGTTAGACTAGCTACTTCTGGTGCAACCCACTCCCATGGTGTGACGGGCGGTGTGTACAAGGCCCGGGAACGTATTCACCGTGACATTCTGATTCACGATTACTAGCGATTCCGACTTCACGCAGTCGAGTTGCAGACTGCGATCCGGACTACGATCGGTTTTATGGGATTAGCTCCACCTCGCGGCTTGGCAACCCTTTGTACCGACCATTGTAGCACGTGTGTAGCCCTGGCCGTAAGGGCCATGATGACTTGACGTCATCCCCACCTTCCTCCGGTTTGTCACCGGCAGTCTCCTTAGAGTTCCCACCATTACGTGCTGGTAACTAAGGACAAGGGTTGCGCTCGTTACGGGACTTAACCCAACATCTCACGACACGAGCTGACGACAGCCATGCAGCACCTGTGTCTGAGTTCCCGAAGGCACCAATCTATCTCTAGAAAGTTCTCAGCATGTCAAGGCCAGGTAAGGTTCTTCGCGTTGCTTCGAATTAAACCACATGCTCCACCGCTTGTGCGGGCCCCCGTCAATTCATTTGAGTTTTAACCTTGCGGCCGTACTCCCCAGGCGGTCAACTTAATGCGTTAGCTGCGCCACTAAGAGTTCAAGACTCCCAACGGCTAGTTGACATCGTTTACGGCGTGGACTACCAGGGTATCTAATCCTGTTTGCTCCCCACGCTTTCGCACCTCAGTGTCAGTACCAGTCCAGGTAGTCGCCTTCGCCACTGGTGTTCCTTCCTATATCTACGCATTTCACCGCTACACAGGAAATTCCACTACCCTCTACCGTACTCTAGCTCAGCAGTTTTGGATGCAGTTCCCAGGTTGAGCCCGGGGATTTCACATCCAACTTACTGAACCACCTACGCGCGCTTTACGCCCAGTAATTCCGATTAACGCTTGCACCCTTCGTATTACCGCGGCTGCTGGCACGAAGTTAGCCGGTGCTTATTCTGTCGGTAACGTCAAAGTAGCAACGTATTAAGTTACTACCCTTCCTCCCAACTTAAAGTGCTTTACAATCCGAAGACCTTCTTCACACACGCGGCATGGCTGGATCAGGCTTTCGCCCATTGTCCAATATTCCCCACTGCTGCCTCCCGTAGGAGTCTGGACCGTGTCTCAGTTCCAGTGTGACTGATCATCCTCTCAGACCAGTTACGGATCGTAGCCTTGGTGAGCCATTACCTCACCAACTAGCTAATCCGACCTAGGCTCATCTAATGGCGCGAGGCCCGAAGGTCCCCCGCTTTCTCCCGTAGGACGTATGCGGTATTAGCGTCCGTTTCCGAACGTTATCCCCACCACTAGGCAGATTCCTAGGCATTACTCACCCGTCCGCCGCTCTCAAGAGAAGCAAGCTTCTCTCTACCGCTCGACTTGCATGTGTTAGGCCTGCCGCCAGCGTTCAATCTGAGCCATGATCAAACTCTTCAGTTCAATACTGCTTGGGTTTTGAGAAAACCCTAAACCTAGCTCAGCAATCGTTGGTTACATCTTTGATTTCTCGCGGAGTAACTTGTGATGCTGATAATCTTGCGACTAGCAGTCTTACCTCACAAGCACCCACACGAATTGCTTGATTCAGTTGTTAAAGAGCGGTGGTTAAGTCTTTCGTCTCAACCGAGGCGCAAATTCTACAGCAGCCTCATCTTCCGTCAAGTGATTTCGAAAATTTCTTTTCAAACTCAACCACTTGCGCTTTCGATCAACTCCTAGCTTCTCGTCAGCGGGAGGCGAATTCTACAGCGTTTCAAACCGCTGTCAACCGCCTCTTTTACCGCTTTCGATTGCCTCAACCGAACCACCAACAGAATCAAACCACTACCCTGCCAGCCACGCATATTCTACGCAGCTTTCGCTGCTTTGCAACCCCTTCTTGAAAACCAACCTATTGTTTTATAAGAAGTTTAAGCAGCCACACATGCCTAAAGAGCAGCGCGACATAAAGAACACGATACAAGCCAGGCGATTGCTCAGCTTTTTTACTCAACACCCACCGCAAGAACCCTACCCGCCGACAAATGTGCGCCGCCCGCAGAAACGACAAAGCCGTTGAAGCTGACGCCTCAACGGCTTTGTCGAACTTATCCCGCAGTCGCTAGGCGCTTTTAACGCGACGCAAGCGAAGCAGGTACTGGATTGGCCCTGAAGCCGCATAAGCTAGGAAGATGATCAGCAGAATTCGCGGCGGATCGCTGAACACAACCGCAAACAACAACACTACGGCCAAGATGGCCACAAAAGGCACTCGACCTTTCAAGTCGAGATCCTTAAAGCTGTTGTACTTGATATTGCTAACCATCAGCATGCCTGCAGCAGCCACTAGAATCGCAACCGCAAAAGCCATATTCGAGCCTTTGATGCCAAAGTCACTAAAAGCCCATACCGTACCCGCAACCACACCCGCAGCCGCAGGACTGGCCAAGCCAATAAAGTAACGCTTATCGGTACTGCCAATCTGCGTATTGAAGCGCGCTAGACGCAAGGCAGCGCCAGCCACATAAATGAAGGCGACCATCCAGCCAACCTTACCCATACTCCCCAGCGCCCACTCAAAGGCGAGCAGTGCCGGAGCGACACCAAAGGCAACCATGTCGGACAGCGAATCATACTCCGCACCAAAGGCGCTCTGAGTATTGGTCAGGCGCGCTACCCGCCCATCAAGTCCATCGAGCACCATGGCGACAAATACTGCAGCGGCCGCTACATAAAAGTTACCGTTCATGGCATTGATGATGGCGTAGAAACCGGCAAACAAATTAGCCGTGGTGAAAAGGTTAGGTAGTAGATAAATGCCGCGGTGACGGACCTTACGCCCCTCAGCGTCATGCCCCTCCTCTATATGCTCATCGATTGGCAGCAGACTTTCTGCATCGCCGGAAGATTGGGGCTCATCTGGACGCTCATTCATGAACAACACCTTGCAACGTATTTGGAGAATTTCGACAAGCGCTGCCGTTCATAATTCATCGCAGCACCCATCAACACTCAGGCTTTATACCAGAAGCCTTGCCGCACCATGAAAAAACGCGGCCTTGGCCGCGTTTTTTTCTCACATCAACAGTGCTTAGTTCTTAGCTTTGTCGACGATTTTGTTGGCACCGATCCACGGCATCATGGAGCGCAGTTGCTCACCGATGATCTCAATACCGTGGGCAGCGTTGTTACGACGCTTGGCAGTCATCGAAGGATAGTTGGTGGCACCTTCACTGATGAACATCTTCGCGTATTCGCCGTCCTGAATACGCTTCAGCGCGTTGCGCATAGCCTGGCGGGATTCGGCGTTGATAACCTCAGGGCCAGTTACGTACTCACCGTATTCAGCGTTGTTGGAGATCGAGTAGTTCATGTTGGCGATACCGCCTTCGTACATGAGGTCAACGATCAGCTTCAATTCATGCAAGCACTCGAAGTAAGCCATCTCAGGTGCATAGCCGGCTTCCACCAAGGTTTCAAAGCCTGCTTTAACCAGCTCAACGGTACCACCGCACAGTACGGCCTGTTCACCGAACAGGTCGGTTTCGGTCTCGTCCTTGAAGGTGGTTTCGATGATACCGGTACGACCGCCACCAACACCCGACGCGTAGGACAGCGCAACATTTTTAGCGTTGCCGGAAGCATCCTGGTAAACAGCGATCAGGTCAGGGATACCGCCGCCTTTGACAAACTCGGTGCGCACGGTGTGGCCTGGAGCCTTAGGCGCGATCATGATTACGTCGAGGTCTGCACGCGGCACAACCTGGTTGTAGTGGATTGCAAAACCGTGGGAGAAGGCCAAGGTAGCGCCTTTCTTGATGTTCGGCTCAACTTCGTTCTTGTACAGCTGCGACTGGAACTCGTCCGGGGTCAGAATCATGACCAGGTCAGCTGCAGCAACAGCGCTGGCTACGTCGGTCACTTTCAGGCCGTGGGCCTCAGCCTTGGCAACGGTGGCCGAGCCTTTACGCAGACCAACAGTCACGTCAACGCCGGAATCTTTCAGGTTGCACGCTTGAGCATGGCCCTGGGAACCGTAGCCGATGATGGCAACTTTCTTGCCCTGGATGATCGAAAGGTCACAGTCTTTGTCGTAATAAACTTTCATGTTCTTAGCTCTTCTAATCGAAAGGGATGGGTGCAAGCACCGCGACAGAGCCACCTTAAGTGATCAGCCAAGTTGCGTAAAATGATATATTCGCAACACAACATGCCGAAAATTGAAACAACCATGGATAGCCACGCCCTAAGACTGTTCCTTTCTCTGGCCGACAACCTGCATTTCGGCAAGACGAGCCGCGAACAGCATGTCAGCCCTTCCGCCCTCAGCCGCAGCATCAAGCAGCTTGAGGATGAACTTGGTGCGCCGCTGTTTCTGAGAGACAACCGCTCAGTCAGCCTGACCCGCGAGGGCAACCAATTTCGTGAATACGCCAAAGAGGTCATAAGCGGTTTGCAGGCAATGCGCCAGACCTTCAAACAGGATCAGCTGATCCTGCATGGAGAGCTCTCGCTGTATTGCTCGGTAACGGCCAGCTACAGCTTTCTTTACGACATCCTGAGCAGCTTTCGCCAGGACTACCCACGCATTGAGATGAAGCTGCACACAGGCGACGCCGCCAAAGCGGTGCAACGCGTACAAGAAGGCCTTGAAGACCTTGCCATCGGCGCGCGCCCCGACAGTCTGCCAGCCGGCATCGAGTTCCAGCCAATTGCCCGCTCCGCACTGTGCTTTATCGGCCCACTGTCGCCTCAACTATTAACAGATGAGCAACTGAAAAACCCCAACGCCGCGAATTGGCGGGAAGTGCCGATGATTCTTTCAGAGGAAGGACTGGCCCGAACACGCACAGACCGCTGGCTGAAAAACCACAGCATCAAACCGCGAATTTATGCACAGGTCAGCGGTAACGAAGCCATTGTCAGCATGGTCAGCCTAGGCTTTGGTATTGGAGTGGTTCCGCAAATCGTGCTCGACAATAGCCCATTGACCGCTCGCATCCGCACTTATGACATTCAGCCACCGCTGACCGCCTACGACATTGGCCTGTTTGCGCTGGAGAAACGCCTCAAAGAACCACTTATCAACGCCTTCTGGAACAGACAGACTTAGCAATCAGAATCGAGTAGGAGGCGGATTCACATCCGCCGTCCTCTCACACCACCGTACGTACGGTTCCGTATACGGCGGTTCAGGTTATGCGGCTAAGCCGGTTGATCGTATCCAGTATTGAGACCAGCCCCAGGCGATCCCATAGCTTCTTCGGCAGCGCCTGATTCATATGCGCCGCTCCCGAGTTCCACCATGGGCCACGGCCATTAGACGCAGACTTGGATGCGCGGGCCTCGCTGAGTCCCAGGCGCATCAGGTTGCGAACCCTCGTTGCGGATTGCTTCCATTGACGCCATACAGCGCAGCGAAGTTTGTGACGCACCCAGCCATCCAGCTCTTCAAGTGGTCGCTTACTCTGGCTCAACTTGAAGTAGCCCGCCCAGCCACGCAGCGCAGGGTTTATTCGCTCGATGACATCCGACATCTTGCGTCCACGCGCTCCGCTTAGAAGCCCTTTGAGCCGGGCACGCAAGCGACTCAAACTCATCGTCGCCACTCTTAGTCTCGGCTGTTGATGCCAGCTCATCCCATAACCCAAATAGTCACAGACCCACGGCCTTGCCACCCGGCTCTTTTCCCGATTCAGCGTCAGTTTCAGACGCCTGCTCAGGAAGCGCTCGACGCTGTTCATCACTCGCTCGCCAGCACGACGGCTACGTACATAAATGTTCGCATCATCGGCATAACGCACGAAGCGATGGCCCCGTCGCTCAAGCTCTCGATCGAGCTCATTGAGCAAAATGTTCGACAGCAACGGCGAGAGCGGGCCGCCTTGCGGCGTCCCCTCTTGTCGCTGGCTGACGATCCCGCCCGACATGACTCCGACTTCGAGGTAGCGACGGATCAGCCTGAGCACGCGTTTGTCCTCGACATAACGCTGCACATGGGCCATCAGGATGTCGTGATTGACTCGGTCAAAGAACTTCTCAAGATCGAGTTCCACGCACCAACGGTGACCCGCCGCCACATGGGCACGGGCTGTTTCAATGGCCTGGTGGGCGCTTCTGTCCGGACGAAAACCGTAGCTGTAGTTCGAGAACAGCGGATCGAAGATCGGCGTGAGCTGTTGCAGCAATGCCTGTTGGATCAGGCGATCCACGACGCTAGGGATACCCAGCTGTCGGGTGCCGCCTTTGGGCTTGGGGATGTCGACGGCGCGAACACCTTGTGGGTGATACTCGCCGGCTAGCAGTCTCGCCTTGAGGGTTGACCAATACTGTTTTACGTAACCCGCCAATTCGTCGACCGTCATGCCATCGGCACCCGGCGCTCCCTTGTTGCTGACTACGCGTTGGTACGCACGCTTGAGGTTGGCCGGTGTAAGCACCCGCTCCATCAGCGTGTCCGGCTCCGCGTTCGTCCACGTCACAGACGACGCCGATGCCTGCGCACTGCCAACCGTCGTCCGCGGATACCGTCCGGAACTTAGGTTCACAGTTCTCCCTCGGAGAATTTTCTGCTTTTCGACATTCGACGAGACTCTGACGCCTACTGGCGGCATAACCTGTTCGGCCCTTGGTGACGCGGTCATTCGTCACTTACTACGGCTTCGGCTGACTTCTGTAGATTCATCCCAGCGCCTCGCGACGCTTGGTAGCCCAGTGGCAAACCTACAGATCTCCCAGGGTAATTCGCGCGACCTTCCTGCTTATGCCTGTCGGATTTACGCCGTAGTGTTCCGTGCAAGTATTGGGCTTTGGCTGTCATTGCGACCTCACCCCACTACGACGCCTCTATCCGCTTCCTGTACGTCAGGCCAGCATTTTGCCTCGGGCTTCCTTCAGATTCGCGGTCACCCGCGACACCCTTGCCTCTGGCTAACACTTCCCCTTGCCGGGTGTGTAGAGGACTTTCACCTCCAAGTCACCAGCGAGGCCACCACAGCCAAGCTGGTTGCGCTTGCGCGCAACGCGCCATGCCTGGCGCACAACGAAAAAGCCCTGCATATGCAGGGCTTTTTTGTACAACAAGGATCAGATGCTCAGCACTTTATCGCCACGCGCAATGCCCGTTACACCACTGCGAACGGTTTCCAGGATCGACGCGGTGCCGACGGCCTGAATAAAGCTATCCAGCTTGTCACTCGTGCCAGCCAACTGAATGGTGTACACGCTACTGCTCACATCAACGATCTGCCCGCGGAAGATATCAGTGGTGCGCTTGACCTCGGCACGCTGAGCGCCCGTAGCCTTGACCTTAACCAACATCAGTTCGCGCTCAACGTGAGCGCTTTCCGACAGATCGACCAACTTAACGACTTCAACCAACTTGTTGAGGTTCTTAGTGATCTGCTCGATGACCTCATCGTGCCCCACAGTGGTCAACGTCAGACGCGACAACGTCGGGTCTTCGGTCGGGGCCACGGTCAGGCTTTCGATGTTGTAGTTGCGCTGCGAGAACAGACCCACAACACGTGACAGTGCGCCGGGCTCGTTTTCCAGCAGCAGAGAAATAATGTGTCGCATGATTAGGTCCGCTCCGTCTTGCTCAGCCACATGTCGCGCATTGCACCGTCTTTGATTTGCATCGGGTAGACGTGCTCACTGGTATCAACCTGGATATCGAGGAACACCAGGCGATCTTTCATCGCAAAGGCCTCTTCCATCATCGGTTTGAGATCTTTCAGATCAGTGATACGCATGCCGACATGGCCATAGGCCTCAGCCAGTTTGACGAAGTCCGGCAACGACTCCATATAGGAATGCGAGTGACGGCTGTTGTAGTTCATGTCCTGCCATTGACGCACCATTCCCAGCGCACCGTTGTTCAGGTTGACGATTTTCACCGGCAAACCGTACTGCAGGCAGGTCGAGAGCTCTTGGATATTCATCTGGATGCTGCCCTCACCCGTTACACAGGCAACTTCATCATCCGGGAAGCTCAGTTTGACGCCCATAGCTGCAGGGAAGCCAAAGCCCATGGTGCCCAGGCCGCCCGAGTTGATCCAGCGGTTCGGCTTGTTGAAACGGTAGTACTGCGCGGCAAACATTTGGTGCTGACCAACGTCGGAGGTGACAAACGCGTCGCCACCGGTGACTTCGGACAGTGTCTCGATCACGGTTTGCGGCTTGATGATGCTGCCGTCACCCTTGTCGTAAGGGAACATGATGCGGCCGCCGCGCCACTCTTCAATCTGCTTCCACCAGCTCGACAACGCATCTTTGTTTAGCTGCTCGCCGATCTCTTTGAGGATGGCGACCATTTCGGTCATAACACTATCAACCGGCCCAACAATTGGGATGTCAGCCTTGATGGTTTTGGAGATCGAGGCCGGGTCGATATCTACGTGAATGATCTTGGCATGCGGGCAGAACTTGCTCGCGCCATTGATCACGCGGTCATCGAAGCGCGCACCCACCGCGACAATCACATCGGCGTGGTGCATGGCCAGGTTGGCGGTGTAGCTGCCGTGCATACCGAGCATGCCAAGGAACTGGCGATCGGTTCCTGGATAGCCGCCCAAGCCCATCAGGGTGTTGGTGACTGGCAGATTAAGCATTTGGGCGAGTTCAGTCAGCGGCGCTGCAGCACCACCCATGATCACGCCACCACCGGAATAGATGATCGGACGCTTGGCCGTCAGCAGCAATTCGGCTGCCTTGCGAATCTGCCCAGAGTGGCCACGCAATGCGGGGCTGTAGGAGCGCAGCTTGACCTTCTTCGGATAGACGTACTCGAACTTCTCAGCCGGGTTGGTCATATCCTTAGGAATATCCACAACCACTGGACCAGGGCGACCGGACTCAGCCAGATAGAAGGCTTTTTTCATGACTTCCGGAATTTCCGAGGCGTGCTTGATCATAAAGCTGTGCTTCACGATCGGCCGGGAGATACCGATCATATCGGTTTCCTGGAACGCATCAGTACCGACCATGTTGCTAGGCACCTGGCCAGACAACACCACCATCGGAATGGAGTCCATGTAGGCCGTAGCAATACCGGTAATGGCATTGGTTGCGCCAGGGCCAGAGGTTACCAGCACGACACCGGCTTTACCGGTGGCACGGGCATAGCCGTCAGCCATATGAGTTGCAGCTTGCTCATGACGAACCAGGATGTGATTCACTTCCGGCTCTTTGAACAAGGCATCGTAGATGTGCAGCAGGGCACCGCCCGGGTACCCATAAATGTTCTTAACGCCTTCGTCACGCAAAAAGCGGACGACCATTTCAGCGCCGGATAAAAGCTCCACGTTGTTCACCTCTAAAACGCCAGAAAACCGCCCAACAAGGAGGACGGCCTAAGATAGGTTTACTGCCAGCAGAGCATGAGCGACGGTGGTCGCCGACTACGTCAGCTACTACTGAGCAAGCATTGGGAAAGCCCCAAGGTGTTGCGGGGTTCTCCCACCCAGCGCGAGGTAACGCGTTGCGGGTGTAACAGGTCGGCGCGGGTGTGCGCCTCATGTCTACTGAGCTAAAGCCTGCTTGCGGCAAACTCCACTACAGCGAGCGTGGAATTGTTGGGATTCAGCGCAGCCAAGTCAAGCAATCAGTTATTCAATCTGCAATCTTCTGCTGTGACGCAACGCAGGATGAAGACGCGATCATTTTGGTTATAGTAGTTAGCAGGCACCGCAGCTCAACATAAGGAAACCGCATGCGCCGCATGATTATCACCAGCAGCTTGCTGCTCGCCATGAGCGCCACCGCCATGGCCAGCCAGGTTTATAAGTGGGTCGACGCCCAAGGCGTGACGCATTTCGGCGCACAGCCACCGCAGGGCCAAGAAGCCACCAGCATCAACACCGCGGCACCACAGCCAAAGCCGGTGGCAAGCGAAGAGAAGAAGGCCGCACCGACTTTCGAGAGCATCGCCGACCCTGAGCAGGCCGCTATTGATCAGAAGGTCAAACAGGAAATAGCCGCCAAAGAAGCCGAGCGTAAGAAGTACTGCGCAGGTGTGCGTACCAACTTGGCTCAGCTGCAGAACAACCCGCGTGTTCGCGTGGAGGTCGACGGAGAGCTGCGGCGCTTAAACGAAGAAGAACGCCAGGCACGGATCAGCGAAACGCAAAAGTCGATTACTGACAATTGCAAGTAAGCAAAGTGGCGCGGCTCAGGTCGCGCCAACGATCAGCTGATCGAACTCACCCAAAAGTTTGATCAACCCTCTGGCCTTATCAGGCTGCCCGTCATACACCTGCTCCGCCATCGACTGAATACCAGAAACACTGGGTAGCTGCGCTCCAGCCTCCAGCAGCTGCTTCATCCGCGGTAGAAATATCCATTGCAGCCACTGCTCGAACGCCAGCGTATCGACACTGAATGGCAGTTGACTGGACAACGCCTGCGCATCAGGCGCTTGCGCGTCCCACCAGCCCTGCAGCCGCAACTCACGCTCAATCAGCAGTAACTGCTCCGCCACCACAGGCGTACGCGCATCCATCAGAGGCTCACTCGCGCCTGCTCACGCGCCTGAGCAGCACCTGCTGCATCACCTTGACGTTCACGGGCCTGGGCGATGAGATTCCATAGACTGGCCTGCAATGCAGGACGGCCACTGGCGTAACTCAGGCCACGCCGGGCGAACTGCTCGGCCTGTGACGCATCCCCCTGAGCCAGACGCACTTCCGCCAGGCGATAGAGCACCTGCGGTTCACGCGGTGCAATACGCTGAGCACGCTCCAGGCTAGAGGCGGCTCCATTTAGGTCACCACCGCCCTGCTGCTGCTGCGCTGTCGTCAACAAGGCCAGCACCGGCCCATCCAGCTGCTCATCCATAGCCAACCCACCGCTTGGAATACCGCTCGGTGTCGGCGCCACAAAGCCACCTTGCGAGGTAGCTGGCGGGGTGGCACTCCATGGCTGGGTGCTAATAGTCGTCTCCAGCGGAGCATTGCCTGCCGGGAACGACTGAATCGGCATGGAGCTGCCACCACCGCCCGGCACCATCACCACGACGCCAGAATCTTCGGGCAACGCCTGTGGCTGAGCGCTCTGATTGCCGTAACCGCCGGGCGTGCCTGACTGCGCGCTACCAATCGACGAACCGCCATCGACTACTGGAATCGAGCCGCGTGGCACAGTGCTGCAACCTGCCAGCACCAGCGAAGCCGTTACAGCTGGAATCAACCACTTATTCACGTCAAACCCTCTCACTTAATCCAACCAGCCGCGTACCCAATCCATCACTTCATTGACCGGTGCTTGAATACCACAGGCCGGACCCGCAACGGGCTGACTGCCGCGAATATACGGCATCTGTACTGCATTCGGGCAACTCGGATCAGTGCCCTGACCGCTGCTGGCATCGACCCAAGCGAGCACCACGTTATCCGGTACTGGCATATCCAGCGGTAGCGGGTCAGCCTTGCGCATAAAGTCTGCCCACACCTGCAGTGCACCCGTCGCACCCGTCAGCGGAGTCGGCCCATTGTCATCACGCCCCAACCAGACTACGGCCAAGACATCCTGACTGAACCCCGCAAACCAGCTGTCACGCGAGTCGTTACTGGTCCCGGTCTTGCCCGCCAATGCCAGAGAGCGCGGCAGCTGGTTATAGACCGAGCGCCCTGTACCCTCAGACATCGTGCGCTGCATGGCGTTCTGCAGCAGATAAATCGCGCCGCTGTCGAAACGCTGCTGTATCTGGAAGGGGTAACGCTTGAGCGGCTCACCTTCGGCCGTTAATACGTTACGAATACCGCGCAATGGCGTATTGAAGCCACCATTGGCCAACGTCTGGTACATGTTCGCCACGTTCAGCGGGCTCAGCCCACCCGCCCCCAGCAGCATCGACGGATAGGCGGGCCACTTTTGCTCAACGCCCAAACGGTCCAGCGTCTTCAAGACCTCCGGCACACCGAGTTCCAGGCCGAGTTTGGCGGTCGACAGGTTGTAGGAGTTAACCAAGCCCTGATACAGGTAAATCGTGCCATGAGCCTTGCGGTCGTAGTTCTGCGGTTTCCAGACCTGACCGTCCTGGCCCTTGATAGAGAACGGCTGATCTTCGATCAGGCTGGTCAAGGTGTACTGGCTTGGCCGCTCCAATGCCGTCAGGTAAATAGCCGGTTTGATCAACGAACCAATCGGCCGCACCGCATCCAGCGCCCGGTTGAACCCAGCAAAGCGCGGCTGGCGACTGCCAATAATGGCTTGCACCTCACCACTTTCCGGGCTGGTCACCACCATTCCGGCCTCGACCTGGTCCACACCCTTACGCCCGGACAGGCGCTTTAAGGTGTCGGCCAAGGCGCTTTCTGCCTTGAGCTGCATAATCGGGTCGAAACTGGTAAAGATACGCAGGCCTTCTTCAGTCAGATCCTGTTCCTGATAATCCTCACGCAACTGACGCTTGACCAGATCAAGGAAGGCTGGGAAAGAGCTGTCCGCCAGCGTACCGCGCTGGGTTATTCCCAATGGCTTCTGTTTCGCTGCGGCCACCTCTGCCGCGCTGGCCACGCCCTGCTCGGCCAGTACATCGAGCACCAGATTACGCCGTTCCAACGCGCGTTCTGGGTTGCGCCGCGGGTTGTAGTAAGTAGGCCCTTTGACCATACCCACCAGCAGTGCCACCTGGTCGAGCTTTAGCTCGGACAACGGCTGACTGAAGAAGTACTGACTGGCGAGGCCAAAGCCGTGCACCGCACGCTGGCCGTCTTGTCCCAAGAACACCTCATTGAGGTACGCCTCGAGAATGTCCTTTTTTTCGTAATGCAGCTCTAGCAACACCGCCATCATGGCTTCAGTCGCCTTGCGCGACAGGCTGCGCTCGTTGGTCAGGTAGAAGTTTTTCACCAGCTGCTGGGTCAGGGTACTGCCGCCCTGGCGCAACTGCCCGGCGGTCGCGTTGATCCACACGGCACGCGCAATGCCCTTGGGCGACACACCAAAGTGGTTGAAGAACTCACGGTCTTCAATCGCCACCAAGGTTTCCACTAGATAAGGCGGCACCTGATCGATCTTGATCAGGACGCGATCCTCCTGGTGCGCAGGATAAAGACCGCCAATTAAGAGCGGTTCAAGACGCGCCACCGCCAAGTTGCCCCCGCCGGCCTGAGTCAGACCGGCGACGTAATCACCCGAAAAACGCACACGGACACGCTGCGAGGGTTCGTTGCTTTCATAAAACTGGAAGCCACGCGAAAACAATTCAATGTTGTTGCCTGCGATCGAAACGCCACCAGGGCCACTTACCGCGCCCTCACGGCGATACCCCAGGGCATCCAACTCTTTGAGAAAGTCAGTCTTGGCTAATTTCTGCCCAACGAACAACTCCAGGGGCCTGGCATAGACTTTGGCGGGCACAGTCCAGCGCTTGCCGGAGAATTTCTCCTGCACCACAGCATCGAGGTAAACCGCAAACACGGCGAGCACCACCAGACCAACCAGGCTGAGCTTGATAGCCCAGCCCAACCAAGGGCGCATACCGCTAGAACGGCGTTTAGAACGGGAACGAGAAGATCGGGTACGAGTCATGGCGCGGCATTATACGCACTTTGTCCACTTGCCAGCAGGGCGTAGCTGCGGTTTGCAGACGGGCGTTGAGCGTCCATAATGGCCGCCTCTTATTCAGTACAACGCCAAGGATCGCC
The DNA here is from genome assembly GCF_049847425.1 of Pseudomonas sp. GWSMS-1. NCBI lineage: Bacteria > Pseudomonadati > Pseudomonadota > Gammaproteobacteria > Pseudomonadales > Pseudomonadaceae > Pseudomonas > Pseudomonas sp. GWSMS-1. The sequence goes on along the minus strand of NZ_JBMHHV010000003.1, from coordinate 159,222 downwards.
CGTGAGCCAAGCTCTGATCGCCGCACTGCAGAACCCGGCCCTCTACCCTCACCCAGTAGAGCAGTTCCAGGTCATCGAAACCCACATTTCCTGGGTGGTGCTCACTGGCCCTTTCGCTTACAAGATCAAGAAGCCCGTGAACTTCGGCTTTCTCGACTTCACCGAGCTGAGCGCACGTGAGCACTTCTGCAAGGAAGAGTTACGCCTCAATCAGCGCCTGACTCAAGGCCTTTATCTGGAAGTGTTGCCGATCAGCGGCAGCGCCGAAGCACCGCAACTCGACGGCAGCGGCCCGGCCATTGAATACGCACTGAAGATGCGTCAATTCCCGCAAAGCCAATTGCTCAGTGATGTACAGGCACGCGGCGAACTGAGCGAAGCGCATATCGACGCGCTGGCCAAACAGATTGCCGACTTCCATGCGGCAACGCCTGCGGTAGCAGCCGATCATGCGCTGTGTGCGCCTGAGGCAATTGTTGCGCCGATGCGGCAGAACTTCGAACAAATCCGCCCCATGCTCAAGGATGCAGCCGACCTGCAGCAACTCGAAGCATTAGAAGCTTGGACCGAAGCTAACTACACGCGCCTCGAGCCGCTGCTGGCCGCGCGTGCGGCGAACGGTTCGATCCGCGAATGCCATGGCGATATTCACCTGGGCAACGCCACTCTGCTGGATGATCAGGTGGTGCTGTTCGACTGCATCGAATTTAATGAGCCGTTCCGCCTGATCGATATCGCCCTAGACGCCGCCTTCCTTGCGATGGACCTGGAAGACCGAGGCCTCAAGGCGCATGCCTGGCGCTTTATCAATGCCTGGCTGGAGCACACAGGCGACTACGCAGCGCTGGAACTGCTGAATTTCTACAAAGCCTACCGTGCATTGGTGCGCGCCAAAGTTGCACTGTTTAGCCTGGCCCATCAGACCGATGCCGTGCAAAAGGCTGTAACCCTGCGCCAATACCGTAACTATGCCAACCTGGCGGAAAGCTACAGCGCCATCCCGTCCAGTTTCCTGGCCATCACCCACGGGGTTTCGGCGGTTGGCAAAAGCCATGTGGCCATGCGCCTGGTCGAAGCCCTTGGGGCTATTCGCCTGCGCTCGGATGTGGAGCGTAAACGCCTGTTCGGTGAACAACAGGATGCCGACCTCGGCAAGCTCAGTGCCGGCATCTACACCCAGGACGCCAGTGCAGCCACCTACCAACGCCTCCACCAACTTGCCGAAGCAGCGCTGCGTGCTGGCTTCCCCGTCGTCATTGACGCCACCTACCTCAAACAAGCTCAACGTGAGGCTGCCAGCCAGGTTGCCGAAGCGTGCGGTGCGCCTTTCGTGATTTTGGAATGCTGCGCACCCGATGAAATCATCGCCAGCTGGCTTGAGCAACGTAAGGCCGCAGGCACTGATCCGTCCGACGCCACCATGGAGGTCGTACGTGCCCAGCAAGCCAGTCGCGAACCGCTCAGCGCAGAAGAACTCCTGCAGAGCAAACGTGTCGACACCCACGAAAGCGCCAGCTTGGATACCCTGATTGCGCGTATCCGTCAGCGCCTGCCCAACCTGTAAAGATCTGACCGGGCGATTTAGTTGCGGCGCGAGCAGAGCGCGCCGCGGCTTCTATACTGGGGATACCCGACATGGAGACGCCCCATGAGTCAGCCCAGGCAATTGGACAACCCGCTGTATGTCCTTATCCACAACGAAAATATCTCTGCCTTCAATACCCAGAAACCCAAAGACACTGTCGTCGATCTGAGCGATGGTGATTTTCGCGGGCTCGACCTACGTGCACTGGATGCACACGGTATCAACTTCACCAATGCCTACTTCCGCGGCACCGACTTACGCGGCCTAGACTTGCGCGACGCTCAACTCGAAGGCGCCAGCCTGGCTCATGCGCAGATATCCGGCGCCTACTTCCCTGCTGCACTGACGGCTGACGAGATTCTTATGTCGGTCAATTTTGGCACTCGCCTGTGCTACAACACCCGCTGAGACGCGCCGGCCATCCAGAGCCGCCTCGGCTAACGCTATTGCATGCCTAAGGGCACCGCCTAAGGGGATGCCAAATAGCCACACTTTACCGGCTGACCGCTACACTTTCCTGCAAGCACGCCACACTGACGCCATCCGCACAACTGCCTAGCAGCGCAAGGAGGCTTGATGAACGATGAACTGCAACATTTGAAAAACCTCGGCAAAACTTCGGCCCAGTGGCTACACGCAGTTGGCATTCACAGCGCCAACGACCTGCGCCGACTGGGCGCAGTCAGCGCCTATCGAGCTGTACGCGCGCGGGGGTTTAGGGCCTCTAAAGTGCTGCTTTACGCAATTGAAGGCGCACTGTTGGATGTACACTGGAACGAGCTGCCGCCTGGCCACAAGGCCGAACTAAATGACCAGCTCGATGAAACTGCACATAACAACAAGAGCTAGCTCACAACCTCTCAGGCTTTTGATTTACCTGAGGCGCGCTGGGCACTATTGTTTTAGGGACGTTCGTGCGGTTTAGTATGCCCAGCCAGTTCAAGGAAATTCGCTCATGTACTTACTCGGGGAGCAACCGGCCTACGCCGATCAGCTGATCAACCGACTACAAAGCATCCCCACTCAATTGCTCGATGGGCTTGCACCTGCTGGGCCGCCTTTGCGACTGGAACAAGCTGAAGACCTCGCCAAGGCCCTGCCTGGCAATCAACTTTTTATCATCGAAAATGGCCTGTTACATGCAGTCGTCGATGAACGCCCGTTGTTTTACTTGCAAGAAGGTGACTTGGTTGGTCTGCGCCAGGGCCTGGATATGCCCAGCTGCCGTTACAGCAGCGAAGAACAATTGAGCCTGATCCCCTACTCGCGCAGTGAGGTGTTCAAACATATTTATGCCGACGAACAACGCCAGGAACTGTTTCTTCAGTACCTGATCGGCCATACCGCACTGCTGTCTGATGCGTTAGCGCGCCTGAAGCAACCCGAAATTCGCCCCTCCACTGGCTTCCAGCACTTTGCCGCTGGTGAAGAGCTGATCCATCAGGGCGACATCGCTGATAACGTATTCATCATCATCGAGGGCCATGCCGAAGCCTACGTCGACGGGCATAGGGTCGGTGATGTGCAGAAGGATGAAATCTTTGGTGCCATGGCGGTGTTCACCCGCGAAAGGCGCAGCGCTACCGTATTGGCCAGCGAGCCCTGCACGGTAATGGTGATTCCCAAGGAGCAGTTCCTCAGCCTCATGCAGAGCAATCCCAGGATTGCCCACAGCTTGATCGAGAGCATGGCCAAGCGTATCGACCTGCTCAACAAGGAAGTCACGCAGCTGCGTTTACCGGCCGATACGCCTTAATACTTTCAAACCGCACAAACAACCCGACCTCGTGTCGGGTTGTTTTTTATGGGGCGAGCACGCACTCAATAAGCCAAGAGAAAGTTTACTTGAAGGTGTTGACTTGAAAATGAGAATTGTTATTATTATCACAACTGGTCGCGAGATCAGCCGATAAGCTTAAGAGACCTTCAGTCGTCCTCTTCAGATTATCTCCTCATCAGGCTAATCACGGTTATTGACCCGGCTCTTGCCGGGTCTTTTTTTGCCCTGCCATCCATGCCAACCACCCCGTCGGGAGCATCGCCGCGCACTTTAAGATATCGCGCCCGCCGTTCTAACTTAGGGGATATGCCCCAGCACTCTCACCGACCTACGCCAGTCACTCCGGCATATTGAGGGTTGGCTCACCCGGCCCTGGATTACTGCTCAGCAATAGCCGCGACTGAACAGCGACAGGCGGGTGCGCCTATCGCGCCTTGCTAAGGCGTTGACGTAAGGGTGTGGGCAGCGACTGGCAGCGTTAGGCCCCGGTAAAAACCGCAAGCTAGCTGCTCAGCCGCAGGGAGATAGGCTAGGGGCGCAGTTGGGCGCAGTGGTCCTGCTCAGGTCGCGGCGGTGTATACCAGGCGTAATCGGCAGAGGTGGCGCTGACCGCACTGCCAGACTCCGCCAGGATCAGTACCTGCAAGCCCTGATCTGCGTGCAAGTCTTGCAGATGCAGTGGCACGCCAAGATCGCGGCGCACATGGAAAGCCCCGGCAAACAGCAGGCTCGGCGCAGGTGCCGCGATCAGCGCTTCAGCTATGCGCCGGTCACGTTGCTGCTGAACAGCCAACATCGCGAGCAGCTGGCTTTCCGGCAGCATGTCGCAGTGCGATTGACGAATCTGCTTGAACAACGCCTCGCGCACCGGTTGAGCGGTGGAGGCCTGGCCTTGCAGCTGCGGCACCTGGGTATAGATCTGCATGATTTCGCGCCGTTCGAGGTTGGCTGCCAGCAGCGGATAAGGCTGACGCAGCGCATGCTGCACCAGCGGCCCGTACAGCGACCAGGCCCAGCCCGGCTGCCAGGCCAGGGCATCGAGCATGTTCTGCGGCGCCTGACCGGCAGCGATAGCGGCGCGCACTTGATCCACCTTGACCTGCTGATCCGGCGTCAGCATTTCCAACAGCAGGCTGCCCTGCGGGCGCTGCGCTGCCAGGGCACGCAACAGCCAGAGTTGCAGCGCGTGGTGATCGGGATTGTCATGCCGTTCACCGACCAGCACCGTGGGCGCAGCGGCCAGGCGCTCAAGCAACTGCGCCGGGGTCAGCTGCGCGCCAGTACGCAACTCGACAATCTGCCCCAGCTCGGCATGCTGCACACCTTCAGGGCTTTGCCAGGCCGGTAACGCCGGCAACATGGCCTGGCAAGCACTCAACAGCGCGACAACCAGCAATAACGCACAACGCATAAATAGGACCTTAACGGGCAATGATTAATGGATGACCGCGTTCTGGGTGCTGCTGCACCAGCACCTCCAGCCCGAATACCGCCTGCAGCGGTTCGGCACGCAGCACCTGCTCGGGGCTGCCCAGCACATGCGGTCGACCGCGCTCCAGTAGCAACAGGCGATCACAGTAGCGCGCAGCGAGATTAAGGTCATGCAGGATTACCAGCACAGCAGCACCCTGCTCAACAAAGGCGCGCGTGGCCTGCAGCGTGGTGTGCTGATGCAGCGGATCGAGCATTGAGGTCGGCTCATCGAGCAGCAACATCTGCCCCTCACCACCGGGCCAGAGCTGCGCCAGCACCCGCGCCAGGTGCACGCGCTGACGCTCGCCGCCGGATAACGCCAGGTAACTGCGCCCGGCCAGGTGTAACGCATCGGCCGCCTCCAACGCCTGCTTGATGATCTGCACATCTTTTAGCTGGCCGCTGGCATGGGGCAAACGGCCCATTGCCACCACTTCCTCCACACGAAAGGCGAAGTTTAACGTCGAGGTCTGCGGCAATACCGCCAGGCGTTGCGCGCGCTCACTGCCCGGCCAGTCCTGCAGCCGTCGCTGATCCAGCCAGACATCGCCGTGGCTCGGCTGCAGCTCACCACACAACGCACCGAGCAAGGTGCTCTTGCCGGCGCCATTGGGCCCAGTACGCCGAGCACTTCGCCCGGACGCAACTCCAGGTTGATATCTGCCAACACCGTGCACGGGCCGCGCTGTACCGCCAGATTTTCCGCGCGCAGCATCAGGTACGCCCTCGCAATAACAGATAGAGGAAGAACGGCGCGCCAATCAGCGCCGTGACGATACCAATCGGTAACTCGGCCGGAGCCAGCACCAGTCGCGCCGCCAGATCCGCCAGCAGTAATAGGCTGGCACCCGCGAGAGCTGAGGCCGGCAACAGCACGCGATGATCCGGCCCGACCAGCAGGCGCACCAGATGCGGCACGACCAGGCCGATAAAGCCGATCATCCCCGCCGCAGCCACTGCTGCGCCGACACCCAGAGCAGTGCAGAACACCAGCTCGGCCTTGATTCGCTCAACCGCAAAGCCCAAATGTCGCGCCTCGGACTCGCCCAGCAGCAAGGCATTCAGCGCCTTGGCTCGACGCGGTAACCACAGCGCCACGGCGGCCGTGACCAGCAGCAGCGGCCACAGACGCGCGTAGCTAGCGCCATTCAGGCTGCCCAGGTTCCAGAACGTCAGAGTACGCAAGGTGGCGTCATCGGCCAGATAGGTGAACAGACCGATGGCCGCGCCGGCCAATGCGGTCAGCGCGATACCGGCCAGGAGCATGGTCGCCACATTAGTTTCACCATCACGCCGGCCCAGGCGATAGACCAGCGCCGTCACGCCAAGGCCGCCGATAAAGGCAAACAGCGACAACAGATAAGGGGCAAAGGCTTCCGGCAAACCACCAAGGGCCGCGCCGCCGACAATCGCAATCGACGCGCCGAGGGCCGCGCCGCTGGATACGCCGATCAGGCCGGGATCGGCCAGCGGGTTGCGAAACAGCCCCTGCATCGCCACCCCACACAACGCCAACACCGCGCCAACCAGCAACCCCAGCAGCGTACGCGGCAGACGAATCTGACCAAGGATCAGTTCGGCCTGGGCAAGGTCATCACCCGCTTGCGCCAGGCCAAGCAGGCGCAACGCCGCCTTGAAGGTATCCAGCAGCGGCAGGCTGACCGGCCCCAGCGCCAGGGATAACCAGAGCGCGAGCGCCAGCAGCAGGCTCAGTGCGATAAACAGTGAGCGCGGACGAATAACAGGATTCATGGCGTTGGCTTAGCTTCGGCGACCAGAGGTTGGCTGGCAGGATAAAAGGCTGCGGACAAGGCCGCCAGCCCATCCGGTAAACGCGGGCCGAGACCGCCGACCAGCAGCGTCGGGTCAAGCATCAACAAACGTTGATTGCGCGCCGCCCGGGTCGCTGCCAGCGCGGGATTCTGCTGCAACAGCGCCTCACGCGCGGCAGCACCGGAAAGACTGCGATCAGCAATGATCACCACCTCCGGATCAAGCGCCAACAAGGCTTCGGTGGACAGCGCCTTGTAACCGCTATGGCTGGCCAGATTGCGCCCGCCGGCGCGCTCGATCAGCCAATCGGCCGAGGTGTCCTTACCGCCCGCCATCGGGCTACCACCGGCATGTCCGAGCAACAGCAACACTCCCGGCGCCGCCTGCTGACGCTGTGCAGTCACCAGCCAGTCGGCCTGCTGCTGCAAGCGCTGCTGATAGGCAGCAAACACGTGAGCACCGCGCGCAGGCTCGCCCAACAACGTGCTGATACGCGCCAGGTTGTCCTGCAAGCTGGTCAGCTCCGCCTTGGACGAGAGCATTTCCACCCGCACACCGGCGCCGCGCAATTGCGCCAGCACCGGCGGCGGGCCCATTTCCTCACTGCCGATAAGTACATCCGGGCGCAGCGTCAGCATGCCCTCGGCCGCCAGCTGACGTTGATAGCCGATGCTCGGTAACTCGCGCAGCGACTGCGGATGCTGACTGGTGCTGTCCACTCCCACCAGACGGCTTTCGCCGCCTAGCGCCACCACCCACTCACTGAGCGAGCCGCCGGAGCTGATCCAGCGTTGCGGCAATGGCTCGGCGGCCATTAACGAGGCACAGGACAACAGGCTCGCGCAGAAGGCGAGCAGAGTATTAAGGCGTTTCATGATTGGCCTCTAGAAGAATGCGACTGTCCTGAATGCCCTGCTGTTGCAGCAAGGCCATCAGATCGAGAAATGCCGACAGTGGCGCCTGACGATCCAGTGCCAGATCCAAGCCTGCCGTGTTGTCGGCGGCAAAGGCTTCGCTCAGTTCAGTGCGCAGCGCGCTGAAATCCGCCTGCTGCGCGCCGTTAAAGCGCCAAGCCCCGTCAGCGGAGAGTTGTATTTGCATGCGCTCGCCACTGCCGGCACTCGCCGTGGGCAACGCCTCGCGACTCTGCGGCAACTGCAAGGGCAGCTCCAGCAGTGGCGTTTGCGCAGTCAGCAGAAAGAACACCAGCACGATAAAAATCACATCGAGCAGCGGCGTCAGATCGGGCAACAGATTGCTCTGGGAGCTGCTGGCCGCGGGCAGACGAATCATGGCAACACCCACTGGTTAGCCAATGGGCTACCGGTCAGTTCCAGCTCCAGTCCGTCCAACGCCAACTGACAGCGATTGAGCAGCGCTTGCACACCTTCCAGATAGCGCTCGGCCCACAAGGCAAAGCCCTGCCCCGCCGCCAACGCGGGGATTGCAATCAGCAAACCCCAGACGGTGGTGTACAGCGCCTGCCACAAACCATCGGCAAGCAACGCGGGGGTTACCGGGCTGTTCTGCCCGGCAATATTGGCAAACATCTCGAGCATGCCCAGCACCGTGCCGAGCAAGCCGAGCATGGGCGCCAACATGCCGATCAGCTGCAGCAAGCGCAGCTGCCGATTGAGGCGCTGACGCTCCTCCAGCAGCCAGCAACCTAATAGCTCTTCACGCTGCACGGCCGGCAGAGCGCTGTGTTTGAGCAGCAACGCCAGGCCATAGCGCCAACCGCGCGCACGGCCTTTGCAGTGCTCTCGCTCACAGGTGCGACAGGCGCTGACTGCCGCACGCCCGGCGGCAGTGCTCAGCGGCTGCAAACGCAGAAAAACACTGAGACGCTCAAGTATCAGCGCCAGCGCCAGCAGCGAACACAGCGCCAGCGGCCAGCCCAGCGGCCCCATCGCACTCCACCACTGGCTCATTTCAGCACTCCAGCGCGGCAGCGCTTTCGGCCAGGGCGCGCCAGTCTTCGCGCTCAGGGATGCCCGGTTTGCGCGCGCCAAACAGCTGCACCACAAGCTCGCCATGGGCATCGAAGGCTTCCCAGCTGGTGATCACGCTATCGCTGCTCGGCTTGCGCACCCGCCACAGTTCGGTCACGCCCGTGGTCTGCAGGTGCAGATTGAACTCAGGGTCGAGCACGTTGAACCAGGTGTCCATCCAGCGCAGGTTGCGCACCGGGCCGGAGTGAATTTGGATGCAGTGGCGATTGCCGACAAACACCATAATCGGCACTTCACGCGCACCAGCCTGCTCCAGCAGTTTCGGCAGCTCGCGCACATCCACTGGCTCGGCCCATTCGCGCCCCGCCAGGCGCAGGGCCTGGGTGCGGGTGGTGCCGTGTTTTTTCAGCAGGGCAAAGAAGTGGTGAGTGTCTTTGAGGGTCGACCAGCCCACGCGCAATGCATTCACATCCACCTGGGCATCGGCTTGCGCCGGCTGCGCCTGGGGCAAAGGCATCAGCTCCAGTTCGGCGCTCTGCTCAGCCATACGCAAACGCTCCAGCAGCGGCCCCCAGGCACTTAGCTGACTGTCCTCGGTGAGAAAGACCTTATGCACCGCAGTGCCCTGACGGTCGAACACCTGAATGCTGCGCTGGGTGCCTTTGCCGGTTTGCTCCTCGATGGCAAACACACTGGCCCAGCCACCGAGGAACAGGCGCAGGTCGATATCGGCCGAGACCACCAGGCCCATCTGGCCATTAGCGGTAACCGTTACTTCACGGTAATAACCTTTGCGCTCATGCACGCAATGCTCGTTACGGGTCAGCGCCATCACATAACCCAGCTCGCCCAGTGCCGGCAGCAACTGCGCCCAATCCGGCTGCAGACGCACCGCATCGACATCGAGGCGGCTGGCCACCAGTTCGGCCTCGCTGACGGCCAGACGTTCGGCGGCATCGCGGGCACGCAGGCGTGGCTGCTCGCTGCGCAGCACCTGCCAGGCTAGATACAGATCATTGGTGGGCGCGACGGATTGGGCGTGTGTGCTCATGGAAACTCCTCAGTGATTTATCAACGGCTCGCGGTCAAAGCGAACTGAATAGGGATCTGTACACGGCTAGGCACAGCCTGACCGCCGGTGGTTTCGGGGCGAAAGCGCCACTTGGCAACCGCCTCCAGGGCGGCGCGATCAAGACTCTCCACGCCCGAAGAGCGCAGTACGTTCAGGCTGCGTTGCTGGCCGCGCTCATCCAGACGCACCTCGACCAGCACCACACCCTGCTGATTACGCCGCCGCGCCTGGGACGGGTAGCTAGGCTGGCGTGGCGGCTCACGAAAGCTCGGTTTAGCGCTGAACACTTCAGCGGCCGGTTGCGCGGCAACCTGCTTGGTGGGCGCGAACTGAGCTGAGCCGGTCACCACAGCAGACTGACGGGTTGTCTCGGCTGGCTGCGCTTGCAGGGGCTGGTTTTGAGTTGGCTGTGCCACTACCGCTGGCTTTGCCTTGGTCACTGGCGTCCGCACGACAGGCTTAGGCGCCGGCGCCTTTCTAGGCACGACCATCTGGCGTTGCGGTTGCAGTTGCGGTTGCAGTTGCGGTTGCGGTTGCGGTTGCGGTTGCTCTGGCAGCTTGGCCGCTGCCGGCGCGGCCTGTTGCAGCACTGCAGCCAGGCGTAACACCTGAGGCGCTTGATGGGTTTGCGCCGCGTTCAAAGCAGGTGGCTGCTGCTCGCCATGCAGCAGCCAACCGGCGCTATGCAGCGCCAATGACAGCAACAAGAACAACGACAAACGCAGCATGCGGATACTCGGTTAGCTCGAATTAAATCTATTTGATAATTATTTGCATTCGAATGTCAATGTCGTTTAGGTTTGCCGCCGATGCCAACCCGGTGGTCAGAGAAACCACCCGTACGATCCTGGAGTCCCCATGCACAGAAGTCCTCCATTCGCCCGTCGCCCCTGGCTTGCCCTGCTGTTACTCAGCCCATCGCTGGCCCTTGGAGCCGAGAAAGCGCCGAATCAGTTCGATACGGTGACCGTTACGGCAACCCGCACCGAGCAGACCCTCGACCAGGTTCCAAGCACCGTATCGGTCCAGACCGAACGCGATATCGATCAGCAGAACATCAAGAACATCAAAGATCTGGTGCGCTACGAGCCCGGCGTATCGGTCGGCGGCAGCGGCGATCGTTTTGGCCTGTCCGGCTTTACCATTCGCGGTATCGGCGGCAACCGAGTGCTGACTCAAGTGGACGGTGTTGGCATGCCCGACGCCTTCTCCTTCGGCGGCTTCCTCAGTGCCAAACGCGATTACGTCGACCTCGACACCGTCAAGCAGGTGGAAATCATCCGGGGCCCTGCCAGTTCGCTGTATGGCAGCGATGCGATTGGCGGCGCGGTGAGCTTTCTGACCAAGGATGCCGGCGACTATCTGGATGCAGGCGATGACGCCTACGCACGTTTAAAGACTGGCTATGACGGCAGCGATGACAGCTGGCAGCGCAGCGCCACCTTCGCCGCGCGTCTGGGCCAGGTTGATGGCCTGCTGCACCTGGGCCGGCGCAGCGGTCAGGCTACAGAGACCTACGGCGGCCAGGGCGGCATCGGTGCAACCCGCGAACAGGCCAACCCGCTGGACTACCGCACCGACAACCTGCTGAGCAAATTCGGCTGGGATTACAGCGACAGCGGCCGCCTGCAGTTGACCTACGAGCGTTACCAGGACGACACCGACACCCGCGTACTGAGCAACTACAGCAACACCGCGACCATTCGCACCCAGGACGCCGAAGACCGCGTCGACCGTGAGCGTTTCTCCCTCGCCCATACCCAGCAACTCGACACCTTGCTGGTCGACCAGATCCACAGCCAGCTCAACTATCAGGACAGCCAGACCCGCCAGCAAACCTTCGAAGACCGCGTGGTCGGCGGGCAGCCGCGTTACCGCACACGGGATTCGTACTACGAAGAAAAGCTTTGGGCCTTCAACACCAAGCTGGACAAGGCCTTCAGCATCGGCAGCACGCAACATGCGCTGGTTTACGGCCTGGACATCAAACACCTGAAGAATGCCGACCTGCGCGAAGGCGGCGAAACAGTCCTGGCCACCGGCGTCACCACGCCTGTTTTACCGACCAGCGACTTCCCCGACCCGACCACCAAGGAATATGCGCTGTTTGTGCAGGACAACATCAGCATCGGCCGCTGGACCCTGCTGCCAGGCCTGCGCTACGACCGTTATGAGATGCAGCCGCACGTTACCGACAAGTACCTAAATAGTCAGGCCACCGAGCGCAACCCCAGCGACTTCAAGGATTCGGCGCTATCGCCCAAGTTTGGCGTGACCTACCAGCTCGACGATGCGCACAGCGTCTACGGTCAATACGCCGCCGGCTTCCGCGCCCCTCAGGCCATCGAAATCTTCGGTGAGTTCACCAATCCAGGCATGTACCGCACGCTGGCCAACACCAGCCTGAAGGCGGAAACCAGCGACAGCTTTGAACTGGGCCTGCGTGGCCAATACGCCATCGGCAGCTTTGGCGCGGCGCTGTTCTACAACCAGTACGACGACTTTATTGAGCAAGTCAGCCGTGCCTCCAGCGTGCCAGGCTTTCCCTTCGGCGAGTTCCAGTACGTCAACCGCGACCGCGTGACCATTCGTGGCGCAGAGGCCAAGGGCGAGCTGTTCCTCGATCAACTGGGCTTACCTGCAGGCTGGAAGGCCCGTGGCAGCGTCGCCTATGCCCGTGGCAAAGATGAAGGCACAGGCCAACCGCTCAACAGTATCGACCCACTCAAGGGCGTGTTCGGCCTGGGTTACAGCGAGCCGAACGGCAGGTTTGGCGGCGAGCTGAGCTGGACTTTGGTCGCGGCAAAAACCCGCGTCGACACCACACAAACCAGCAACCACGTGCAGACCTCTGGTTATGGCGTGCTCGACCTGAATGGCTGGTGGCAGATGAGCGACAACTTCGCGGTGAATGCCGGCCTGTTTAACCTCACCGACAAGCAGTATTGGCAATGGGGCGACGTGCGCGGCTTGACCGAGAACAGCGCCAGCATGGGCCGTTTCAGCCAGCCAGGGCGGCATGCGGCGGTCAATGTGGTCTGGGAAATCTGACCTGGGCAACCGCCTAGTGAATCACTGTAAAAACGAGTTTCACTTGGCGCACGGATGCGCCCTCCTCTTTCACTTCCGCGCCAGGGCGGCATAATGCCGACCTGTCGGGGAGGTTCCTATGTTGCGTTTATGTGCACCGGATGAGTTGGCTGAAGGCCAGAGCCGGGGCTTCGAGATAGCTGAAGAGAAGCTGCTTGTCGTGCGCAAGGACGGCCAGCTGTATGCCTATCGCAATCGTTGTCCGCACCGAGGCATTCCACTGGAATGGCTGCCCGACCAGTTTCTCGACAACAGCGCCAGCCTGATCCAATGCGCCACCCACGGCGCACTGTTTCTGATCGAATCAGGCGAATGCGTCGCTGGCCCCTGCGCCGGGCAATCGCTGCAAGAGCTTGCTATCCGCGAGGATGATCAGGGCATCTGGGTCGATCTAACAGGCCGTTGAAAAACTATCTGCGTTGGCAATACTGCGTTAAAAACGGCCTCGAAATGCTCATTTACAACCAGTAAACCCCGCTTTCATGGACGTTTTTGCCTTGTCTTGCCTGCCTCGCCTACGTTTTGCAACGGCTTGCCAAACGAAGTCTAAAGGCCGGCGGCCTGCAGCCGTTGCGCATGCTCAACAAACAATTTGACCGGCTCGGCGCCTTTGCCGACCAGGCCAAAGGTTTGATTGATGATGTCGAAGTGATCCATCGGGTACTGATCACCAATCACCGTGCCCAGGTGTGAGCTGTAGCGCCCGACCATGCCATCGCACTGCCCAATCTCGCGCTGAAAGGTTTTGGCAAAAAGCCGGCAGGCAACATTCGGCCCATCGAAACGGTTGCCACCTTTATTGGTGATACCCGGCTGGATGGTGCCGGACCAGGAGTAGTAACGCACGCCATTGACCTCGGCTGCGCCCTCACCGCCCCAGACCTCAGGCAGGCCCTGCGGATACTGCACATTGAAGGCCGCCACGCCGTCACTGGTCAGCGACTGCTGCGCTGCAGCCACATCCATCGGCAGTGGCGCACCTTTATAGCCGCGTTCCAGCCAGGCCATGCAACGGGCCACACCACGCAACAAGGCACTTAACACGCGCTCGCGCAGGCTGCCGTGCGGGGCTTTGCGCGTAAGAAAATCCGCCAGCTCCGAGCCATGGTTAGGCCCAGCCACCGAGGTGACGGACGCCACCCACTCAGGTTTCAACGCGGCGGCATAACGCGCCGTCAGTGCACCTTGGCTATGGCCGATCAGGTGCACCTTTTCTGCGCCGGTCTGCTGCAACACATCGGCTATGCGTATCAGCAGTTGCTCGCCGCGCACCTCGGTCGAATGCACCGAAGACACCAGCACTGGGAACACCTGCGCGCCAAGCCGGCGCAGCGCCGTAACAATGCCGTACCAGTAGGGATAGCCGAGCAGGCTGACAAACCCAAGCAAACCGGGCACCAACACCAGCGGGTAACGGGGAGCAGATGATGACGTCATGGCTAACCTTCCTGGTAATTGAAGCCCTGAGCATCCGCCAACCAGGCTACAAATAGCCAGCGCATAGACACTGAGCGGTAGTAGCCGCTCAATTTCGCAGCAATATGGCCGCTAAAGCGGCGCAGACATGGCCTCAGCTGGCGGACAGCGATACACCCAAATCCGCTTGAGCACCGTAGCGAACTGCCGCCACAAGCTGCCGTTGTTGTAAACCTGGCCATAACGCTCGGCAATCTCCCTCACTTCCACAGCCAACGCCGCATAGCGCCGCGCCGGCAAGTCAGGGAATAGGTGATGCTCGATCTGGTGGCTGAGGTTGCCGGTAAGAATATGAAACAGCGGCCCGCCATTGAGGTTGCTAGAGCCACGTAATTGGCGCAGGTACCAATGGCCACGGCTCTCACCGACCACCGACTCTTTACTGAACACCGCCGCCTGCTCGGTGAAATGCCCGCAAAAGATCACTGTGAAGGTCCACAAATTGCGGATCAGGTTGGCCACAACGTTACCGGCCAATACCGCCAGGGCATTGGCCCCTAGCAGCAGCGCCAGCAGCGGGAAGAACAGGTAATCCTTGCCCCACTGACGCAGTATCTTGGTGTTGAACTGCTTGATCAGCGGGCGCACCTCGTCCTTGCTCAGTTTGCCTTTGAAGACCTTGTCCAGGCGCAAATGCTGGATCGCCACCGAATACTGGAACAACAGCGCCTGAATCGTCACCCACAGCGGCTGCCAGCGGTAGAACGGCTTCCAGCGCTGCTCGGGGAATAACCGCACAACGCCATACCCCACGTCATCGTCCATGCCCAACACATTGGTCCAGGTGTGGTGTACGTGGTTGTGGGTGTGCCGCCAGAAATCACTGGGGCCGGCGATATCCCACTCATAGCTGCGCCCGGCCAGTTCAGGATCATTCATCCAGTCGTACTGACCATGCATCACGTTATGCCCCAGCTCCATATTCTCCAGAATCTTGCCCAGGCCCAGTAGCAAGGTGCCGAGCAGCCAGGTCGGCGGAAACCAGCCGAGCATCAGCAGACCGCGCCCACTCCAGCAACAGAAGCGCACCGCCGCGCGGATACGGCGGATATAGAGCGCATCCACCTCGCCCAGATCGGCCAGAGTGCGCTGACGCAGGGCGTCCAGCTCCTGGCCGAACGCATTCATTTCATCCGCAGAAAGTTCGCGATCACCACGCATGGGCCTCTCCTTTAAAGATCAATTTCAACATCGCTATGCGCCGCGCTGACACACAAGCGAATGGGTTGCCCAGGCTCACTGAATAACGCGCCACTGTGCAAATCGCGCACCGTGCCACTGACCAGGGTGCAAGTGCAGCTGGCGCAGATACCCTGACGACAACCATAAGCCGGCTTCAACCCCTGCTCCTCCGCGTGCTCGAGCAAACTGCGCTGGTTATTGGCAAGCGCCTGCTGGTGGCTGCGGGTAAAACCTAGGCGCACCTGGCGCACACTGATGTCGCGGCTGAACGCTGGCGGCGTGAAGGCTTCGGTCTGCAGCGCGCCAGGCAATTTGGCGGCCTGCCACCACTGCTGCACCTGAGCGACAAACCCCGCCGGACCGCAGGCCAGCACACGGCGCTGATCCAGCTGCGTAACCTCGGCCAGATGCTCACCGGTAAAACGTCCAGCTAACCCTTCCGGCTCAGCACCTGCGGCGGTCAGCGACCAGCGCACCTGCAGATTGCTGTGTTGCGCCTGCAAGGCCTGCAACTCGGCGGCAAAGCCACGCTGGCCCTGCTCGCGCACGTAATGCAGCAACGTAATCGGTGCGCTGAAGCCTTGCGCCAGAGCGGCGCGCAACATACCCAGCAGCGGCGTGATGCCACTGCCAGCGGCCAGCAGCAGCACGCCCTGCGGCGCTGCGGGCCAGCTCAGTTCGCCATAAGCGTGACCCAGCTCCAGCACATCGCCCACTGCCAGATGCTCCAGCAGGTAGGGCGAAACACGCCCGCCCGCCTGATGCTTGATGGCAACCTGCAGACGGCCACCGGCTTGCACGGCTGTCAGGCTGTAACTGCGGCTCAGACGCATGCCGTCACGCTCAAGAAACAGCTGCAGATGTTGACCCGGCTGCGCGCTGCGCCAATTACCGTTGGCGCGCAGGGTCAGTTCGAGCATGTCATCGGCAACCCAGTGGCGTTGCGTGACCTGTGCAAATACGCGATTCAGGCGCAGCGCCGGGTGCAGCAGCGCCAACCCGGCGTCGACATCGCTCTCACGCAACCAGCCATGCGCAGCTAACAGGCGCAGCGGAGACAGCAGACTGGTGAGCCCACGTACCCAGGTAAAAGGAAGAAAGGCCATGCCAAGACTCCAGTGAACAATTGCTCACTAGGCTGGCAGAGCATATTTATTCAGTCAACACTTGTGCACTCAAAACACACAGCACAACTTCGCCTCGACGTAACCAATGGTTATTCATCAGCACCGGTTAGCGTTTCATCGCGGCTACAACCAGCCTGGTGCAATTTTGTGCAGCCACGCGGCTTGCACTGAAACGGCAACAGCCCCTAGAGTGCTGCGCTGATTTCGCCATGCAGAGCCAGGCAGCTTGAAACCACTACAACCGCGCGCCGAACAAAAACTGCAAACCCGCCACGCCCTGATGGACGCAGCGCGGAGCCTGATGGACAGCGGCCGCGGCTTTGGCAGCCTGAGCCTGCGTGAGGTGGCGCGCTGCGCCGGCATCGTGCCGACCGGTTTCTACCGGCACTTCGAGGATATGGACGCCCTGGGCCTGGCGCTGATTGCCGAGGTCGGGGAAACCTTCCGCGAAACCATCCGCCAGGTGCGCCATCACGAGTTCGAAGTGGGCGGCGTAATCGACGCCTCGGTGCGCATCTTCCTCGACGCGGTGACGGCCAACCGTTCGCAATTCCTGTTTCTCGCCCGCGAGCAGTACGGTGGCTCGCTACTGGTCCGCCAGGCCGTGGGCGCACTGCGCGAACGTATTACCGCCGACCTGGTCGCCGACCTTGCAGCCATGCCAAAACTGCAGCATTTCGATGCCCCCGCGCAGAATGTAATCGCCGACCTGGTGGTGAAAACCGTATTCGCCACCCTGCCCGAGCTGATCGACCCGCCTGCCGAGACCCTGCCGATGCACGCCTCGCCCGAGGTCAAGATGATCGAACAGCTGCGCTTTATCTTCATTGGTGCCAAACACTGGCAAGGGCTGGGCCAGTCGACCCGCTGATACGCACCAAAAAGACTCACCCACACCCACAGCGCACCAAAGCTGCCCTCAGCAGTGCACGGTAAACTGGCACGCAGTGCCCGCAAAGCCACGTTGCGCCTGGGCTCAACGCGGATTGGCAAGCCCCTTGCTCTGTAACCGGCATTGACCTGCCGGAAACTGCCCCATGTTGGTGATCCACCGCCGTATTACCGCCCAGCCGCACTGGGACGCCGAACTCGAACTGAGCTTTGAGGCTCGCAGCAAAAGCCGCCTGCGCTGCTTCAGCCGCACCGGTGAGGACGTCGGCCTGTTCCTCGAGCGCGGTCAACCCGCGCTGCATGACGGCGAATGCCTACAGGCCGAAGATGGCCGTATCGTACGCGTTATCGCCCGCGGCGAGCCGTTGCTGCACGTGACCTGCGCCAACCCATTCGAATTGATGCGCGCCGCCTATCACCTGGGCAACCGCCACGTCGCCCTGCAACTGGGTGATGGCTGGCTGCGCCTGCCGGATGATTACGTGCTCAAGGCCATGCTCGAACAGCTCGGCGCGACGGTGGAAAACGTCGAAGCGCCCTACCAACCCGAGCAAGGTGCCTACGGCGGCGGCCATCACCACTCACATGCCGGCGATGCCGAATTCAGCTACGCGCCGCGCTTGCATCAGTTTGGGGCGCGTAAGTGAATCCCGCCTGGCAGCTGCTTAGGTTAGCCAGCCCGCAATTACCTATTGGCGGCTATAGCTATTCCCAGGGTTTGGAAATGGCGGTCGAACAGGGGCTGGTGGATAACGCAGACAGCGCCCAGCGCTGGATCGCTGATCAACTGCTGCTCAACCTCGCCCGCTTCGAAGCGCCGCTGCTGCTCGCCCATTGCCAGGCTGCCGCAAACGAGGATTGGAACCAGCTGCGCAACCTGGCCGAACAACAACGCGCCAGCCGCGAAACCCGCGAACTGCGCCTGGAAAGCCGGCAGATGGGCTACTCCCTGCAGCAACTGCTGAGCGGCTTGCCAGAACTGGATCAACCGGCGCAGCAGCTGTTTGCCGAGTTGAATGAACCCGGCCTGGCCGTGGGTTGGGCGCTGGCCGCCCGTGCTTGGCAGATCAGCCCAGACGATGCCCTCGCCGCCTGGCTGTGGGGCTGGCTGGAAAACCAACTGGCGGTGCTGATGAAAACCCTGCCGCTGGGCCAACAAGCCGCGCAACGCCTGACCTCACAACTGCTACCGCTGCTCGATCAGGCGCAGCGCCAAGCCAACGAACTAGAACCGCACAATTGGGGCAGCGCCGCGTTCGGCCTGGCCCTGGCGAGCATGGCGCACGAGCGCCAATACAGCCGTTTATTCCGTTCTTGATGATAAGGAAGCCTTAAAGATGAACAGCCAACCCCTGCGTATCGGCATCGGTGGCCCGGTCGGCTCCGGCAAGACGGCCCTGACCCTGGCTCTGTGCCTGGCCCTGCGCGAACGTTACAACCTGGCGGTGGTGACCAACGATATCTACACCCAGGAAGACGCGCAGTTTCTGGTGCGCAACGAGGCCCTGGCCCCAGAACGGATCATCGGTGTGGAAACCGGCGGCTGCCCGCACACCGCCATTCGCGAGGACGCCTCGATCAACCTGGAAGCCGTTGACCAACTCAACCGCCGCTTTCCGGGGCTGGACCTGATCATCGTCGAATCCGGCGGCGACAACCTCTCGGCCACCTTCAGCCCGGAACTGTCAGACCTGACCATCTATGTGATCGACGTGTCGGCCGGCGACAAGCTGCCGCGCAAGGGCGGCCCCGGCATCTGCAAGTCCGACCTGCTGGTGATCAACAAGGTCGACCTGGCGCCACTGGTCGGCGCATCGCTTGAAGTCATGGAGCGCGACACCCTGAAGATGCGCGGCGACAAGCCATTCGTCTTCAGTAACCAGAAGATCGGCCAAGGCCTGGAGCAGATCATCGCCTTTATAGAACGACACGGCATGCTCACCGCAGCCTGAGAACGCCCCTATTCAGTCAAGGAGACACCCCATGAACCTGCGCAAATCAGTATTCGCCATCGCCCTCCTCCTCAGCCCAGCCATGGCGTTCGCCCATGCCGGCCATGACCATTCAGGCGTTATGGCCGGTCTGGCCCACCCGGTATTTGGCCTTGACCACCTGCTGGCGATGCTCGCCGTTGGCCTGTGGGCCGCGCAGCAATCCGGCGCGGCGCGCTGGGCGCTGCCACTGACCTTTGTTGGCAGCATGCTGATCGGCGGTCTACTGGGCTTTAACGGCCTGCAGATTCCTCTTATGGAAACCGGGATCGCCGCCTCGGTATTGGCTTTCGGCCTGCTGGTGGCCGTGGCCATTCGCCTGCCGATGCTGATTGCCATTGCCTTGACCGCCGTATTTGCCCTGACCCACGGCGTCGCCCATGGTTTGGAACTGCCAGCGCTGGCCAGCCCATGGGGCTATACCGCCGGTTTTGTGGTCGCCACCGCCGCCCTGCATGCCAGCGGCTACGCCCTGGTGCGCCTGCTGCCACACGCGGCGGCGCCTTTGGTACGGGTTCTAGGCGCCGCATCGGCGCTGACCGGTGCCTGGTTGTTGGCCGGCTGACCGCTGCACGGACGCCGCCCCATCCGCGCTAAGCACAACACCGTGGAGCCCGGACCCGGAGCTGATTGGCCAAACCCTGATCGGCTCCCGGATTCATCCGGGCGACTCAAAACACCTGGCGTAGATGGCACCCAGACTGACGTCTTTCGCCTCTCGCTCAGGGGCCGTGTCTTTGTCATAGTCGAGGCGTATTCAGAATCCCTCATTCGACTGCCCCGGACTCTCCTCATGCTGCGCGTCGCTCGATTTCTATTTGCCCCACTCCTACTGCTGGCCATCGCTCTCGGCGTGCTGGCCCTGACCAGCAAGCCGGCCCAGCCGGCGGCGGTGCTCAGTCGCTTTGCCGAGCAACCGCTAGTCATCGCTCATCGTGGCGGCAAAGGCCTGTGGCCAGAGAACAGCCTCTTTGCCTTCCAGCGCGCCAGCGCCCTGGGCGTGGACATGCTGGAGATGGACCTGCACCTATCCAGTGACGGCGAGCTGGTGGTCATTCACGACCGCACCCTGGAGCGCACCACAGACGGTGATGGCCCGGTCGCTGCGCACAGCCTGGCGCAGTTACAAGCGTTGGACGCCGGTTACAACTGGAGCGCCGATGGCGGCCAGAGCTACCCCTATCGCGGCCAGGGCATCCGCATCCCAAGCTTTACCGAAGTGCTCGACCGCTTTCCGGATACGCCCAAGGTGATTGAACTCAAAGTGCCGGACGTCGGCATGGAAGCGCAGCTGTGTGAGGCCCTTGATGCGCACAAGCAACGTGATCAGGTCATCGTCGGCAGCTTTTATGACCGCAGCCTGCAGTTGTTCCGCGAACACTGCCCAGGCGTTGCCACCTCCGCTGGGCCTGGCTCAGTGCGCTTACTGGTGGCGCTCAACTGGCTGGGCCTGGGCAGCTTGCTGTCACCCTCCTACCAGGCTCTGCAAATTCCTGAGGCCCATGGTGACCTTGTTGTGGCCAGCGCCAGCCTGTTACAGACCGCCGCACAGCGCGGGCTGAATGTGCAGCTGTGGACCATCAACGAACAGCCGGACATGCGTCGCCTGCTCGACCAGGGCGCACATGCCTTGATCACTGATTACCCGGACCGCGCCCTGCAGGTACTGGGGCGCTCGACCCGCATCAGCGCCCTGGAAAACTAAGCGCCGACTGATGAGCGGCGGCGCATAAGACCTGCGCTGTTAATAGCAGCCGCACATGACCTGTACAAAAAACAACCTACTGCGTCCAGCCCCCGCCCACTGTGGCCTGGACGCAAGCGTGCGCAGCTTATCCACAGATCGCTCCACAGTAACTTGGGATAAGTTATCCACCGCGCCTCTTGGGCGTGTGGAAAAACCTGCAAATAACGCGATTATTGCTTGACGCAGCAGGCTTAAAATGACGCTTTTCAACACCACAACAAGCTGATCAAAAAACAAACAACCCTCGTAAAGCCTCGCGTCATATGGCCTACAGACAGGCATACCAGAGTTATCAACAGCTCTACCCACAGTAGTCGTGGACAACTTTAGCGCTACCCCATAGCAACCTGAATAACCAGACTAATTTGTTGTTTACTCGATAATCCGCACACTGATCAAAAAACATACAACTCGCGCAAAGCCACGCCCAACAAGGCTTACAAGCAGGCATACCAGAGTTATAAACAGCTCTACCCACAGTAGTCGTGGACAACTTCAGCGCCATACCCCGACATTTGCTTGAATAACCCAGCCAAGCGGTTGTTTATGCAGCAAATTATCAACTGATCAAAAAACGCACAGAAGCCGCTAACAGCCACACCACTAGGCCTTCACGCGTATACGCCCACCTTATCCACAACTCGCTCCACAGTCTTTGTGCACAACTACCCGCATGCGGCGGCGGTGCTGTGTATAAAAGCGAATCGGCTTTTACCTATGGCACTTATCGAGACAATCAACAGCCCCGCAACGGGGCTCAGGCGTAAGGTCAATGCTCACATCAAGGAGCTTTCCCATGCGATTTAATTACCTGTTACGCAGCCTGCTCGCCACCTACGCCAGCGGGGCCAGTGGCAGCAGCGGTGAGTAAACCGCTCAGCCGGCAAACCTCGGCAGGCCAGCGCTGGCTGATGCAGGCTGACTCACGTATAAATCAGCGCATTGTCGTCGGCCGCGCTGCCAGGCGATTGGCCTCTCAGAAACCGTAGAAAGGAATCCGCCCCATGGCCGGTGCTAGCCTGTTAACCCTGCTTGATGACATCGCCAGTGTGCTCGACGACATCGCACTGATGACCAAAGTCGCGGCGAAGAAAACCGCAGGCGTACTGGGTGACGATTTGGCGCTAAATGCCCAACAAGTCACCGGCGTGCGCGCCGAACGTGAACTGCCGGTGGTGTGGGCGGTAGCAAAAGGCTCCTTGCGCAACAAACTGATTCTGGTGCCGGCAGCCTTGCTGATCAGCGCCCTTGCGCCGGGGGCGGTCACACCGCTGTTGATGCTCGGTGGCGCATTCCTCTGCTACGAGGGCTTTGAGAAGCTCGCGCACAAGGTTCTGCACAGCCAGGCTGAGAGCCAGAGCAAACATGACGAACGGCGCACGGCCGTGGCGGACCCAGCCGTGGATTTGGTGGCGTTCGAGCAGGACAAGATCAAAGGTGCGATCCGCACCGACTTTATTCTCTCGGCGGAAATTATCGCCATCACCCTTGGCACCGTGGCCTTGGCCAGCTTCGGCAAACAGGTTGTGGTGCTGTCCGGTATCGCCATTCTGATGACGGCTGGGGTGTATGGCCTGGTGGCGGGCATCGTCAAACTCGATGATGCGGGGCTGTTTCTCAGCCAGCGCAGCGGCGAAGGCCTGGGCGCGCGCCTGCAACGTAGCCTGGGTAGAGGCCTGCTACTGACAGCGCCATACTTGATGAAAGGGCTGTCAGTCGTGGGAACGGCGGCGATGTTTATGGTCGGCGGCGGCATCCTCACTCACGGCGTACATGCCGCGCAGGTGTGGATCGAGCAGCTGGCGCAGAGCGTGGCCGCCAGCAGCGGCATACTGGCAGCCCTACTACCCACCCTGCTGAATGCTGGGATAGGGGTCATTGCCGGGGCCGTCGCACTGCTGCTGGTGAGCCTGGCAACGCGCCTGTGGCAAAAGCTGAAACCGGCCAAACCCTCGGCATAAACCGCAACCGCTGTTCAGGCTTAAGCACAGCACTGGCCAACAACAGAGCCCGTGCTGCAGATGCGCGGCGCTGAATGACGGCGCAGGGCTTTAGCGGCGACAGCCATTCGCATGCCAATCCCCAGCATTATTCTTACTAAGTAGAACGAAAGTACCAATCAATAAGAAAGCCAAGCCCTGCACCAGCAGCCTCAACCCCACCCAATAGCCAGCCTACGCAGAGCGCCACGCATCCGTTACCATCGCCAGCAATTAAGTGAAGAGATGCAGCATGTATATCTATCGACTGGTGCTGATCCTGGTAGTGGGGATCTATCTATTTTCCCCCGCCATCATGGACTGGTGGATCGACCCCAACGGGGCCTGGTACCGCCCCTACCTGCTGTGGCTGATTCTGATCGTGGTGACCTTTATTCTGCAGAGCCAGCAAGATGCCGATGAACTCTGACCCCCTGCGCCGCCCCGCCCTCTCTCTATTCGCCGAGCCAACCTGATGCTGACAAGCTTTAGCCTGAGCCAGCTGATCCTGATCAGTGCGGCCTATCTTCTTATTCTGTTCGGCGTCGCCTGGATCAGTGAACACGGCCTGATTCCGCGCTGGGTGATCCGTCACCCGCTGACCTACATCCTGTCGCTTGGCGTGTATGCCAGCGCCTGGGCCTTTTATGGCACGGTGGGCCTGGCCTACCAATACGGTTATGGCTTTTTGGCCAGTTACCTCGGCGTGTCCGGGGCGTTTCTATTGGCACCGGTGCTGCTTTACCCGATTCTAAAAATCACCCGCACCTACCAGCTGTCATCCCTGGCTGACCTCTTCGCCTTCCGTTTTCGAAGCACCTGGGCCGGTGCCCTTACCACGGTATTTATGCTGGTCGGCGTACTGCCGTTGCTGGCCCTGCAGATTCAGGCGGTGGCGGACTCCATCGGCATCCTCACCCGCGAGCCGGTGCAAGAGCGCGTCGCCCTGGCCTATTGCGGGCTGATCATTCTGTTCACCATCCTCTTCGGCGCACGGCATATCGCCACCCGCGAGAAACATGAAGGCCTGGTGTTCGCCATCGCCTTCGAGTCGGTGGTCAAGCTGGTGGCGATCAGCATCATCGGCCTGTATGCCTTGTACGGCGTGTTCGACGGCCCGCAGGATCTGCAATCCTGGCTGGTGCAGAACCAGTCGTCACTGTCTAACCTGCATACCCCTCTGCAGGAAGGCCCCTGGCGCACCCTGCTGCTGGTGTTCTTCGCCTCGGCCATCGTCATGCCGCACATGTATCACATGACCTTTACCGAAAACCTCAACCCGCGCGCCATGGTCAGTGCCAGCTGGGGCTGCCGCTGTTTCTGCTGCTGATGAGCTTGGCCGTACCGCTGATTCTTTGGGCCGGGCTGAAACTGGGCGCGACCACCAACCCGGAGTACTTCACCCTAGGCGTCGGCATTGCGGTCAACAGCCAGACCCTGGCACTGATCGCCTATGTCGGCGGCCTGTCGGCCTCCAGCGGGCTGATTATTGTCACCACCCTGGCGCTGTCCGGCATGGTGCTTAACCATGTGGTGCTGCCGCTGTATCAGCCTCCATCGGAAGGCAACATTTACCGCTGGCTGAAATGGACGCG
This sequence comes from Pseudomonas sp. GWSMS-1, assembly GCF_049847425.1. Classification (NCBI taxonomy): domain Bacteria; kingdom Pseudomonadati; phylum Pseudomonadota; class Gammaproteobacteria; order Pseudomonadales; family Pseudomonadaceae; genus Pseudomonas; species Pseudomonas sp. GWSMS-1. The sequence goes on along the minus strand of NZ_JBMHHV010000003.1, from coordinate 134,509 downwards.
CCGCGCGCTGATCCTGCTGGTGATCATGGCCGGCTACGGCTTCTATCTATTACTAGGGGCTGAGCAAGACCTGGCCAACCTCGGCATCGTCGCCTTTGTCGCCACCCTGCAGTTCCTCCCCGGCGTACTCTCGGTGCTGTACTGGCCGGCGGCCAACCGCAAAGGCTTTATCGCCGGGCTGTTGGCAGGTATCGGCGTGTGGGTGGTGAGCATGCTGTTGCCGATGCTCGGCAACCTGCAGGGTTTATACCTGCCCTGGTTCAACGTCATCTATGTGCTGGATGACAGCAGTTGGCACATGGCAGCGATCGGTTCGCTGGCCGCTAACGTACTGGTGTTCACCCTGGTGTCGCTGTTCACAGAAGCCAGCGCAGAGGAGAAAAGCGCCGCCGAAGCCTGCGCCGTGGATAACGTCCGCCGCCCACAACGGCGTGAATTGCTCGCCGATTCACCCCAGGAGTTTGCCGCGCAACTGGCCAAACCCCTAGGCGCAAAAACGGCTCAGCACGAGGTCGAACAAGCGCTGCGCGATCTGCATCTGCCGTTCGATGAAGGCCGACCCTATGCCCTGCGCCGCCTGCGTGACCGCATCGAGGCCAACCTCTCCGGGCTGATGGGCCCCAGCGTGGCCCAGGACATTGTCGAGACGTTCCTGCCATATAAAGCCGGCAGCGAAACCTACGTCAGCGAAGACATCCACTTTATCGAGAACCGCCTAGAGGACTACCACTCACGCCTCACCGGTCTGGCCGCGGAACTCGACACTCTGCGCCGCTACCACCGCCAGACCTTGCAGGAACTGCCCATGGGCGTCTGCTCGCTGGCCAAGGATCAAGAAATCCTGATGTGGAACAAGGCCATGGAAGAACTCACCGACATACCCGCGCAGCGCGTCGTCGGTTCGCGCCTGAGCACCCTAGGCGAGCCGTGGCGCAGCCTGCTGCAAAACTTTATCGAGCTGCCCGACGAACACCTGCACAAACAAAGCCTGGCCCTCGACGGCCAGACCCGCTGGCTCAACCTGCACAAGGCCGCCATCGACGAGCCCCTGGCGCCCGGTAACAGCGGCCTGGTGCTACTGGTTGAAGACCTCACCGAAACCCAGATGCTCGAAGACAAGCTGGTGCACTCCGAACGCCTGGCCAGTATCGGCCGCCTGGCCGCCGGGGTAGCCCATGAAATCGGCAACCCGATCACCGGCATCGCCTGCCTGGCGCAGAACCTGCGTGAAGAACGCGAAGGTGATAGCGAACTGACGGAGATCAGTGAGCAGATCATCGAGCAGACCAAACGCGTGTCACGCATCGTCCAGTCGCTGATGAGCTTTGCCCATTCCGGCAGCCACCAGAACAGTGAAGAGCCGGTGTGCCTAGCCCAGGTCGCGCAAGATGCGATTGCCCTGCTGGCGCTCAATCGACACAGCGTCGACGTGCAGTTCTTCAACCTCTGCGAAGCTGACCAGCGGGTGGTGGGTGACCCGCAGCGTTTGGCCCAGGTGCTGATCAACCTGCTGTCCAACGCCCGTGACGCCTCACCGCCAGGCAGCGCGATACGAGTCAAGAGTGAAACCTTCGAACACACCATCGACCTGATCGTCGAAGACGAAGGCACAGGCATTCCCAAGGCCATCATCGACCGTTTGTTCGAGCCCTTTTTCACCACCAAGGAGGTGGGCAAAGGGACCGGACTGGGCCTCGCTCTGGTCTATTCGATCGTGGAAGAGCATTATGGACAAATAACAATCGACAGCCCGGCCGACCTAGAACTGCAGCGCGGCACCCGCATTCGGGTCAGCCTGCCGAGGCATGTCGAGGCGACGTCCCTAGCGACTCAAACCAGCTAATTGAGAGCGTGCCTGCAAGGCCTCTAGCCCCGCGGCATGCCCCGAGACCGTCGAGAGACCAAATTAATGCCTCATATTTTGATCGTCGAAGACGAAACCATTATCCGCTCTGCCCTGCGCCGCCTACTGGAGCGCAACCAATACGAAGTCAGCGAAGCCGGCTCGGTACAGGAAGCCCAAGAGCGTTTCAGCATCCCCAGCTTCGACCTGATCGTCAGCGACCTGCGCCTGCCGGGCGCGCCTGGCACCGAGATGATCAAGCTCGGTCAGGGCACCCCGGTGCTGATCATGACCAGCTACGCCAGCCTGCGCTCGGCCGTCGACTCGATGAAAATGGGCGCGGTGGACTACATCGCCAAACCCTTCGATCACGACGAAATGCTCCAAGCTGTAGCGCGCATCCTGCGTGATTTCCAACAGACTAAAAGCACACCCGTACCCGCTGCTGCCAACGCAAAAGTCGGCACCGAGAAGGTGGTGGATAACAGCAACGGCGAAATCGGCATCATCGGCTCCTGCGCTGCGATGCAGGAGATGTACAGCAAGATCCGCAAGGTTGCGCCCACCGACTCCAATGTCCTGATCCAGGGCGAATCCGGCACCGGTAAAGAGCTGGTTGCCCGCGCCCTGCACAACCTCTCACGCCGCGCCAAAGCGCCGCTGATTTCAGTGAACTGCGCGGCTATCCCAGAATCACTGATCGAGTCGGAACTGTTCGGCCACGAGAAAGGCGCCTTTACCGGCGCCAGCGCCGGCCGTGCCGGCCTGGTCGAAGCCGCAGACGGTGGCACCCTGTTTCTCGATGAAATCGGCGAGCTACCTTTAGAGGCCCAGGCACGTCTGCTGCGTGTGCTGCAGGAAGGCGAAATTCGTCGAGTGGGCTCGGTGCAGTCGCAGAAGGTCGATGTGCGCTTGATCGCCGCGACCCATCGCGACCTGAAAACCCTGTCGAAAATCGGCCAGTTCCGCGAAGACCTGTATTACCGCCTGCACGTAATCGCCCTGAAGCTCCCCCCGCTGCGCGAACGCGGGGCTGACGTGAGCGAGATCGCCCGCGCCTTCCTGATACGTCAGTGCACACGCCAGGGTCGCCTCGACCTGAGTTTTGCGGCGGACGCCGAACAAGCCATCCGTCATTACCCCTGGCCGGGTAACGTGCGCGAGCTGGAGAACGCCATCGAGCGTGCGGTGATTCTATGCGAGGGCAACAGCATCTCCGCCGAGCTGCTGGGTATCGATATCGAACTCGATGACCTTGAGGACGACTTCACCCTGCCCAGCCAAAATGGCGGCCCGGGACATGAACCCAGCGAGCCAACCGAAGACCTGTCACTGGAAGACTACTTCCAGCACTTCGTTTTAGAGCATCAAGACCACATGACCGAGACCGAACTGGCCCGCAAGCTCGGCATCAGCCGCAAATGCCTGTGGGAGCGGCGTCAGCGTCTGGGCATCCCACGCCGTAAATCTTCGGGCGCTACCGCAGGCTAGGCTGCCCACGCCTGCGGTGACAGATGTGTGGGCCAGAGGTTCCGCCATCTGTTACCTATTCAACACTTAGTAACAAAAGCCGGGTCTTATGGTAACGAGAGCCCGGCTTTTTTATGCCACCCGACCACCCTCCATAGCGTTCAAACCCTTGAATTCAAAGGGTTTGCAAAAACTGGCACGGGTTCTGCTTTAGTACTGGCACAAGAACAATAACAAGCATGTTCCAAACCTAATAAAAATAAGACGTACCGACTCCAGCACAATAAAAACAACGACGCGGAGGCGCAGCTAACTGATTCTTTTGGAAAGGATTTGCCTTTGGGGTTCGCCCCAAAACCAGGCCGAGAACAATAAAACTGCTCCAAGGCAGTGCCTGAACTGGTTGGATCACAATGTGATCATGGCAGCGTCAGTATCCAAAGCAATACGTTTGCTCTTAGTTCCCAACTTGGGAAAGTTTCCAAAAGTCCCTGACTGGATGGAACGGGTAAATCAACAAAAACAACAAGCCCGCCATAATAATAAAAATAGAGCACGCACCAATTTGGGGGGAGCTTCGGCTCCCCCAGTAGCTTCAAACTCCCCGCCTGCAGCAGTCTCCCGTCGTTTCCTGCACCAAACCCCAACTCAATGCTAAAATCCGCGCCATTCCTGCGGCCGACATATACTCTGGCCAGTCATTTCGTCAAACAGTGCCTCCCATGCTGAAAAAGCTGTTCAAGTCCTTTCGCACCCCCGTCCTCCGTGGCAAACATTCGCACAGCACGCCTGAAGTGCTGGGCAGCAGCCAACACCCGATTGAGCGCGGCGAAATCAGCCGCTATGCCATCGGCGTGGTTGAGCGCCTGCAGCAAGCTGGCTACCAGGCGTACCTGGTCGGTGGCTGCGTACGCGACCTGCTGCTGGATATCGAGCCCAAAGATTTCGACGTGGCCACCAGCGCCACCCCGGAGCAGGTACGGGCCGAATTCCGTAATGCCCGGGTAATTGGTCGACGCTTCAAGTTGGTTCACGTGCATTTCGGCCGTGAAATCATCGAAGTCGCGACCTTCCGCGCCAACCATCCCGAAGGCGATGAGGAAGAGAACAGCAACCTGTCTTCACGCAATGAGAGTGGCCGGATCCTGCGCGATAACGTGTATGGCAGCCTGGAAGACGATGCCCAGCGCCGCGACTTCACCATCAATGCGCTGTATTACGACCCGAGCACCGAGCGCATCCTCGATTACGCCAACGGCGTGCACGACATCCGCAACCATCTGGTCCGCCTGATTGGCGATCCGACTCAGCGCTACCAGGAAGATCCGGTACGCATGCTGCGTGCGGTGCGTTTCGCTGCCAAGCTGGATTTCGACATCGAGAAACACAGTGCCGCCCCGATCTACAAACTGGCGCCGCTGCTTGGCGGCATCCCCGCCGCACGCCTGTTCGATGAAGTGCTCAAGCTGTTTCTGGCCGGCTATGCGGTCTACACCTACGAGCTACTGGTCGATTACGGCTTGTTCGGCCAACTGTTCCCGGCCAGTGCTGAAGCACTGAAACTCAACCCGGACTACACCGACCAGCTGATCCGCAATGCACTGGACAGTACTGACCAGCGCATTCAACAAGGCAAATCGGTCACCCCTGCCTTCCTCCTCGCGGCGATGCTCTGGCCAGCCCTGCCGGCACGTGTCATTAAGCTGCAGAATCGCGGCATGCCGCCGATTCCGGCGATGCAGGAAGCGGCCCATGAACTGATCAGTGAGCAGTGCCAGCGGATTGCTGTGCCCAAGCGCTTCACCATGCCAATCCGCGAAATCTGGGACATGCAAGAACGCCTGCCACGCCGCAGCGGCAAACGCGCCGATACGTTGCTGGAAAACCCACGCTTCCGCGCAGGTTACGACTTCCTCTTGCTGCGCGAGAGCGCAGGCGAGCAAACCGGCGGACTCGGCGACTGGTGGACGCGCTATCAGGACGTCAGCGATAGCGAGCGGCGCACTATGATCCGCGACCTCAGCAACAAAGATGACGCAGCCGGCGCCCCCCGCAAACGCAAGCGCAGCAACAACAAGCGTAAGCGCGGCCCCGCAACTGACAGCAGCAATGCCCCTGCGGGTGAATGATGGAGCGCGTGTACATCGGCTTGGGTAGCAACCTGGCGACCCCACAGGCGCAATTGCGCAGCGCCTTGGCCGCCCTGGCCGCGCTGCCGCAGAGCCATCTAGCTGCACAATCATCGCTCTACGCCAGCGACCCTCTGGGCCCGGCGGACCAACCGCGCTACGTCAATGCCGTAGCCGCATTGGACACCGACCTCAGCCCACTGGCGCTGCTCGATGCACTGCAAACCATCGAACTTGAGCAGGGCCGCACGCGTAAGGCCGAGCGTTGGGGGCCGCGCACCCTCGATCTGGACATCCTGCTGTTTGGCGAACGCCAACTAGATGAGCCTCGCCTGACCGTGCCGCACTACCACATGCATGCCCGCGCCTTTGTCCTTTACCCACTGGCCGAGATCGCCCCAGCGCTGCGTCTGCCGGATGGTCGCGCCCTATCTGAACTCCTCAGCGCCTGCCCTTTTGTAGGGCTGGAGCGACTGGGCGAAACCGCCTCGACCTGAGAGCCAGATATCCGTCGACAGCGGCACCCGTACCTATGCCCAGAGCAAACCCTGGGAGATTGGCGGTAACGCCAGTAACAAACCGGTAACACCTGCAATTGACTTCGAGTCTTCCCATCAGGACTATAGGCGTCCCGTTGCCCCGCACCGGTGCAATTTGCGGCCAATGCAGGCCAACTTGAAGCAGCACAACTGCTGACTGAACGCCTGAGCGAGGACAGTTTTCATGCCTGATGTAACCCTGACTACCCTGCAAAGCCTCAAGCAGAGCGGCGAGAAAATCGCCATGCTGACCTGCTATGACGCCACGTTCGCCCAGACGGCCTGCCAGGCCGGTGTCAATGTGCTGCTGGTAGGTGATTCCCTCGGTATGGTCTTACAAGGCCATGACAGCACGCTGCCCGTCACCGTGGCCGATATGGCGTACCACACCGCCTGCGTCAAACGCGGCAACCAGGGCGCGTTGATCCTCGCCGACCTGCCATTTATGGCCTACGCCACGCTTGAGCAAACCCTGAACAACTGCGCCGTACTGATGCAGGCCGGCGCGCACATGGTCAAGCTGGAAGGTGCGGCCTGGTTGGCTGAGCCGATTCGCCAACTGGCCGAGCGCGGCGTGCCAGTGTGTGCGCACCTAGGGTTGACCCCACAAGCGGTGAACATCCTTGGTGGCTACAAGGTGCAAGGCCGCCAAGAGGCGTCAGCACGGCAGATGCGCGCTGACGCCATGGCGCTGGAACAGGCCGGTGCAGCCATGCTGCTGCTCGAATGCGTACCCAGTGAACTGGCCGCGGAAATCAGCCAGGCGGTGAAGATCCCGGTGATTGGTATCGGTGCAGGCAAGGCCACTGACGGCCAGGTATTGGTGCTACACGACATGCTTGGGCTGTCACTGAGCGGCCGCGTGCCCAAGTTCGTGAAGAACTTTATGACTGGCCAAAGCAGCATCCAGAACGCCATCAGCGCCTACGTCAAAGCGGTTAAAGACCAGAGCTTCCCAGCAGCCGAGCACGGATTTTCTGCATGAACACAGTTAAAAGCGTGCGCGAGTTGCGCGCCGCTGTCGCCCAAGCCCGTTCCGAAGGTAAACAAATCGCTCTGGTGCCAACCATGGGCAACCTGCATGCCGGCCATGCCGCGCTGGTGGAAAAAGCCGCGCAGCGAGCGGACTTCGTGGTTGCCAGCATTTTCGTCAACCCGTTGCAGTTCGGCCCCAACGAAGATCTCGCGAGTTACCCACGGACCCTGCTTGCCGACCAGGAAAGACTGGTCGCAGCCGGTTGCCACCTGCTGTTCGCCCCGGATGTCGCGGAGATGTACCCGCAAGGGACTGACGGTCAGACCCGCGTCAGCGTGACGGGCGTTTCCGAAGGCCTGTGCGGCGCCAGCCGGCCGGGGCACTTCGACGGCGTTGCGACTGTAGTGAGCAAGCTGTTCAACATGGTGCAACCGGACTTGGCCATTTTCGGCCAGAAGGACTTCCAGCAACTGGCGGTAATTCGTACTCTGGTGCGTGACCTGAATATGCCGATCCAGATTATCGGTGAGCCCACCGTGCGCGCCGACGATGGCCTGGCCCTGTCTTCGCGTAATGGTTACTTGAATGCCGAGCAGCGCGAAGTGGCGCCGGTGCTGTACCGTAGCCTGCAGGAAATGGCAGCGGCGATTAAGGCCGGCGAACGTGATTACGCCAAACTGATCAACGCGGCGCAGGCGCAACACAGCGCCGCGGGTTTCCGCCCGGACTACCTCGAAGTGCGCGAATCCAGCAGCCTGCGCCCGGCATCACAGGATGATCGTCAGCTGGTGATTTTGTTGGCTGCCTCCATTGGCAACACCCGACTCATCGACAACTTGGCGCTCGACCTCGATACGCCTGCTTGATTAGCCGGTTACCGGCTCGCGCACCTGCCAGTTACACTCAAGGCCCGGATCACTCCGGGCTTTTTGCATAATTTGCCGCACCCAGCACAAGGAACACGCACCCATGGCCTATTACCAACAGCCGCATGACGTCACCTCCCTGCCCGCCTGGCAGGCGCTGCGCGAGCACCGCGAGCAGATGAACGACTTCAGCATGCGCGAGGCCTTTGCCAGTGACCCAGAGCGCTTTAAGCGTTTCTCCCTGAGCAGTTGCGGCTTAATGCTGGACTATTCAAAGAACCTGATCGACGAAAAAACCCTAGGCCTGCTGGTACAACTGGCCGAGCAAAGTCAGCTTGGTGAGTCCATCCAGGCACTGTTCTGCGGCGATCAGGTCAATGCCTCAGAAGGCCGCGCGGCTCTGCATACCGCCCTGCGCAGCCCGATTGGGCGCAGCGTCAAGCTGGATGGCGTCGACCTGATCCCACAGGTGCATCGCGTACTGCATCAAATGACCGAGCTGGTCAGCCGCGTGCACAGCGGCCTGTGGCGCGGCTACAGCGACAAACCGATCACCGAAGTGGTGAATATAGGCATCGGCGGTTCGTTCCTCGGCCCGCAGCTGGTTTCCGAAGCACTGCGGCCTTTTACCCAGCGTGGCGTGCGCTGCCATTACCTGGCCAATATCGACGGCAGCGAGTTCCGTGAACTGACCGCGCGCCTAGACCCTGAAACCACCCTGTTTATCGTCTCGTCAAAATCCTTCAGCACCTTGGAAACCTTGAAAAATGCCCTGGCGGCGCGCGACTGGTACCTCGCCCTGGGCGGCCCGGAAGCTGAGTTGCACAAGCACTTTATTGCGGTGACCAGCAATCAGACGGCGGCCATCGAGTTCGGCATCAAGGCGGAAAACATCTTCCCGATGTGGGACTGGGTCGGCGGCCGTTATTCGCTGTGGTCAGCAATCGGCTTGCCTATTGCGCTGGCGATTGGCATCTCCAACTTCAAGGAGCTGTTGGCCGGCGCTTACGCCATGGACCAGCACTTCACCCAGGCGCCGCTGGCGGAAAACATGCCGGTACTGATGGCCTTGCTGGGCATCTGGTATGGCAATTTTTGGGGGCGAAAAGCCAGGCGATCCTGCCCTACGATCACTACCTGCGTAACTTCACCAAGCACTTGCAGCAGCTGGACATGGAATCCAATGGCAAATCCGTGCGCCAAGACGGCAGCCCGGTGGACTTCAGTACCGGGCCGGTGATCTGGGGCGGCGTCGGCTGCAACGGCCAGCATGCCTACCACCAGTTACTGCACCAAGGCACCGAGCTGATCCCGGCGGACTTTATCGTACCGGTCAACAGCTTCAGCCCGCTGGCCGATCATCACCAGTGGCTGTTTGCCAACTGCCTATCGCAAAGCCAGGCGCTGATGCATGGTAAAACCCAAGCCGAAGCCGAAGCCGAATTGCGCGCCAAAGGCCTCGACGAAGCTGAAGTGCAACGCCTTGCGCCGCACAAGATGGTTCCCGGTAACCGCCCAAGCAATATTCTCGCGCTCAACCGGATCGACCCGTTCGGCCTCGGTGCGCTGGTCGCGTTGTATGAGCACAAAGTCTTTGTGCAAAGCGCGATCTGGGGCATCAACGCCTTCGACCAATGGGGCGTCGAACTGGGCAAAGAGCTCGGCCAGGGCGTGTACCAGCGCCTGACGGGGCAACTCGATACGCCGGCCAGTGATGCCTCGACCCAAGGCCTGATTCAGCACTTCCGCGAGCGCCATCGCGGCTGATCAGTCCACCACGCAAGGCCCGGCATGGCTGCACCGGGCCAGCACTTGAACCCAGCCCCCACTGGGTGCACCCTTGTTGTGATCGCGGACACACAACAACAAGGACCCGCCATGTTCGAAATTACCCGTCACCCGGTTGCCGACTCGGTGCGCCAGCGCGCGCATATCGACAACGACGCCTACCTGCGCCTCTACCAACAATCGGTCGAGCAGCCTGATACGTTCTGGGCCGAGCAGGCCAAACAGTTTCTCGACTGGTCCAAACCCTGGGACAGCGTGCAGCAGGGCGACCTGCTCAGCGGCCAGGGTTCCTGGTTCAAGGGCGGCCAGCTAAATGTCAGCTACAACTGCATCGACCGCCACCTGGCCACACGCGGCGAGCAAATCGCACTGATCTGGGAGGGTGATAACCCCAGCGAATCGGCACATATCACCTACAAAAAGCTGCACCACAACGTCAGTCGTCTGGCCAATGTGCTGAAAAGCCGTGGCGTAAAGAAGGGTGACCGGGTGTGCATCTACATGCCGATGATTCCCGAGGCGACCTACGCCATGCTCGCCTGCACGCGCATTGGCGCGGTGCATTCGGTGGTGTTCGGCGGCTTCTCACCGGATGCGCTGCGTGACCGTATTCTTGATTCCGATTGCCGCGCGGTGATCACGGCCGATGAAGGCGTGCGCGGTGGCAAATACGTAGCGCTCAAGGCCAACGTCGACAAAGCCCTGCAGAGCTGCCCGAAAGTCAGCACCGTGGTGGTAGTCGAGCGCACCCAAGGTGATATCGACTGGGTTGAAGGCCGCGACATCTGGTACCACCAAGCCCTGAGCGAAGCAGACGGCGATTGCCCACCTGAGCCGATGGACGCCGAAGACCCGCTGTTTATCCTCTACACCTCTGGCTCCACCGGCAAGCCCAAGGGCGTTCTGCACAGCACCGGCGGCTACCTGCTGATGGCGGCGATGACCCACAAGTACGTATTCGATTACCACGAAGGCGACGTTTACTGGTGCACCGCCGATGTCGGCTGGGTCACAGGGCACAGCTATATTGTTTACGGGCCGCTGGCCAATGGCGCCACCAGCCTGATCTTCGAAGGCGTGCCGAACTACCCGGATGCCTCGCGCTTTTGGCAAGTGATCGACAAACATCAGGTGAATATCTTCTACACCGCGCCCACCGCCCTGCGCGCACTGATGCGTGAAGGTGAAGGTCCGGTGCGAAAAACTGACCGCTCCAGCCTGCGCCTACTCGGTTCGGTCGGCGAACCGATCAACCCGGAAGCCTGGGAGTGGTATTACAACGTGGTCGGTGAACGACGCTGCCCGATCGTCGACACCTGGTGGCAGACCGAAACCGGCGCCATTCTGATCACACCGCTGCCTGGCGCCACCGACCTCAAACCCGGCTCCGCCACCCGACCCTTCTTTGGCGTGCAACCGGTGTTGCTGGATGAACAGGGCAAGGAAATCGACGGCCCGGGTTCAGGTGTACTGGCGATCAAAGAGAGCTGGCCGAGCCAGATCCGCAGCGTCTACGGCGACCACCAGCGCATGATCGACACGTATCTGAAGCCCTACCCCGGTTACTACTTCAGCGGTGACGGTGCGCGTCGTGACGAGGACGGTTACTACTGGATCACTGGTCGCGTGGATGACGTGATCAACGCCTCCGGCCACCGCATCGGCACCGCCGAAGTGGAAAGCGCTCTGGTGCTGCACGACGCTGTCGCCGAAGCGGCAGTGGTCGGTTACCCGCATGACCTCAAGGGCCAGGGCATTTATGCCTTCGTCACCCCCATGAACGGCATCGACCTCAGCGACGAACTGAAAACAGAACTGCTGGCCCTGGTCGGCAAAGAGATTGGTGGTTTCGCCAAACCCGAACTGATCCAATGGGCACCAGGCCTGCCGAAGACCCGCTCAGGCAAGATCATGCGGCGCATCCTGCGCAAGATCGCCTGCAACGAGCTGGAAAACATGGGAGACACCTCAACCCTGGCCGACCCCAGTGTGGTGGACGGGCTGATCGAGCAACGCCTAAACCGCTAACCGCAATCTCTGGTGTAGGGTGGATGACGCTCTGCTCATCCACCAATGGCACCGCGCGGTGGATCGCCACCCGGTGGATCGATGAAACGCGATCCACCCTACACCAGCAAGCGAACAACCTAGCCTATAGAATTCCTGCGCCGCCGTATCGAAAGCCAAGTCCTCAGCCTCAGTGGTATCGCCCTCGGCCAGATCGACTTCGAGAACCCCAAGGGTGACCCCGGCCTATTCGGCCCAGACTCGGTGAGCTGGCAAGTGCATGGCGACTTTACCAGCATGCTGATCGGTGGCATCAGCGCCCTGCTTCTGCAAGCCCTGCACCCACTGGCACTGGCCGGTGTGTGGGACCACTCAAACTTTCGTCAGGACCTGCTTGGTCGTTTGCGTCGCACCGGCCAGTTTATCTCCGGCACCACCTATGGTTCGCGCGCCGACGCCGACTGGCTGATCGACAAGGTCAAAACCATTCACCTCAAGGTCACGGGCACCGCCCCGAATGGCCGCCCCTACGCCGCCAGCGACCCCGCGCTGCTGACCTGGGTGCATGTCGCCGAAGTGCATAGCTTCCTTCAGGCGCACCTGCGTTACCGCAACCCGCAGCTGAGCGAGGCCGATCAAGATCGCTACTACGCGGAAATCGCCCTGATCGCCGAACGCCTGGGCGCCACCCAGGTGCCGCGTTCGCGCGCCGAAGTGGCGGCCTATCTGGCAGCCGTTCGTCCCGAGCTGTGTTGCGATGCCCGCTCGTTGGAAATTCTGCGCATCCTGCTGGACGCACCCGCACCCAGTGCCCTCGCCGCGCCGGCGGCCAAATTGCTGATGCAGGCCGGTATCGACCTGCTACCGGATTGGGCACAGCAGATGCTCGGCCAGCAGATCGGTCCAGCGCGCAGCCGCGTGATCCATACCGGCGTCCACAGCCTGGCGCCGGTGCTACGTTGGGCGGTGCGCGGCGGCGCCATTCACGGTGCGCGCAAACGCTTACAGTTACCGCCGCGCGGCTGACTGCTCAGTTCGCACGCTGGCCGCGAGCAAAGCCGCTGTGCCACCATAGCGACCTTTCGCGGCCTGCCGCGCCTGTCACTTGTGAGGATCGCGTTATGCAAGATGTTGTCATCGTTGCCGCCACCCGCACTGCCATCGGCAGCTTCCAGGGTTCACTGGCGAATATCCCGGCCCCCGAGTTGGGCGCTGCTGTGATCCGCCAGCTGCTTGCGCAAACCGGCCTGGACGGCGCACAGGTCGACGAAGTGATCCTCGGCCAGGTACTCACGGCAGGCAGCGGGCAGAACCCGGCCCGCCAAGCGGCGATTCTCGCGGGCCTGCCCCACGCCGTACCGGCAATGACCTTAAACAAGGTCTGCGGCTCGGGCCTGAAAGCCCTGCACTTGGCAGCCCAGGCCATTCGCTGCGGCGATGCCGAGGTGATGATTGCCGGTGGCATGGAGAACATGAGCCTGTCCCCTTACGTCATGCCCGGCGCCCGCACCGGCCTGCGCATGGGCCACGCTAAGCTGGTCGACACGATGATCACCGACGGTCTGTGGGACGCCTTCAACGACTACCACATGGGCATCACCGCCGAGAACCTGGTGGATAAGTACGGCATCAGCCGTGAAGCGCAGGACGCCTTCGCCGCGGCCTCGCAGCAGAAGGCCGTGGCCGCCATCGAAGCCGGTCGCTTTGTCGACGAAATCACCCCGATCATGATTCCGCAGCGCAAAGGCGAGCCACTGGCCTTCGTCACAGATGAACAACCGCGCGCCGGGACTACCGCCGAGTCGCTAGGCAAACTTAAGCCGGCATTCAAGAAAGACGGCAGCGTAACCGCCGGCAACGCCTCCAGCCTCAATGACGGCGCCTCGGCGGTGTTGCTGATGAGCGCTGAAAAAGCCAAAGCCCTGGGCCTGCCAGTACTGGCAAAAATCGCCAGCTACGCCAATGCCGGTGTCGACCCGGCGATCATGGGCATTGGCCCAGTTAGCGCCACCCATCGCTGCCTGGCCAAAGCCGGCTGGACGCTGACCGACCTCGACCTGATCGAAGCCAACGAAGCGTTTGCCGCGCAAGCGCTGGCGGTGGGTAAAGAACTCGATTGGGATGCCAGCAAGGTCAACGTCAACGGCGGCGCCATCGCTCTCGGCCATCCGATTGGCGGCTCCGGCTGCCGGATCCTGGTCACCTTGCTGCACGAGATGATCAAGCGCGACGCTAAAAAAGGCCTGGCCACCCTGTGCATCGGTGGCGGTCAGGGTGTAGCGCTGGCGATTGAGCGCGCCTGATAACAGCGCGGCCAACCGCACAACTGAACGCCGGCACCCGGATTAGCGGGCGCCGGCGTTTTTCTTGGTAAACTGCGCGCCCTCCTTTTTTAGAGTCGCCGCGCATGCCCGCTCTCGATCAGGCGCTGCGCGCCGCCCTGAATAATCGCCACGATCTGCTGGCTGAGCTGCATCAGCAAGGCACCGACTGCTATCGCCTGTTTCATGGCAGCCAGGAAGGCGCCGGCGGCCTGACCATCGACCGTTACGGCCCACAGTTACTGGTACAGAGCTTTCACCAGCGCCTCAGCCGCGATGAACTGCTGCAACTGGCCGAGCAATGCCAGGCCAGCCTAGGCGAAGACCTGCTGCTGGTGTACAACGACCGCTCCCAAGGCAATTCGCGCATCGACCGCAGTGACTCGGTCTACCAGGCCGAGCCCGCCGCGCTGGACGACTTGGTTGGCCATGAGTGGGGCCTCAACTACCGCGTACGTGGGCGTCATGCTGGGCAAGACCCGCTGCTGTTTCTTGACCTGCGCAACGCCCGCGGCTGGGTCAAACAGCACAGCGCCGGCAAATCGGTGCTCAACCTGTTCGCCTACACCTGTGGGGTTGGCTTGAGCGCTGCTGCAGGCGGCGCCCGCGAAGTGCTCAACCTCGACTTTGCCGAAGGCAATCTGGCAGTCGGCCGTGAGAATGGCGCGCTCAACCCAGCGCTGGCGCCCATGCAGTTTATCCAGTCGGATTACTTCCCGGCGATTCGCCAACTGGCGGGCCTGCCGATTAGCGCGCGCCGGGGCCACAAACTGCCGGACTATCCGCGTTTAGCGCAGCGCCCGTTTGACCTAGTGCTGCTCGACCCGCCGGCTTGGGCCAAGAGCGCCTTCGGCACCGTCGATCTGCTGCGTGACTACCAAAGCCTGCTCAAGCCGGCGATTCTCGCCACGGCTGATGATGGCGTGCTGATCTGCTGCAATAACCTGGCAAAAGTTAGCATGGCGGACTGGCGCGAGCAGGTGCTGCGCTGCGCGGAAAAACTCGGCCGCCCGGTACGTGAGTGGCAGGTACTGCCACCGGCTAATGACTTCCCATCGTTGGATGGCCAGCCGCCACTTAAAACCCTGATCCTGCAGTTCTGATTTACCCTCACGCGTTCAGAGAATCACCCGCAGCGGCTCTGCGGAACTGTGTACGCGTGCCATACTCCAAGGCACTTCTTCGTCGGGATAGATGACGTTTTTTATGCTTAAAGGAATAAAGCGCGCCGCCAGCGCCATAGCCATCGCTGTTGCACTCTATAGCCTGCTGGGCTTCTTGATTCTGCCCGGTATCGGCCTGCGTATCGCCAACCAGCAGCTGGCGCAATACGCCGAAGTGCCCACCATGCTGCAACGCTTGCAACTCAACCCCTTCAGCCTGGAGCTGAGCCTTTGGGGGCTACAGATTGGCGAAGCCGAACAGCCGCAAATTGCCTTCGAGCGGCTGTATAGCAACCTGCAACTCGACAGCCTATGGAGCGGTGTGTTGCACCTGGCCGACATTGAGCTAGACAAGCCGCGCAGCGAAATACTGTTTGCCAAGGACGGCAGCCTTAACCTGACCCAACTGTTCAAACTGCCCGCCAGCTCGCCACCTGCGACCGAAGAACCCGCCAGCGAACCGTTCCCCCTGCGCATTGACAGCATCAAGCTGCTCGGTGGCAACGTGCACTTTGAGGACTTGCGGCCCAGCGAGCCCATCGAGTTCATCTACGACGACCTCAACGTCGAACTGCTCAACCTCAGTACCCTGCCGGATGACAATGCCGACATGAGCCTGGTTGCTACAGGCCCCATTGGCGGGCGTATCGACTGGACTGGCCGCATCAGCCTGGTGCCGCTGAGCTCTAGTGGCAACCTGAAAATCACCGACGGCAAGCTGAAAGCTTTTTGGCCCTACGTGCGCGACGCCGTGCCGCTGGCTCTAGAAGACGGCAGCGTGAATCTAAACAGCGACTACAGCCTCAACCTGGCCAAAGGCACCGAGCTGCTGTTGAGCAACACCCAACTCAACCTCAGTAATTTCGCGATCAAAAGTCCAGCCAACAAGCCACTGTTGCGCCTCGCAAGCCTGGATATCAGCGATACCAGCGTGGACCTGATCAAGCAGCAAGTCATCGTCGGCAAGATTCGCAGCCAGAAGCTGGAAACCTGGGCGGCCCGCGAGGCCGATGGCCAACTCGACTGGCAGAAGCTACTGGCCAGCCAACCGGCCAAGCCAACTCCAACTCCAACTCCCGCCAAGGCTGGTGGCGACTCCAGCGCAGCAGCAGAACCCAGGCCGGTAAAAGACACCAGCACTGAGAGCACGGCACAACAGTCCGCCGAGCAGCCCGCAGCCAGCACCGGCCAACCCGAAGCGCCCAATAAGCCCTGGCAAGTGATCCTGCGTGACGTACAACTGCGTGATTACCAGATACACCTGGCTGATCGCGCAGCCGGCACAGACGTCAACATCGATCTGGCCCCGCTCAATCTTGATCTCAGTGACTTCGACAGCCTGGGCACCTCCCCCTTCAGCATCACGCTCGATACCGGGGTGAATAAAACCGGGCTGATCAAGGCCAACGGTCAAGTGCAACTGAGCCCGACCACTGCAAAGCTGCACGTGCTTACCCAGGACATTGACCTGCGCCTGGCACAAACCTACCTAAGTCCTTTTGTGCACTTGGAGCTGCGCAGCGGAAAACTGGGCAGTGACCTGGCCGTTGACCTGCAGCGTGTCGAGCCGCTGGCCTTCAGTATTGCTGGGCACGCCGAGATCAAACAGCTGCACACCCTCGACACCCTGAAAAACCGCGACTTTCTCAAGTGGCAGCAGGTACGGGTCGAAGGGCTCGATTACCAGCATGGCCAAGGCTTGGCGATCAGCCAGATCAAACTGCAGCAGCCCTATGTACGCTTCATCATTAACGAAGACCTGACCACCAATATTAATGACCTAATGGTGCCCCAGCCCGCCAGCACCGAGGCGAGCAAAGCCCCGGCGGAAAAGCCGCTGCCTGTCCGCATTGGCGGCATCAGTATCAAGGAGGGTTCGGCCAACTTTGCCGACTTCAGCCTGCGCCCCAACTTCGCCACGGCGATTGGCCAGCTCAACGGCCAGATCGGCACGCTGGATAACCAAAGCGCGAAAGCCGCCAGCGTCGACATCAAGGGCAAGGTCGATAAGTACGCCCCCGTCAGCATCAAAGGCCAACTCACCCCATTCGACCCGCTGAACAGCCTGGATATTGCCACCAGCTTCAAAAACGTTGAGCTAACCACCCTGACGCCCTACTCCGGTAAATTCGCCGGTTTCCGTATCCGCAAGGGCCGCCTCAACCTCGACCTGCATTACCAGATAGAAAAAGGCCAGCTCAACGCCGAAAACAAACTGCTGCTGGAAGACCTGCAACTGGGCGAGAAAGTCGAGAGCAAAGACGCCATGGACCTGCCGATTCGCCTGGCCGTAGCCTTGCTCAAAGACACCCAAGGCAATATCGAAATCCAGCTGCCCGTTCAAGGCAACCTCAACAGTCCCGAATTCAGCGTGATGCCCATCGTCTGGCAAACCCTGCGCAATCTGGTGCTGCGTGCGGCGCAGGCGCCGTTCAAGTTTATTGGCGGGCTGGTCAGCGGCGGCAGCGAGGTCGACCTCAGCACCGTGCGCTTCAGTGCAGGGGAAAGCCAACTCGACAGCACGGCACAGAGCGCACTGGACACCCTGGCCAGCGCCCTGAAGGAACGCCCCACCCTGCGCCTGGAGGTCGAAGGCATGAGTGCCCAGAGCAGCGATGGCCCGCCGCTTGCGGTTGCACGCCTGGAGCGCGAATACCAGAGCACCTGGTACAAAATACTGCAACGCCGTGGCGATAATGTACCTGCCGACGCCAGCGAGCTGGTGGTAGATGAAGACGACAAGGCGGTGCTGCTTGAAGGCATCTACCGAGCCCGCCTCAAGCAGCAGCCTCCGGCAGAATGGGCCAAGTTGAGTGACGAAGAACGCACCGCGAAGATGCGCGCCGACGTGCTGCAATCTTGGGCGCAGAGCCCGCTGCTACTGCGCCAGTTGGCCCAAGCCCGCGCGGCAGAAATAAAAAACTATCTGGTTGAGCGTGGCGGCCTGAGCGCTGAACGCATTTACCTGCTGGATGTCAGTATTACCCAGGCCAATGGCGATGGCAGTGTGGCTAGCGCTCTGCACCTCGGCAGCGAATAGGCCTGTTGTCTGTGCGCACACTGACGTCAACGCTGTTACTTGCCCTGTTGGGCGCTGCGTTTATGGCCCAGGCCGAAACCCTGCGCTGCGGTAGCCAGCTGGTGAGCCTGGGTGATCGCCGCTTTGAAGTGCTGCAGAAATGCGGCGAGCCGGCGTTCCGTGACCTAGTGGGCTATTCCCTCGGCCCAAACGAGCGCCGCGAGTACCCGATCGAGGAATGGGTCTACGGCCCGAGTAACGGCATGCTTAGCATTCTTACTTTCGAGGGCACGCGCCTGCGCGCCATCGAACGCCGTCGAAGCCGCTAATAGATGAAACCCCTGATCAGCGCCCTGCTATTACTTGTGTCCATCTGTGCACAGGCCTCATCGACCCTGCGTTGCGATAGCGGGCTGGTCAGCCTCGATGACACCACCAGCGAAGTCAGCAGTAAATGCGGCGAACCACTGAGCCGTGACTTTCTCGGCTACCGTGAAGTGCTGGATGAATACGGTTTCTACAATGAAGTCGCGGTCGAAGAGTGGTCATACGGGCCACGCAACGGCATGTACCAATTTCTGCGTTTTCAAGGGAATCGATTGATCAAGATCGACAGCAAACGCCGTAACTAGCAACACCCTACCCTCCCACACCCACGATAAGGACATTGCGCCATGCAACGGATAGCACTCAGCCTCACCCTGCTCGCTCTAGCAACCGGCGCCCAGGCCAGCACCCTGCGCTGTGAGAAGGGCATCGCCAGTACCGGCGACCGCACCACAGAGGTCGCTAGCAAATGTGGCGAGCCGATTGCCCGCGACATGCTGGGTTACACCCTGGATGCCCACGGCAATAACGAGTTTCTCGTCGAGGAGTGGGTCTATGGCCCACGTAACGGCATGAACTACTACCTGCGATTCGAAGGCGGACGACTGAAGAGCGTGGAGAGCAAACGCGGCAGCTAAGCCCTGCCACGCAGCCACTAAAAAGCCCCGCTGGTTGCGCCAGCGGGGCTTTTTTACGCCTTATTACAGCTTACTGCTGAAGTCGCGCAGCTCATCCTGAGCCTTTTCCTTACTCCAGCCGTAGCGCTCTTGCAGCTTGCCGGCCAGGTACTCGCTATGACCTTCGGCTACATCCAGATCATCATCGGTCAGGTTGCCCCAACGCTCCTTCATGCGGCCATTGAGTTGCTTCCACTTACCTTTAATCACGTCAGAATTCATTGCTCAATCCTCGATGGTTATAACGGGGTTATTGCACCAGCCCACGCGAAGCTTGGGGTTTAATCGGCCGTTTTTAAGGCTTCGGCTGCCACAGCGGTTACACCTTTGATTTCTTTAGCCTTGGCCACGGCAAGGTCGCGCTCAGCATCGCTGGCAACAACGCCCGACAGAGTTACAACACCTTTGTTGGTTTCAACGCTGATATCGATGCCACTCAGCTCACTGTCCGCCAGAAAGGTCGACTTCACTTTGCTGGTGATCCAGGTATCGGTAACGGCATCTTCAGTGGCGTTCATAGTCTCGCTCGCGGCCAGCATGGTCGGCTGCACCGCCGTGCGGGTGTCAGCAAGAACCGGCCCGGCCAATAACAGGCTCAGGGCAGTAGCGGTCAGAGTGGCGCTGGCGACGTGCTTGATTGGCTGCTTCATGGATAGTGCTCCTGCATAAGTAAAAAGACCTGCAACCTTCATTGGTTGCGGTTACATAAGTACTGTTGCAGGCGGCATGCCAGCTTTTAAAATATTACTTTAACTATATATATCAACATCTTAGATGTATTTAAAACCATTCCTTGTCGTGCATTTTGCATGCCCAGGCGTATGGCCCCATGCACTGTGCACGACCTGCCCTGAGGTTTTTCATGGGCGAAAAAAAGGACCCCGAAGGGTCCTTTTTAAACAGCGCGGGAGCGATTAAGCCTCCGACGCCTTGGCAGCAGCAACGTCCTTGATGGACAGCTTGATGCGGCCGCGGTTGTCGACGTCCAGTACCAGCACTTCGACTTCCTGACCTTCTTTAAGAATGTCGGTCACTTTCTCTACACGTGCATCGCTGAGCATGGAGATGTGCACCAGACCGTCTTTACCCGGCAGGATGTTAACGAAGGCACCGAAGTCGACGATGCGCTCAACCTTACCGATGTAGATCTTGCCGATTTCAGCTTCTGCGGTGATACCCAGAACTCGCTGACGTGCAGCTTCTGCAGCTTCCTTGGTTTCGCCGAAGATCTTGATCGAGCCGTCGTCTTCGATATCGATCGAGGCCTTGGTCTCTTCGCAGATGGCACGGATGGTCGCGCCACCTTTGCCGATCACGTCGCGGATCTTGTCTTGGTCAATCTTCATCGCGATCATGGTCGGAGCATTAGCCGATAGCTCAGTACGCGACTGGGCAATGACCTGGTTCATCTGGCCTAGGATGTTCAGGCGCGCTTCCAGGGCTTGGCCCAGAGCGATTTCCATGATTTCTTCGGTGATGCCCTGGATCTTGATGTCCATCTGCAGTGCAGTAACGCCGTTGGCGGTACCCGCAACCTTGAAGTCCATGTCGCCCAGGTGATCTTCGTCACCGAGGATGTCGGTCAGTACAGCGAACTTCTCGCCTTCCTTAACCAGACCCATGGCGATACCAGCAACCGGCGCCTTCATCGGCACACCAGCGTCCATCAGTGCCAGGGAAGCACCGCAGACCGACGCCATGGAGCTGGAGCCGTTGGACTCAGTGATTTCCGAGACGACACGAATGGTGTAAGGGAACACGTCAGCAGCCGGCAGCATCGCGGCGATGGAGCGACGGGCCAGACGACCGTGACCGATTTCGCGGCGGCCAGTGGCGCCCATGCGACCACACTCACCGACCGAGTACGGTGGGAAGTTGTAGTGCAACATGAAGGGGTCTTTGCGCTCGCCTTCGAGGGTGTCGAGCAGCTGTGCGTCACGTGCGGTACCGAGGGTAGCAACGACCAGAGCCTGGGTTTCGCCACGGGTGAACAGCGCCGAACCGTGAGTCTTGTCCAGTACACCGACTTCGATGTTCAGGCCACGCACGGTACGGGTGTCGCGTCCATCGATACGCGGCTTACCGTTAACGATGTTTTCGCGCACGGTGCGGTATTCGATTTCGCCAAAGATTTCTTTGACTTCACCGGCAGTCGGCTGACCTTCTTCACCGGAGAACTTGGCAACGATTTCATTGCGCAGCTCACCCAGACGGGCATAACGCTCGTGCTTGACGGTGATGGTGTAAGCCTGGGAGATGGCATCGCCGAACTCGCCGCGAATCGCGTTGAGCAGAGTGGTGTTCTCAGCCTTAGGCTGCCAGTCCCACGTTGGCTTGGCGGCTTCAGCAGCCAGCTCAGCAATGGCGTTGATCACAACCTGGAATTCGTCGTGAGCGAACAGTACAGCGCCCAGCATCTGGTCTTCGGTCAGCTCTTTAGCTTCCGATTCAACCATCAGTACGGCGTCTTTAGTACCCGCTACAACCATGTCCAGGCTCGAGGCTTTGAGCTGCTCGTAGTTCGGGTTCAGCAGGTAGCCAGTTTCCGGGTGGAAGGCTACGCGCGCAGCGCCGATCGGGCCGTTGAACGGGATGCCGGAGATGGCCAGCGCAGCCGAGGTACCGATCATCGCTGCGATGTCCGGATCGGTCTTCTTGCTGGTGGAGATCACGGTGCAGATAACCTGCACTTCGTTCTGGAAACCTTCTGGGAACAGCGGACGGATCGGACGGTCGATCAGGCGCGAGGTCAGGGTCTCTTTCTCGGAAGGACGTGCTTCGCGCTTGAAGAAACCACCAGGGATCTTGCCGGCTGCGTAGGTTTTTTCCTGGTAGTGCACGGACAGCGGGAAAAAGCCTTTGCTCGGGTCGGCAGTCTTGGCGCCGGTAACAGCGACCAATACAGCAACGTCGTCGTCAACGGTGACCAGCACAGCGCCGGAGGCTTGACGGGCGATACGGCCAGTCTCGAGGGTAACGGTCGATTGACCGAACTGGAACTTCTTGATTACCGGGTTCACGGTGTTTTCCTTCTCTTTATTGCCCTTGGGGAAAGCGGTTCTTACCACCGCGTGTGCGTCTTAATGAAGCACACACGGGTATTGCAGAATGAGTGGGCGGTGACGGGAATCGGACCCGTTGGCGTCCAAAAACAGCTAATGCACAAACACAAAAGCTGGAAGCAGGGGTAAACCCCACTTCCAGCTTCGGCAGTCAGCTACGCATAAGCATTGCTTAGCGACGCAGACCCAGGCGACCGATCAAAGCGGTGTAACGAGAAACTTCCTTACCTTTGAGGTAATCCAGCAGCTTACGACGCTGGTTTACCATGCGGATCAGGCCACGACGCGAGTGGTGGTCTTTACCGTTGGCTTTGAAGTGACCCTGCAGCTTGTTGATGTTGGCGGTCAGCAGTGCAACTTGCACTTCTGGGCTACCAGTATCGCCTTCAGCTTGCTTGTAGTCGGCAACGATTTGAGCTTTTTCTTCAACGCTGAGTGCCATGTGGGCAATCCTCTCAGTTAGGCAACTGTCGAAACAGCTGCAATAGGCCAGGAATTACTTCCTGTGTTTTAAAGTGAGGTATGACCGCGCCTATTAACAGCCACCCTCAAAGCACGCAAACCAGAGCCGAAACTCTTGCTTGCGCTACGGTCATGCTGACCGAATCAAACGACACAGGCTTGAGACCAGTGTCTGCAACCAAGGCTAGGCCTTGTTTGCAATCAATCGACGCGGCGCAATGCGCCCGTCTTCGCTCACTTCACCGATACCGATAAAGCGACCATTGTGATCTTGCACCCGCACCATGCCGAACTTCGGCGCTTCCGGGGCGCGTACCGGCTGCCCTTGCAGCCAATAAAACGAACTGTGCTCGGAGAACTGCAACAGCGGCCAATGTTGCAAACCGCTATCAGCCGGCAGCAAAAACTGATCGACCGCTTCGTTACCACCTTCAGCATGCACGCGCTCAAGCTCTTCGAGCGTGACGGTACGGCTCAAGTCGAACGGCCCAGCCTTGGTTCTGCGCAGTTCTGCAACGTGTGCACCGCAACCCAGCAAATGGCCAATGTCTTCGACCAGCGTGCGGATATAGGTGCCTTTGCTGCAATCAACCGCCAGGCGCGCTTGCTCCGCCTCGCAGCCCAGTAATTCCAGGCGCGCAATAGTAACAGAACGCGGCTCGCGCTCCACTACTTCACCGGCACGGGCCAGCTTGTAAAGTGGCTGCCCATCGCGTTTGAGCGCTGAGTACATAGGCGGTATCTGGCTGATTGCGCCACGGAACTGCGGCAATACAGCCTCGATATCGGCGCGACCAACGGTCACCGGACGACGCTCCAGCACGTCACCTTCGGCATCGGCGGTGGTGGTGGTCACACCCAACTGCATCAAGGTTTCGTAGCCTTTGTCGGCATCCAGCAGGTACTGGGAAAACTTGGTCGCCTCACCAAAGCACAGCGGCAGTACGCCAGTGGCCAGAGGATCGAGGCTGCCGGTGTGCCCAGCCTTCTCGGCATTCAGCAACCAACGCACCTTTTGCAGGGCGGCGTTGGAGCTAAAGCCTTTGGGCTTATCCAGCAGGATGATGCCATCGACGGCACGACGAATACGTTTCACCTGGGCCACGCGCTTACTCCTTGGCCTCGGTCGGTTCGTCATCGTGCTGCCGATCTTGGCTGACCGCACGCTCGATCAGTGCAGACAGCTGCGCACCACGAATCACGCTCTCATCGTAATGGAAGCGCAGGTTCGGCACGCTGCGCAGCTTCATCGCACGGCCCAACTGCATGCGCAGGAAACCGCTGGCATCGTTGAGCACCTTGATGCTCTGCACAATCGGATCGACACCCTCTTCAGGCTCACCGCCCATGATGGTGACAAACACCTTGGCATGGCTGGAGTCACGGCTGACCTCAACCGCGGTGATAGTAACAAGGCCGCCAAGACGTGGGTCTTTGACTTCCATACGGATCAACTGCGCCAGCTCGCGTTGTATCTGGTCGCCGATGCGCTGGGCCCGGCTAAATTGTTTGGCCATTTTTACTACCTTCACTCGTCACGCTGCTCGAAAAAGCAGCGGACTTAAAAGCGGCAAACGCCCGGCCGCGAATAAACGGGACCGGGCGCTGCGTGTTGCGACTCGTACTTACAGGCTACGGGCCACTTGGACTTTCTCGAACACTTCGATCTTATCGCCGACCTTAACGTCGTTGTAGCTCTTCACGCCGATACCACACTCCATGCCGTTACGCACTTCGGAGGCATCGTCTTTGAAGCGACGCAGGGATTCCAGCTCGCCTTCGAAGATCACCACGTCGTCGCGCAGTACGCGGATCGGACGGTTACGGTAAACAGTCCCTTCGATCACCATACAACCGGCAATCGCACCGAACTTCGGCGAGCGGAACACGTCACGCACTTCAGCCACGCCCAGAATGTTCTCGCGAACATCACTGCCGAGCATGCCGGTCAGGGCCTTCTTAACGTCTTCGATGATGTCGTAGATGACGTTGTAATAACGCATATCCAGACCTTCCTGCTCGACGATCTTACGCGCGCCGGCATCGGCACGCACGTTGAAGCCGAACAGTACAGCGTTGGAGGCCAGCGCCAGGTTGGCATCGGACTCGGTGATACCACCGACGCCACCACCGACCACACGCACTTGCACTTCATCGTTACCCAGACCGCCGAGCGAGCCTTGCAGCGCTTCCAGCGAACCACGGACGTCAGATTTGAGGACGATGTTGAGCGTCTTCTTCTCTTCCTGGCCCATGTTCTCGAAGATATTTTCCAGCTTGCCGGCATGCGCACGAGCCAGTTTCACTTCGCGGAACTTGCCTTGACGGAACAAAGCAACTTCACGGGCTTTCTTCTCGTCAGCCAGCACGCTCATGTCGTCGCCAGCTTCCGGCGTACCGTCCAGGCCGAGAATCTCGACAGGGATCGACGGGCCGGCTTCTTTAATAGCCTTACCGTTTTCATCGAGCATGGCGCGGATACGGCCGTAGTTGGAACCGATCAACACCATGTCGCCTTGACGCAGCGTGCCGTCCTGAACCAGTACGGTCGCAACAGGGCCACGGCCCTTATCGAGACGCGATTCAACCACCACACCACGACCTGGGGCCGACGGCGTCGCTTTCAGCTCAAGCACTTCGGCTTGCAGCAGTACGGCTTCGAGCAGGTCATCGACACCGGTACCGGCCTTAGCCGAGACGGAGACGAACGGTGTATCACCGCCCCACTCTTCCGAGGTCACGCCGTGAACCGACAACTCGCTACGGATGCGATCTAGATCAGCGCCCGGCTTGTCAATCTTGTTCACTGCAACCACCAGAGGTACACCAGCAGCCTTAGCGTGCTGAACGGCCTCAATGGTCTGCGGCATCACGCCGTCATCGGCTGCAACCACCAGAATCACGATGTCGGTCGCCTTGGCACCACGGGCACGCATTGCGGTAAATGCAGCGTGACCAGGGGTGTCAAGGAAGGTAACCATGCCGCGTTCAGTTTCAACGTGGTAAGCACCGATATGCTGGGTAATACCACCGGCTTCGCCAGCAGCAACCTTGGCACGACGAATGTAGTCGAGCAGCGAGGTTTTACCGTGGTCAACGTGGCCCATTACGGTCACAACTGGCGCACGAGAGAACGACTCACCCTCAAACTTCAAGGACTCAGCCAGGGAATCTTCCAGGGCGTTGTCACTTACCAGCTTGACCTTGTGGCCCAGCTCTTCGGCGATCAACTGGGCAGTTTCCTGATCCAGTACCTGGTTGATAGTCACCGGGGTGCCCATCTTGAACATAAACTTGATGACTTCAGCAGCTTTAACCGACATCTGCTGAGCCAAATCGCCCACAGTGATGGTTTCGCCAATGGCTACGTCACGTACAACTGGGCCTGTTGGGCTCTGGAAGCCGTGTGCGTTGCGCTTCTTCAACTTGCCTTTACCACGACCGCCGCGACGGAAGCTGTCGCTTTCTTCGTCGGTGGTACGCGGAGCAACACGCGGAGCCGGTGCTTTTTCCTTGGCAGTCGGACGATGCTGGGTGGTCTTACGATCACCACCGCGACGGTCTGCATCATCATTACGCGGTTTGTCTGGACGGCGTGGCTCTTCTTTCTTGCGCTCGTCTGCTGCCGGGGCAGCCACGGCAGGACGCTCAACGGCGACAGCCGGAGCGGCCTCAGTCGCTGCAGCACCGCCAGTAGGAGCAGCACGCGGCGCTTCTTCTGCGGCACGACGCTTAGCTTCTTCGTCAGCTTTTGCCTTGGCGGCTTCAGCTACCGCGCGCTGTTCAGCCAGCTCACGCTGCTTTTCAGCTTCAATTTCTTCAGCGCTGCGCTTAACGAAGGTCTTCTTCTTGCGCACTTCAACGCTAATGGTCTTGCTACCGCCAGCACGCAAGGTGCTGGTGGTTTTGCGCTGCAAGGTAATCTTGCGCGGTTCTTCTGTTTTGCTGTCGCCGTGACTGCTTTTGAGGTGGGCCAACAGGGCCTGCTTCTCACTATCAGTGACCGCTTGCTCAGCGCTCATGTGCGGCAAACCAGCCTCGCGCATTTGCTGCAGCAGGCGTTCAACCGGCGTATTGACCACTTGGGCCAGTTCTTTAACCGTGACTTGCGTCATGCATTTCTCTCCTCAGGCCGCTACTGCTTACTCGAACCAATGGGCTCGGGCGGCCATGATCAACTTGCCGGCTCGCTCAGCGTCGATACCGTCGATGTCGAGCAGGTCATCAATAGACTGCTCGGCCAGGTCTTCGCGGTTAATAACGCCGCGCACTGCCAGTTCATGCGCAAGCGCCTTATCCATCCCCTCTAGCGAGAGCAAGTCTTCGGCTGGGTGGGCATCTGCCAGCTTTTCCTCGTTGGCGATGGCTTTAGTCAGCAAGCGATCTTTGGCACGAGCGCGGAGCTCGCTGACGATATCCTCGTCAAAGCCATCAATGCTGAGCATTTCTTCCATCGGTACGTAGGCAATTTCTTCAAGGCTGGTGAAGCCCTCTTCGACCAACACCTGGGCCAGCTCTTCGTCGACTTCCAACTCATCGATAAAGCGCTGCAGGATGTCGCCTGTTTCCGCTTGCTGCTTGGCCTGGATGTCCGCTTCGGTCATCACGTTCAAGGTCCAGCCAGTTAACTGACTGGCCAACCGCACGTTCTGACCGCCACGACCAATGGCCTGAGCAAGGCTGTCTGCGCCAACGGCGATGTCCATTGCATGGGCATCTTCGTCAACAATAATGGCGGCCACTTCAGCCGGCGACATGGCGTTGATCACGAACTGTGCAGGATTGTCATCCCACAGCACGATATCTACACGCTCACCCGCCAATTCACCGGAGACCGCTTGTACGCGCGAACCGCGCATGCCGATACAGGCACCCTGCGGGTCGATACGCTTATCTTTGGAACGCACGGCCAGTTTAGCGCGCGAACCCGGGTCACGGGACGCGCCCATAACTTCGATCAGCTCTTCGGCAATTTCCGGCACTTCAATGCGGAACAGCTCGATCAGCATTTCTGGCGCAGTACGCGACAGGATCAACTGCGGGCCGCGGTTCTCGGTGCGAATTTCCTTAAGCAGGGCACGCAAGCGCACGCCGACACGGAAAGTTTCGCGCGAAATAATGTCTTCACGCGCCAGCATGGCTTCTGCGTTGTTACCCAGATCAACGATCACGCTGTCACGGGTCACTTTCTTCACGGTGCCCGAGATGATTTCACCCAGACGCTCGCGATAAGCCTCAACCACCTGAGCACGCTCAGCTTCGCGGACTTTCTGCACAATCACTTGCTTGGCGGTTTGCGCGGCAATACGACCGAACTCGATGGAGTCGATCTTCTCTTCCAGCACATCACCCACTTTAGCGTTGGCTTCAACAGCACGCGGCATATCAGTGGTGACCTGGTGTGCAGGATCATCAAAGTCACTTTCTTCAACCACTGTCCAGCAGCGGAATGTTTCGTAGTTGCCCGTCTGACGATTGATCGCCACACGCAACTCGACTTCATCTTCAAAACGCTTCTTGGTAGCAGTGGCCAAAGCCAACTCCAGCGCTTCAAAAATTACGCTAGCCGGCACGCCCTTTTCGTTGGAAACCGACTCAACAACCAGCAGTACTTCTTTGCTCATCGTACGCCTCGCCTTTCGCAATCCATTGGATCCTGCGCAATCCGCGCAGCTCTCGCGGGATCCGCGTCTCAGTCAAACCTGGGGATAATGTTGGCCTTGTCGATCATGTCGATCGGCAACAGGAATTCATGGTCATCCACCTGCACTACCACGTCCTGCTCTTCCACACCGCGTAGAAGGCCCTGAAAGTTGCGTCGCCCTTCAAAAGGCGAGCGCAGCTTGATCTTCACTTGCTCGCCGGCATGAGTGGCAAACTGTTCAAGGGTGAACAGCGGCCGATCCATGCCTGGCGAGGACACCTCAAGAGTGTACTCGGCGCTGATCGGGTCCTCGACATCGAGCACACCGCTGATCTGCCGACTGACAATTTCACAGTCCTCGATCAGTACGCCGTCAGGCTGCTTATCAATATAAATTCGCAGCAGAGAATGCCGCCCCTGTGACAGGAACTCGACACCCCAACATTGGTAGCCTAGAGCCTCGACTACCGGGGCCACCAAGGCTTGCAACTGTTCTAGCTTGCTCGACACCGGAACCCCTCGCGCATGCTGTAAAAATAAAAAATGGGCGAATCGCCCATCATCAAACCGCCCTCTAAAGGCCGGCAAAGCTGTCGCCCAGCTAGCAAAAAGCCCCTTAAAAGGGGCTCCTCTGCAACTCAATGCGGGGGCTGGTTTAACCCAGCCATCATCGGATTCAACACCCGAGGAGAGACCTTACTGCTCAATCCCACATCAAAGCTGGGGCCGGATTATACGACTTAACCCTAAGCAGGGTCAATCGACACTCCAGCAACAAAAAGGCCCGCATCATGCGGGCCCTTTTGAAAATTGGTACCGAGAAGGGGACTCGAACCCCTACAGCCTATGGCCACTACCACCTCAAGGTAGCGTGTCTACCAATTCCACCACCTCGGCAAAATCACTTACTGCGTGCAACTTTTTACGTGTTACTGCTGCTCTGGAGCCTGAGGCACGTCCACCGCATCATTAGCCGGCTTAGCTGCATCTAGAACAGGTACATCTTCAGCAGCTGGAGCAGCCTGCTGTACTTCCAAGACTGCAGGATCAGGCAAACCAACCTGAGCCATACCATCAGCTTTGTCTTTAGCAAAGAACGCTAAACCCAAGCTAGTCATGAAAAAAGCGGTGGCAAGTATAGCAGTAAAACGACTCAGAAAGGTAGTACTTCCTTGACTACCGAATACGGTAGAAGAAGCACCCGCACCAAAAGAGGCGCCCGCGTCCGCACCCTTACCCTGCTGCAGCAGAACCAGCACAACAACACCGATGGCACCCAGCAGATGAAGAACAACGATAACTGTTTCCAGCATTTCTTTAGCTTCCTGCGGCGCGACAAATCGCACCGAACTCATCCGCATTCAGAGAGGCTCCACCTACAAGCCCCCATCGATATCCGGCATACCGAACAACTCGGCAGCACTGGCGGCCTTAACACTGCCACCATAAAGAATTCTTACTTTGCCAGCCAACTCAGGGCTTTTCGACGCCAACTGCGCACGAATGGCCGCATGCACCTGCTGAGCCTGCTCCGGCGAAGCGGTTAAGCCAGAACCAATCGCCCAAACAGGCTCATAGGCAATGACCGCATCCGCAAACACCTCAACACCCAACGCATCAGTCACCGCAGACAACTGCGCAACCACCACATCAAGCGTCTGACCCGCCTCACGCTGCGCAAGGGTCTCCCCCACACACAACACCGGTATGAGACCGGAAGACTGCGCCGCAGCAAACTTGCGCGTCACAAGCTCCCCCCCCTCGCCCAGCAACAGCCTGCGCTCGGAGTGGCCAACCAACACCAGCGAGCAACCCACATCACTCAACTGAGTCGCCGCCACTTCACCAGTCAGAGCACCTTGCTGGGCCTCGCCGGCGCAGTTTTGCGCACCAACCGCCACAGCCGCCCCAGCAAGACCACCAATCACCTGAGAGAGATGCAAACATGTTGGGAACACCGCCACATCTACGCCAGCAGGCAAATTCTGCTTAGTAAGACCGTTGATCAGCTCTGCAACGCTGGCGCGGGTACCGTGCATTTTCCAGTTACCAGCAACCATTGGGCGACGCATGCTTTACCTCGTCGGTCAAAGAGGGCGCAGATGTTACCCAACAGCTAGCCGACTGGCAAGCCGAATCAAGCACATACATCCGCAACAACTTTAGCCAATTCATTGGCATAGCTGCGCACCATGGTTTCATCATCACCTTCAACCATGACGCGCACCATGGGTTCGGTGCCCGACTTGCGCAACAACACCCGCCCACGCCCGGCCATTTTCTCGGTGACCTGCGCGCTCGCCTCCTGCACTGCCGGGTGCTCCAGCGGATCGACACCACCAGCAAAGCGTACATTCACCAGCACCTGGGGACACTTGCGCATACCCAGCCGAGCCTCGCCCAGCGTCTGCCCGCGACGCTTCAGCGCCATCAGCACCTGCAGGGCCGCAATAATCGCGTCACCGGTGGTGGTGTGCTGGAAACACACCAAATGACCCGAATTCTCCCCACCCAATTGCCAGTTACGCGACAGCAACTCGGCAATCACATAACGGTCACCCACCTTGGCCCGCACAAAAGGGATACCTTGGTCAGCCAAGGCCAACTCCAACCCCAGATTACTCATCAGCGTGCCAACTACGCCGCCCTGCAGCTTGCCGCGCTCCTGCAGATCACGGGCGATGATAAACAACAGCTCATCACCATCAACCACTGCACCAGAATGATCGACCATCAACACCCGGTCGGCATCACCATCAAACGCGATACCCAGATCGGCGTGCTGCGCCTGCACCTCAGCCTGTAACGCCTCGATATGAGTGGAGCCGCACGCATCGTTGATATTCAAACCATTGGGCTGCGCCGACAATACCGTCACCTGCGCACCTAGCTCGCGAAATACGCTGGGAGCTACCTTATAGGCAGCTCCATGAGCACAATCGACCACTATTTTCAGACCAGCAAAGCTGGTACTGGTAGGCACACTGCTCTTACAAAATTCGATATAGCGCCCGGCAGCATCATTGATTCGCGACACCTTGCCCAACTGCTCGGACTCAACCACGGTCATCGGCGCGTCGAGCAGCTCTTCGATCATCAGCTCAATCTCATCCGGCAACTTGGTGCCCTGCCCGGAAAAGAATTTGATGCCATTGTCGTAATGCGGATTATGCGAAGCGCTAATAACAATCCCCGCCTCGGCTTGAAAGGTACGCGTCAAGTATGCGATTGCCGGCGTCGGCATTGGCCCCAACAACATCACATCCGCACCTGCAGCGGACAGACCCGCTTCCAAGGCAGACTCAAACATATAGCCGGAAATGCGCGTGTCCTTACCGATCAGGATGCGGCATTTACCGTGCTTGCGAAACGCCATCCCAGCCGCCCAGCCGAGCTTGAGCATGAATTCCGGGGTAATGGGAAAGTCACCGACACGCCCACGAATACCATCAGTACCAAAATATTTTCTGCCCATCCCAACATTCCTTCTAACTTATTCTGCAGCGTCAACCGCGGCGATCATCCGCACCACATCAACCGTTTGGGCCACATCATGCACCCGCAGGATGTGCGCACCCTTGCTCAGCGCCAGCGCAGCCAAGGCCAGACTGCCGTACAACCGCTCGCCCACCTCATGCCCTAAAACCTTGCCAATCATGCTCTTGCGCGACACGCCAACCAACAAAGGCCGGCCCAGCTCATGCAGCATCTGCAAATGTTTGAATAATGAAAGATTGTGCTCAAGGCTTTTTGCAAAACCAAAGCCCGGATCAAGAACGATACGCTCAGCAGCAATCCCAACGGCCGCACAGGCAGCCAGTCGCTCAAGTAGGAACTCGCGCACCTCAGCCACCACATCAGGGTACTGGGGGTTGTGCTGCATCGTGGTCGGCTCACCGCGCATGTGCATCAAGCAGATCGGCAAACCGCTATCTGCAGCCGCATCCAGGGCCCCGTCGCGCTGTAATGAGCGCACATCATTGATCAGGCCGGCGCCTAACCGCGCCGTCTCACGAATGACCGCAGGTGTCGAAGTGTCCACCGAGATGATCACGTCCAACTCGCGAGCAATCGCCTCGACAATAGGCGCAACCCGCTCCAACTCCTCGACTGGAGAAACAGCACGAGCACCTGGGCGCGTCGACTCACCGCCAACATCAATCAAGGCTGCACCAGCACGCCACATTGCCTCAGCGTGACGCAAGGCTGCATCACGCTGAGCGAAGCGACCGCCATCAGAGAAGGAGTCAGGGGTGACATTGAGAATGCCCATCACTTGCGGGCGGCTTAAATCAAGAAACCGGCTGCCACAGGGCAGCCGGTTGAAGGTTGAAACAACAGGCATGGAGAAACCTTAGATTTCTGCGGCAGGACCACCGATTGGCTTGTCCGCAGGCATCGCGACCTCAACAGG
Organism: Pseudomonas sp. GWSMS-1; assembly: GCF_049847425.1. Lineage (NCBI taxonomy): Bacteria > Pseudomonadati > Pseudomonadota > Gammaproteobacteria > Pseudomonadales > Pseudomonadaceae > Pseudomonas > Pseudomonas sp. GWSMS-1. Next base: position 101,802 of record NZ_JBMHHV010000003.1, on the reverse strand, counting down.
CGCAGTAGGCGTGCCGTTATTATCATCACCGCCCTGCCAGCCTTTCGGCTCACGCGGAGCGAGTCCATTCATGATGTCTTCGATCTGTTCAGCGTCGATGGTTTCGTACTTCATCAGCGCCTCAGCCATCGCATCCAGCTTATCGCGATTCTCTTCCAGCAGGCGCTTGGCAATGCCATAGCACTCATCAATGATGCTGCGCACTTCCTGGTCAATCATCTTGGCGGTATCGGCAGACACGTTGCTCTGGTTACTGCCCATGCTACGCCCAAGGAAAACCTCACCCTCTTCTTCCGCATACATCAGCGGGCCGAGCTTTTCCGACAGGCCCCACTTGGTGACCATATTCTTGGCCAGCTGGGTAGCACGCATAATGTCGTTGGATGCACCGGTGGTCACCCCGTCAAAGCCTAGGGTCATTTCCTCGGCTATCCGACCACCGAATAATGAGCAAATCTGGCTAATAAGCGCACGTTTGCTCAAGCTGTAACGATCTTCCTCAGGCAGGAACATGGTCACACCCAGGGCACGACCGCGCGGAATGATCGAAACCTTATAAACCGGGTCATGCTCTGGCACCAGGCGCCCAACAATCGCGTGACCGGCTTCGTGGTAGGCCGTATTGAGCTTTTCCTTGTCGGACATGACCATGGTTTTGCGCTCAGCACCCATCATGATCTTGTCTTTAGCCAGCTCGAATTCTTTCATCTCGACCACACGCTTACCGGAGCGCGCAGCAAACAGCGATGCTTCGTTGACCAGGTTAGCCAGGTCAGCACCGGAGAAGCCCGGCGTACCCCGCGCAATAACCGCTGGGGCAACATCTTCGCCCATTGGTACTTTGCGCATGTGCACTTTAAGAATCTGCTCGCGACCGCGAATATCCGGCAAGCCAACCACAACCTGACGGTCGAAACGACCCGGACGCAGCAAAGCAGGGTCAAGCACGTCAGGACGGTTAGTCGCTGCGATTACGATGATGCCGTCGTTCGCCTCAAAACCATCCATCTCTACGAGTAGCTGGTTAAGCGTCTGCTCACGCTCGTCGTGACCACCGCCCATACCGGCGCCACGATGGCGACCAACGGCGTCAATCTCGTCGATAAAGATGATGCAAGGCGCATGCTTCTTGGCTTGCTCGAACATGTCGCGCACACGGGATGCACCAACACCGACGAACATTTCCACGAAGTCCGAACCTGAAATGGTGAAGAACGGCACCTTGGCTTCCCCGGCAACCGCCTTGGCTAGCAAGGTCTTACCGGTACCCGGCGAACCAACCATCAGCACACCACGTGGGATACGCCCGCCAAGGCGCTGGAACTTGCCCGGATCACGGAGAAATTCGACCAGCTCGCTGACTTCTTCTTTCGCTTCATCGCAGCCTGCGACGTCAGCAAAGGTAGTTTTAACCTGATCTTCAGTGAGCAGGCGCGCCTTGCTCTTGCCGAAGCTCATCGGCCCGCCTTTACCGCCCGCGCCACCTTGCATTTGACGCATGAAGAACATGAACACGGCAATGATCACCAGAATCGGGAAGCTGGCGACCAGCAGCTGAGTCCAGATGCTCTGCTGCTCAGGCTGCTTGCCGACGATCTCGACGTTGTTGTCCATCAAGTCCTTGATAAGACCGTTGTCCTGAATCGCCGGACGCACTGTCTCGAACGATGAACCGTCACTACGCGTACCGCTGATAATGAAGCCATCAACCGTCACTCGCTTAACGCTGCCATCCTGAACCTGCTGGATAAACTGCGAATAATTGAGTTTATTCGACTCAGTCGGGCTGGAAAAATTGTTCATCACCGTTACCAAAACGGCGGCGATGATCAGCCACAGGACCAGATTCTTTGCCATGTCGTTCAATTAGCTACCCTCTGAAGCAGGCCCCGTGCTGAAGCGCGCTTCGCATGACGACCAGTTATGTACCGATCTAACTTACTACACAACGCCCACCCCTGGCAGACGCCGTCTGTAACCCTTTATTTACTAATCAGACTGTAACAACCACGCAACCGTTCAATCAGCGCTCGGCGCTTTGATACCGCGATACCCGCGGGCCAGCAAGTACTGCTCACGGGAGCGATCCCGCGAGGAAGAAGGCTTGCGCATCTGCACCTTGTCGAACAACTGGCGCACCTGCTTGTGGTACTCCGCAAAGCCTTCGCCCTGGAATATCTTGATCAAAAAATCACCGCCCGGACGCAGCACACGAGTGGACAAATCCAAGGCTAGCTCGCACAGATACATCGCGCGCGGCTGATCCGACTCTTTCACCCCACTCATATTGGGGGCCATATCAGAAATCACAAGGTCTACCGGACGCCCTCCGATCGCCTCAAGAAGCTGATCGAACACAGCATCCTCAGTAAAGTCACCCTGAATGAAAGTAACATCCGGGATACTGTCCATCTCAAGGATATCGGAGGCTATCAGCGTGCCTTTGTCGCCAATCACACGACTGGTGACTTGTGACCAGCCACCGGGCGCCGAACCCAGATCGACTACCGTGATGCCTGGTCGGAGGATGCGATCCTTCTCTTGGATCTCCAGCAGTTTGTAGCTGGCGCGCGAACGATAGCCGTCCTTCTGCGCCATTTTGACGTAAGGGTCGTTGAAATGCTCTTTCAGCCAACCTTGACTGCTCTTGGTACGGGCCACGCAATACCTCGGATGTGTAACGCATGAATATCTGGGCGGCCTCGAAGGCGCTCGGGTAAACTAGTTACCGTTTTTTACCAGATTAAATGCAGGAATTAGATTATGCCGCTCACTCAAGAGCAGAAGAAACAATTCAAAACTATCGGTCACCATTTAAAGCCTGTATTGATTGTGGCTGACAATGGTTTGACCGACGGTGTACAGGCTGAACTGGAGCGCGCACTGAGCGACCACGAGTTAATTAAAGTACAACTGCGCATCACCGAGCGCGAAAGCCGCCTGGCAGCCATTAACGAGCTGTGCAAGGCCGGCAAAGCCGACTTGGTTCAGGTGATTGGCAAAATGGCGCTGATTTACCGTAAAAACCCGAAAGTGAACAAGAACCTGTCTAACGTTCATCGCCATCACGGCTGATTGATCAGTGACTGCAAGGCGCGCTTAGCGCCTTTGCAACTACCTTTCACGAGCCAAGGCAGCACTTAAGGCCTGCGCCCATACCGCTGCGGTAGCGGCTGCAACACCAGCAGCAGGCCACAGAAGGCCATGACCAAGTAACTGAACATCAACCACAGCTCAGCCCCCGCCAGCAGCCTAGGCACAGCGAAATAACTTCCCGCCATCACCACAACCACCAGCAACAACTGCCCACGTGTATCGCGCCACAGGCTTGTAAGCGACTCTGCGCGAACCAACACCACCACCTGTAACCCGGCGCAGACAGCCGCCAAACCGACCAGCAGTGGCCGCAGCGCATTACTGATCTCCTCGACCAGCAATGACGCAAGACCAATCTTGGCGATCGCGGGCATCACTAAAAAGTGCAGCAACCAGAGGCCGCCAACCCAGAGTGTCTGAGCCAGCAGCCAGCTGATAGAGCCCGCATCACGCGAGCCCGGCTTAGAGATGGCGAACCTCGACGATCTCATACTCAATCGCGCCGCTCGGCGTTTGCACCACCACCACATCCCCTTCGCTCTTGCCGATAAGGGCACGCGCGATAGGTGAGCCAACGGAGATTTTGCGCTTCTTGATGTCGGCTTCATCCTCACCAACGATCTGGTAAACCACGGCTTCATCGGTTTCGCAGTTAGCGATCTCAACCGTTGTACCGAAAATCACCTTGCCGGTGTGCTCGATCGTGGTGACATCGATGATCACCGCATTCTGCATGCGGCCTTCGATATCACGGATACGCGCCTCGACCATACCCTGCTGCTCACGAGCAGCATGGTATTCGGCGTTTTCCTTAAGATCGCCCAGCTCACGTGCCGTACCAATTTCCTGGCTCAGCTTGGGGCGCAGCACCTTAGTCAGGTGTGCGTGCTCTTCTTCCAGGGCGCGAGCGCCCTGGACGGTCATGGGGTATTTAGTCATGCCTTGATTCCTGCATGCAGATCCTGCAGCCGACGCACGGTCTTTTCTGGACCAAACTTCAGCGCTTCACAGATCGCCTGCCCCGCCGCAATGGTGGTGGTGCAGTAGATCTTATGCTGCAGAGCGTTACGACGAATGGAGTAGGAGTCAGCGATGGACTGACGACCTTCAGTGGTGTTGATGATCAGGGTGACCTCGTCATTCTTGATCATATCGACCACGTGCGGACGCCCCTCGGTCACCTTGTTCACGCGACGCACAGGCAAACCAGCGGCCTCGATCACTTTGGCGGTACCGGCCGTGGCCACCACTTCGAAGCCCAACGCGACCAGATCGCGCGCAACCTGCACAGCTTCCGGCTTATCGTCTTCACGCACGCTGATAAACGCACAGCCGGTGTTTGGCAGTATTTCACTAGCGCCCAACTGAGCCTTGGCGAAGGCCTCACCAAAGGTGTCACCGACACCCATAACCTCACCGGTGGACTTCATTTCCGGGCCAAGGATCGGGTCAACACCCGGGAACTTGGCGAACGGGAACACCGCTTCTTTAACGCTGAAGTATGGCGGGATGATTTCCTTGGCGTAACCGGCTTCAGCCAGCGACTTACCAGCCATCACGCGGGCAGCCACCTTGGCCAGGGAAACACCGACGCACTTAGAGACGAACGGCACAGTACGCGAGGCTCGCGGGTTCACTTCGATCACGAAGATGTCCTCGCCCTGCACAGCCATCTGCACGTTCATCAAACCAACCACACCCAGCTCCAAAGCCATTTTCTTGACCTGGTCGCGGATCTCATCCTGGATATGCATCGGCAGCGAGTAAGGCGGCAGCGAACAAGCGGAGTCACCGGAGTGCACGCCTGCTTGCTCGATGTGCTGCATGATCGCGCCAATCACCACAGTTTCGCCGTCGCATACCGCATCCACGTCCACTTCAATGGCGCAGTTGAGGAAGTGATCAAGCAGCACTGGACTGTCATTGGAAACTTTCACCGCTTCGCGCATATAACGCTTGAGCTCATCTTCCTGGTAGACGATCTCCATCGCACGACCGCCCAATACGTATGACGGACGCACCACCAACGGATAACCGATAACCTTCGAGGCAGCCAGCGCTTCGTCTTCGCTGCGTGCGGTGGCGTTGGCAGGCTGACGCAGACCAAGGCGCTGAACCATCTGCTGGAAACGCTCGCGGTCTTCGGCGCGGTCAATCGCATCAGGGCTGGTACCGATGATCGGTACGCCAGCTTCTTCCAGGGCGCGGCAGATCTTCAGCGGGGTCTGACCACCGTACTGCACGATCACACCTTTCGGCTGCTCGACACGGACGATTTCCAGCACGTCTTCCAGGGTCACCGGCTCGAAATACAGACGATCAGAGATGTCGTAGTCGGTCGATACAGTTTCCGGGTTGCAGTTGACCATGATGGTTTCGTAACCATCTTCACGCAGCGCCAGCGCCGCATGCACACAGCAGTAGTCAAACTCGATGCCCTGGCCGATACGGTTCGGCCCGCCACCGAGGATCATGATCTTGTCACGGCCCGACGGATTGGCTTCGCACTCTTCCTCATAGGTCGAGTACATGTAGGCGGTGTCGGTGGCGAACTCGGCAGCGCAGGTGTCGACGCGCTTGTACACCGGCAGCACCTTGAGTTTGTGACGCTGGCTGCGCAGGGTCTTCTCGGTCACACCCAGCAGCTTGGCCAGACGGATATCGGAGAAGCCTTTGCGCTTGAGCTTGTACATGGCATCACGGTCGATGCTGGACAGCGCCAGGGTCTTGATGCGCTCTTCGTCCTTGATCAGGTCTTCGATCTGCACCAGGAACCATTCATCGATATTGGTCAGCTCGAAGACTTCTGCAACGGTTTTACCCGCACGGAAGGCGTCGCCGATGAACCAAATACGGTCAGCACTTGGTACGGTCAGCTCACGGCGCAAGGTGCTTTCAGCTTCCGGATCAGCCAGATCGAGCTTCTCATCAAAGCCCGCCACGCCCACTTCTAGGCCGCGCAGGGCTTTCTGCAGGGATTCCTGGAAGGTGCGGCCAATCGCCATGACTTCACCAACGGACTTCATCTGAGTGGTCAGGCGCGCATCAGCCTTAGGGAACTTCTCGAAGGCGAAACGTGGAATCTTGGTCACGACATAGTCGATGGCCGGCTCGAACGAGGCCGGGGTGCGACCGCCAGTGATGTCGTTACTCAGCTCGTCGAGGGTGTAACCCACAGCCAACTTGGCAGCGATCTTGGCGATCGGGAAGCCGGTGGCCTTGGAAGCCAGCGCCGAAGAACGCGACACGCGCGGGTTCATCTCGATGACGACCATACGGCCGGTGTTCGGGCAAATACCAAACTGCACGTTGGAACCGCCGGTTTCTACGCCGATCTCACGCAGCACCGCCAGGGAGGCGTTACGCAGGATTTGGTATTCTTTGTCGGTCAGCGTCTGGGCCGGAGCGACAGTGATCGAGTCACCGGTATGCACGCCCATCGGGTCGAAGTTTTCAATCGCGCAAACGATGATGCAGTTGTCCTTCTTGTCTCGGACCACCTCCATCTCGTATTCCTTCCAGCCGATCAGCGACTCATCGATCAGCAGTTCGCTGGTCGGCGACAGATCGATACCGCGGGCGCAGATTTCTTCGAACTCTTCACGGTTGTAAGCGATGCCGCCACCGGTACCACCCATGGTGAAGGACGGACGGATGATGCACGGGAAGCCGACCTTCTCAAGAACCGCGTAGGCCTCTTCCATGTTGTGCGCAATGCCGGAAACCGGGCAGGCCAAGCCGATGTCTTTCATCGCCTTGTCAAAGCGCGAACGGTCTTCGGCCTTGTCGATGGTGTCGGCATTGGCGCCAATCATCTCGACACCGAACTTCTCCAGAACACCGTGCTTTTCCAGGTCCAGTGCGCAGTTCAGCGCAGTCTGGCCACCCATGGTTGGCAGCAGGGCGTCCGGACGCTCCTTCTCGATGATCTTGGCCACGGTGGACCACTTGATCGGCTCGATGTAGGTGGCGTCAGCCATGGCCGGGTCGGTCATGATGGTGGCTGGGTTGGAGTTCACCAGAATGACGCGGTAGCCCTCTTCTTTCAGCGCTTTACACGCCTGGGCACCGGAATAGTCGAACTCGCAGGCCTGGCCGATAACAATCGGGCCAGCGCCGAGGATCAGGATGCTTTTTATGTCTGTACGTTTTGGCATGTTCTTTCTCTCGAATCCTGGGGTCAGTCGGCGGGTTTAACGGCGCTTGGCCATGGTTTCGATAAAACGATCAAATAACGGTGCAACGTCAGCCGGGCCAGGACTGGCCTCAGGGTGACCCTGGAAGCTGAACGCCTGCTTGTCGGTCCGCTCGATGCCTTGCAGGGAGCCGTCGAACAACGATTTGTGAATCGCGCGCAGATTGCTCGGCAGACTGTCTTCATCCACAGCAAAACCGTGGTTCTGACTGGTGATCATCACCACGCCAGTGTCGAGGTCTTGCACCGGGTGGTTGGCACCGTGGTGACCGTGGCCCATTTTCAGGGTCTTGGCACCGGAGGCCAGGGCCAGCAATTGGTGGCCGAGGCAGATACCGAATACCGGAATATCGGTTTCCAACACCTGCTTGATAGCAGCAATGGCGTAATCGCAAGGCTCGGGATCGCCAGGGCCGTTGGACAGGAACACGCCATCAGGATTCAGCGCCAGTACTTCAGCAGCAGGGGTCTGCGCAGGAACTACGGTTACCCGGCAGCCGCGCTCGACCAGCATGCGCAGGATGTTCCACTTAACGCCGTAGTCATAGGCCACCACGTGATACTTAAGCTCACTGGCCGGAACTTCTGGGTGGCTGTCGCTTTGCAGGTTCCACACGTTGGAGCGCCACTCGTAGCGCTCAGTGCAGCTGACCACTTTGGCCAGGTCCATACCTTTAAGCCCCGGGAAGCTGCGCGCCAACTCCAGCGCTTTTTCTTCAGTGGCGTCATCGCCGGCCAGAATGCAGCCGTTCTGCGAACCCTTCTCACGCAGAATGCGGGTCAGGCGACGGGTATCAATACCCGCGATGGCAACAGTGCCGTTTTCCTTGAGGTACTCATCCAGTGGCTGCTTGTTACGCCAGTTGCTGGAGGTCAGCGGCAGGTCACGGATAATCAGACCGGCTGCCCATACGCGATTGGATTCGGCGTCTTCCGGCGTGGTGCCGGTGTTGCCGATGTGCGGATAGGTCAGGGTAACGATCTGCTGGGCATAGGAAGGATCGGTAAGGATTTCCTGATAGCCGGTCATGGCGGTGTTAAAAACCACCTCTCCAATAGTTTGGCCATCGGCACCGATGGCCTCGCCGCGAAAAATACTGCCATCAGCAAGAGCCAAAATGGCAGGTTTAAGGGCTGGCTTACTCAAGAAAACCTCCGGAGATCAAATCGTGAAGCAAACGCAGATTGTAAAAAAGCGGGATGACGTATGAACCGTCACCCCGCTTTTTTATCTTATTCATTCTGCGCAACTTTAGTGGACACACTAAAGCAGAAAGCTTACAGGAATGCGCCTTTTGGGTCCACTGCCAGATGCGAGTAATACCCAGGCAAAAGCCATTCCTGTGACAAACCGCCTCAGTTAAGGCCCAACACGTCCTGCATGTCGTACAACCCAGGCTGACGATTTTGCAGCCACAGCGCCGCACGCACCGCCCCTTTGGCAAACGTCATGCGACTTGATGCCTTGTGGGTAATTTCAACGCGCTCACCCTCTGCAGCAAACAGTACGGTGTGATCGCCGACCACATCGCCCGCACGCACCGTGGCAAAACCGATGGTTTCGCGCTCACGCGCACCGGTCTGACCTTCACGACCATAGACCGCGACTTTCTGCAGATCACGCCCCAGGGCATTGGCCACTACTTCACCCATACGCAAGGCGGTGCCAGATGGCGCATCGACCTTGTGGCGGTGATGGGCTTCGATGATCTCGATATCCACGTCATCACCCAGCACCCGCGCGGCGGTATCCAGCAGTTTCAAGCACAGGTTGACGCCGACACTGAAGTTGGCAGCAAACACGATCGGAATCTGCTTGCCGGCATCCGCCAACAATTGCTTTTCCTCCGGCGAAAAGCCGGTAGTACCAATGATCATGGCCTTGCCAGCCTGACGACAGACTTCCAAGTTCTTCAGGGTGACCGAGGGGTGGGTGAAATCGATCAGCACATCAAACTGATCCAGCACCGCATGCAAATCACCGGAGAGATTGACGCCCATCTTGCCTTGCGCGACCAACTCACCAACATCCACGCCGACCAGGCTGCTGTCAGCACGATCAATTGCCGCACTTAAGCTTGCGCCATCTGCCAACTGCACAGCTTCGATCAGGGTCTTGCCCATGCGCCCAGCGGCGCCCATCACAGCAATTCGTTGCATAACCATCTGCTCCTAGCCGCGCGACAGGCGGCGATCGCTAACGACCGCCGCTGCCTGCCACGGGTGTTTTACAGGTCGCCGAAGAAGCGCTTCACGCCTTCAAACCAGCCATTGGCTTTGGGCGAATGCGAGCTATCGCCTTCCAGGGTTTTGCGGAACTCATCAAGCAACTCACGCTGACGCTTGTCGAGCTTGACTGGCGTTTCGACCGCCACCTTGCACATCAAGTCTCCCGCACCACCGCCACGCACCGGCGCTACACCTTTACCGCGCAGACGGAACATCTTGCCGGTCTGCGTGCCTTCCGGAATCTTCAGCTTGACCCGACCATCCAGGGTTGGCACTTCAAGCTCACCACCCAAGGCGGCATCCGCAAAGCTGATTGGCACTTCGCAGTACAGGTGCTTGCCGTCACGCTGGAAGATCGCGTGCTCGCGCACATTCACCACCACGTACAGATCGCCCGCCGGGCCACCCATGGCGCCTGCCTCACCTTCACCCGTAAGACGGATGCGGTCGCCTGTATCAACACCAGCCGGCACTTTCACCGACAGGGTCTTGTGCTCTTCCACGCGACCCTGACCGTGGCATGAACCGCACGGATCGGTGATCATCTTGCCCTGGCCATGACAGCGCGGGCAGGTCTGCTGCACCGAGAAGAAGCCCTGCTGCATGCGCACCTGACCAATACCGCCACAGGTGGTACAGGTTACGGGCGTGGTGCCCTTCTTCGCCCCAGAGCCATCGCACGGCTTGCAATTGACCAGGGTCGGCACACGAATGGTCACTGTGGTGCCACGCACCGCTTCTTCCAGGTCCAGCTCCAGGGTGTAACGCAGATCACTGCCGCGTTGGGCGCCACCGCGACCACCGCCACGACCACCGCCGCCACCGAAGAAGTCACTGAACACATCACCGAAGATATCGGAGAAGTTCGCGCCACCCGGGCCGCCACCGCCACCCATCTGCGGGTCAACGCCGGCATGGCCGTATTGATCGTACGCCGAACGCTTGGCGGCATCGGAGAGTACTTCGTAAGCCTCGTTGGCTTCCTTAAACTTCTCTTCCGAGGCCTTGTCGTCGGGATTGCGATCCGGGTGATGCTTCATGGCCAGGCGACGGTAAGCTTTTTTCAGCTCCGCCTCGCTGGCACCGCGCTCAACACCGAGCACCTCGTAAAAGTCACGTTTAGCCATAAGTCTTCAACACCTTAAAATCGTCTACTCCAGACACGCCAACGCGGGAGCAAGCTCCCGCGCGGCGAATCATGCCGGGCGCAACTCGCGTCACACCCGGCCAAAGCGGCATAAGCTTGCGCTTACTTGTTGTCTTTGACTTCTTCGAACTCAGCATCAACCACGTCGTCACCGGCGTCTTTGGCTTGTTCGGCACCTTGCTCAGCAGCGCCTGGCTGCGGTTGCTCGGCGTACATCTTTTGCGCCAACGGAGCGGTCACTTCGGACAGCGCGGTCATCTTGGCTTCGATTTCAGCTTTGTCGTCGCCTTTCACCGCGACTTCCAGTGCGCTCAGCGCCGCTTCGATTGCAGCCTTCTCGTCGGCAGTCGCCTTATCGCCAGCCTCGGTGATCATCTTACGGGTGGCGTGCACCAGCTGATCGCCTTGGTTGCGGGCACTGGCCAGCTCTTCGAACTTGCGGTCTTCTTCAGCGTTAGCTTCAGCGTCACGCACCATCTGCTCGATTTCTTCCTCGGACAGACCGGAGTTGGCCTTGATCACGATGGACTGAGTCTTGCCAGTGGCCTTGTCTTTGGCGCCGACATGCAGAATGCCGTTGGCGTCAATATCGAAGGTCACTTCGATCTGCGGCACGCCACGTGGCGCTGGCGGAATCTCGGCCAAGTCAAACTTGCCCAGCGACTTGTTACCGCTGGCCTGCTTACGCTCACCCTGCAACACGTGAATGGTCACCGCGCCCTGATTGTCGTCGGCAGTCGAGAACACCTGCGACTTCTTAGTCGGGATGGTGGTGTTCTTCTCGATCAGCGCGGTCATCACGCCACCCATGGTTTCGATACCCAGGGTCAGCGGCGATACGTCGAGCAGCAACACGTCTTTCACGTCACCGGCCAATACAGCGCCCTGGATAGCAGCACCCATGGCAACGGCTTCGTCCGGATTCACATCCTTACGTGCTTCTTTACCGAAGAATTCGGTTACCAGCTTCTGCACCAACGGCATACGGGTCTGACCACCGACCAGAATCACGTCGTTGATCGCGCCAACGTCGATACCGGCGTCTTTCAACGCAATGCGGCAAGGCTCGATGGTGCGCTGCACCAAATCTTCAACCAAAGATTCCAGCTTGGCGCGGGATATCTTCACGTTGAGGTGCTTAGGACCGCTGGCATCTGCCGTGATGTAGGGCAGGTTAACGTCGGTCGACTGGCTCGAGGACAGTTCGATCTTGGCTTTCTCGGCAGCTTCTTTCAGGCGCTGCATCGCCAACGGATCACCCTTAAGGTTCATGCCGGTTTCTTTCTTGAACTCGTCAACCAGGTAATCGATCAGACGAATGTCAAAGTCTTCACCGCCGAGGAAGGTATCACCGTTGGTAGCCAGCACTTCGAACTGGTGCTCGCCATCAACTTCCGCGATTTCGATCACGGAAACGTCGAAGGTACCGCCACCCAGGTCATAAACGATCACGGTGTGATCGCCTTTAGCCTTGTCCATACCGTAAGCCAGGGCCGCAGCGGTCGGTTCGTTGATGATCCGCTTAACGTCCAGACCGGCAATACGGCCGGCGTCTTTAGTGGCCTGACGCTGACTGTCGTTGAAGTAAGCAGGAACAGTGATCACCGCCTCGGTCACTGGCTCGCCGAGGTAGTCTTCGGCGGTCTTCTTCATTTTCTTCAGAATTTCAGCCGAGATTTGTGGCGGCGCCATTTTCTGGCCGTTCACTTCAACCCAGGCGTCATTGTTGTCCGCCTTGACGATCTTGTAAGGGACCATCTGGATGTCTTTCTGCACAACTTCTTCGTCGAAACGACGACCGATCAGACGCTTAACCGCGTACAGCGTGTTATGCGGATTGGTCACAGCCTGACGCTTAGCCGACTGGCCTACGAGGATTTCGCCATCGTTGGCATAGGCGATGATCGATGGCGTAGTACGCGTGCCTTCGGCGTTTTCAATAACTTTGGCTTTGCCGTTTTCCAGAACAGAGACGCAGGAGTTGGTTGTCCCCAGGTCAATACCGATAATTTTGCCCATATTCATTCTCCCGAAATTTTGATATTTCCGCCGCTGGTTAATTGCCAACGGCGGTAGAACTAAAACGCTTGACTGTTAAATGGGGCAGCTCGATGAATTTCAAGCCTGCTCATCAATCGATGGCGGCACTTCTGCCGGCGCCTTGCTGACCACCACCATGGCGGGGCGCAGCAAACGGCCATTGAGCATGAAGCCCTTCTGGAACACCTTGAGCACGCTATTGGGCTCAACATTGGTGCTTTCCTGCATTGCCATTGCCTGATGGTGCTCAGGGTTGAACGGTGCACCATGAGGATCAATGACTTCCAACTGGAAGCGCTTAAGGGTGTCGAGGAACAACTTGAGCGTCAGCTCCATGCCCTCACGCACCGCTTTGATCGCTTCATCATCTGGATTCGACAGCTCAAGGCCGCGCTCCAGGCTATCCACCACCGGCAACAAGTCGTTGGCGAATTTTTCCAGCGCAAACTTATGCGCTTTCTCTACATCTTGCTCCGCGCGACGGCGCACGTTCTGCAGATCGGCGGCCATGCGCAGCGACTGATCCTGCGCAGCGGCCAGTTGCTCTTCCAGCGCGTGCACGCGAGCAACCAGATCATCACCCGCAGCGGCCTCAGCAGCTGTCTGTAGATCAGGGTTCTGCGTATCCAGGGTCTGTTCGTCAGCCATGCGTCTCTCCTTTTGAATTCTGACGCGAGCCTTAACTCACGTGCCTGGCGGTTATATGGGGTCAAAAATTATCGTTTCAAGGATGAAAGACGGATTGTCAGCCCACAAAAAAACACTGTATAAATAACCAGACATGAACTTGGGAGGCCCTCGCCATGCTGGTGCACCTGTCCGTAAACAACTACGCCATTGTCGAACACCTTGATCTAGAACTGGATGCCGGCATGAGCGTAATCAGCGGCGAAACCGGCGCTGGCAAGTCGATCATGCTCGACGCCCTCGGCCTGACCTTAGGTGATCGCGCCGACAGCGGCGTGGTGCGCCCTGGCGCGGACAAGGCCGATATCCTCGCCAGCTTCGACCTGAGCGACATCCCCGAAGCCCGCACCTGGCTCGCCGAACGCGACCTGGACAACGACGGCCCGTGCATCCTGCGCCGGGTCATTACTGCCGAAGGCCGTTCGCGCGGCTATATCAACGGCGCCCCCAGCCCTCAAGGCGACCTTAAGGCGCTCGGCGAGCTGCTGATCGACATCCACAGCCAACATGAACACCAGTCGCTGCTCAAACCCGAGACCCACCGCCGGCTGCTCGATGAATACGCTGGCAGCCAGGAGCTGGCGCGCCAGGTGCAACTGGCCGCGCAACGCTGGAAACAAACCAAGAATGAACTGCAACGGATTTCCAGCCTCGGCGACGAGCAGCGCGCTCGCCACCAGCTGCTCAGCTACCAGCTCGAAGAGCTGGATAATCTGGCCCTCGGCGAAGATGAACTTGAGCAACTGGAGCAGGAACACAAGAACCTGACCAATGCCGAAAGCCTACTCAGCGCCTGTCGCCTGGTGATTGAACAATGCAGCGAGAATGATGCAGGCAACGTCCTGTCCGCCCTCACCAACAGCCTCAACCGCCTTGGCAACTTCCAGGGCCAGCCCGGAGCGCTGAGCGAAGCGACCAACCTACTGGCCAGCGCACAGATCCAAGTTGAAGAAGCCGTCGGCGAGCTGAACCGCTTTCTCGACCACTTCGATGCCGACCCCGAGCGCCTGCAACAGATGGAAGAGCGCCTGGATGCGATCTACACCCTGGCACGCAAGCACCGTATCCAGCCAACTGAACTGGGGGCGATGCAGCAACAATTATTCGAAGAACTGGAAAGCCTCAACGCTGACGACCAGGCGGCCGAGCGTCTCAGCGAGGAGCTGACAGCCTTCGAACGGCATTACCAGGAAAAAGCAACAGAACTCAGCACACTGCGCAATAACGCCGCTGGCCAACTGGCCAGCGCGGTAGAAGTGGAGATGCAAACCCTCGGCATGCCCGGCGGGCGCTTCACCATCAAGCTGAGCGCTAACAGCAACAATGAGCCACACCCCAATGGCTTGGAGCAGCTGGAGTTTCTGGTCAGCGCTAACCCCGGCCAGCCGCTCAAAGCCCTGGCCAAAGTGGCCTCGGGCGGCGAACTGTCGCGCATCAGCCTGGCGATCCAGGTGATCACCGCGCAAACCTCACGGGTACCAACCTTGGTATTCGATGAAGTCGACGTCGGCATCGGCGGCCCTACCGCAGAAGTGGTCGGACAACTACTGCGCAAGCTCGGCGAACGTGGCCAGGTGCTCACCGTGACTCACCTGCCGCAGGTCGCAGCGCAGGGGCATCAGCACCTGTTTGTTCACAAGGTCCGCGAAAGCGATGCCACGCGCACCGCGGTGAGCAAGCTCAGCCCGGTTCAGCGCGTCGAGGAAATCGCCCGCATGCTCGGCGGCGTAGACCTAACCGAAGAATCCCTGGCCCACGCACGGCAAATGGTCGGTAGCGCCCAAGCCTGATTCAGCCGCACCAGAACGTTAGAAAGCACAAAGGCGACCCGAGGGTCGCCTTTGGCATACAAACAGGCTGATCAGCTTTTCTTGCGCACGTACAACACAAGATTATGATCAACCAGTTCAAAGCCGTGCTCTTTGACGATTTCTTTCTGGCGTTTTTCGATCTCCGCATCAAAGAACTCAATCACTTCACCAGAATCGACACACACCATATGGTCGTGATGCCCGCTGTCCGCCAATTCGAAGACCGCATGACCGCCATCAAAATTATGGCGAACCACCAGGCCTGCGGCTTCAAACTGAGTCAGTACGCGGTAGACAGTCGCCAAACCTACGTCGTCACCAGCCTCCATTAAAGCCTTATATACGTCTTCGGCACTCATGTGACGCTGGCCGGCAGAGTCGAGCATTTGTAGTATCTTGACCCGTGGCAGGGTCACTTTCAGGCCAGCCTTGCGTAGTTCGCTATTTTCAACCATGGTCTGCTTTCTCACGGAAGCGGCTTCGCAGCTTCCTTTATTGCGGGTATGATCCGGGTTTATATTGCCCAGCCAAGATAGTGGAAGTCGCCCACCGATGCAAAAGACCAAACTCCTGCTGACCAGCCTCTCCCTTACGGGGCTACTCGCACTCGCCGGTTGTTCATTCCCCGGGGTTTACAAAATCGACATCCAACAGGGCAATGTCGTCACGCAGGACATGATAGACCAGTTGCGCCCGGGAATGACCCGCAAGCAAGTGCGGTTTATCATGGGCAACCCCTTGCTCACCGACACCTTCCACGCCAACCGCTGGGATTACCTGTACAGCATCCAGCCAGGTGGCGGTCAGCGCTTGCAAGAGCGTGTGAGTGTGAACTTCAGTGCTGAGGACCAACTGGTCGGCCTGTCGGGCGACTTTATGCCAGGCGTGAGCCGCGACCAGGCAATCCTCGGCGAAAGCAGTGGTGTTACCACGCCGCAGGCGGCGCAGCCAACTCGAACAGAAGAGAAGCCTGCACCCGGCTCGCTGCTCGAGCAGATTCAGCGTGAAGTAGACGATGTAAAAGTCGTCCCAGTGCCGACACCAGAACCCCTGGACAGCACACCGCAGTAATAATGCGCTGATAAAAAGCCCGGACATGTCCGGGCTTTTTTGTGCCTCGCCATCTCTGACGACACGCCTTTATCACTAATCCCCGCCACTGTCCGCCTTGGCTTGTGCGGCCTTGGCCGCGCGCTGCTTACGCACCTCTTTGGGGTCAGCAATCAGCGGACGATAGATCTCCACCCGCTCGCCCTCTTCCAGCACGCGCTCATCGGGTTTGCTTACTGCCTTGCCGAAAATACCCAGCGGGGTGTGGTGTAGATCCAGGCCGGGGAAGTGCGCCTGCATACCGGACTGCAACGCGGCCTGCCGCACCGTAGTGCCATAGGGCACGCTCAGACGCAGCAACTTCTGCTTGTCAGCCAGGGCATACACCACCTCGACCACGATGTTTGGCTTATCCATAGAGTTGTTTGGCCCTTTGGCAAAACGCATCAACCAGGGTGTTGGCGGCCTGATTGAACAATGGCCCGAGCGTTGCGCGCACCAGCGGCCCGGCGTAGTCGAACGTGAGGTCCAGGCTGATCTTGCAGGCCTTGTCGCCCAACGCTTTGAACTCCCAATGCCCAAACAACTGAGTGAACGGCCCCTCGACCAGATTTAAGGCAATACGCTCACCTGGCACCAGCACATTGGCGGTGACAAAACGCTGGCTCAAGCTGCCTTTGGCCACAGAAAGACAGGCGCGCATGTGCGTATCACTGACTTCAAGTACTTCACTGGCCGAGCACCAGGGCAAAAACTGCGGGTAACTGGCCACATCATTGACCAGGTCATAAAGCGCTCGCGCCGGATACGGCAACAACGCCGAACGCTGAATATGCGTACTCATAATCCAACCACTGGGTTAAACGGGATACAGGTGATCATTTATTCAGCTCTGCAACAAACACGATCAGCACACCAATCGGCGCAACCACGCGAATAAACCAATACACCACGTTAAACAGCAACGGGCTCTTCATCGCCAGCTCTTCACGCACCGCTTCACGCTTGAGCACCCAGCCGGCAAATAGGGCAAACGTCAAACCACCGAGCGGCAACAGGATGCGACTGGTCAGGTAATCGATGCTGTCGAAGAAATTCCGCCCGCCCTCTGCTCCCCACTGGAACAGATGAAAGCCGTCTTCGGCAAATACAAAGAACTTCGCCTCAGCACCCAGGTTGAACGACAGCACAGTGCCCATGCCAACCACCCAGCACAGAAATGCCAGCACACTGGTCACCAGCACCCGGCTGCGTTTAGTGCGCTCAACCAGATAAGCCACCGCGGGTTCCAGCATGGAGATTGAAGAAGTCCATGCGGCAATCAGCACGAGAACAAAGAACAGCGTGCCCATCACCTGGCCGAAGGCGATATTGCCGAATGCCACGGGCAGGGTGACAAACATCAGCCCCGGCCCCGCACTCGGCTCCAGACCGCCGGCGAAGACAATAGGAAATAGCGCCATTCCCGCCGTAAGTGCCACCAGGGTATCGAGAATACCCACGGTGAGAATCGTGCTGCCAATCGAAGCCTGCTTCGGCATATAAGAGCCGTAAACCATGATCGCGCCCACGCCGACGCTCAAGGTAAAGAAGGCATGCCCCATGGCGGCCAGCACACCATCAAGAACCCGCTCGGGCTGGAAATTAAACAGAAAGTGGAAGCCCTGCATAAAGTGGCCGGTGGTCATGCTGTACCCAGCAACACCAACAACAGCACAAACAGCAGCGGCATCATGATGCGCAAACTACGCTCCAGCCCCGCCACCACACCTCGGGCGATAACAAAACCGGTCAGCAGCATAAACAGCGTGTGCCACAGGGTAAGCCGCCACGGATCGGCGGTCAGCGCACCAAACGCCGCACCGGCCCCTTCCGCACTGACACCGGCAAACTGCCCACTGCCCATGCTGAGGATGTAATCCAGCGACCAGCCGGCCACCACGCTGTAAAACGACAGGATCAACAGCGCGGCAACCATTCCGACCAGCGCGGCCCACGACCATTTCGGCGAAGCCCCCGACTCAATGGCCAAGGTTTTGAGGGTATTTACCGGGCTCTGCCGGCCGCGCCGACCGATCAGCGTCTCCGCGAGCATGATCGGCAGACCCACCATAAAGATGCACACCAGGTACATCATCACAAAAGCCCCGCCGCCGTACATGCCGGTCATGTAGGGGAACTTCCAGATATTACCCAGGCCGACAGCCGACCCAGTCGCCGCCAGAATAAACACCCAACGGCTGGCCCAGGCACCGTGTATCGAAACCTTATCGTTCGCCATGCTCGGCTAGCCTGCTCTATTTAAAAAAGATCGCGTATTGTCGGGGATTCGCCAGGTCGGCTCAAGCGCAGCCGACACTGGATGGCCCGTGAGTGCTATTGCCTGATCGCACACATAGCTTCCGCGCCTGGGACTCCCTATAATGCGCGCCCTATGGCTAAACAAAAGAAACACCCACAAGGCACCATCGCGCAAAACAAGAAGGCGATGCATGACTACTTCGTCGAATCCAGATTCGAGGCGGGCTTAGTCCTGGCCGGCTGGGAAGTGAAAAGTCTGCGCGCTGGTAAGGCTCAGTTGGTCGACAGCTACGTGCTGCTGAAAAACGACGAAGCTTGGCTGATGGGCTGCCACATCACCCCATTGACCGCGGCCAGCACCCACGTGATTGCCGACCCCATCCGCACCCGCAAGCTGCTGCTGAACAAGCGCGAGCTGGACAAGCTGTTCAGTGCCGTGCAGCAGAAAGGTTATGCCTGCGTGGCGCTGTCGATCTACTGGAAGGCGCACCTGATCAAGTGCGAAATTGCCCTGGCCAAGGGTAAAAAAGACTTCGACAAGCGTCACACCGAGAAAGAACGCGACGCCGACCGTGAAGTGCAGCGCGCCATGCGCACCAAAGGCAAAGACGACTAAACGCGCCGAGCCAAATCAAAACGCCCCGCTGATGCGGGGCGTTTTCGTTAACAAGCGAAGTTAGCGCAACTCGCTGAAGGCCAACTTCACGCCTAAACCAATCAACACCGTACCCATCAACCGATCAAACCAATGCCCCATTCGCGCAAAACCGGCGCGCACCCGCTGATGACTGAAAAGCTGGGCAACCATGCAAAACCACAGCGCTGTCGCAACCGCCAGGTAAACGCCATACCCCGCCTGCACCAGCAACGGCGTATGCGGGTTGATCACCACGGTAAACAACGACAGGAAAAACAGCGTGGCCTTAGGGTTCAGACCATTGGTCACAAAGCCCGCCATAAAGGCTGCGCGGGGTGAGCGTACACCCTCCTGCACACTCAATTCGGCGCTATTCGCACCGGCCGGTTTGGCGCGCAACGCCTTGATACCGATGTAAAGCAGGTACGCAGCCGCCAGCCATTTCAACGCGTTGAACAGCACCAGCGATTGCGACACGATTAAACCGATGCCCAACAGCGAATAGGCCACATGAATAAAAATCCCGCAGCCCACGCCCAGCGCACTGAACATACCGGCACGTCGCCCGTGACCAACACTTTCGCGCACCACAATCGCAAAATCCGGCCCGGGGCTGGCCACTGCCAGCAAGTGGATCAGGGCCACAGCTAAAAACTCAGTCCAATACATGGGCGACTCCGCGACGACGAAATGATTCTGTTAGGCTCGCAACCTTACTCCCCACCCAAACCAGCAGGATAGATACAGCTGATGAGTAATAGTCACCGCGCCGTCTTTCTCGACCACAGCTCGCTCGACTTGGGCGATCTTGATTTATCCAGCCTGAGCGCCTGCTTTGCCGACCTGCAACTGTATCCGCACAGCACCCAGGCGCAGACCATCGAACGCCTGCAAGGTGTACAGGTTGCTATCAGCAACAAAGTGCCCCTGACTGCCGAGGTATTCGCCGCGTGCCCTGAGCTGAAACTCATCTTGGTAGCGGCCACCGGCATCAACTCAATTGACCTGACTGCCGCACGCGCTCACGGCGTTACAGTGAGCAACTGCCAGGGCTACGGCACACCATCGGTGGCGCAGCACACCTTGATGCTGCTGCTCGCGCTGGCCACGCGCCTGCCGGATTATCAGCAGGATGTGCGCGCCGGTCGCTGGCAACAGGCGCAGCAATTTTGCCTGTTAGACCACCCGATTATCGAGCTACACGGCAAAACCCTCGGCATGCTTGGCCATGGTGAGCTCGGCAGCGCCGTCGCCCGACTGGCCGAAGCCTTTGGCATGCGCGTACTGCTCGGTCAGCTACCCGGCCGCCCGGCCCGCGCAGACCGTCTGCCGCTGGATGAACTGCTGCCACAGGTCGACGCGCTCACCCTGCACTGCCCGCTGAACAGCGACACCCTGAACCTTATCGATGCCCGCGAGCTCAGCCTGATAAAGCCTGGCGCCCTGCTGATCAACACTGCGCGTGGCGGCTTGGTCAACGAACAGGCCCTGGCTGATGCGCTGCGCGCCGGCCACCTCGGCGGCGCAGCCACCGATGTACTGACCCAGGAGCCGCCCAAGGATGGCAACGTGCTGCTCGCCGCCGATATTCCTCGACTGATCATCACGCCGCACAGCGCCTGGGGTAGCCGCGAGGCACGGCAACGCATCGTCGGCCAGATGACAGAAAACGCTCAGGCATTTTTCAACGGCGCACCGGTGCGCGTAGTCGGCTAAGCTACGCGACTTTTTTCCAGGAGCGTCCATGGACCCGCGAAGCGAAGTACTGCTGCGTCAGGCCAATCTATTCACCAGCCAATTGCTGCTGGCTGGCTTGCCGGCGGATGATCTGCTCGGTCATTTCCCGGAGGCCCACGGCTGGAGCTGGCACGCCGGTGAGCATGCCCTGCTGGATGCGCGCTTCAGCAACCGTTGCCAGTTTGCCACCCAGCCTGACGAACGCGACTTCCAGGCGGCGGTATTGTTTCTGCCGAAATCCCGCGAACTGACCGAATACTTGCTCAACACTCTGGCCGCGCGCCTGGGTGGGCGCGAGTTGTTCCTCGTGGGAGAAAAGCGCGCAGGTGTCGAGCGTGCGGCCAAACAATTGGCAGCGTTTGGCCAGGCGCGCAAACTCGACAGCGCACGGCACTGCCAACTCTGGCAAGTCAGGGTTGAGCACACACCGGCCACGCCGGATCTGCACAGCCTGGCGCAGCACTATGAGCTACCCCTGAGCGATGGCCCCCTGAAAGTGCTCAGCCTGCCCGGCGTATTCAGCCATGGCCGTTTAGATGTAGGCAGTGCACTGCTGCTGGAGCACCTGGATAACCTGCCGAGCGGGCACATGCTGGATTTCGGCTGTGGCGCCGGGGTTCTCGGCGCGGCGCTAAAACGCCGTTACCCAGATAGCCAGGTGACGATGCTGGATGTCGACGCCTTTGCCGTGGCAAGCAGCCGCCTGACGCTCGCCGCCAATGGCCTGCACGCCGATGTAATCAGTGGTGACGGTATCGATGCCGCCCCCACCGGCCTCAGCGTAATCCTCAGCAACCCGCCCTTCCACCAGGGCGTGCACACCCACTACCAGGCTACCGAACATTTACTGCGCCAGGCGGCCCGACACTTGGCCAGCCAAGGCGAGCTGCGCCTGGTCGCCAACAGCTTCCTCAAATACCCGCCACTGATCGAGCAGCACCTCGGTACCTGCCAGACGCTGGCCGATGCCAAGGGCTTTCGCATCTACCGCGCCCGCAAAAACTAAAACAAGCTTGCCCTCTCGCGGGTGCGCGGGCAAAATGCGCGCGTCCTAGGGGAGTAGTCTCCCGCGAGCGCCAGCTCGCCCGGCACGCGTCAACATACTTGCTCAACAGAGCATGGCGCGTGCGACCCAAGGCCCACTCAGCGGGGCCTGCGGTTTGACAAGACCTATGACACGCACACCTTACCCGGGGCGGGAAGGCTGTACGTGTCATAGCCGTGTCGACCCGCCCCTTTAGGAAAGCCTGATGCTCGAATCCCTATTTGTTCCAACCTTCATCGTTGCCTTGGCCGAAATCGGTGACAAGACGCAATTGCTTGCCTTGCTCCTGGCCGCACGCTTTCGCAAACCCTGGCCCATCATCTGGGGCATCGTGGTCGCCACCCTGGCCAACCATTTCGCGGCGGGTGCTGTCGGCAACTGGGTAGCCAGCTTCTTCTCCCCCGCCACCCTTAGCTGGGTGCTCGCCGCCAGCTTTGTCGCCGTCGCGCTCTGGACACTGGTGCCGGATAAGCTCGACGAGGACGAAGAATCCGGCCTGAAAAAATACGGCCCGTTCCTCACGACGCTGATCGCCTTCTTCATCGCCGAAATGGGCGACAAGACTCAAGTGGCAACGGTGATGCTCGCGGCACAATACCCACACTTCATATTGGTGATCATGGGCACGACCTTGGGCATGTTGCTGGCTAACGTGCCGGTGGTACTGGCCGGTAACTTTGCAGCCGAGCGCCTGCCATTGACGCTGATTCGCCGGGTGGCCGCCTGCGCCTTTGCAGCTCTGGCCATCTATGCCGGGTACCAGGCAATGAAATTCAGTGGGCTGATTTAACCCGCAACGACGCCAGGACACTGGCGTCAATCCCCTATCTCGACCCGTAGACGACTGCTAAAGTGGGAAAAAACCTGCCTACAGGCCGTCACGGAGACATGCATGCCACTGGATGATCGGAAAAAGCTGGTACGCCAGCATATAGACCTGTCGTGGAACAAAGGCCGCCCGATGCTGGCAGAGCAACTGCACAGCAAAGACTTTCTCTATAAGAGTTCGTTTATGGGCAGACCACTCAACAGCCCAGCGTTTACGCAGATGGTGAAAGACATCCGTCACGCCATGCCAGATTTGCAGGTGGTGGTTGAGGAATGCATTGCCGAAGGTTACAAAGTGGTGACCTGGAGCACCCTGATCGGCACCATCCAGCGGCCTGCCCTCGGCTATCAGCCCAGCGACAAAGTGCTGAGCATCTCGGCCATGGCCTTCTGGACGCTCACCCCAAGCCATGAAATCCAGGAAATCTGCACCATGTTCGACATGGAAAGTTTCCGCTCACAGCTGGGCATGCCCACGCAATCCTTTGCAGCCAAAGCCCTGCCTTAACCGCGAACACCATGCCCCAAACAAAAAAGCCCCGCATGCAAGCGGGGCTTTTTGATATTGATCGCGACTTAACGCGCCCGCTCGTACAGCGGCATTACTTTAGGAATTGCCGCTTGCAAGGACGCGATACGGCTATTCGACGACGGGTGAGTGCTCATAAACTCAGGCGGTGCGCCTTCACTGGCTGCAGCCATCTTCTGCCACAAGCTCACCGCGGCGTTAGGGTTGTAGCCACCGCGGGCCGCCAACTCCAAACCAATCAGGTCGGCCTCGTTCTCATTGCCACGGCTATTGGGCAGGGTCATGCCGTATTCCACCGCGGCATCGGCCAGCGCCAGAGTGTCTGAGCCCAGCCCGAGCAAAGCGCCGGCGCCTTGCTTGGCCATTTCGATACCGTAGGCCTTGGACATTGCCTCACGGCTGTGTTCGCGCAGCGCGTGAGCCATTTCGTGGCCCATGATCGCGGCGATCTCGTCATCAGTCAGGTCCAGCTTATCGATGATGCCGCTGTAGAAAATAATTTTGCCGCCCGGGCCGCAGTTGGCGTTAAGTTCGGGGCTCTTGATCAGGTTGACTTCCCACTGCCACTGCGCGGAATCCGGGCGAAACAGCGGCGCTTGCTTGATCAGGCGATCGGCAATCGTACGCAGACGCTTGGCGTTATTACTGGTTTTATCCAATACACCTTTACTGGAAGCCTCGCCCAAGGTCTGTTGATAGGACTGCGCATACATCTGATTAACTTCCTGAGTCGAGAGCGCGCTAAACATGTACTGCTTGCGCTCTACACCCACCGCGCCGCCACTGGTGGTATTAACGGCCTGGCATCCTGCCAACAGCAAGGCCGCAGCCAGCGCAGATAATGGCAACAAGTGTTTCATGCTGAATCTCCCGATAAACAAGGCTCGTATGCTAGGCCGCCCCCTCCAACCGAGCAACAGCTGAACTTGCACAATCAGCCTAAGCCATCTTTTATCTGCATACGGCACTACGGATTCCATCCCAGCCTGCCGATAGCTATGGATAGCCCCCTACTCTCGCCGGAGCATCCATGAAGCTTAAATCCATTCAATTTTCAGTTGCAGCGATGGCCGGTGCGAGCGTCCTCGCCGTGGTCGCTGCACTGGTGATGTACGCAGTTTTTGCCAGCAGCAGAAGCCAGGAGTTAGTGCAGGAGCGCACCCGCGACCTACTCGAACACGTCATCCAGCAACGTTTGACGGCTCTGGCGCAAGCCCAGGTCTTACAGATTCAGCGTGAGTTAGACGTACCCCTGCAGATCACTGCCGACCTGGCGCGAACTAACGCGCTACTCGGTATGCAGGACAGCACTGGCAGCCCGCTGTTGTCCATTAGCCGGGAAGAGCTGGTAAACCTCGTACACGAAACCACAGCACAAAACCCTAAACTGCTGGGCAGTTATATCGGCTGGGAGCCAAATGCCTTCGACGCCAATGATGACGTCTACGCCGGCATAAAAGAAAACGGCTACGATGGCTCGGGGCGCTTCAACCCATGGTGGTTCCGCAATGCCGATGGCAGCTTAGGTATTGATGCCCTTGGCGATATGGAGACCGAAACGTTGCTCCCTACTGGTGTTCGCGCTGGCGAGTACTACCTTTGCCCCAAAGAGAGCAAAAAAACCTGCGTGATTGACCCTGCCCCCTACGACGTCGGCGGCAAGATGATCATGCTCGCCTCCTTTACTTCTCCGATTCTCGTTAATGGCCAATTTCGTGGCATTGCCGGGGCAGACCTGGCCGTTAACTTCATTCAGGAGTTGCTGCTCAAAGCAGACAGCCAACTCTATGACGGCGCCGGGGAAATAGCGCTTATCGCGAGTAATGGCCGCCTGG
This sequence comes from Pseudomonas sp. GWSMS-1, assembly GCF_049847425.1. Taxonomy (NCBI): domain Bacteria; kingdom Pseudomonadati; phylum Pseudomonadota; class Gammaproteobacteria; order Pseudomonadales; family Pseudomonadaceae; genus Pseudomonas; species Pseudomonas sp. GWSMS-1. The sequence continues at coordinate 76,635 of NZ_JBMHHV010000003.1, read as the reverse complement.
TCGCGTCGACTCAAGCCCCGGATAAGCTTGGTAGCCCTGCAACTGAGCTGCTCGACGCTAACGAAGTGGCGAACTTACAAAGCATGACTGCAGGCCAAGTCATCTATGACATTGACGAGCAAGAAGACCCGTCCAAGAACCACATCGAACTGTTTCTCAGCTTCAATATTGGCGATAGCGATACTCGCTGGGTGCTCATGCTGGTACTCCCGGTCAATACCGTCATGGCTGATCTACAGAGCATGCAGGCCGACCTCCACGCACAAGGCGAGGCCGACACCCTGGGCATGGCGCTGGTGGGCTTATTGATTGCGGCTATTGGCTTATTGGTGGTGTGGTTTGTTGGCTACGGCATTGCCCGCCCACTAAAACAAATGGTGGCGATGCTGGATGACATCGCCAAGGGTGAAGGCGACCTAACCCGCCGCCTAACAACCGACCGAGCGGACGAGCTGGGCATGATCGCACTCGGCTTCAACACGTTCCTAAGTAAGCTGCAGGCCATGATCAGCCAGGTGGTGAGTTCGGTACAGAAAGTCAGCGACTCATCCGAGCACACTGCCGACATTGCCATCCGCACTAACCAGGGCGTGCAGAAACAAATGGCGGAAATCGAACTGGTCGCCACTGCCGTGCATGAAATGACCGCTACGGCCCAAGACGTGGCACGCAACGCGACTCATGCAGCTGAAGCGGCTAACCATGCAGACCGCGCCGCTAATCAAGGCAAGCAAACGGTACAGGACACCGCTGACTCGATTGCTGCACTGGCCCAGGAAATCGGACGCGCGGTGACAGTGGTGCAAACGCTGGCCAAAGACAGCGAGAACATTAACGCTATCTTGGTGGCGATTCGCGGCATTGCCGAGCAAACCAACCTGCTCGCGCTCAACGCGGCCATCGAGGCCGCACGCGCTGGCGAACAGGGCCGAGGCTTTGCCGTAGTGGCCGACGAGGTGCGTAACCTGGCGCAAAAAACCCAGCAGGCCACTGAAGAAATTCAGACCATGATCCAGCAGCTGCAGCAAGGTACCCGCGACGTCGTCAAGGTCATGGAAGACAGCCAGAGCAAAACCGAAATCAGCGTGAAGCAGGCCAGCCAGGCAGCCGAAGCACTGCAGTCCATCACTCAGGCGGTTTCGGTGATCAACGACATGAATACGCAGATCGCCAGCGCGGCCGAGGAGCAAAGCGCAGTTGCCGAAGACATCAACCGTAACGTCACCAATATTGGCCAGGTGGCCAATGAAGTTGCAGGTGGCGCCGACGAGGCCAGCCAGGCCAGCGCAGAGCTAACCAAACTGGCCGAACAGCAACGTCGCTTAATCAACCAATTCAAGGTCTAACTGGGCAGGCAAAAAAGGGCGGACTGCCTCGCAGTTCGCCCTTTTTTATTGTTCATGCCTTGTAAGGAGCACCCGCCAACTAGGCAGGCGTCAGGCACTCCGGCGCATCCAGCTTGGGATCATTGACCAGGTTGGCCAGCACCCGCTCGCGCAGTGCCGGTTGCGGCCTTGCCAACAGGGCCTGTAACTCAGCATGCGATGTATCGGCCGACAACCACGCCGCTTGCCCGGCCTCATCGAGAATCAACGGCCGACGCTGATTGGCAGCCGCCTGGGTGACGACCGCAGCACTTAGGTAGACGAAACCCTCAACCGGATAAGCCTCCCACAAGGCCGCAAAGTACAGCGGCGTGCCCTCACCCGTCAGCCAATACGGGCGTTTGCGCGCCGTGCCTCGCCATTCGTAAAAGCCATTAGCCGGCAACAGACCACGGCGCAGACGAAACGCCTCACGAAACATCGGCTGTTCAGCCAGAGTTTCCGCGCGTGCCTGGGCGGGGGTCTTAGTGAGATCCGTCAACCAGGGTGGCGTCAGCCCCCAGCGCGCGCGCGCCAGTTGGCGCTCGCCGTCGACATTGCGCAGCAGCAAGACCTGACTGTGCGGCGAGATACTCCAGTGCGGTAACTGGTCAGCGGGAAAACCGGGAATCGCCGCAAATGCAGGCGTCCAACGGAACAGGGCATAACGTCCACACATGGGCAACTCGATAGCGTTTGAATAGAGAAAAAGCTGCACAACGACATTTGAAAACGTGCTTTACGGTCTCGCAAGCTAGAGCCCTGTAAGGCGCTGCTTTAGTAACAGCCGCAGCCTGGCCCGAAGGGGGAGCGTAGCGAATCAAGCGGGCTGGGCTCGCACACGCGTGTACGTTTGCACATGAGCATTACTCGCCCATTCGGGGTCGCAATGAAGCGCATTAGCCACAAGAGGCTTTGCAAGACGCCGCGGCCCGGTCTGCTTTAAACAACGCAGATCCGAAGCGCAGCAGACCATAACCGGCAATCAGCAGAGCAGCGTACCTTGGACATTATCCGGCTCATCGCCGGGCAGCGGCAGGGCGGCATTGTACGCGGCGATCAGCTGTTGTGCGCTGTGCGCTTGGTCATCTTCAACCATCACCCCGAGCAAGCCGCAGGCAGGCAACTCGCCCACTGCGCCCGCCAGGTGCTGCCCGGTGAGGTAGGCGTCGACGCCCTCACTGGCCAGCATGCCGAGCAGCAACTCAGCTTCCATCAGGTCTTGCGGCTCATAAATGCGTTGCATCAGTCATTCTCCCCGCGCACGTCGAGGCTCCAGTCCTCACCATCGGTCTGCAGCGAAAATACGATCGGCCGGCAGCACACCTGACAGTCTTCGATGTATTGCTGATCGCCAGCAGACAGGTCGAGTAAAGCCTCGACCTGCTCGCCACAATAAGGGCACTGGTAGTCCTGAGTTTCCAGCATCGCGGTCTCCTTGTGACTTGGGCGTATAATCGCCGGTCTATAGCTGGCCCTGCGGTCGCGCAACAGCCCATGCTGAGCGCGACGACCAGAGCAGTGAACATCTCTACAGCCAACCACGACAAGAGAACATGATGGGCGAATTCGATACCATCCGACCTTACGCTGACGCAGAAGTCCCTGCCGTACTTGCGCGCCTGCTGGCCGACGATGCGTTTCTCGGCATCCTCACTCAGTTCCGCTTCCCGCGCCTGGCTGGGCCTTTGGGCTGGTTGCTTAAACCACTTATAGCCTATCGCCTGCGTCTTGAGTTCCGTGACGTGAGTTCGGTGGCGCAATTGCAAACGCGCATTGCCAGTTATGTCGACCACACCATTGAGCAGGCGACCGATGGCGTGAGCTATTCCGGCATCGAGCACCTGCAAGCTGGCCAAGCCTATCTGTTCCTCGCCAACCACCGCGATATCGTGATGGACCCGGCGTTCGTCAACTATGCGGTATACCACGCAGGCCTGCCGACGCCACGCATCGCGATTGGCGACAACCTGCTGCAAAAGCCGTTTGTCAGCGACCTGATGCGCCTGAACAAGAGCTTTATCGTGCACCGCTCGATCACTGGCCGGCGCGAGAAGCTGGCGGCTTACCAGTTGCTCTCGGCCTATATCAATCACTCGATCCGCGTTGATGGCGAGTCTATCTGGATCGCCCAGGCTGAGGGGCGCGCCAAGGACGGTGATGACCGCACCGACTCGGCGATCCTCAAGATGTTTCATATGAGCCGTAAAACCGAGCCGTTTGCCGAGCTGATCAACAGCCTGCGCCTGACGCCGGTGTCGATCAGCTATGAATACGACCCTTGCGATCAGGCCAAGGCCCGCGAACTGTCAACCCGCGCCAGCAGTGGCAGTTACACCAAGGCCGCCGGCGAGGATGACCAAAGCATCGCGCTCGGCATTACCGGCTACAAAGGCCGCGTACATGTGCACTTCGGCGCGCCGGTGGAACAATGCCTAGAGGACAGCAAGGTTCTGGCGGCGGAGATGGATCGGCAGATTCTTACCGGCTACCGGCTGTTCCCCGTGCATTACCTGGCGTATGCCATGTGGGCGGATCGCGACCCTGCACTGGCTGTGCCCGACGCGGCCGAACTGTTCCCTGCCGCAGAACTCAGTGCGGCAAAAATCGAATGGCAACGCCGCCTGGCCAACTGCCCGAGCGAGCAGCAGCCCTACCTGATCCTGCAATACGCCAACCCGGTGCGTAACCAGTACCGAATCAAGGCCGGCTTGCCCCTTTAGCGCCCTTACCCGCAATAAAAAACGGCAGCCAATGGCTGCCGTTTTTGTCTAACCCGACCCTACAGCTGGATACTGAGCCAGGACAGCAGCAGCGCCAAGGCCAGGCAAGCATAACCAAATCGATAGAAGAAACGGTTGATCCGCCGGGTCGGCTCATCACAAGCATCGGCCTGCTGCGCCAGCGCGTTTAGCGCGTTACCGGCCAACAACCGCGCCTGCGCAAGCTGCTCACGCAGGCGGGTGGCCAACAGCAACCAGGCGCCGGCCAGGGCAAAAAACAGCGCCAACCCATTCAGCCACTGCCCGGGCTGCCCTTCGATCAGCCACCAGAGCGCTTGCAACGACATGTTAGACCTCAACTTCTTAATGGCATGCGAGCAGTGTCGCGCCTGACCATCAGCACACCCGATACAGCAACGGGCAGTCCAATTACGGGCGCGGAGTCTACCGAAGGATGCCGCTCTCGCGGCTCGATTCCGACGAATCGCAGTGACTGTGAGCGTACTGTCACATGCTTGATATAGGGTTTAACGCGCGCCGCAACGCCGCGCCCAAAAGGCTTTGCGCGAAGCACAGCCCCTTATTAGCCATGGAGAATCTCACCATGCTGCATGCCCAACCCCAAGACCGCGACTACCTGATCGACTCGCTGGACGACGTTGAAGCCGTCATCGACGGGCTGTCATTCAACGTGCAAGACGAGCACTGGCTGGTGTACTGCGCCCTCGGCGGCCATGAACATTACGCCCTGCCTGATATCGACACGCGCACGGGCATCAGCCTGCCAGCGCTTTACAGCGAAGCCGCCTAAAGCGTGGTCGTTCGCTGCAGGCGAGAAATCGCAAATAGAAAAAAGCCCGGAATAATCCGGGCTTTTTTATTACGCCAACACCGCTTACTGCGCGAGCACCTGACCAATGGTCGGGTCCTTAAACGCGCGGGTCAGGGCATCGCTCAACACATCGCTAACCAGCTTGGTGTTGGTGGCCTGATTAGGCGCCATGCCGAAACGTTGATTCAACGACGCGCCGTAGCGGCCACTGTAGCGACGGCTAGTGTTCTGCACGTCGACGCGGAAGGTCGCAGTCATGTCAGCCTCAGTCACGTACAAACCTTCTTTCGGCGACTGGTACTTCAGCTCGGCCAGGGTCAAGGTCAACTGAGGGGCGTTGTAGGCATTGGCGCTTGGGGTAAACCCTAGCAAACGTACGGCCGCTTCAGCCTGGGCCTGCAGCTTGGGCAGGATGTCCTGACCAGACACACTGATGGCGCTGGTTTCAGGGTAGAGACCACCGCGGGTGCCTAACACCGGCGAAGGACGCCCATCGGCCACCCGCACCACCACTGGCTGGCCCTGACCAACAGCCGTGATCGGGCTATTGAGTTTGGGTTGTGGACTGAGTTGTTGCGGGCTGTGGGCACAACCCACCATAGTAAGGCTGGCAACAGCCACCAGACCAAACAGCAGACGATGCAGCATGCTCAACTCTCCATAGAATAAGGGGCAGATGTGGCGCGCAGTATAACCAGCGCGATATGTGCCTGACAGCGCTGGTTGGGGTCGGTTAGCGCTGTACGTGCAGCTAATCCAACACGGCAACAGCCCCTCATCTGACGCACAGGGGTGTAACAGGTTCCCGTAATGCCTTTGTCATGCGCATCGGGCATAAGACTTTAGTCTTCCCTATCTGTGAGTGATCGCCATGTTTGCCCTGCGTAGCCTGCTCGCCCCAAAGCGTCCGATGCGCTCATTCGCCCTACTCGACGCGCAGGGCATTTGCACGGCGCTGCGCCAGTCAGCCCAAGCCCCGCAAGGCCCTGGCTGGGTTGAGGTGCAACAAAGTTGCTCCAGCTGGCTCAATCGGCCGTTGCCAGCCAGCGCCCGAACCTTACAAATCGTGCCATGTTTGCACGCCCGGCAAACGCTGGCGGCCTGACGGACAAAAGAAGAAAAGTCACACCAGGCGATCAATTTTCCTGCTTTGCCCTTATAATCGCGCCCCGAATATAAGGACGCCTCCTGTTCGGGCCTTGCCGTCACGCTGATGCACCACTCATCGGCCGCGCCCCAGAGAGTCGCCCACTTCACGCTGCCTTCTAGCTAGCGCTTTTCCCAACTGTGAAACGCCATGCAGCTTCTGCAAAGGTCGCTTTACGTCGGTGAAAAGCTGGCTCAGGCAAACGTGTTTTGAGGTTCACGACTCCAAAAGAGCGTGAAAAAAACGGTTTGGAAAACTTCACAAGAGTGTGGCGAAAATGAACGATCTCGCGGTTGGCATCTGCTCCCAGAAGCCTGCTTCCTTCAACCCTGAACGTCTCACCGACTGCTGATTGCCTGTTTGTCCTGGCTGATTAACGTCTATTGAGTGCTGGTTTGCGGAGAAGTGGTAATGGCGCAAAACGAATACGAAACAATGGATGTGGTGCTGGTTGGTGCCGGCATCATGAGTGCGACCCTGGCCGTACTGCTGAAAGAACTCGACCCAGCCATCAAGCTGGAAGTGCTCGATATGATGAGCACCGCGTCGAGTGAAAGCTCTTACCCGTGGAACAATGCGGGCACCGGCCATGCGGCCCTGTGCGAGCTGAACTACACGCCAGAAGCGGCTGATGGCTCGATCGACATCAAAAAATCGGTGTCCATCAATGCTCAGTTCGAGGAGTCCAAGCAGTTCTGGGCTTACCTGGTCGAGAAAGGTCGTTTTGGCTCGCCCAAATCGTTTATCAGCCCGGTTCCGCACTTAAGCTTCGTACGTGGCCAGAAAGGCATCGATTTCCTGAAGAAGCGCTTTACCGCGCTGACCGCTCACCACGCCTTCAGCGAAATGGAATACAGCGAAGACCGCGCCACCATGGCCGAATGGATGCCGCTGATGATGCCGGGCCGCGACCCGAACGAGCCAATCGCCGCCACCCGAGTGATGGCCGGCACCGACGTTAACTTCGGCGCATTAACCCTGCACCTGCTCGACCACCTCCGTCAGCAGAACGAAGCCAAGGTCACCTGTGGCCAAAAGGTTGTAGGCCTCAAGCGCAGCGGTCAAGGCTGGCGCGTCAGCGTCAAGAATCTGGAAAACGGCAGTACTCGGGAAATCCAAGCCAAGTTCGTCTTCCTTGGTGCCGGCGGCGCGGCGCTGCCGCTCTTGCAGATGTCTGGCATTCCTGAAGGTAAAGGCTTTGGCGGCTTCCCGGTCAGCGGCCAGTGGCTGCGCTGCGACAACCCGGAAATCGTCAAACAGCACCAGGCCAAGGTCTACAGCCAAGCGGCCGTCGGTTCACCACCGATGTCGGTCCCGCACCTGGATACCCGCGTAGTCGAAGGCAAGACCTCGCTGCTGTTCGGCCCTTACGCCGGTTTCACCACCAAGTTCCTCAAACGTGGTTCGTTCCTCGACCTACCGCTGTCGATCCGCTTCAACAACATCGGCCCCATGCTGGCCGTGGCGCGCGACAACTTCGACCTGACCCGCTACCTGATCAAGGAAGTACTGCAGTCCGAAGAGAAGCGCCTGGAAACTCTGCGCGGCTTCTACCCAGAAGCCAAAGCCGAAGACTGGCGCATTGAGATCGCGGGCCAACGCGTGCAGATCATCAAGAAGCATGCGAAAAACGGTGGCATCCTGCAGTTCGGCACCGAGCTGGTGGCCGCACAAGACGGTTCTCTGGCCGCCCTGCTGGGCGCATCGCCAGGTGCTTCGGTAACCGTCTCGATCATGCTTGACCTGATCCAGCGCTGCTTCGGCGAGCAGGTGAAGTCAGAGCAATGGCGCACCAAGCTGAACGAGATCTTCCCGGCCATGGCTGATGTTTTGGCCAGCGATGCCGAGCGCTACCGCGAAGTGCAGTCGCGCTCCGATGCCTTGCTGCAACTGGAGCAAAGCGTTAACGCCTAAACCGCTTAGGCAATAAAAAACCGCCTTTCGGGGCGGTTTTTTATGCATGCTCAGTCAGCGCAAAAGCATTCAGGCTGAGGTGGTCATCTGCCTGAAACTGAAATAATGGCGCAGCGCATCCACCATCTCAACATAGTCAGCGGGCGGCGCCACCAGCGCAAAACCCGAATCATAGTAGCCGGGAGTGACATCCTCACGGGACCATTGGCAAGTGGCCGAGAAGTCAATGTGATGCAGGGCATCATGACCTGGAATTTTCAAACACATATCAAAGCGCGCACCCACCAGCAGGGGAAGCTGGCTGATCAGCAGCAGACCGTCCAGAGAGACGTTACCGATATAGCCCATGGGCTTGTCGGTGATGCGATTGAACACCTTCAGGTAGTACGGCAGCTGATGACGTTCGATGCGGCGCTGAACATGCTTTGGCATAGTGGCAAATCGCTATAAACGGCCATTAAGTATGGCCCCACTACTGCGCTTAAACCAGTTTCAGGAACAGCGTTCGGATACGCGGCCTTGCAGTTGCTGACGGGCGGTATCAATTTGCTTGTCACTGTAATAACTGCGCTGGCCATCGGCCTCATCCCGATAGTAGCTACGCCCTTCAGGAATAGAGGCCAGGCGCTTACGCAGCTCGCGGCACTCCTGGGCACGCTTGGCCTGCTGCTCGGCTGCAACTGCGGAGGCCTGCGCCTGCTCTGCACGGCGGGCATCGTAAAACCGACTGGTACGTTCTTCCCGCTCACGGGTCAGTTGGTCACGCTCAACCACCTGTGGTTTCACTTCAACCTTTTCCGCCCCCGCGACTGCAGGGCGCTGGCCGAAGTGCACCTGACCATTGGCATCCGTCCAACGATAAATTTCCGCAGCGGCCAGCCCCGGTAACAACAACAGGCACAACAAAACACGCATGGATTCCCTCCCGAAAAGCCTCAGCTTACTGCCGCGATCAGCGCTCTGTCAGCGATGACGACCAGCGGTCAAGGCTTGACCGGGCTGACCTTAACCGCCATATCAACACCTTCATGCCCAAGCTGGCGCAGGGTATTCATACGCGCACGGGCACGGTAGGCATATTCGCTGGCTGGGTATTGATTGATGATGAACTGATAAGTCTGCATGGCATCGACAAACAGCGCCTGACGCTCCAGGCACTGGCCTCGCAGCAGAGAGATTTCGGGCTGCATATAACGCCGCGAACGGCTATTACGCTCGGCCTTGGACAACGACAAAATGGCCGCCTCGCACTCGCCGCGATCATAAGCCTCGTAGGCACTATTTAGGTGATGGTCGAACGAGTAGCGGTTGCAGCCGGCCAATCCCACTAGCAAAAAAACAATCAACAGTATGCGCATAAGCCTCTCCTCCGATGTGCAGTGTATCGACTGCTCAAAGAAATTCTGCAGCACCACACCCAGCAATAACTCATGCAGCATCACGTGGCCGCCAGAGGTAGTGCAGCGGAACAATGACTACAGGGTTGCGGCATAGTAGCCTCGTCTGCAGTTGCCACTCAGGAGTCTGTGCATGACCGTTCGCCGCACCAAAATCGTCGCCACCCTCGGCCCATCGAGCAACAGCCCCGAGGTTCTTGAACAACTGATCATCGCCGGCCTGGATGTTGCCCGCCTGAACTTCTCCCACGGCTCGCCAGACGAGCACAAAGCGCGCGCCAAGCTGGTGCGCGAACTGGCCGCAAAGCACGGCCGCCACGTGGCCCTGCTGGGCGACCTGCAAGGCCCGAAGATCCGCATCGCCAAATTCGCCAACAAGCGCATTGAGCTCAAGCTCGGTGACCGTTTCACCTTCTCCACCAGCCATCCGCTGACCGCCGGCACGCAAGACATCGTCGGCATCGACTACCCGGATCTAGTCAAGGATTGCGGCGTTGGCGACGAGCTGCTGCTCGACGACGGCCGTGTGGTGATGCGCGTCGTCAGCGCCACCAGCGACGCCCTGCACTGCGAAGTGATCATCGGCGGTCCGCTGTCCGACCACAAAGGCATTAACCGCCGTGGCGGCGGCCTGACTGCGCCGGCGCTGACCGAGAAAGACAAAGCCGACATCAAACTGGCAGCCGAGATGGAGCTGGATTACCTGGCTGTGTCCTTCCCGCGCGATGCCGACGATATGCACTACGCACGCAAGCTGCGTGATGAAGCCGGCGGCACCGCCTGGCTGGTGGCCAAGATCGAGCGCGCCGAAGCCGTAGCCGATGACGAAACCCTCGATGGCTTGATCCGCGCCAGTGACGCCGTAATGGTTGCCCGTGGCGACCTGGGCGTGGAAATCGGCGATGCCGAGCTGTGCGGTATCCAGAAGAAAATCATTCTGCACGCGCGCCGCCATAACAAGGCGGTGATCACGGCGACGCAGATGATGGAGTCGATGATCCAGAACCCGATGCCGACCCGTGCGGAAGTCTCCGACGTTGCCAACGCCGTGCTCGACTACACCGATGCAGTGATGCTCTCTGCGGAAAGCGCCGCCGGCGCCTACCCGCTGGAAGCGGTGCAAGCCATGGCGCGGATTTGCCTGGGCGCGGAAAAGCACCCGACCAGCAAGAAGTCCAGCCACCGTATCGGCACCGAGTTCGAGCGTTGCGACGAAAGCATCGCCCTAGCGGCCATGTACACGGCCAATCACTTCCCCGGTGTGAAAGCGATCATCGCCCTCACCGAAAGCGGCTACACGCCGCTGATCATGTCGCGCATCCGTTCTTCGGTGCCGATCTTCGCCTTCTCCCCGCACCGCGAAACCCAGGCCCGTGCGGCCATGTTCCGTGGCGTCTACACCGTGCCGTTCGACCCAGCTGCCTTGCAACCGGCCGAAGTCAGCCAGGCCGCAGTGGACGAGTTGCTAAAACGCGGCGTGGTACAGGCTGGTGACTGGGTGATCCTGACCAAGGGCGACAGCTACCACACCATCGGCGGCACCAACACCATGAAGCTTTTGCATGTCGGTGAAGCGCTCGTTTAACTGCTGCGCTGCAATGCAAAAGGCCGCTCGATTGAGCGGCCTTTTTTGTTTACCTCAAGGCATCAGGTGAACGTGCTGAAGTCCGGCGTGCGCCGCTGCATAAAAGCGGTCAGCGCCTCGATGGCTTCCGGCGAGCGCAGGCGTTGACCGAACAGCGCGCCCTCCTCCTCGATCACCCGGCGCAGTTGCTCGCGATCCGGCGCGCGCATCAGGCGTTTGCTATCCGCCACTGCAGCCGGTGCAAGTTGCTGAAAGCGCAGGGCCATTTCGCGGGCCTTGGCCAGGGTGGCGGCACCGCCGTCCAGCGCTTGATTGGCAATTCCCCAAGTCGCTGCCTGCTCACCGGTAAAGCTTTCCCCCAGCAGCAAGAGCTCAGCAGCGCGGGCATGGCCGAGCAAGCGCGGCAGGATCAGGCTGGAACCATACTCAGGGCACAGGCCCAGGTTGACGAAAGGCATCTTCAACCTGGCATCACGGCTGACATACACCAGGTCGCAGTGCAGCAGCATCGTCGTACCGATGCCCACCGCAGGGCCGTTGACTGCAGCCACCACCGGCTTGCTGAACTCGAATAGCGCCTGCATAAACAGGAACACTTCGCTGTTCAGCCCAGTCGGTGGCGCCTTGATAAAGTCGGCGACATCATTGCCGCTGGTAAAGCAGCTCTCGCCGCCAGTGATCAGCACGGCGCGCACGCTTTTATCTTGATCAGCCTGCACCAACACTTCGGCCATGCCGCTGTACATGGCGCGGGTCAGGGCATTCTTCTTATCGGGGCGGTGCATGCGCAGGGTCAGCAACCCTTGTTCACGCTCAACCAGTAGATGCTCACTCATCATCATTCCTCGAAACAGGCTACCCGCATGCCAGCAATAAAAGCCACTACCGTGCGTGGGGCAAAAAGACGTCAGCGAAAACCTGACTACGCGGCAAACCCGCCAGATACAGACGGCGCGCAAAGGTTTCGACACTGTCAGGGTGGCCGCAGAGTAAGGCGACGGTTTGCCGTGAAACAAGGCGCAGTTCGGCCAAAGCAGCCGGCAACTCGACCGCCACAAGCAGCTCGACCTGTACCTGAGAATGGCTGGTCGCCAATGCCCGCAAGGGCTCGGCCATGTAATGCGCAGAAGCATCATGGGCCACGTGAATAACCCTAATCGCCCCCTGATGCTCCTGGCGTAGCGCCTCGCGCAGCACCCCGTACAACGGTGCCAGCCCGGTACCCGCAGCCATCAGCCAGAGCGGCCGGGTTTGCCAATCAGGATCATAGTGCAGCGCTGCACCGCGCAACTCACCCAAACGGAGGTTGTCACCCGGCTGAAAAGCCCGCGCCTCTGAGGCAAATGCGCCACCCTGACGGCAATCGATATGAAACTCCAGCCAGGCATCCTCGCCCGGCACGCTGGCTAAGGAGTAGGGTCGGGCAATCCCGCTGGTAGTCCAGAGCTGCAGGTGCTGGCCGGCGCTGTAACGCACTGGCCGCGGTGGGGTCAGGCGTAGGCGCAGTACATCGCGGCTTAGCCAATCGCAGCTGTGAATGACCGCTGGGACCGCATCACGCAACGGATCGAACACCTCGACCTGCACGTCATCCACCACCCGACACTGGCACGCCAGCCGCCAGCCCTGCTCACGCCGCGCTTCGTCCAGGGCCTCAGGCTTGGCATCGAGCAACTCGCCACGCACACAACGCACCAGGCAGGCATGGCAGCTGCCAGCGCGGCAGCTATAGGGCACGGCGATGCCAGCAGCCAGCAGGCTGTCCAGCAGGTTACTGGCAGGGGCGACCTCAAGGCAGCGTTCAGCGGCCCGCAACTCAGGCATCCACATCCTCCCAGGTCGCCGCGCAACGGTTACGCCCATCACGCTTGGCCTGGTACAGCGCCTGATCGGCACGCTGCAGGGCTTCATCAAGGTCATCGTCAGCGGTCAGCAAGGTCATGCCAATGGATACACTCAGATTGGCCACCTGCACGCCCAGCGGCTCGGCGCGACTAAAAGCCTCGCGCAAGCGCTCGCAGCAGGCCGTGAACTGATCGGCTTCGGTATTGGGTAACAGCAAGACAAATTCCTCACCGCCATAACGTGCCACCACATCCCCATCGCGCAGGCAGGCGCGGGCGACGGCGGCAAACGTTTGCAGGACGCGATCACCCGCCGCGTGACCGTGCATATCATTAATGCGCTTGAAATGGTCGAGATCCAGCAATGCCAGGCCGTGCTGACGACCACCACACAGACTTTCTAGCTCACAACTGGCCAAGCGCAGGAAGTGCCGACGGTTGTACAGCCCGGTCAATTCGTCAGTCGCAGCCAAGTCTTCCAGCTGGCGCATCATACCGCGCAGCGTATCCTGATGGGCTTGCAGGGCAAAACGGCGCTGACGCATTCGCTTGCGCAAAGCCTGGGCATAGCTGGCAAACAGGCAAAGCCACACCAGCACCATAGCCAATACGCAGGCCTGCATCAGCGCCATACGTGGCGCACGCAACTGCAGGGTATAGGCCTCATACAGGTTCAACCCGGTAAAGCCCCAAAAGGCGACCAATGCGCAGCGGGCAAAGACCTTGGGCGGCAGCTGAAACACGCCGAACAGCAAAATCAGCAGGTAGATCACCAATAAGCTGCCGCGCCCCTCGCTGAACTGCGAAAGCAGCACTGTCAGCCACAGCAATGCCACCAGCACCTGAGGCTCAGTCAAGCTGGGATCGGCGAAGCGCAGATTGAGGCGGGACAGAAACAGCCCAAGAAAAACTAATTGGCTGAGCGCGGCCAAGGCGGCGATGCCTAAAACGGCTAACGGCGGCGCATCAAACAACCCAGCAAACACGCCAACGCCGCACAACAGCCCGGTCAAAGCGTAAGTTCCCACTGCCATACCGAAACGCTTTAGCAGTAGGCTTTGTAAGGTGCGCCGGGTACCTGTTTGACTGTTTGAGGTCATGGGCATTATGGGCTCCATCCCATACTGGCATCTAGCCGCCACTCTACCCCCGTGACCACAGGATGCCTAGTCAATTAATCGACGTCAGTAACCGATCAGCGACCATGATCTAAGCCTGCCGAGGTGTCCGCCCGGCGGCGTGCACGGTATACTTTCGCGCCTTTTTTATCTTGTCCTCTGGCCCTGATAAGCCTGCGCCGGGTATGCCCCTGCGCGCTTCGAAGTTCCTGCCCTACTCCTACCCATATAAAGGGAGCGCATAGCATGACCGTGATCAAGCAAGACGACCTGATTCAGAGCGTCGCCGACGCCCTGCAGTTTATTTCTTACTACCACCCCGTGGACTTTATCCAGGCCATGCACGAGGCCTACCTGCGCGAAGAGTCGCCCGCTGCGCGCGACTCCATGGCACAGATTCTGATCAACTCGCGTATGTGTGCCACCGGTCACCGGCCGATCTGCCAGGACACCGGCATCGTCACCGTATTTATCCGTGTGGGCATGGATGTGCGCTGGGATGGCGCGACCATGGGCGTTGACGACATGATCAACGAAGGCGTTCGCCGCGCTTACAACCTGCCGGAAAACGTCCTGCGCGCCTCGATTCTGGCCGACCCAGCGGGTGCACGAAAGAACACCAAGGACAACACCCCAGCAGTCATCCACTTCTCCATCGTCCCAGGCGATAAAGTTGAAGTGGACGTTGCCGCCAAAGGTGGTGGCTCCGAGAACAAATCGAAGATGGCCATGCTCAACCCGTCCGACTCGATCGTCGACTGGGTACTCAAGACCGTCCCGGAAATGGGCGCGGGCTGGTGCCCGCCTGGCATGCTCGGGATCGGCATCGGCGGCACCGCCGAGAAAGCCGCGGTAATGGCCAAGGAAGTGCTGATGGAGTCGATCGACATCCATGAGCTGAAAGCCCGCGGCCCGCAGAACAAGATCGAGGAAATGCGCCTCGAACTGTTCGAAAAAGTGAACCAGTTGGGCATCGGCGCCCAGGGCCTCGGCGGCCTGACCACCGTGCTCGACGTGAAGATCATGGATTACCCGACCCACGCTGCCAGCTTGCCGGTGTGTATGATCCCTAACTGCGCCGCCACCCGTCACGCGCACTTCGTGCTCGACGGCACTGGCCCAGCCGAGCTGGAAGCGCCGGACCTGTCCGCCTACCCAGAAATCGTCTGGGAAGCCGGCCCGAGCGCACGCCGCGTTGACCTCGACACCCTGACGCCGGAAGACGTGCAGAGCTGGAAGCCGGGCGAAACCGTGCTGCTCAACGGCAAAATGCTCACTGGCCGCGACGCTGCGCACAAGCGCATGGTCGATATGCTGAATAAAGGTGAAGCGCTGCCAGTCGATCTGAAAGGTCGCTTTATCTATTACGTCGGCCCAGTCGATCCGGTACGCGAAGAAGTTGTCGGTCCGGCCGGCCCGACCACCGCCACGCGGATGGATAAGTTCACCCGGCAGATCCTCGAAAGCACCGGCCTGCTGGGCATGATCGGTAAATCCGAGCGCGGCCCAATTGCCATCGAGGCAATCAAGGACAACAAAGCCGTGTACCTGATGGCCGTCGGCGGCGCCGCTTATCTGGTCGCCCAGGCGATCAAGAAGTCGCGCGTGGTGGCCTTTGCCGAACTGGGCATGGAAGCCATCTACGAGTTCGACGTGAAAGACATGCCGGTAACCGTGGCAGTCGACACCAAGGGCGAGTCGGTGCACATCACCGGTCCAGCGATCTGGAACAAGAAGATCCACGACAGCCTGGCAGTCGAAATCAAGTAAGCGTTGCAGCGTTAACACAAACCCGGCCTAGTGCCGGGTTTGTTGTTTTAGCGACGCCGCAGCGCCTGCGCCATGGACTGATCAACATGCGCACGCCATTCGCGGTCACGCCAATCGTCGTCATGCCACTCGCGCTCAAGGGCGCTTTGCTGAGTGGCCTGACATTGGCGAAAGCCATCGTCCCAGCCTTGGGCATACAGCGGCGCTGCCAGGTAGCGCGGCACATCCTTGCGGAAACCATCGAGTGCGCCAGCGGCTTGTCGGCCACTGCTGCAACCCGCTTCAAAACCATCAACAAAGGCCGGTGGGTAACCCTCGGCCTGCATCTGCTCGCGGGTATGTTGGCAACCGCACAGCAACACTGCCGCCACGCCAAGCGCGGCCATTCTTAACCAGGTCACAGCAGGCATGCTGATCATCCGCAGCTGCCTCAAGCGCCCTGGATAAGCGGACATAGCGGGCTTGGCAAAACAGCCTCTGCGCTCCACGCCATGCTGTAAGGCAGTGCCACTAAAGCGAGCGTAAATAGCAGTGCAGCAAAACCAAGACGACACAGGTAAACCATGCGTGCCATTAACTAGCCCTCCAGCGGTTTAAGTACAGGTTGTTCGGCGTGCTGAGGCAGCGGCGCGCGATAGAGCACCCAGCGATAACAGAGCAGGCAGATCGTCCAGTCGAAGAGCAAGGTCCACAGGTTGTGCGACAGGAAATGCGCGCCCTGCATCATTCGCCCCAACGAAAACAGCGCACCCAGCCCCAACGCGAATACCAACGCGACACGTGCACTTCGCGGGCGTTTGTCACGCAGGAGAAAAAACAGCGCCAGCAAGGAAAACCCCGATGAGGCATGGCCACCCGGCCAGCAACGCCCTGGACTTTCCGTTGCAGCGCGCTCACTCAGCAGCGGGGTAAAGGTCTCCGTGCCGCCAAACTCACTCAAGCTCCAAGGGCAATGCACGGCGGTGAGCGCCTTCAAGGGCGTAACCACACTGGTCGAGATCCCCAGCGCCAGGACCAAGAACCCCAGCGACCGACGCCACACCCTAAAACGGGTGGGTAACAGGCTGATGACAAAGCCAATAATGGCCAGCACACCAAACACGATAACCAGCTGCTTGGCCCGGTCGTGCAGGATGTCTTCCAACCAAAAGCTGTGTTTTCCAATAAAGCCCTGGCCCGGTTGGTAGAACAGGCGCTCGATGGCGAAATCCAGGCCGCTGGGGTCAAGCAGCAATAGCAAGGCCATCAGCAGCAGAGGTATGCCCAGGCCCAGCCGGAAATCAAAATAACGTGAGAACTCACTAGACCGATTGGCCCGCATAACGGTGCTCCAACCAAGGCACTGCGCGGCAGTGCCTGAAAGTTTTAGGGTTAACGCTTACTCAGTTGCTCGTCAGGCAACAGGGTCGGCCGCCAGGCAATCAGGTGTTCTTTAAAGGCGTGGCTGGCGCCCTGGTAATAG
This sequence comes from Pseudomonas sp. GWSMS-1, assembly GCF_049847425.1. NCBI lineage: Bacteria > Pseudomonadati > Pseudomonadota > Gammaproteobacteria > Pseudomonadales > Pseudomonadaceae > Pseudomonas > Pseudomonas sp. GWSMS-1. The sequence goes on along the minus strand of NZ_JBMHHV010000003.1, from coordinate 59,479 downwards.
GCGATGTTGCGACGCTGCAACTCATCGGAGGCATCCACTGCAATCTCATGGCTCAGGCCGAGCGCATCATCATGGCGGCGCATGTTTTTACGCGGGCTTAGAATCGCCAGGCTGGAACCGTCGAACAGCCCCAGGTGCTGGTAGTTACCCAGCAGCGCACGCCCTGGCGCACGGTCATCGCGCAGCACATTGCGGCCGAAGAAGGTCGAGACATAGTCCATATTCAGCAACCCCAGCAGCGTGGGCGCCAGGTCGATCTGACTGGCTACGTCATTGAATTCGCGCGGCTGGATATGCGCTGGGGCATAGATGAACAGCGGAATGTGGTAATTGGCTACCGGCAGGTCTTCTTTGCCGGCACTGCCTGCCGTGTGGTCTGCGACAAAAATAAACACCGTCTGCTTGAACCAGGGTTTATCCCGCGCCTGGGCAAGGAATTGGCCGATGGCGTAGTCGGTGTACTTCACCGCCCCTTCGCGACCATCACCGGATGGGATGTCGATACGGCCTTCAGGGTAGGTATACGGCCGATGGTTGGAGGTGGTCATCAACTGCAGAAAGAAGGGTTTGCCGGCGGCATGATCCGCGTCGGCTACCTTGATCGTCTGCGTGTAGATGTCCTCATCGGACATGCCCCAGGCGTTCTGGAACACCATATCCGCCTCGGCCACGCTGCTCTGGTCAACGATGCGATAACCATTGCCGCCGAAGAAGGCATTCATATTGTCGAAATAGCCACGCCCACCATAGAGAAACACGCTGTCATAGCCCTGCGCGCTGAACTGCTGCCCGAGGCTGCCGAAGCCAGACTCACGGCCGATACGTTTGACGATGGAGCGCCCAGGCGTTGGCGGCATGGACAGGCTAATGGCCTCTAAACCACGGTCCGTACGCGTACCGGTGGCGTAGAAGTTACTGAAACTCAGGCTCTGCTGGCGCAATTGATCCAGGTTTGGCGTCAAGCCACGCGTGTCGCCAAAGCTGCCCAGGTACTTGGCACTCAGGCTTTCGATGGTCACCAGCACCACGTTCAGCCGCTCAGGCTTGCCCGGGTTGTCGATCACCCGGCGGATGTCTTGCGGGTCACTGCCGATAAAACGCGCATTCGGCTCACGCACCTCATTGCGCAGCAGACCGGCCACGTCAGCATCCGCCAGGGTGGCGTAGAACTGCAGGTAATCCAGCTCGTTATTACGAAACGCGGCAAAGAACTGGAATGGACCATTGCTCGCTAACTCGCGCTGGTAGGCGTTGCCATCCGTGCCCCGCGGGGCATCCTGACCAATCAGCAGACTACTCAAACCGGCCAGCGACAGCACCGCCAACACACTGAGCAGTGCCGGCAACGGCCGCAGGCGCGGTGCATCCAGAGCCGCCAGCACCGCTTTACGCAACAGCGCAGTGGTGGCAATGGCCACGATCGCCAGCATCGCCAGGAGTGGGTCAATCGGGTAGGACTCGAGGATGTTGTTGATCACCTCCTCGGAGTACACCAAGTAGTCCACGGCGATAAAGTTGAAGCGCACGCCGAACTCATCCCAGAACAGCCACTCCGCCACCGCGGTAAACAGCATGACAAACAGGCTGACCCCGACCACGCCGAGCAGCAACTGTTTATGCCAGCGCTGCTGCCACAGGCGCCGCGGGCACAGCAGCAGGTACACGGCAAGCGGCAGGCTGGCGTAGAGCAGGAAGCTCAGGTCATACACCACGCCAACCCCATACAGGCTGAACAACTGCAGCACACTGACATTGGCGTCGCTCAGATGGGTGGCCAGCAGCGCACTGCGGGTCAGAAAAAAAACCACCAACCATGCCGTCACGATGATCGACAGGTAACGAAGTTGCGCGAAGTGGAGCTGAGGCATCGTATGATCCTGCTTGGATGAACGTGCCGCAGTGTGCAACTGCATCTGTGAGGCGCTTGTCAAAACGATGTGAAAAAAACGTCAACGCGAAAGGAACACCCGCTCATGCGCATCCTGGTCATCGAAGATAACCGCGATATTCTGGCCAACATACTCGACTACCTGCAGCTCAAAGGCTTTAGCGTTGATTGCGCGCAAGATGGTTTGGGCGGCTTGCACCTGGCCAGCAGTGGCCACTATGACCTGATCGTGCTGGACATCATGCTGCCCGGCATTGACGGCTATCAGGTGTGCAAGCGCCTGCGTGAGGATGGTCATAATGAGGTGCCCATTCTGATGCTGACGGCCCGCGATGCACTGGATGATCGCCTGCAAGGACTGAATGCCGGCGCTGACGACTACCTGATCAAACCCTTCGCGTTGTCCGAACTGGTGGCGCGCATTGAGGCGATCCTGCGGCGCAGCCAGGGCAGCCGCAAACGCCAGCTGAAAGTCGCCGACCTGGTCTATGACCTCGACACGCTGCATGTCAGCCGTGCTGGGCAGCCACTCAAGCTCAACCCCATCGGCCTCAAATTATTGGCCGTACTGATGCAGAAGAGCCCGGCGGTGATCCGCCGCGAAGCGCTGGAAGAAGCGCTCTGGGGGGACGACAGTCCAGACAGCGACAGCTTACGCAGCCACATCCATCAACTGCGCCAAGTGCTGGATAAACCCTTCGCGACCCCGCTGCTGCATACCTTGCACGGCGTCGGCTATCGCCTGGCGGAGCATGCCAATGGCGTCTAAGCAACCGTTCGCCCAGCGCATCCTGATCGCCTTTGTGCTGATGACGACGCTGGTCAGCGGCCTGTTTTCGCTGAGTATCGTGGCGGTGGTGCATGTTCTTGAAGAACATCTGGTGTCCGAGGAACTCAGCCGCGAGTTGGATACCGTGCTGCATGAAGACCTCAAACATGGCAACCGCCCTCGCCTGGATTCCAGCACACGCTTTTTTGCCTCCAACCTCCCCGGCTACGCCATTCCCGAGCAATACGCCGGGCTGTCGGAGGGCTTCAATGAGGTATTTGACGGGGACAAAGCTTTTTACGTTTATGTGCAGGAAATCAACGGCAACACCTACCAGCTGGTGCAAGAGCAGCACGAATTCGAGGCCCGCGAGCAAGCCCTGTTCAATGTTGTACTCGCCGGCTTTCTGCTGACCGTCGTCGGCGCCTGGGCTTTGGGCCTGATCATGGCGCGCAGGGTCATGGCACCGGTCAGCCGCCTGGCGCAACAGGTTCGCCACCGCGACCAGTTGCACACCCTGGCCCCGCCGCTGGCACCGGACTACCCCGATGACGAAGTGGGCCAACTGGCCGCCGCCTTCGACAGCACCCTGGGGCAGGTACGCCAATCGCTGGAGCGTGAGCGCCTGTTCACCAGCGATGTCAGCCATGAATTGCGCACACCCTTGATGGTCATTGCCACCTCCTGCGAACTGCTTGCAGAAGCCGCCCTGTCACCCCGTGAACGCCAACAGCTTGAGCGCATCACCAGAGCCTGTGAGGAAATGCGCGAGCTGGTGCAGACCTTCTTGCAACTGGCCCGCAGCAAAGCCAATGAAAGCGCTTTTGTTGCAGACAGCAGCCTCGCCAGTATCGCGGCGGCACAAATAGAGCGCTGGGAGCCGATGTTCAATGACAAGGGGTTAGCCTTCCAGCATGCGCAAGAAGGCAACGATAACGGCCTCTACAACGCCACCTTCCTCAGTACGGTCATGGCTAACTTGTTGCGCAACGCCCTGCATTACACCGAACACGGCGTGGTTCGCCTGGTGCTGGAAGAAGGCGGCTTTCGTGTGGAGGACAGTGGTGCGGGCATTCCCCACGAGCAGCACGAGCAGATCTTCCAACCCTTCGTACGCGGCCCGCAGGCACGCGGTGAAGGGCTCGGGCTGGGGCTCTCGCTGGTAAAACGCATCTGCGCCAAGCAAGGCTGGAGTATCACTGTGCAGAGCCGTGCAGAGGGTGGCACCTGCTTCACCGTCAAATTCAACCCACCCGCTAACGAAATTTTCACATCCCCTTAACAGCCTGTTGATGCCCTGACACCTAATGTGGCGAGCGTTCCCCCTTACTGGACGCTCAGCCATGCTTGCCCTGCCTACCCCCAATCGCCTGTACCCCATGGGCGCGCTGCTGCGCCGTACACAACTGCAGAAACTGGAGCTGCCAACATGAACGGCAAACCCAATGCAGAGACGCACGACGCCCTCTCGCTCAAAGGCCGCACCGGGCTGCGGCGCATTCTCGACGCCGGCGGCTATTCGCTGATGGGCTTGCAAGCGGCCTACCGCGGCGAGGCGGCGTTCCGCCAGTTGCTGCTGCTCAATGTCGTGCTGCTTCCGCTGGCATGCCTGGTCGACGTCACACGCAGTGAGCGCCTGTTACTGATGCTTGTGCCGCTGCTGTCGCTGATCGTCGAGCTGCTCAACTCTGCTATCGAAGCCACCGTGGACCGTATCTCCCTGAGCCTCCACCCACTGTCCAAACAAGCCAAGGACATGGGCAGCGCGGCGCAGTTTATCGCCCTGCTGATGATTGGCCTGACCTGGGGCATGATCCTGCTCTGAGTTAAAAACTCGCGTTTCCCAGCAGCGGCGTATGATCGCCGCCGCGTTGCACATCAGCATCTCAGGCGTTCGAACCCGGCGTGCCTGGGGCCGTCAAACAGCCCCAGGCCGACCAATCCAACGGCCTGAACGACCGGGGCTGGGCAACCCTGCGCCCAGCGCCGAGTGAACTCTGCGCCCCCGTCGAGTGTCTGTCTGCTGTCGGCCCAGCGGGTGGCCTGTATGGCCATTTGCCCACCAGCAGAGGCGTTGCAGCACGCCACCTTGCTCATGCACCTATTTGCGCCCACGCGCCTGGCCGGCTTTATCACACCCGCTGCAGGGTTTCGTTTAATCGCCATGTGAAGATTGCCCCCATGTCCCTATCCCGCCATGCCCCCTCCAGCCTTTCCCCTCTGCACCACCTAGCCCTCGGTGCCTGCCTACTGGTCAGCGTTAGCGCGCACGCGCAAGACGATGCCAGCACCACGCGCTGGGTCAGTGACAGCCTGAATACCTATGTACGCAGCGGCCCAACTGACGGCTATCGCATCGTCGGCACGCTGACCTCCGGGCAGAAGGTCACATTGCTGCGCAGCGACGGTAATTACAGCCAGGTACGTGGCGAGAACGGCAGCGCGGTATGGATTCCCAGCCGCGACCTACAGGACGTGCCAGGCCAGGCAGAACGCCTGCCGCAACTGCAACAACAGGTCAGCGAGCTGAGCGCCGAGCTAGACGGCATCAACACCACCTGGGAAACCCGCGTACAGGGCATGCAGGAAACCCTGGACTCACGCAAAACCCTGATCGATGAGCTGCAAACCGCACGCTCTGCGCTTGATAGTGAACTGAGCCAGGCCAACTCGGAGTTACGCGAACTGCAGGCGCAACTCGGCGAAGAGAACCAGCAGGTGTTAATGCGCTACATGGCCTACGGTGGCGGTATCGCGGGAGCGGGTTTAATCGCCGGTCTGATCCTGCCGACGCTGCTGCGGGTAAAGCGCAAACGTAATGATCAGTGGGTCTAATGGGCTGAAATCCACTGGCGGTGGGTGAGCGCCTTCACCCACCTGCCTATCTGTGGCCCACGGGTATGATCGTTCACCGAATGCACGGCCCTCGGGGCCAAATCAAGCCACCACAACAGCGGTTTGCGGTCTAACGTACGTTTGGTACTGACAAGATCACCCGGGACGATTCACACTGCACGTCAAACAGCGCCTCAGCTGCCTGTAATCAGCCAGGCGTCTAATAAAAACCGGCACTCATAACCGGAACGTGAGGGAACAGCCTAAATGCTAGGGATGCGCTCAAATAACCCGCACAAGCGCAACGCTCGCCCCGAGTTTTGGCAGCTTTCCATGCGTTGCTGTCAGATAGCGGCCTGCGTCGATATCGCTTTTTTGTTTATTTTCATCCTGCTGGGCTCCCCCATTCTGGCCTGGGTAAACGTGCTCAGCGTGGCCATGTATGCCTACGCCTACCGTGCGTTCCAGCAACGCCGTAACCGCCTGGCGATTCTACTGATCCGCACCGAGGTCCTGGTACACGCAGGACTTGGGACCGTGCTGATTGGCTGGGAAAGTGGCTTTCACTACTTCTTGCTCATGTTCATCCCAGCCTTATTCGTGACCATGCGTGCGCGCAGCGCCTGGCTCCTGGCGGCGGGCCTGTGGGCCTACTACGTAGGGCTGGATGTGCTGATGTGGTACATCGAACCGCTGCAGCCCATCTCATCTAGCGCCTTGCTGGGTGTGCATGTTTTCAATTTGACTGTGGTGTTCTTGATGTTCAGCTATCTGGCGCTGTTCTATGTGAGCACCGTAACCCGCGCCCACAAGAGCCTGGCGCGGATGGCCACAACGGACTCGTTGACCGGCCTGTTCAACCGCCGGCACATGATTGCGCTGACCGAAAAGGAACTGGCGCGACACCATCGCCGTCCCAGCAACCTCACCTTATTGCTGATGGATATTGATCACTTCAAACAGATCAATGATCAATACGGCCACGATATGGGTGACCGAGTGCTCGCGGCGGTAAGCGACTCACTCAAAGGCTCTATGCGTGAACAGGACTTTATTGGCCGTTGGGGCGGCGAAGAGTTTCTTGCGGTATTGCCCGAAACCGACTTTGAACAGGCGGCTGTCAGCGCAGAGCGCATACGCAAGGCAATCGAAGGACTGGTCATAGACTGTGACGGCACTACAGTCCAGGTGACGCTGTCCATTGGCATCAGCCAGTATCGGGCTGAAGAGCCACTCAGCAGCGCCATTGCACGAGCGGATTACGCGCTCTACGCCGGCAAGTCCGCGGGACGCAACAGAGTAGAAGTAGCGACGTGTTGATCGGCTGTATACGGTTGTCGCCCTAGGTGAAGACAACCGCAGCCCAAGGCTGATCGACTCAGTTGCAAGCCCCCGCCTACCTGCAAGCGCTATTGCTGGCCCAGAGTCACAAGCAGCGGCTCTTACTCATCGCGCGTCAGCACTTCCAGCAGCTCAATTTCGAAGATCAGATTGGAATTCGGTTTGATATGCGCGCCGAACTCACGCTCGCCATAAGCCAGATGCGCGGGCACGTACAACTTGCGCTTACCGCCGACCTTCATGCCCATCATGCCGATGTCCCAGCCCTTGATCACACGACCGCTGCCAATCACGCACTGGAAAGCCTTGCCGCGGTCATAGGATGAGTCGAACTTGCGGCCATCTTCCAAATAGCCATCGTATTGCGTGGTGATCAGTGCACCTTTGACCACTTCCTTACCGTCACCCAGCTGAATATCTTCGATCACTAATTCGTTATTCATCGCGCTCTCTCTTGTCCACACATGGCAGGTCTAAAACATAACAGCAGACTCACCCTTACCAGACCGCCGCCGGGCCTGATCGGTCACGCATACCTCAACTCCAGCATAGCCAAAGCCCGCGCCTGACTAAACCACCAGGCTAAACGACAGCTGCTCAAGCACACACGCCGCTCGTGCTAAAGTCGCGCCCTGCACAACCACGGCCCAAGGCGACAAGTAGCGATTATGCAAATCCCGGCATTTACTGGCGAACTGGAAGACTGGAGTACCCTGAACAGCAGCATCGGTTGCCCCGAGTTGTTGATTGGCAACGGCGCGAGTCTCGCGGTATGGCGCAAATTCGCCTACTTTTCGCTGTTTGACGAAGCCCAGACCACCCGTAACCGCCCGCTCAGCCCAACCGAGCTGAGCGTGTTCCGCGCGCTTGATACCAGCAACTTCGAGCAGGTGCTCAGTGCCCTGAAGAACAGCATTCGGGTCAATGCCGCGCTGACCATCAACTCGTCGTCGCCGCGCCACCGCTATTTCGCCATCAAGGAAGCGCTGATCCACGCCGTACGCTCGGTGCACATTCCCTGGAGCCAAATGCAGGCATCCAGCCTGACGCGGATCAACAGCGCCCTCAGCCAGTATCAGACGGTCTATTCCGGCAATTACGACCTGCTCAACTACTGGGCAGTGATGCAGAACCAGGACGCGTTTGAAGAGATGTTCCGTGGCCCCGACTCGACCTTTGACCTCGGCAATAACGCCCGCCAGAGCAGCGCCACACGCATGCTCTACCTGCACGGCGGCATGCACCTGGTGAAGAACATCGACGGCAGCACGCGCATTCTCAATTCATCGGAAAGCACCTTGCTGGCCAGTTTCGCCATCAACCAGTTGGGCGATATCCCGCTGTTCGTCAACGAAGGCAGCAGCGCCGACAAGCTCAAAGCCATTCGCAGTTCCGACTACCTGTCGTTCTGCTACAGCCAGCTATCGCAGCCCAAAGAAACGCTGTGCATTTTCGGCCATAACCTCGCGGCGCAGGATCAGCACCTGGTTCAGGCCTTGCTGCAAGCGGGGCTGAAAACCCTGGCTATATCGATCTACCCGCACAACCCACTGTTTATCCAGCAACAGAAACAGCACTACGCCAACCTGTTCGTGGGGCAAGACGTGGCGTTGCATTTCTTCGATGCGCTGAGCCACCCGCTGGGGCATCCCGAGCTGCGCGTGGCAATCACCCCAGCGCAGTAAATCCGCTACTGACTGATCGAGCGCACCACACTCAACTCGGCCGGCGCACGCCGCTGGCTGAGGTAACGGGTGCAGCTAACGCGCAGGAACGAGGCGAAATTCACCACTTCGCCGCGGTAGTCCATAACCTCGTCATACAGCTTGGTAATCAGCTGATTGGTGGTCATGCCATCGACTTCGGCGATCTCGCGCAGGATGTCCCAGAACTGGTTTTCCAGGCGCAGGGTGGTAACCACACCACGAATGCGCAGCGAACGGGCGCGGGACTCATAGAGAATTGGGTCGGCTTTAACGTAAAGCTCGCACATGGCAGCTTCCCTCGTTGGATGCTGGGGCCACGCAGGCCCCAGATGTGGCTTAGCGTTTATAGCGTGATCTGGGTACCCAGCACTTTCAGGAACGCAGCTAACCAGTTTGGGTGCGCCGGCCAAGCCGGAGCGGTAACCAGATTGCCCTGTACATGGGCCTGGTCCACGGCGATATCGATATATTGCCCGCCCGCCAGTTTCACCTCTGGCGCACAGGCCGGATAAGCACTGCATTCGCGGCCTTTCAATACACCGGCGGCGGCCAGCAACTGCGCACCGTGGCAAACCGCAGCAATTGGCTTACCGGCCTTATCGAACGCCTGCACCAGCGCCAGCACCTGCTCATTCAAACGCAAGTACTCCGGCGCACGACCACCTGGGATTACCAGGGCGTCATAGGCGTCGGCCTTGACCTGGGCAAAGTCGAAATTCAGGGCAAAGTTATGCCCCGGCTTTTCGCTGTAAGTCTGCTCGCCTTCAAAGTCGTGGATGGCGGTGCGCACGCTCTGCCCGGCGGTCTTGTCTGGGCACACAGCATGCACCTGATGACCGACCATCAGCAGCGCCTGAAACGGCACCATCACTTCGTAGTCTTCGACGTAGTCGCCGACCAGCATGAGAATCTTTTTCGCGGCCATGTGCTTGCTCCCTTTATTGATTGAGAAGCACAGAGTGTTGTCCCGATCTGCCCGACGTGGGTAATAACCCGGTACTACAGGGCACATCTTGGACCGACGGCGGCTAAAAAACGCTGAGCCACCTAAAGCAGCTCAGCGTCTGGGCGGGTGTTACTCCAGCACTTCCTCATCACGCAGCAGCACATAGGTGCAACCGCTGTCGTCTTCCAGGTAGTCGTGCACGTAAAACATCACCACTTCGCCAAGACCGGGCTGAGCGGCCACATAGTCACCGATATCCACAGTGAAATGGCTCTTGGAACCTGGCTTGGCTTCGCACTCGATGCGCGCATTGACGAACAGCTCAGGCGCGCTGTCGCCGAAATACTCTTCACGCTCTGCCGCATCCCAATCAGCGGGCGCCTCAAACGGGCCGCAGAACAGCACCTTGGCATCACCCAAATCCACTTCCTCGGCTTCCGGGTCCTGATCATCCGCGCGGTATACCGTGCAGTCCTGCGCTTCAGGGTTTTCCAGGATGGCCAGACGGGCCGCCAGTTGTTGCTCAGTATCCATAGGGGGCATAACTATCTCCGAGCGTTTGGCGTTAAATGTCAGGGCAAATCGAGCCGGTGGTCACGCCACAGGCAGCCTTCGCAGGCTATGGGCTGGAGTGGCTGCAGTGCAAGCAATGAAATGCCCTTAGCCGCCTGCGCAGAATATTTATCGCCTTAATTTAGCGTTAAGACTGAGGGCAGAGACTCACACCCAGGTTCTCAGATGAGGTTCCGTTTATGGAGCTGCCTTGGGTGTATCAAGATACTGCACTTGCACAGATCGGCCGTGAGCAACCGCTCAGTCTCTACCTGGCCAACAGCCAAAGCCCGCGCCGGGCGGGCATTGAAGCCTTTATCGGCGAGCGTTTCGCCGCACAGCATCAGGCCCACATCCGTCATTTCATGCCCTGCCTGCTGAGCCTGGAAGACAGCAGCGGACAACTGCTCGGCGCCGTGGGTTTGCGCAGTGCCGGCAGCGGCCCGTTGTTCCTTGAGCGTTATCTGCAGCAACCGGCAGAACAGGTGATTGCCACCAAGAAAGTGGCCAATGCACCGCAGCGCACGCAACTGGTGGAAGTCGGCAACCTGGCTGCGGGCAGCCCCGGCGCCGCCCGCCTGCTGATTGTGGCGCTGACCGACCTGCTGGTGGCGCTGGGTTATCGCTGGGTGACCTTCACCGGCACCCTGGCGCTGCTCAACAGCTTCCAACGCCTGGGCCTGACACCCGTAGCGCTGGGCCCAGCCAACCCTGACTGCCTGGGCGATGAACAGGCCGACTGGGGCACCTATTACGACAACCAGCCGCAAGTGATGGCCGGTGACATCTATGCCGGGCACCAGCGCCTGTTGCAGCTGGGCGCCTATCCACGCCTGGCCCACCAAGCTTTTTATGCCCTGGAGGACATGCCCAATGTGGCCTGCCGCTAAACCATTTTTCGAGCACCTGGCCGCCCTCGGTGACGCCATCGCCTTGCGTGAAGGCAGCCGAAGCCTGAGTTATGCCCAGTTATTGGCCGAGATCGAAGTCCGCAGCCAACACCTGCAACAGCTCGGCGCCCGACGCATTGCCCTGGCGCTGGATAACGGCATTGACTGGGTACTCTGGGACTTGGCCACCCTGCATGCCGGGCTGGTCTGCGTGCCCGTACCGGGCTTCTTCTCCACCAATCAGCAGGTGCATGTACTCGACAGTGCCAGCATCGACTGCCTGATCGGCCCGGACAATACGCTATACAGCGCGCTGGGTTTCAGTGCGAGTGCAACAGCGAGCGCAGTCGGTGTGCTGCAACGGCCGCGCGCGGTGGTCAGCGAATTACCCGTCGGCACCTGCAAGATCACTTACACCTCTGGCACCACCGGTCAGCCCAAAGGTGTGTGCCTGGATGTGGCGACACAACTGGCCGTGGCCCAGAGCCTGGTGAAGGCCAGCGCCAGTTGTCAGGTTGAACGCCACCTCTGCGTACTGCCGCTGGCCACCCTGCTGGAGAATATCGCCGGCATTTACGCCCCCCTGCTGGCCGGCGCGCAAATCGAGTTGATGCCTATGGCGCAAGTCGGCCTGCTGGGCGCCAGCCAATTTGACCTGCCGCGCTTTCTGACGGCCCTGGGTCAGGCGCAACCCAACAGCCTGATCCTGCTACCGCAGCTGCTATTGGCGCTGGTCAGCGCCGCCGAACGCGGTCTGCCCGTACCGGACTCACTGCGTTTTATTGCAGTCGGCGGCGGTCGCGTGTCCAGCCAACTGCTGCAACGTGCCGACGCCCTTGGCTTGCCGATCTTCGAGGGCTATGGCCTCTCGGAGTGTGCGTCGGTGGTCTGCCTGAACACCCCTGAGCAGCGCCGTATCGGCACCGTTGGCCAACCCTTGCCACATGTACAGGTACGCCTCGGCGCCGACCAGGAAGTGCAGGTCAAAGGCCCGCGTCTGCTGGGTTATCTGGGTGAACCGGTAACCGCTGAAGAATGGCTGGGCACCGGTGACCTCGGCCATTTCGAGGGGCCTTTTCTGGTGCTGCACGGGCGTAAGAAACACCAGTTCATCACCGCCTTTGGCCGCAACGTCAACCCAGAGTGGGTCGAGGCCGAGTTGGTGCAACAACTGCCCATTGCCCAAGCCTGGCTGCACGGCGAAGCCCTACCCGGCAACGTCGCCGTACTGGTGCCGCGCTTCGAGACGACCAGCGACAGCCAACTGGCCGAAGCCGTGGCTACCGCCAACCAATCACTGCCTGACTACGCCCGCGTGCACCACTGGCTGCGCGCCGAGCACCCTTTCAGCAGCAGCAACGAGCTGGCGACCAGTAATGGCCGGCTGCGCCGTAATGCCCTGTTTTCCCACTACCAGAGCGCCATCGAAGAGTTGATGGCCGACCAAACCTGCTATGGAGATGCTTGATGAGCTTCTATGAATCCCTGCTCGAACAAACCACTGCTGAACGCAACTACCTGCTCAGCGCTCCGATCATTGCCCAGGCCATGGCCGGCACCGTCAGCCTGAACAGCTACATCGCCTTTCTCACCGAGGCCTATCACCACGTTAAACACACAGTGCCCTTGCTGATGGCCTGCGGCTCGCGCCTGCCTGAGCGCCTGGAGTGGCTGCGCGAGGCCATTGCCGAGTACATCGACGAAGAAAAAGGCCACCAGGAATGGGTCCTCAATGACATCGCCGCCTGCGGCGCGGACAAGGAAGCCGTACGTAACGGCCTGCCGCATATGTCGACCGAATTGATGGTCAGCTACGTCTACGACCGCATCGCCCGGCATAACCCGGTGAGTTTCTTCGGCATGGTCAATGTGCTGGAAGGCACCAGCATCGCCCTGGCCACCCAAGTGGCCGGCGTGATTCAGGACAAACTGCAACTGCCGAACAAGGCCTTCAGCTACCTGAGTTCCCACGGCAGCCTCGACCTGAACCACATCGAATTCTTCAAAACGTTGATGAACCAGCTGGACAACGATGACGATAAAGCAGCCGTGGTCCACACCGCCAAAGTGGTTTACCGCCTCTACGGCGACGTATTCCGCAGCTTGCCGTTAAGCGCCTAGGAACTTCGATGAAACTCAATGAATGTCGTGCCGTAATTACCGGCGCCAGCGGCGGGATCGGCCAGGCGCTGGTCGCGGCCTTGCTGGAAGAAGGCGCGCAACTGCTACTAGTCGGCCGCCAAACCGACGCCTTGCAGATGCTGGCAAATGCGCACACAAGCAAGGTCCAAGTGGTGCAGGCCGATATCCGTGAGCGCAGCGGTCGTGAAGCTGTAGTCGCTGCCGCGCAGCGCTTCGGCGGCATCAACACGCTGATCAACGCCGCCGGGGTCAATCACTTCGGCCTGCTCGAGCAGCATGATGAAACGGCCATCGCTGATCTAATCGGTCTCAATGTCACCGCCACGCTGCAACTGACCCACCGCTTGCTGCCCATGCTGCGCCAGCAGGGCCGCGCGCTGGTGGTCAATCTTGGTTCGACATTTGGCTCCATCGGTTACCCCGGCTTTAGCGCGTATTGCGCCAGCAAGTTCGCCCTGCGCGGTTTCTCCGAAGCCCTGCGCCGTGAACTGGCGGACACTCAGGTGAAGGTTCTCTACTTCGCCCCGCGCGCGACGCAAACCAGCATGAACGCCGCTAACGTGGTGGCCATGAATGACGAGTTGAACGTGGCCATGGATGACCCGCACAGCGTGGCCTTGCAACTGCTGGCCGCCATCCGTCGCGAGGAAGAAGAACGCTACCTCGGCTGGCCGGAAAAACTCTTCGTACGCCTCAATAGCTTGCTGCCGCGAGTGGTCGACCAGGCCCTGCGCAAGCAACTACCAATTATTCAGCGTTTTGCCCGCAGCAAACCCTAAGGAGCCTGTATGAACCCTATCCGTAACGCCGCCTGCGCCCTGCTCTGCTTCGCCAGCCTGCCCGCCTTCGCCTTAAGCGAACAAGGCCAGACGCAACTGCAAAGCCTGCAAGACCGCTGGGCCGAGATCAATTATCAGGTGCCTAAAGAGCAGCGCGAAAAAGCCTTTGCCAGCCTCAGCGAACAAGCGCAAAAAGCCGTCAGCGCCGAACCGAACGCCGCTGAGTTGCATATCTGGAACGGCATCATCCTCAGCACCTACGCGGGCGCCAAAGGTGGCCTGGGTGCACTCGGCTTGGTCAAGGAGGCCAAAGCCAGCCTGGAACAGGGCCTGGTACTGGACCCCAAAGCGCTGTCCGGCTCGGCCTACACCAGCCTCGGCAGCCTGTATTACCAAGTGCCCGGCTGGCCAATCGGCTTTGGCGATGATGAAAAAGCCGAAGCCATGCTCAAGCAGGCCCTGGCCATCAACCCGGACGGCATCGACCCCAACTACTTCTATGCCGATTACCTAGCCCGCGCCAAGCGCTATGCCGAAGCCAAAGTGGCATTGGAAAAAGCCCTGCAAGCACCGGCACGCCCTAATCGCCTGTCCGCCGATGCTGGGCGCAAACAGGATATTCAAGCGCTACTCAGTAAGGTCAACGCCGAGCTCAAGTAATACGCCGCAAAACCCCACCTGATCGGTCCCCTGGGGAGCCGATCAGGTGTTTAAAACAGCCTCGACTTACTCGCCTAGGCTTTGCAAGGGTCTGTTAGTCTCAGCACGTACGTTTGAATAAAAAACAGGAAGTGGCTGCATGCGTATTCTGCTGGTCGAAGATGACAAAGCCCTTGGCGAAGGGATTCGCACCGCGCTAAAGCCTGAGGGTTACACCGTCGACTGGGTTCAGGATGGCAGCAGTGCACTGCATGCGCTGACCAGCGAGAGTTTCGAACTGGCCATCCTCGACCTTGGCCTGCCGCGCATGGACGGCCTGCAAGTACTCAAGCACCTACGTGCTGCCGCCAATCCGGTGCCGGTACTGGTACTGACCGCCCGCGACTCCACCAGCGACCGCATCGCCGGGCTGGATGCCGGGGCCGATGATTACCTGGTCAAACCCTTCGATGTCGCCGAGCTCAAAGCGCGCATGCGCGCTTTGCTGCGACGCAGTTTCAACCGCCCGCAACCGGCACTGGAATACCGCGGCATCAGCCTTGACCCGGTCAGCCAGGCCGTCAGCTATCAGGGCCAGGCGGTCAATTTGCCGCGCAAAGAATTCCTCCTGCTGCACGAACTGCTCGCCCAGCCGGGCCGGGTGATGACCCGCGACAAACTGCAACAGGCTTTGTATGGCTGGGATGAAGAGCTGGAGAGCAATGCCCTGGAGGTGCATGTGCATCACCTGCGCAAGAAGTTCTTTCCCGAGCTGATCCGCACCGTGCGCGGCGTTGGCTATTTGGTGGATAAAGCCTGATGCGTTCAATCCGTGCGCGCACGCTGCTGTTGGTACTCGGCCTACTCAGCCTGTCGATGACCCTGATTTCCTATAAAAGCTACCGTGATGCCCAGCATGAGATCGAGGAACTCTTCGATGCGCAGCTGGCGCAAACCGCGCGCCTGCTGGCCGGTTTGGTTGGCCAGAACATGTCGAAAAGCGAGCGCACGAGCCTGCAGGGCGCCCTGAATCAAGCCCTGCAAAGCCGCCAAAACAGCGCCACTGGAGAAATACGCGCCGGCCATAACTACGAAGGCAAGCTGGCGTTTCAAGTCCTCGACGAACAGGGCGTCATGCTCCTGCAGTCGGCGAGCGCACCCACCGGGGTGCTGGCCAAGATGGTCGCAGACTTCCACGAAAACGATGCTAACGCACACCAACATCTCGATACTGAACCACTGTCGAGCCTGGCGGAGCAGCTGGTCGGTTATCACACCGTGCCCTTGGATGGTTATCACTGGCGCTTGTTTATGCTGCGCGACCGCCAAGACAACCACATGATTCTGGTGGCCGAACGCGAGGATGTACGCGGCGAACTGGCGACAAAAATTGCCCTGCGCAGCCTACTGCCCGACCTGGTCGGCCTGCCGCTGCTGGCCTTACTGGTGTGGCTGGCGATTGGCTGGGGCTTGCGGCCATTGCAGCGCATGGCCGAACTGATTAAATCGCGCGCGCCCGACAACCTCGCACCGCTAATTCTGGAGCCCTTGCCCATCGAGCTGGAGCCGATGGGCGCCGCGCTCAACCGCTTGCTGATGCAGGTCAACCAGCTGCTGGATCAGGAAAAACGCTTTATTGCCGATGCCGCCCATGAACTGCGTACCCCGCTGGCGGTGCTGCGCATTCATGCACAAAACGCCATGGATGCCCCCGACCCACAAGACCGCAACGACGCCCTGCACCAGCTTGGTAGCGGTGTGGAGCGCGCCACACGCGTGGTGGCGCAATTACTGACCCTGGCGCGCCTGGACCCCAACGTGGTGCAACTGGCCATGCGCGAACTGGACCTGCTCGGCTATGTGCGCAACGAGCTGGCAGAATTGATTCCACTGGCCTTGGAGCGACACCAGGAGCTCAACCTCGACGCCATTGAGCCTGCCGATTATGTCCTGCTCGCAGACGGCCCGAGCCTGGGTACGCTGCTGCAGAACCTGGTCAGCAATGCCGTGCAATACACCCCAGACAGCGGGCATATTCAGGTGCAATTAGAAGCGCAGGCAGACGCCATTATCCTGCGCGTGCAGGACAGCGGCCCTGGAGTGGCAGAGGCGCAGCGGGAAAAACTCTTCGAACGCTTCTACCGGCTCGGCGCCGGCCAGGGTGCGGGCCTCGGGTTGTCTATCGTACGCCGCGTCGTGGAGCTGCACCGCGGCAGTATCAGCCTGGGCGAATCACCCTTGGGCGGCCTGGAAGTTGCCGTACGGCTGCCGAGAAACCGCTAACGTTTTGCGCCTGTTGTGCCGCGGCGCAGGGCGCGCGCTTCACGACGTACCTGTTGCTGCACGTCAGACAGCACTTCCTGCACGTAATCGATATGCCGATTAGACAGTGCACGGGCGTCTTCGGCGCGCCCGTCGATAATCGCCTGGTACAACGCACGGTGCTGCTCGATCAGCATGTCGCGGGTTTCATCGCGCTGGGCGTACATGCCGCCAATGTTAGTCACCACGTTACGTTTGAGCAGGTCGAACAGCCCGCGAATGGTGTGCAATAACACCGCGTTATGGCTGGCCTCGGCAATCGCCAAATGGAAGCTGGCATCGGCAGCCCCCTCTTCGGCGCGGGTCACCTTGCCACTGCGGCTGTAGCAATCCTGCAGCGCCGCGAAGGCCTCGCTGAGGCGCTGGCGATCCAGTTCAGTGGCACGCTGGGCGGCATAAAAGGCGCAGGAGCCTTCCAGGGTGTGGCGAAACTCCAGCAGGTCGCGCTGCGCTTCGGGGTTGCTCTCCAGCAAGTGGAGCAGCGGATCACTGAACGTCGAGCCCAGGGTCTGCGCAACAAAGTTGCCGCCGCCATGACGACTGACCAACAGCCCCCTGGCCGCCAGTTTCTGGATCGCTTCACGCAGCGACGGCCGTGACACGCCGAACTGCTCAGCCAAGACCCGCTCAGCCGGCAGGCGCTCGCCGGCCTTGAGCGTGCCTTCGAGGATCATCGTTTCCAGTTGGCTGACGATATCGTCCGACAAACGGCGCTGCCTCACCGACCCTACGTCCATATTCCGCACTCCACTGGTTTGACCACTCGCCATGGGCTTTTGGCCCGCCGCCGGCAAGCCTATAACTGGCTTACCGGGCTCGCAAGACAGGCGCTTATGACTAAAGTCGTAAGCGGGCTGATTGACAGGTCTGAGCCTGCACTTTTACCCTGACCGCGCTTGCTTGTAAATTGGTCTTACCAATATTGCCAAAAACAATTCAAAGAACCCATCGAGGTCCTCCTATGTTGGCTACACGCTTATCACTTGCCGTCACGCTGCATCCGCACTCACTTTTGCGCAGCGCGCAGCGCTAAGGAGGGATCATCATGTCGACGGGTCTTCTTGCTCTACTTGCCTTCTCCCCTATCCTGCTGGCCGCCATTTTGCTGATTGGCTTGCGCTGGCCAGCCAAGCACGCCATGCCGCTGGTTTACCTGCTGACCGCTTGCGTCGGCTTATTTGCCTGGGACATGAGCTTCAACCGTGTACTGGCCTCCACCGTGCAGGGTCTGCTGATTACCCTTGGGCTGCTGTGGATCATCTTCGGCGCGATCCTGCTGCTCAACACCCTTAAACACTCCGGCGGCATCACCGCGATTCGTGCGGGCTTCGCCACCATCAGCCCGGACCGACGCATTCAGGCGATCATCATTGCCTGGCTGTTTGGCTGCTTTATTGAAGGCGCGTCCGGCTTCGGTACGCCCGCTGCCATCGCTGCACCGCTGCTAGTGGCCATCGGCTTCCCGGCCATGGCGGCGGTGCTGATGGGCATGCTGGTGCAAAGCACACCGGTGTCGTTCGGTGCGGTGGGTACGCCGATCATCGTCGGGGTCAATACGGGCCTGGACTCAGCCACCATCGGCGCACAACTGCTTGAACAGGGCTCGTCCTGGGCGCAGTTCATGCAGCTGATCACCAGTGAAGTGGCGATTGTCCACGCCATTGTCGGCACCGTAATGCCGCTGGTGATGGTGTTGATGCTGACGCGTTTCTTCGGCGCCGAGAAAAGCTGGAAGGCCGGTTTTGCGGTCTTGCCGTTCGCCCTCTTCGCCGGTATCTCGTTCACCATTCCCTATGCACTGACTGGCATATTCCTCGGTCCGGAGTTCCCGTCTCTAGCGGGCGGCTTGATTGGCCTGGCGATTGTCACCAGCGCCGCGCGCATGGGCTTTCTGCTGCCAAAAACCACCTGGGATTTCGCCCCGGCGGACAAATGGCCGGCTGAATGGCTGGGCACCGTGGAAATGAAACTTGACCAACTGACGGCCAAGCCAATGAGCGCCCTGCGCGCCTGGCTGCCCTACGTGTTGGTTGGCGTACTGCTGGTGATCAGCCGAATCTTCCCCGAGGTCAGCGCCGCACTGAAAGGCGTGATGCTGAACTTCCCCGACCTGCTGGGTGAGACCGGTGTCAGCGCCAACTTCCAGCCGCTGTACCTGCCGGGCGGCATTCTGGTGGCCGTGGTGCTCGCCACGTTCTTCCTGCACGGCATGAAGCTGCGCGCCCTCGGTTCGGCGGTTAAAGAGTCGTCTGGGGTGCTGCTCAGCGCCGGCTTTGTATTGCTGTTTACCGTGCCGATGGTGCGCATCCTGATCAACTCTGGGGTCAATGCGGCTGAGCTGTCGAGCATGCCGATCCTGATGGCACGCTGGGTCGCCGACAGCGTGGGCAGCGTCTACCCACTGCTGGCACCGAGTGTCGGTGCGCTGGGGGCGTTTATTGCCGGCTCCAACACCGTCAGCAACATGATGTTCAGCCAGTTCCAGTTCGGTGTGGCCAGCAGCCTGGGCATCTCCAGCGCGCTGATTGTCTCGGCACAGGCCATCGGTGCCGCCGCCGGCAACATGGTCGCCATCCACAACGTGGTCGCTGCCTCGGCAACCGTCGGCCTACTCGGCCGTGAAGGCAGCATCCTGCGCAAGACGATCTGGCCTACCCTGTATTACGTACTCTTTACCGGCCTGATTGCCCTGTTCGCGGTGTATGTACTGGGCATCAGCGACCCGCTGATGGCTGGCTAATAACCGCCTAGGGCGCGCGACACAGCGCGCCCTAGGCGTTGTAACAACCCTTTCCCACCTGGGTGAATCCATGATCATTTCTGCCTCCACCGACTACCGCGCCGCCGCCCAACGCCGGCTGCCGCCGTTTCTGTTTCACTACCTCGACGGCGGCGCGTATGCCGAACACACGCTCAAGCGCAACGTGTCCGACCTGGCGGATATTGCCCTGCGTCAGCGCGTGCTGCGCAACATGTCGGAACTGAGCCTGGAAACCCGCCTGTTCAACGAAACCCTGAGCATGCCGGTGGCCCTGGCCCCGGTTGGCCTGACCGGCATGTACGCCCGGCGCGGTGAGGTGCAGGCCGCCAAGGCCGCAGCGGCCAAGGGCATTCCTTTTACCCTGTCCACCGTCTCGGTGTGCCCGATTGAAGAAGTCGCACCGGCCATCAGTCGGCCGATGTGGTTCCAGCTGTATGTGCTGAAAGACCGCGGCTTTATGAAAAACGCCCTGGAGCGCGCCAAAGCTGCCGGCGTGACCACCCTGGTGTTCACCGTGGACATGCCCGTGCCCGGCGCGCGCTACCGCGATGCCCATTCCGGCATGAGCGGCCCGAATGCCCCGCTGCGCCGCATGCTGCAAGCCGTGACCCATCCGCAATGGGCCTGGGATGTTGGCCTGATGGGCAAGCCTCATGACTTGGGCAATATCTCCACCTATCGCGGCAACCCCACCGGTTTGGCGGACTACATCGGTTGGCTGGGCAACAACTTCGACCCGTCGATCTCCTGGAAAGACCTAGAGTGGATTCGTGAATTCTGGGACGGCCCGATGGTCATCAAAGGCATTCTCGACCCGCAGGACGCCAAGGACGCCGTGAGCTTCGGGGCCGACGGCATCGTTGTCTCCAACCACGGTGGTCGCCAGCTGGATGGCGTGTTGTCGAGCGCCCGCGCGATGCCGGCGATTGCCGATGCCGTCAAAGGTGACTTGGCGATTCTCGCCGACTCCGGCATCCGCACCGGCCTAGATGTAGTGCGCATGATTGCCCTGGGCGCCGACACAGTGCTGCTCGGTCGCGCCTTTATCTACGCCCTGGCCGTTGCCGGCCAGGCAGGCGTAAGCAACCTGCTGGACTTGATTGAAAAAGAAATGCGCGTGGCCATGGTGTTGACCGGGGCCAAATCGATCAGCGAGATCAGCGCCGACTCCCTGGTGCGCGAACTGGGCTGCTAACCCAGTCTTGTAAGGTGCGCGAGCGCACTTAAACGCTCGCCGCGGCATGTGTGCCCGGTCACCCACCGGCGGTGAACTATCTGCCGCGTGGTGGGGGACGGCACCACTGCATCGTCATCAGCCCTGAGTGTGTGCTGCGCCCAACCCGCTCGGCACATGCATAGCGCCACACAAACCGACCATTCCCGGAGTGCCCATGAGCCTGCCCGCCACTTTCCTGACCGAGGTTCAGCAGCTGATCCCCGCTGAACGGCGCTTCGATGATCCGCTGTCGACCCTGGCCTTCGGCACCGATGCCAGCTTCTACCGGCTGATCCCCAAGCTGGTGGTGCGCGTCGAGGCGGAACGGGAAGTGGTCGAGCTGCTCAAGCTGGCCGGCATGCACGAGGTGCCCGTGACCTTCCGCGCCGCCGGCACCAGCTTGTCCGGCCAAGCGATCAGTGACTCGCTCCTGATCGTGCTGGGGGATAACTGGAACGGTCGGGAAATCCGTGGCGAAGGCACGCAAATCCGCCTGCAACCCGGCGTTATCGGTGCCCAGGCAAATGCCGTGCTAGCGCCGTTTCAGCGCAAAATCGGCCCCGATCCGGCGTCGATCAACGCCTGCAAAATCGGCGGCATCGTCGCCAACAACGCCAGTGGCATGTGCTGCGGTACCGCGCAGAATACTTACCACACCCTGGCTGGCATCCGCCTGGTACTGGCCGATGGCACAGTGCTGGACAGCGAAGACCCACTCAGCGTCACCCGTTTTTTCGCCACCCACACCGAGCTGCTCGCGCAACTGGGCGAGCTGGGCAAACAGACCCGCGCCAACAGCGCGCTGGCCGCGAAAATTCGCCATAAGTACCGGCTGAAAAACACCACCGGGCTGTCGCTCAACGCCCTGGTAGATTTCGATCAGCCGCTGGATATCCTTAGCCACTTGATGGTCGGCTCCGAAGGCACCCTGGGCTTTATCAGTGCGGTGACCTACAACACCGTGCCCGATCATCCGCACAAGGCCAGCGCCCTGCTGGTGTTCCCCGATGTCGAAAGCTGCTGCCGCGCGGTGACCGTGCTCAAGCAACAGCCGGTGTCTGCCGTGGAGCTGCTGGATCGCCGCAGCCTGCGCTCGGTACAGGACAAGCCCGGCATGCCTGAATGGGTAAAGGGCCTGTCCAATAGCGCTTGCGCCCTATTGATTGAATCGCGCGCGGCCAGCCAAAGCCTGCTGCACGAACAGCTGCAACTGATCATGGCGTCCATCGCCGACTTCCCCCTGGAAAAGCAGGTGGATTTCAGCGAAGACCCGGCCGTCTACAACCTGCTGTGGAAGATCCGCAAGGACACCTTCCCCGCCGTCGGTGCGGTGCGTCAAACCGGCACCACGGTGATCATCGAAGACGTCACCTTCCCCATCGAGCAACTCGCCGAAGGCGTCAATCGCCTGCTCGTGCTGTTCGATAAACACGGCTACGACGAAGCGATCATTTTCGGCCATGCCCTGGAAGGCAACCTGCACTTCGTGTTCACCCAGGGTTTTGACAGCGAGGTGGAGAAGGCCCGTTACGAAGCCTTTATGCAAGACGTCGCGCAGCTGGTGGCCGTGGAGTTCGGCGGCTCGTTGAAAGCCGAACACGGCACCGGGCGCAATATGGCGCCCTTCGTCGAGCTGGAATGGGGCAGTGAAGCCTATCAGCTGATGTGGCAAATCAAGCGCCTGCTCGACCCGCAAGGCATCCTCAACCCGGATGTGGTGCTGTCGGATGACCCACAAATTCACCTGAAACACCTCAAACCACTGCCGGCAGCCGATGAAATCGTCGACAAGTGCATCGAATGCGGCTTCTGCGAACCGGTCTGCCCATCCAAGGGCCTGACCCTGAGCCCGCGCCAGCGCATCGTGATCTGGCGCGATATCCAGGCGAAACAGCGCGCCGGGGTCGATACCCGCGAACTGGAAGCGGCCTATCAGTACCAAGGCATCGACACCTGCGCGGCTACCGGGCTGTGCGCCCAGCGCTGCCCGGTGGGGATCAACACCGGCGATCTGGTGCGCCAGTTGCGCGGCCGTGACGCCAACAAGCAGCGCAGCGCCGACTGGCTGGCGAACAACTTCCACCGCACCATGCAGGGCGCCCGCGTCATGCTGCATGTGGCCAACGGCGCACGCCTGCTGATGGGCGCGCCGCTGCTCAGCCGCACCTCGGCCGCTATCAGCAAAGCCAGCCAGGGTCGCGTGCCGCAATGGACCCCGGCCATGCCGCAACCGCTGCAGCGCTTGCAACTGCCGGCGGCCATCGAAGACTCGCGCCCGCGAGTGGTTTACCTGGCCGCCTGTGTGTCCCGCGCCATGGGCCCAGCAGCCACCGATGCCGAGCAAATGCCACTGCTCGACAAAACCCGCGCACTGCTGGAAAAAGGCGGCTTCCAGGTGGTGTTCCCGGCGGACCTGGACAGCCTGTGCTGCGGCCAGCCGTTTGCATCCAAAGGCTACAGCGAACAGGCCGAGCGCAAAAAACAGGAACTGATCGACGCCTTGCTCAAAGCCAGCCGCGGCGGCCTTGATCCGATTTACTGCGACACCAGCCCGTGCACCCTGCGCCTGCTTGAAGAGGGCCTGGACAGCCGGCTCAAACTTCATGACCCGGTGAAATTTATCCGCGAGCAGTTGCTCGACCGCTTAGACATCACCGCGCAGAAAAAACCGGTGGCCGTGCATGTCACCTGCAGCACTCAACACCTGGGTGAAGCGCAGGGCTTGATCGATATCGTGCGGCGCTGCACCACTGAGGTGGTCATCCCCGAAGGCATCCACTGCTGCGGCTTTGCCGGCGACAAGGGCTTTACCACCCCCGAACTGAACGACCACGCCCTGCGCAGCCTGAAATCCGCCGTGCAGTACTGCGAGGAAGGCATCAGCACCAGTCGCACCTGCGAAATCGGCCTGAGCCAGCATGGCGGCATCGATTATCACGGGCTGGTCTATCTGCTGGACCGGGTCAGCCGCGCTAAGGCCTAAACACCAAGCAGACCAACGGCGCAGTCTGCCGGCATGGGCTTTCTATACTGAAAGTCCTACCCCGCTGCTGGAGCACCACCATGCGCCGTTTAGTCGCTTTTATTGCCACCGCATTACTCAGCACCTCACTCTGGGCCATGCACTGCCCAGCGGACATCGCCAAGATCGATGAGCTGCTGAAAACCAACCCGCCCAGCGATGCCACAGTACTCGCACAAGTGCAGCAACTGCGCACCGAAGGCGAAGCCCTGCACAAAGCCGGTAATCACAGCCAATCCGTCAAGGTATTGGGTGAAGCCCTGCAATTGCTCGATGCCAGCGAATAGCCCGAGTCATTAACCAACAGGCTGCACGCCTTCAGCACATGCAGCGCGCCCACTATTTTGGGGGCGCAAACAGTGTCTCGACACTCACTGCATCCTGCTCCGTCGGAACCGCAGCGCCCGGTAGGTCAATCCAGAAACGGCTGCCTATACCCGCACTGCTGCTAAAGCCCATCTCACCGGCCATTAACGTGGCCAGTTCGAGGCACAACACCAAACCGATACCGGTGCCAGGAATGTTCGAGTTCTCTCGGCCCAAACGCTGGAATGGCTGAAACAGATTAGCCTGTTGCTCAGCCGTAAGCCCGGCGCCGTTATCCTCAACCCAAAGCCGCACGCAGTCCGAGCGCAACTCATAGCCCATGCGAATCAGCCCTTGCGAGGGGGTGTATTTGATCGCATTGGAGATCAGGTTAAGCATCACCTGACGCAGCCGTCGCATGTCCGCCTGCACGTACAAGCCCGCATCGGCTTCTGCCAGCACCTCTAATTGCAGTTGGCGCTGCTGCACCTGCGGCTGCACCAGCTCGGCGCAGCCATGCAGCAGCGCGCCGACTTCTACCGGCTGCAGTTTGAGCTGCTGCTGGCGGCTCTCGATGCTTGAAAGGTCGAGGATATCGTCGACCAATGAAGCCAGATGACGGCTGGCATTGACGATCTCACGGGCGTAATCGGCCTCTAGCTTGGCCTCAGGCTTGTCTTGCACTTCAAGCTCGATCAGTTGGCCAAAGCCGTAAATCGCATTGAGCGGCGTACGCAGCTCATGGCTCATGCTCGACAGAAACCGACTCTTGGCCTGACTCGCTGCCTGGGCATCGATGCTCGCGCCGCGCAAGTCTTCCTGCACCTGCTTGAGCCGGGTGATATCGACATGGGTACCGGCTACGCGCAGCGCCCGCCCCTCACTGTCGCGCTCCAGCACCTTACCGCGACTGAGCAGCCAGACGTATTCGCCGCGGGCATCGGCATAACGGTACTCCGCTTCGAACCCGTCCTCACCACTGCAGGCAAACAACTGGCGCAAGTGACGAATACGTTCTAAATCATTGGGGTGTATACGCTGGTTGAACTCACTAAAACTCATTTCTCGATGAGTCAGACCAAAACGTTTGAGGAAGTGCTCGCTGAGGCTAATGCTCAAACTTTGCGCATCAACCTCCCAGAGGCTTTCCGTGGTGCTCTCCAAAACCAGCTGGAGAATCCGCTGCGCCTCTACGCGCTGTGTTTCACTGGCCTGCAACTGCTCACCAGTGTGCTGAACCGCCACCGCCATGCTCGCCAGCTCGTCGATCTGACTGCTAGGTGATGCAGGCCGATAGTTACCCCGGCCCAGCTCATGCATCATTCCGACAATGCCATCAATCGGCTGTACCAATTGCTCGCTCAGGCGCCGCGAACGCAACCACATCAGGGCAAAGAACAGCAGGTAAAACAGTGCCAACCCGATGATCAGCAGGTAGCCGATATGCAGGTAATGCTCTGCCAGGCGATTGGTCTCGCTGAAGATACGCGCCTCATCGACCACCAACAGCAGTTGCCAGCCGGTCTGCGGAATCTCACTCCAGGCGATCAGCTGTTTGCGCCCGCCCAGCAGCACTTCCTGCACATTGCCCTGCCCCGCCGCCATGGCCTGCAACAGTGTCTGCATTTCTGCACGTTTGGCGAGGTTGAAATCCTCGGGTTTGAGCACCTCACGGCGCACCGCTTCGGCATAGGAGTATTCCGTCAGCTCGCGCAGACCAAAATCCGTTTCGCCAGCACTCGGCAAGGCCATGATGTTGTGATCACGGCTGACCAACATGGCATAACCTTGCCAGGGCACATCCAGGTCATCGATCTCGCCGAGCATCTGCCCAACCGTAATATCCAGGCCCACCACGCCCTCAAGGAAGTCACCGCGATACACCGGCGCTACCGCCGATATCATCCAACCCATGCCGGCGGGGTCGAGATAGACCTCAGTCCACGCCACCTTGCGCTCGGGGTTGTGCTTAGCGTCCGCCAGGTAATAGAAGTTGTAATCGGGTATCACCATGTCATGGGGATACTGCTCGGGCGTCATAAAGAACGGATAGATGCGGTTGTAGCTGTCCCAGGTATTGAAATAGGCCGCTGCTACGCGCGGGTTGGCCGCCCGAATCGAGCGCATCAACGGGTCGAGCTGCGCCAGGCGTAATGCCTTGGCGTGATCCTGCTGGGCCAGCGGCGTACTGTTGGCATAAAAGGAAGCCGCACGGCCATCATCACTGCGGCTGTAAAACACCCCGCTATCCGTCAATGCATGCCGCTGGCGCTCCAGCGCATCAGGCTGAAACGCCAGGTTCCCCAAGGCATTGGCGGCGGCATCACGAAAGATCTGCACCTGCGCCTCAACCGAACGCAGACGACCATCGATCACCTGCACCTCACGCACCACTGCCGCCGATAAATCATCGAGGGCGTTCTGCTGCAAATGCTCGATCTGCGCATCACGAATCGCCGCATTGCTGAACAGGTACACCGCGATCAGCACCGACTCAACCAAAATCAACGGGATCAGCGCACTCTGCACAAAAGCGCGCCAAATCCACTGACGCAAAGGGTAACTTGACGCGCGCGACATACGGGGGTCTCATCCAAAAGACAAAGCAGATCTGCAGGCGGCAATCATAGCCGGCAAACACGCCGACGTCCGCCCGGCAATTACCGGGTCGACGCTGCTGAACCTTTGGCGTAGACTCTTCTCCTAGTACCAGCAACACAAGTTTTGGGACCGATTAGGATTCGACGCCGGTAGTGAAACTCTAGGTGCATGCCGACTTGGTAACAGAAGTCGTAAATCCACTGTTGCAACTTTTATAGTTGCCAATGACGAAAACTACGAGGGCTACGCTCTCGCTGCGTAAGCGGCGCGACTAGTCCTCCTGGTAGCTTCGGCTCCAGCGATCACTAGGGGATGCCTGTAAACCTGAAGTGATTGTCATGCAGAACAGGATCGCCGCGTAGTACGTTGTGGACAAAGCGGCTAAAACTTACACAACTCGTCCAAAGCACCCTGCCCGTCGGGCGGCTGCGGATTAACTCAGTAGACACGGCTAAGCATGTAGTACCGAAAGCGGAACACTGGCGGACGGGGGTTCAAATCCCCCCGGTTCCACCAAATACCTACCTGGAGCTCTCTAGAACGGGGGCTTCAGGACTGATTTGATGGCTTTGGATTTCTCACAGTCCTTCTGTGAATCCAAATAGGTATGCCATTATGTCCAAGCGCCAAAGCAAAACAGGTGTCCCACACCTGGTCTTCCAAGCCAAAACTGGCTTTCAGTATTACCTCACTTTCCCAAAGCACTTTGCACTCAACCCTAAGCTTCCGGCACAAATTCGCTGGTCACTCGGGAATGACGAAGCGCTTGCGCGCGACCTGACGAAACACTTGAATCTGCATTTCCAAGAGTTTCTGCAAAAATGCGACGAAGAGCGCGTGGAGCGCGGCGGGGATTTCATTCTCCGTGAGCTCAGCAGGTTTCACGACGAGATCAAGCACACCCTGTCGAGTACTAATCGGGTCTGGGCCATTCGCCCCTCGCCTTCAAAGCTGGCTTCGACTGATCAGACGCGCGGCTATGAGCGCATGATGAAAGAGTGCAAGGTGCACCCGGTACTTTTCACTGAAGAGCCGGGCGGTGAGATTTATTTCTCTCTGTTCCCCAGCAAACGACTGATGACAGTCCTCAACATCGGCTTTACTCGCTTCGACTGGCCTCTTGGGACACGCGATCCGGAGGCCGCAAGTAATGCTGCGACTTACATCTACAACGCGATCATCGCACTGGAAATCCGGTCTCTTGAGATGATCAGCTATACGCCTGAGCATCCGCTAATCTCACTGATGTCGCTCTATGAATACCTGTGTTTTGCCCGTCCCGACCAAGGGCGCCATTTGCTGCATGTGCCGCCAGGCCTGCCCCAGTCGGCTTACTCAGTGAGTTTTTATCTGAACCAGCAGAAACTGAAAGTCGGCATGCTCGAATTCTGCAATCGCTTCCAAACGGTCCAGGAGGACTCCGGACTGTACTGCATCGTTATCCCACTGCGGCATACACGCTTGAGGCACAAGCCAGCTGAGGATAAGGAGATGCGCGTCGAATTGCTGACCAGCTCGCCCATTGTCGCGATGCTATTGTTGCAAGCCACACTCACACAGATCGACAAAATTTTGCTGCAAAGCTTCGTGGAGAGCAGCTCTGCGGATGCCTATGAACAAGCTATGCAAGAAATCAGCGACCTTATTAGGCGAACACTTGGGCCAGTGATTCCAGCTGAGCCCATGCACTCTTTGCCCGAAATGCTCGATGTTCATGAATCTGTCAGTCCACAGAAGGATCCCGGCACGCTTGCGCTACTTAGCGCACTGAGCAGTGTTTTGCCTGACGCGCAGAAGACCAAACTGGCGGAGCTCTTCAATACGCCTGCGAGTAATGACTGCATCATTGCGCCCGCCCCCATCAAGTCCGGCACTCTTCATTTCGGAGGGCTGATTAAAGAGTTCGAAGAGCGTCAGATTCGGGAAGGCGCCTGGTCGAATCCCCGCACCCTGATCACGATGCATGCAAGGCTAGAGGGGTTGGCCGAAATCATTGGCGGCCACCGCAGCATCGAGACGCTGACGCGCACTGAATTTAATGCGCTGCGTGACCTGCTGCGTGGCTATCCCAAGAACCGCCATCGCTTGCGCGCAACGCGAAATCAGCCGCTTAGCAAGCTCATTCAAGATGGCAAGTACGAACCGATCAACGCACGCACGGCGAAGAAGTTCTTCGAGCTTGCCCGAGCGCTCATGGGCTATGCGCATGATCAGGGCTATCTGAAAGAGAACATCACAGCTGGGCTGACATTTAGTACCAAGGGTGCGGACTCTCCCAGGAAGCGCACCTATAGCCCGGTACAGGTTGAGAAGCTGTTAACTGGCCCGGTGTACTCGCTCACAGAACCGCCACGCTGGCGCCTGGATGACTACCGGTTCTGGCTGCCAGTTCTTGGGCTGTACAGCGGTGCACGGCTCAGTGAGCTTTGCCAATTGCGTCTAGGCGATATCCACGAAGAACTCGGCACCTGGGTCATCAGCATCAGTCGCACGGGTGCAAGACAGTTGAAAACTGCTGACTCTGAACGCCTAGTGCCGCTGCACAAAGTACTCTTGGAAGCTGGCTTTCTCGACTTTCATCAGCAACGGTTAATAGCCGCTGAAAACAATCTGACAGCACCGCTTTTTGAAAACATTCACACTTACGGGGATCTTTCGCCAGGGCACATAGCAATGCAACACGGAGGGCATATGACAGAGCACGAATGCGACACTCGGGTCGTATCGCAAAACGACAGTGCGATACACATTGAGTGTCGCAATACCGGATGCGATACGACGGGGGTATGACATGCGATACACCTCTAGTATCGCAAGAGTACTAGGGCATACAAAAGTAGAGCCTGGGTAGGTACTTACGGGGCCCAATTGGGCGATACGAATGCCAGAATGGGCACTTACAGCGCCCGCCCGGGCACTGCTTTTTCGGTTATATTAACCACACAAAATACATATAAATCATATATTTAACTTAAATACGAATAACCGACTTTGAGTGTAGTGGCCAGCCTTTCTAGCTTTGCCCCTCCCTACGATACCCTTGGGTATCGCCTACTCGCTCGTTCAGCGCTGCGCGCTGGCTGCTTTTATTTTTTGATGACAAACCGCTTGTGCGCGCTCTTGCTCCACCGGCACGCTGAATGTAGATGAAGGTGTGTCGCGTGAGTAAGAGCGCGCAACCCCATACTCGCGGCGCGAGTATGGGGGCGTTGGAGCAGTTCAGACGTAACGAGAAATGCACGAAGCGAATGCGTAGTGCGTTTCAGTGAAGTTTGAACTGAGCCAACGCCAATTCGCGAATGCGGCTGCTTTTGTCATCAAAAAAATAATAAGAGACGACAGCCATGCACCAGACCACCCTCAAGAAGTACCAAACCAGAGCACGCAATTTTTACCGTAAGTACTGCGGATCAAACACACCGAATTCAGCGCAGATCTGTACGGCTTTGCTTGCGCGTGCTCACGAGCTCCAGCCTAACTCGTTCAGCACACTCAAAAGCGCGCTACTGAATGACCAGCTCGCCCAAGGCAACCTTAAAGCGGCACAAGCCGTTCGGGCGCTGATAAATCCGGTCACGGCACCAGGTTCAGAGTTACCGCGCAAACCCAAACAGAAGGGAGTCCGCACCGTCTCCGATGATGACTTCTGGCAGCTCGTTGTGCACTTACGCGCTCATGACTTTTACGACGAAGCACTATGCGTTGTCCTGGCTTATTACTTAGGCGCACGTCCGTGTGAGATGCGCACAAAGGCATGCAGCAAGGGCTGGATTACGCCCGCCTGCTGGACGTACCTTTCGTATTTGCCAGCAACGGTGACGGCTTTGTCTTTCACGACAAAACCGCATTGGCAAATGGCGGCCAGTTAGAGAGTGAGATAGCCCTGGCAGACTTCCCCAGTCCCGAGACCCTATGGCAGAAATACTGTGCCTGGAAGGGTTACACCGAGGCTCAACTGCCCATTATCACCCAGGACTACTACGACGACGGCAGCGGTAAAGCGCCACGCTACTACCAGCTGCAAGCCATCAACAAAACGCTAGAAGCCGTATCTGCAGGGCAAGATCGCATCCTGCTGGTGATGGCCACTGGCACCGGTAAGACTTACACCGCGTTTCAGATCATCTGGCGCCTGTGGAAGGCGCAAAAAAAGAAGCGCATTTTGTTTTTGGCCGACCGCAATATTCTGGTCGACCAAACCCGTATCAACGATTTCCAGCCGTTTGGCCCGGCTATGACTAAGGTCACTGGCCGCACCGTCGACCCTGCCTACGAGATACACCTGGCTCTCTATCAAGCCATCACCGGCCCAGAGGAATCGCAGAAGGCCTACAAACAGGTTGATCCCGACTTCTTTGATCTGATCGTTATTGACGAGTGCCACCGTGGCAGCGCAGCGGATGACAGCGCCTGGCGCGAAATCCTCGAATACTTTGGCTCAGCCACACAGATAGGCCTCACGGCCACCCCCAAAGAGACTGAAGAGGTCTCAAACATCGACTACTTCAACGAGCCGGTTTACACCTACTCCCTAAAAGAAGGCATCGAGGACGGCTTCCTTGCCCCCTACAAGGTGGTGCGGGTGGATCTGGATGTCGACCTGCAAGGCTGGCGTCCCACCAAGGGCCAGCTCGATCAAAATGGTCAACTCATCAAAGACCGCATCTACAATCAGAAAGACTTCGACCGAGTCATGGTAATCGACGAGCGCACCCAACTGGTCGCAAAAACCATTACCGCTTACCTCAAGCGCACCGACCCAATGGCCAAGACCATCGTCTTCTGTAACGACATAGATCACGCCGAGCGCATGCGCCGTATGCTGGTTAACCTTAATCCAGAGCAGGTCGCCAAGAACGAAAAGTACGTGATGAAAATCACTGGTGATGACGAGATCGGTAAGGCCCAACTGGATAACTTTATTAACCCCAAGCGTCCCTATCCAGTAATTGCCACCACCTCCGAGCTGATGAGCACTGGCGTTGATGCGCAAACCTGCAAATTGATCGTGCTGGATCAAACAATACTGTCCATGACCAAGTTCAAGCAGATCATCGGTCGCGGTACCCGCATTAACGATAAGTACAACAAACTCTGGTTCACCATTCTCGACTTTAAAAAAGCCACCGAGTTGTTCGCCGATGAGCGCTTCGACGGTATCCCCGAGAAGATCATGGTGACGCCACCTGACAAAATCCTTGATCCAGATAACCCAGACTTCGACGATGAGTTTAATGCTGAGGAAGGCACTGATAATGAAGGCTCTGATGCCGGAGAGCCCTCAACAGGATCAGGCTCAACTGCAGGCCCAGGTGAAGGTGGGGGTGTTGGCGCTGATGGAAAATTGACCCACCGGGGATGCGGCGGAAATCTTGGACTACCTGGAGGTAGTTCATGTACTCATACGAAGACCGTATCCGAGCGGTCAAGCTCTACATCAAACTGGGCAAGCGAACCGGGGCAACTATTCGTCAGTTGGGCTACCCGACGAAGAACTCTTTGAAGAGCTGGCACGCAGAGTATGAGCGATGCCTCGACCTGCCGCGTGGCTACGAGAACTCGAAGTCGAAGTACTCACTGGCCCAAAGGGAAAAGGCTGTCGGGCACTATCTCGAATACGGTCGCAACATCGCCGCTACCATCAAGGCGTTGGGCTACCCCGCGCGGGATTCGTTGCGTGCCTGGATTTACGAAATGCACCCCGAGTTGCATACGCGTATTGTCGGTCGATCAGACGGGTTAGCCCGGCCGCCAGCGGTGAAGCAGGCAGCCGTCATCGCGCTGTGCACGCGAAAAGAAAGTGCGAAAGCCCTGGCTCAAAAGCTGGGCGTGTGCAGGCCGACCTTGTACAACTGGAAAAACCAGCTACTCGGCCCAGAGGTATCCCCATCCATGAAGTGTCGGCTTGAACCCTCATGGTCACCGGAACGAGAGGAGTTGCAGCGGCAACTCGAATCTCTCCAGCTCAATGTTCGCCGTTTGCAGCTTGAACATGACCTGTTGATGAGGGCGAATGAACTCATAAAAAAAGAGACGGGCATCAACCGGCAAGTCCTGACCAATCGGGAGAAGACATTGCTGGCTGATGCCCTGAGGCAGACATACTCCTTGTCAGAGCTGCTTGAAGCACTGAGCTTGGCCCGAAGCTCCTATTTCTATCATCGAGCCCGAATGCAGGTCGCGGAAAAGTACACCGAAGTGCGTCGTGCCATGGCGGACATATTCGAGCGCAATCATCGTTGCTATGGCTACCGTCGGATGCAAGCTTCGTTGAGCAGGCAGCGTGTGCGCCTTTCAGAGAAGGTGGTGCAGCGCTTGATGAAGGAGGAGTGCCTAGTCGTCGCCAAGCCGAAACGGCGTCGATACGGTTCCTACCTCGGGGAGATCAGTCCGGCGCCGGAAAACCTCCTCAACCGCGACTTCACGGCCCTAGCTCCGAATGAGAAATGGCTGACCGACATCTCGGAGTTCCAGATCCCGGCCGGCAAGGTGTACCTGTCCCCCATGATCGACTGCTTCGATGGGAAGGTCATCAGTTGGTCGATCGGCACGCGTCCCGATGCCGAGCTTGTGAACACGATGCTGGATGCCGCTGTCGAAACGGTGGTCAGCAACGATAAACGGCCTGTTGTTCACTCCGATCGTGGCGCTCACTACCGCTGGCCCGGCTGGTTATCGCGCATCGCTGATGCGAAGCTGATTCGTTCGATGTCGCGCAAAGGCTGCTCACCTGACAACGCGGCTTGTGAAGGTTTCTTCGGCCGACTGAAAACGGAGCTGTTCTATCCTCGCAACTGGCAGTCAACGAGCATCGAGCAGTTCATTCAGGCCTTGGATTCATACATTCGCTGGTACAACGAAAAACGTATAAAGATTTCCCTCGGCGCGCTCAGTCCCATTGAGTATCGTGAAAGCCTGGGCTTCGCGGCATAACCAGTCCAAGTTTTTGTCCGCATCCCCACCCTGCCGATTGAAATTTGACCCAGGGCGGATTGCTGATTTTGTTACCAGCAACTGTGGATAAGTCTACCAGCGCAGCTGCTGTTGCCCCCACTCCTTCGCTAGCCCAGTTCAGTTGTTTAAGACCTGCCACACGCAGCCATGTAGCAGGCCGTCGTCGCCATGAAATCAGAACGGCTCATCGTCCTCCGGTTCTTGGCCGCCCTTACGCTTTCGCTCCCGTGATTTGATCTTGGCCTGGGCCGCCAAGCTACTGTGTTGCAGGCGATAGGACTCGTTACCGGTTTCGACGATGTGGCAGTGGTGGGTCAGCCGATCCAGCAGGGCGGTGGTCATCTTGGCGTCGCCGAACACGCTCGACCATTCGGCGAAGCTCAGGTTGGTGGTGATCACCACGCTGGTGTGTTCGTACAGCTTGGACAGCAGGTGAAACAGCAACGCACCGCCAGCCTGGCTGAACGGCAGATAACCCAGTTCGTCGAGGATGACCAGATCCATGCGCAGCAGTGCCTGGGCGATCCGCCCGGCTTTGCCGTCGTGTTTTTCGCGCTCCAGCAGATTGACCAGATCGACCGTGGAGTAGAAGCGCACGCGCTTACCGTGCCGGGTGATGCCGGACACGGCCAGCGCGGTGGCTAGGTGGGTTTTACCGGTGCCTGGCCCACCGATCAGCACCACGTTCTGCGCGGTGTCGGTAAAGGCCAGGCTGGCCAGCTCGCTGATCAGGCGTGCGTCGGCGCTAGAGGCGTTGAAATCGAAGCTGGCCAGATCGCGGTGCATCGGCAGCTTGGCCATGTTCATCTGGTGGCTCACCGAGCGCATGGCGCGATCTGTGTGCTCTTGTTCCAGCAGGTGTTCGAGCAGCCACTTGGACGAGGCTGTGTTCGACTCACCCTGTGCAGTTAACTCCGCCCAGGCCGTGGCCATGCCGTGCAGGCGCAGCTCCTTGAGTTCCACCATCAAATCACGCATGACCGACCTCCTCGGCCTGGCCACGCAGGCGGTCGTAGCGCGCCGTGTTAGCGACGGGGGCTTCCTTGAGCGACAAGTGGGTTTCGACGCTGGGTGGTGGTTCGGATGCTGTCAGCCGTGCCACGACATTGAGGATGTGTTCGGCGCTCAGGCTGCCGCTCTCCAGTACCAGCTCAACGGCTACCAGCACGGCATCGAGTCCGGCGACCGGTACGGCAGCCAGGACTTGCGCCATGATCCGGTCACCGCCGGCATGACGCCCCAGGCCGTGCTTAAGCTGACGCAGCGGCGCTGGCAGATCAGTAAAGGGCGCTCCGTTGCGCAGCGCGCCGGGCTTGCGCTCAATCAGCGGGATGTAGTGCTGCCAGTCATAGCTGACCTGGTCGCGATCCAGCAAGCGGACATGGCTGGCGATCAGCGCGTCGTCAGCCACCACCTCGATTCGCGTCGGATACAAACGGCTGCTGACCCACTTACCCGCGTACTCACACGGCACCGAGTAGCGGTTGCGCCCGACGCTGACCAGGCAGGTGCTGGAGACCCGCGCAGGCCGCTCGACGTAACCGTCGAAGGCCGCGGGCATAGGCATCAGTTCGGCGCGCTCCAACTCCAGTACCTCGGCCACACTCAGCCCGCTGTATTGAGGGTGCGTCAGCTCGTTCCAAAGCGCGCGGCAGCGCTGGCCCAGCCAGGCATTGAGTTCCTCGAAGGAGTGAAACTGACAGTCCTGGGCGTCTAGCCAGATACGCCTGCGGCTGTCTTGCACGTTCTTTTCAACGATGCCCTTTTCCCAACCAGCGGCGACGTTGCAGAAGTCCGGATCGAACAGGTAATGCGCGCACATCACCGCAAAGCGCGCATTCACCGCCCGGCCTTTGCCCTTATTGACCTTGTCGACGGCGGTCTTCATGTTGTCGTAGATGCCCCGGCGCGGCACGCCGCCCAAGGAGCCGAACGAGCGTGTATGGGCGTCAAATAACATCTCATGGCCCTGGCTCGGATACGCCACAAGCCAGAACGCACGGCTGGCACACAGCTTCAGATGTGCCACCTGCATACGCCGGTAAATGCCGCCGACCAGCAAGCCTTCCTCGCTCCAGTCAAACTGAAACGCCTCGCCAAGAGCAAAGGTCAGCGGCACAAAGGCCTGCGACGCCTTGCCCTGTCCCCCTCGCCAGGCACGGATAAACGCGGTGAGCTGGCTGTAGCCACCGTCATAACCTTCGGCTTTGATTTGCGCCAACAGCGCCTTGACACTGCGCCGCTGTTGCTTGGGCCGCAGCGAATCGGCTTTTAGCGCCTGCTCCAGCGTGGCGTGAAAAGGGCTGAGTTTGTTGAAGATCGCGCGGCGTTGGTAGACCGGCGGCTTGGCCTCAGGTGCTCTGACCCACTTGCGAATCGTGTTGCGCGCCAACCCGGTGCGCTTGGCTATCTCATGCAGCGACAGCTTGTCGCGGAAATACATCCGGCGAATTTTGCCCATCATTTCCATACTGATCACCCTGTGTTCTCCTGCTCAAAAATTGAGCAGAAGCAGTTGAACACCTGGGTCAGTTTTCAGTCGGCAGAACAGCCTCTACTGGGTCAGTTTTCGGTCAGCAGCAACAACCTGACTGCATCTCGTGGGCCAAAGGTTCGCCAACCTTACTGCGAAATGGAAAACCGGTAACAGCAACTCTTCCCCGTAAGGAATGGAATCAAAGCAGCAAAGTCATGGTTAGTACCGCAGCAAAAGGCAAGCCCGAGCTCAATTCAGAATTATGTTCCCCCGGTAGTTTTGTTGCGATGCCCAGCATCGCCTATCGACTGGCACGAGTAGCAGCGGGGGATGGGGATGCAGGTGTATCACTTGTACCCGTATCAGCGCACGACGTGGCTGCCGGTCATGCGCTGCTAATTGGTGCCGGCGGAGTGCTAGTCGATCAAGATGGCATCGGCATTACGTATGCCACAGAAGTCAGCATGCAAACTGTCTCCCGGAAATGCTTTGGCGGCACTGCAGAAGCCTGCCAGGCACTTATACGCCGGAACTGGAGCAAGGTATTTAGCTAGCCTTGCTCGGCCACAGTTAGTCTTGATTAGAAGCTTCCATCAGGACTATTCGTTTGCTGCTTTTAAAACTCACCATCAAAGGGACGGTGGCTTTTCATCTTTAATGGCAGCTTCTTCCAGGCCTCAAGAATGCACCGTCTATCTTCTTCGCGCTTCGCGTCAATTAATGAAGCGCTATAAATTGAACGCGCCTGTTGACGCTCACGCTTCACACGAACAAGCTGCTCATACTCTGTCTCCATAACGCCTCCTACAGGTTGAAAACTAGACTGTGTTGGCGAGCAGCTCTAACTAAACGTGACATCCCCATCAGTAACGTCGCACTTATCGCGATCTTCTATCCTTGCCAGGATCCACTCCTGTACCTCGGTGTCGATCCAGCCGACGGAACGGTCGCCTAACGAGACTGACTTCGGGAAAGTGCCCTCACCGATGTACTTGTAGAGGGTCGATCTGGCTAGGCCGGTCGAGTAGATGACTTCTTTCAGGCGGATAATTCGCACAAGCAATTTTCTCGATCAGCTTAGGGGGAAGAAAGGGATTTGAACCTGCCAGCTAGTGGGCCCAGCCTGCCTGTGATCTTAAATGGAAATTGTGAGCCTATTGGCTATCTGGTTTTTTATGGTGAGACTTAATTTAAGCAGCCACCCAACGTTCAGCGTGAGTTTCTGGGCACGATGCCAACCTGCATACCGAACGGATTAAACACGCTATTCAAGGTCTGAACAGTCGGGTTGCTTTCATCATGCTCTAGCTGGCGCAAGGCCCGCAGGGACAGCTTACACATCTGCGCGAACCGAGCCTGTTGCAACCCCGTCACGTCCTTGCGTAAACGCCTAACTGCCTCGCCGATAGTGATTTCGCCAGAAGCCAGCTGCTCCTGTAGCTCGGTAAGAATCCGATTTCGCTCAAGAATGTCCATTAGATAAGCCCCCAGTTTTTGAGCCGCTGAGGCAGATCTCGCAACGCTATGCGCGGATGATTCATTGCAGCCGCGGGCAGTCCGTCGGCACTCAGCAAGTCAGGCAAAGCCAGGAAATTTTGTGCTGCGATCCTTAGCCGCTGAAATAGCTCATCAGGCGCGATCCACTCAGCCGCTTCATCGCAGGCAGCTTTCCAGTCGACCTGACCTGCCATCTCAATCTGCTTTGGCCATTTTGTTGTACGCGTTACGCCTTCATCATCCATGACCATGGGAGCCAGATCATAGAGTGGAGCCAGGCTCACGCCTTGCTCAGTTCGAAGGATTGAGGTGTTTCGACCATGATTGTCTGAGTTGCCAAGAATCTGATTCAGTAGATCACGCTGCATGTACTCGAATACCAAATCACCCACCTGTTCGGCCTGCCCAACGCTTTGCCATAACGCGACTAAGTTTCGTAGCACATCCGAATGCGACATATAGCTGCCAGCTTCGACTACGCCCGACAGTGAATACATCGACTCAACAGCGACACGATTAACGCCGGCAAGACCAACCCCACGATCAAAGCGATGCATCCACAAACTGGGTTTTTTCCCCTCCTCCAAAGCCAACCCCTCAGCCGCAACGGTATCGAGCCCCAACTGCCGAACCGCCCGATAGAAGCAGTACTCGCTGCGGAGGATATCCTGATCGGTCTGACTGGCTTTGTTGCGTGCGAACTTCACAAACCAGTGCTGGACAGCATCTGCATCGGGCAATACGGCGTCGGGATGCAATGCGCCATGGCGGTCTTCTGCCAACAGTAGCTTTGGCGCCTCACCGCCTGCTCCGGTAGCTCCACCAATGGCAGCGCCCTGCTCATAGGCATACTCCAAAAAGCGTGAGTCGCGGCTGACCACTTCGTCTCGCGTAAAACCCAACATAGGACTGCCTGCGATTGCGCTTGCCGACTCCTTGATGCGCAAATTTCCAATGGGAGCTGGCGTACAGCGCCCCAATAGAAACAAATCCAGGCTCATCCCCTCCGGGCGCTCACCACTCAAGCGCTTCAGCAAAAAGCGTCTAGCCGCTCCGGCAGGCAAGATATCGAAGAGAAAGGCCGGAGCCTGCTTACTCCGCCAAGAGTCCCAGCCCAAAGGTAACGTGGCACTGACCGCGCCATTCAGACGAGTGCTAATCGAGTCGAGGGCGCCCACTAGATAGCCCTGCTCGTACCCATATGTACAAGGACCATCCAACCCTAGGTCAGGCTGCTCAAAACCAATCCCCATGGCGTCCTGCCATTCGCCACCCGCATAGATTTGTAGAGTGAGCTTGTGCATAGTAATCACCGGCAATTTAATGACTAAACCTTAGCTAAGCCGCAACAAAAAGGCAATTAAATGCCTATAAAGGCTTTAAAACAATCAAAAAGGGCACTTTAATACCCATAGAAATCCGGTGCTCGACAGGCACTTACCTAGACATCGCGCGGGTTCAACTCCCCTGTGAGGATTTGAACCCGCAATTTGGATTCGCTACATGCCTCTTGACGAAGAGCTCAAGGTTTCTATACTCAGGGCCGTGACTGTAAGAATTCCAACAAATCACTGGCGACAGGCAACTAGCCTGAAACCGTTGATTTGAGCAGGGGTAAGAGGTTTAGGATTCAAATCCCCCCGGTTCCACCAAATGCAAGTTTCCACATGTTCCCACATGACTGGAAACACCCTTAGAAGCCCCGCCTAGTGCGGGGCTTCTTGTTTCTACACGCATCCACATGCATACCCATAGCATTGCCCTTCATGTATCCCCGTGTGTATCCTTTGCGAAAAGGTGAACCAGAGGGATACAAGGATGAAGCGCAGTGAAATCAAGAAGCGCCCAATGGCTGACACCGTGCTGGCTAGCCTGGAGGCAGACGCCAAGGAATACCGCGAACTCGATGGCGACGGCCTATACCTTCGCGTGAAGCCAGACGGCTCGAAGTCATGGCAACTGCGCTACAAAAAGCCGGGTGGCCAATGGTCATGGCTGGGGCTCGGTGGCTATGGCAAAGGTGAACATCAGCTCACTGGTGTGTTGGCGCTGATGGAAAATTGACCCACCCTGCCGATTGAAATTTGACCCAGGGCGGATTGCTGATTTTGTTACCAGCAACTGTGGATAAGTCTACCAGCGCAGCTGCTGTTGCCCCCACTCCTTCGCTAGCCCAGTTCAGTTGTTTAAGACCTGCCACATGCAGCCATGTAGCAGGCCGTCGTCGCCATGAAATCAGAACGGCTCATCGTCCTCCGGTTCTTGGCCGCCCTTACGCTTTCGCTCCCGTGATTTGATCTTGGCCTGGGCCGCCAAGCTACTGTGTTGCAGTCGATAGGACTCGTTACCGGTTTCGACGATGTGGCAGTGGTGGGTCAGCCGATCCAGCAGGGCGGTGGTCATCTTGGCGTCGCCGAACACGCTCGACCATTCGGCGAAGCTCAGGTTGGTGGTGATCACCACGCTGGTGTGTTCGTACAGCTTGGACAGCAGGTGAAACAGCAACGCACCGCCAGCCTGGCTGAACGGCAGATAACCCAGTTCGTCGAGGATGACCAGATCCATGCGCAGCAGTGCCTGGGCGATCCGCCCGGCTTTGCCGTCGTGTTTTTCGCGCTCCAGCAGATTGACCAGATCGACCGTGGAGTAGAAGCGCACGCGCTTACCGTGCCGGGTGATGCCGGACACGGCCAGCGCGGTGGCTAGGTGGGTTTTACCGGTGCCTGGCCCACCGATCAGCACCACGTTCTGCGCGGTGTCGGTAAAGCTCAGATTGGCCAGCTCGCTGATCAAGCGAGCGTCGGCGCTGGAGGCGCTGAAGTCGAAGCCGGCCAGATCGCGGTGCATCGGCAGCTTGGCCATGTTCATCTGGTGGCTCACCGAGCGCATGGCGCGATCTGTGTGCTCTTGTTCCAGCAGGTGTTCGAGCAGCCACTTGGACGAGGCTGTGTTCGACTCACCCTGTGCAGTTAACTCCGCCCAGGCCGTGGCCATGCCGTGCAGGCGCAGCTCCTTGAGTTCCGCCATCAAATCACGCATGACCGACCTCCTCGGCCTGGCCACGTAGGCGGTCGTAGCGCGCCGTGTTAGCGACGGGGGCTTCCTTGAGCGACAAGTGGGTTTCGACGCTGGGTGGTGGTTCGGATGCTGTCAGCCGTGCCACGACATTGAGGATGTGTTCGGCGCTCAGGCTGCCGCTCTCCAGTACCAGCTCAACGGCTACCAGCACGGCATCGAGTCCGGCGACCGGTACGGCAGCCAGGACTTGCGCCATGATCCGGTCACCGCCGGCATGACGCCCCAGACCGTGCTTAAGCTGACGCAGCGGCGCCGGCAGATCAGCAAAGGGCGCGCCGTTGCGCAGCGCACCGGGCTTGCGTTCGATCAGCGGGAGGTAGTGCTGCCAGTCATAGCTGACCTGGTCGCGATCCAGCAAGCGGACATGGCTGGCGATCAGCGCGTCGTCAGCCACCACCTCGATTCGCGTCGGATACAAACGGCTGCTGACCCACTTACCCGCGTACTCACACGGCACCGAGTAGCGGTTGCGCCCGACGCTGACCGGGCAGGTGCTGGAGACCCGCGCAGGCCGCTCGACGTAACCGTCGAATGGCGCTGGCACAGGCATCAGTTCAGCGCGCTCCAACTCCAGCACTTCGGCCACACTCAGCCCGCTGTATTGAGGGTGCGTCAGCTCGTTCCAAAGCGCGCGGCAGCGCTGGCCCAGCCAGGCATTGAGTTCCTCGAAGGAGTGAAAATGACAGTCCTGGGCGTCTAGCCAGATGCGCCTACGGCTGTCTTGCACGTTCTTTTCAACGATGCCCTTTTCCCAACCAGCGGCGACGTTGCAGAAGTCCGGATCGAACAGGTAATGCGCGCACATCACCGCAAAGCGCGCATTCACCGTCCGGCCTTTGCCCTTATTGACCTTGTCGACGGCCGTCTTCATGTTGTCGTAGATGCCCCGGCGCGGCACGCCGCCCAAGGAGCCGAACGAGCGTGTATGGGCGTCAAATAACATCTCATGGCCCTGGCTCGGATACGCCACAAGCCAGAACGCACGGCTGGCACACAGCTTCAGATGTGCCACCTGCATACGCCGGTAAATGCCGCCGACCAGCAAGCCTTCCTCGCTCCAGTCAAACTGAAACGCCTCGCCAAGAGCAAAGGTCAGCGGCACAAAGGCCTGCGACGCCTTGCCCTGTCCCCCTCGCCAGGCACGGATAAACGCGGTGAGCTGGCTGTAGCCACCGTCATAACCTTCGGCTTTGATTTGCGCCAACAGCGCCTTGGCACTGCGCCGCTGTTGCTTGGGCCGCAGCGAATCGGCTTTTAGCGCCTGCTCCAGCGTGGCGTGAAAAGGGCTGAGTTTGTTGAAGATCGCGCGGCGTTGGTAGACCGGCGGCTTGGCCTCAGGTGCTCTGACCCACTTGCGAATCGTGTTGCGCGCCAACCCGGTGCGCTTGGCTATCTCATGCAGCGACAGCTTGTCGCGGAAATACATCCGGCGGATTTTGCCCATCATTTCCATACTGATCACCCTGTGTTCTCCTGCTCAAAAATTGAGCAGAAGCAGTTGAACACCTGGGTCAGTTTTCAGTCGGCAGAACAGCCTCTACTGGGTCAGTTTTCGGTCAGCGGCAACATACACCCCCCACCTGGCTCAACCGCCTGACGAATCCTGAGAGCGAGCGGGTGATGAAGAAACCTGGCAGCAATGTAGACGACTGGTCTATTTTGAAATATATTGCAGGCCACAGGTGAACTCAGACCAGCATCTGGCCTAGCAAACCATGGCATAAAGGCCCATAGCGCAAAACTCCTAGCACGCCACAGCGCACTGCACATCGAACGCCACACACATTGCGCCAAGCGCTCACGGCAATCCCGCGTGAGACTTCGCATCGAAAATAGACGACTGGTCTATTAAGGATAAAAACATGTTCAACTTCGATTTTTACAACCCTACCCGCATTGTCTTTGGCCGCGACACCATCGGCCGTCTGGATGATTTAGTGCCGGTTGAGGCGCGCGTATTGCTGCTTTACGGCGGCCAGAGTGCCGAAAAAACCGGCACCCTGGCACACGTACGCGAAGCGCTTGGCGCCCGGCACGTCCTGGCGTTCGGCGGTATCGAGCCGAACCCCAGCTATGAAACATTGATGCAAGCCGTGGCGCTGGTTCGCGAGCAACGCGTGGACTTCCTGCTCGCGGTGGGCGGCGGCTCGGTGATTGATGGCACCAAGTTTGTGGCTGCCGCAGTTGGCTATGCCGGCGATGCCTGGGACATCCTCGAAACCCGCGGTGCCAAGATCCGCCACGCACTGCCCTTCGGCAGCGTGCTGACGCTGCCCGCCACCGGCTCGGAAATGAACAACAGTGGCGTGGTCACGCGCCGGGCGACACAAGCCAAGCTGCCGTTTCGCAGCGTTCATGTGTTCCCGCAGTTTTCGATTCTCGACCCGACCAAAACCCAGACCCTCCCCGTTCGCCAGCTGGCAAACGGCGTGGTCGATGCGTTCGTGCATGTTATGGAGCAGTACCTGACCTACCCCATCGATGCCCGCGTGCAAGACCGCTTCGCCGAAGGGCTGCTGCAAACACTGATCGAAATCGGTCCGCTGATGCTGGAGGAATCCGCGGACTACAGCACCCGCGCCAACCTGATGTGGACAGCCACCTTGGCGCTCAATGGGCTGATCGGCGCGGGCGTGCCGCAGGACTGGTCAACCCACATGATCGGCCATGAGCTGACCGCACTACACGGCATCGATCACGCACGCACGCTGGCCATCGTGCTCCCCGCAAACCTGGAAGTTCGCCGTGAGACCAAGCGCGCCAAGCTGCTGCAATACGCCGAGCGGGTTTGGCAGATCAGCCAAGGGGACGAAGAGCAGCGGATTGATGCCGCCCTACAACAGACCCGGACGTTCTTCGAGAGCCTGGGCCTGCCGACGCGCTTATCGGCCTACCAGCTTGGTGCTGACGCCATCGATGCGCTGATCAACCAGCTCGCCACCCACCGCCT
The DNA here is from genome assembly GCF_049847425.1 of Pseudomonas sp. GWSMS-1. NCBI lineage: Bacteria > Pseudomonadati > Pseudomonadota > Gammaproteobacteria > Pseudomonadales > Pseudomonadaceae > Pseudomonas > Pseudomonas sp. GWSMS-1. Next base: position 15,809 of record NZ_JBMHHV010000003.1, on the reverse strand, counting down.
AACCGCCCTCGGCGAACACAGCGACGTCAGCTTAGACGTCAGCCGCCGGGTGCTTGAAGCGAGCCTCTAAGCCGCGCCGCTAGCGCTACACACCCACGCTAGCGGCACATGCACAAACAGCCACAACCCCTTTTAACCGCAAGGTAAACCACATGAAAATCCTCCTCGTTTTGACTTCCCACGAGCAACTTGGCGACACGGGTGAGAAGACCGGTTTCTGGCTCGAAGAGCTGGCCGCGCCTTACTACGCCTTTATCGACGCTGGCGCGCAACTGACCCTGGCATCGCCCAACGGCGGCCAGCCACCGCTTGACCCCAAGAGCAATGAGCCTGACTTCCAGACCGACGCCACCCGCCGTTTCGAGGCCGATTCAGTCGCCACGCATGCGTTGGCTAACACGCTAAAACTCAGCGACATGAACAGCGCCGAGTTTGATGCCGCGTTCTACCCCGGCGGCCATGGCCCGCTGTGGGACCTGGCCGAAGATGCCGCGTCCATCGCCTTAATTGAGCGCGCTATCGCCGCCGGCAAGCCGGTCGCCGCGGTTTGCCATGCGCCTGCGGTGCTGCGCCACGTCAAGGGCAGCGATGGCCAGCCATTGGTCGCTGGCAAAGCGGTCACCGGCTTCAGCAACAGCGAGGAGGAGGCTGTGGGCCTGACTCAGGTGGTGCCGTTCCTGGTCGAGGACATGCTCAAGGCCCAAGGCGGCCATTACAGCAAGACCGCCGACTGGCAGGTGCATGTCGTCACCGACGGACTGCTGATCACCGGCCAGAACCCGGCCTCATCCGAAGCCACCGCCCACGCGCTGCTCAAACTGCTGGCCTAAGGCCGACGTCACGCCTCTGCCAACGTTGGCAGCGGCGCACTTTTCATCCGCGGCCGCCTGGTGGCCGCGGGCATCACCAGGAATGTAAAAATGGATACAAGTCGCTTCTTTCAGTCGGTGCAACTCGGCCCCTATGTGCTCAATAACCGCATCGTCCTGCCGCCCCTGACGCGCTCGCGCAGCACCCAGCCGGGGAACATCGCCAACCCGCTGATGGCCACCTATTACCAGCAACGTGCCGGCGCGGGCTTTATGGTCACCGAAGGCACGCAGATTGAACCCCGCGGCCAGGGCTATGCCTGGACGCCCGGCATTCACAGCCAGGCGCAAATCGACGGCTGGCGCAACGTCACCGACGCCGTGCATGCCGCCGGCAGCATCATTTTCGCTCAGCTCTGGCATGTCGGTCGGGTGTCGCACACCTCGCTGCAGCCCGATGGCGCAGCGCCGGTAGCGCCGTCGGCGATTGCTGCAACCAACGTCAAAGTATTTATTGAAACCGGCCCAGGTGCCGGCGCCCTGGCCGAGCCCTCAGTGCCACGCGCCCTTAGCAATGCCGAAGTCAAAGAACTGGTGCAGCTGTACGCACAGGCCGCGCGCAATGCCTTAAGCGCAGGCTTTGATGGTGTGGAGATCCACTGCGCCAACGGCTATTTGGTCAATCAGTTCATCTCCGCGCACAGCAACCAGCGCGACGACGAATATGGCGGTTCGCTGCACAACCGTTTGCGTTTCCTGCGCGAGATTGTCCAAGCCGTAGCCGAGGTTGTTGGTGCCGACCGCTTAGGCGTGCGCTTCGCGCCGTTGTTTGAAAGCACGGTAGAAGACCGGGTTTACCTGGGCCTGGTTGAAGAAGACCCGCACAGCACCTACATCGAGGCCATCAAAGTGCTCGAAGAGGCAGGCATCGCCTACCTGTCGATCGCCGAAGCCGACTGGGACAATGCCCCAGCGCTCCCCGAGGATTTCCGCCGCGAGGTGCGCCAGGCGTTCAGCGGCCGCATCATTTACGCCGGCCGTTACACCACAGAGCGCGGGACGCAGACCCTGGAAGCGGGGCTCGGCGATTTGATCGCCTTTGGCCGGCCGTTTATTGCCAACCCGGATTTGCCGCAGCGCATTGCCAATGGCTGGCCGCTCAACCCGGTCGACCCTGCCAGCATGTATGGCGGCACGGAAAAGGGTTATAGCGACTACCCCACCTACGCCGAGTAAATCTGCACCAGCGGCCGTCGCGGCTTAACGCTGGCGGCCGTATTCTCGCGGGCCGAACATGCGGCAGCTAACGGGCTGGCGCATTCGGCTAACACGAAATGACAGACGCGGCCATGTCGCGCCTGGATAATCCCTCATTCGCAGCCACATGCCTGAGCGCTGCCCAAGCCCTGCCTACACGTCCATACTCAAGCGCTGCGCGGAGAAACAACCCGGCAGAGCATTAAGGATTTCTCATATGAGCGAATTGCACAGCACGCCGTCGTGTATCGGCCTGGTACTCGCCGCTGGCGCCGGGCAACGCTTCGGCAGCGACAAACGCCGCGCTCAGCTGGCAGACGGCAACAGCTTGCTGCGCGCGACGGTGTTGCGCGCGCAAGAAGCCTTCAGCGATGTTCGGGTCGTGTTAAAGGCTGAGGATGATGCGCAGGCCTTGGCTATTCCCCCCGGCGTTGAGCTGGTGCGGGCGGCCCACGCCAAACAGGGCATGGGCTCAAGCCTGGCCGCCGGTATCCAGAGCCTGGCAAACACGCAGGCCACTGCGGTGGCGGTGCTGCTCGGGGATATGCCGTGGATTTCTGTCGCGACCCTGCAGCAACTGCGAGTGCAGGCCGACGCTGAACATATCGTCGTGGCTTACTGCGAGGGCCAGCGCGGCCACCCGGTGTTATTCGGTCGGCGCTTTTGGCCGCAGCTGATGCAACTACAAGGCGAGAATGGGGCCAAGGGCTTGATCGCCACCCATGCGCAACAGGTGATTGCCGTGACGCTTACTGACAGCGGCATTCTGCGCGACGTCGACACGCCCGCAGATCTTAACCCCCCACCGATTTCATAATCAGGGCGCTGCCAGTAAAGGTGGTGTCTTGTTTATCCGCCAGCGCGCGACTGAGCAAGCCTGCCAGCTGCGGCTGCGCCTGTTCACTCGGCAGATCCAATAGCTCGCCCATAAAGTGCCCGCGATTGGATGACAGGCATCCGTATAACCAGCCCGTAGACGACAACCGCAGACGGCTGCAGCTGCGGCAAAAGGGCGCGCTTTCGTTGGCGATAATGCCGAACGCCCCACGCTCGCCCACGCTATAACGCAGCGCGGTAGCGTCTAGCGCGGCCTCGGCCTGGGTGAAGGCATAACGCTCGCCGATCAGCGCCAGCAGCTCGCGCTGACCGACGAACTGGGCGCGAAAAGCCTCTGCATGCTGCGCCAGATGGCCCATGCGCATCAGTTCGATAAAACGCAATTCGTAGCCCTGCTCCAGGCAGAACGCCAGCATCGGCATAACCTGGTCGAGGTTGCTGCCACGCATCGGCACCATGTTGATCTTGATGCTCATGCCAGCTCGGCGCGCCTGCTCGATGCCGTTGAGCACCGTCTGCAGGTCGCCCCCTTTGGCGATCTTGCGAAAGGCCTGCGGGTCAAGCGTGTCCAGGGACACATTGAGACGCTGGATGCCCGCACTGCGCAGCAACGGCAGTTTGTCGGCCAGCAACTGGCCATTGGTGGTCAGGCTGATGTCCGGCAACGCCAATGCGCCGATGCCCTGCAGAAAAGGCTCCAGCCGGTCACTCAGCAGCGGCTCACCGCCGGTAATGCGCAGCGCATCGATACCGGCGACATCTCTGAGCAGCTCGACGGCGCGCAGCATCGATGCAGCCGTCAGCTCATCACGCGCGGCCACCAAGCGACGGCCATCGGCCACACAGTAGGTGCAGGCGTAATTGCAGGCGGCGGTGAGGCTCAGGCGAAGTTTACGGAAACGCCGACCCTGTCGATCAACGATCACCCAGCCATATCCGCATCGGAGCCAACGGCTGATTCACCATCTTCTGCCAGCGCTTCCAGCACATAAACCTGACGATCGCTCAGCAACTCGCCAAGGGCTTTGGCCATGGCCGTGTAATGCGGCATCTGCCGATGAAGCGCTATCGCCTCGTGGCTGGCCCAGCGCTCGACGAAGACAAACCGCCCAGCCTGTTCAATGCACCGATTGAGGACGTAAGACAGGCAACCATCTTCGGCGCGCGAGGGTTGCACGCAGGCACGCAGAACCTGCTCGACCTGCTGCTCTTTGCCGGCCTTGGCGGTGAGCACCGCAACAACACGTATGGGGTGATTCATGCAGATGGATTCCTTGGTTGATCGTTGTCAGCGCTGCACGGCAAGCTGCCGAAAAGCCTCTGCGGCAACAGCGGTTTGCTCCAGGCCAGCGATGCGCAGCGGGTCGCTGTCATGGATGCTCGCGGCGCGCAAACGCAGGCTGCCGCCATTGCGGCCGTTGAGCACCGCCTGAATTTCCGCCAGCACCGCCATGGCCACGCTTTCCGGGGTGTCGCCACCCAGGTCCAGGCCAATCGGATAATGCAAATTCGCCAGCCCCGGCAGGTCGCCCTGCTGCGCGTGAATACCGGCCAACAGGCGCTCGGTGCGCTCGCGCGGGCCTAACTGGCCGACATAGCAGGGTGCGCTGTGCAAAACGCCCTGCAGCCAATGCGCGTCTTGCACCAGGCTGTGGGTCATCACCGCGACCGCGGCCCCGCGCACCAGCTCGTGATAAGCGAAAGGCTGCTCGACGTCGCCGACCAGCACCTGGTCAGCCTCGGCAAAACGCTCGGCGCGGGCAAAGTGCGCCCGGCCGTCGATCACCGTCACGTGCCAGCCCAACAGCTTGGCCATGCGCACCACCGGCTGGGCATCATGGCCCGCACCGAATATCACCAGCCGTCGCACAGGCGGCAGGTATTCCAGAAGCACCTCCACCTCGTCCGCACCATGGGGATAGAGACAGCGGGATGACTTGCCGCGCAGCAACGTCTGTTGCAGGTCTGCACAGATCTGCTCAGCCAGCGCCGAGCCCAGCAACTCGCCCTCGGCATCCTGACCAGGCAGCAAGAACAAGCGCGCGCCCAAACGTGGCGCAGCCGCGCCCGGGCTGGCGATGACCGTAGCGATGGCCGCCGGCTGCTGGCTGTCACGCACGCCGCACAAGGCATCGACCAAGGCGCAGGGGCCGCTGGCCGGCAGGCGTTCGAACAGCACATGAACCTTGCCGTTGCAGCCCAGACCGAAGCTCAGCGCTTCCTCGCTGGCCTCATCCGCCTCGGCGGTGCTGTAGCTGCGCAACGCCGGCCCAGCCTCGGTCAGCCACCAGGCCTTCTTCGCCACTTCCGCCTCCAGGCAGCCACCACTGATGGTGCCCTCGGGTCGGCCGAAGCGCGACACCAGCATGCGCGCACCGGGACGCCGATACGCCGAGCCTTCGACCTTGACCACCGTCGCCAGCACCGCTTCACGGCCAACCTCACGCTCGGTCAGGAGCGCATCCAGCAATGTGTTCAGGCCCGACATGCGGCACCTCCGCTCAATGCAAGGACTCGGTCCGGCGCTTGACCACGGCCGACACCGCAACCTGCGCGCCACTGTCGCCAAAGCGCTGCAGGATAAAACTGCTCAGCGCGGCCAACTCTTGATCGGTGTAAATGGTGCCAAACGACGGCATACGCCGATCCACGGGGGTGTCGGCGGCACCATGGCCACTCAACAGAATGCCCAGTAAGTTGCTGGCGGCCGGATCGTTGACCGTCTTCAGGCCCAGCAGCATGGCCGTTTGGCTCTGGGTCCCGGTGCCGTCCCAACGGTGACAACTGGCGCAGGCGTCGGCGAACAGTTTGTTGCCAAGTGCATTGCCGCTGCCCTGCTCAGCAAGCGTGAGCTGCTGCGGGCGAGGCACTCCTTCACTGCGCGGCGCTGAGTCTTTGAGGAACACGGCAATCGCCTGACGGTCTGCATCGGTCAAATGTCGCAAGCTGTTCTCCACCACCTGCGCCATCGGCCCCGAGGACAAGCCCAAGCCTGGCGCGGCGCCATCCTTCAAATAACCAGCAAGCACGTCCGTGGGCCAGGCACCAATGCCGTGCACAGGGTCGGCGCTGATGTTGTAGGCATTCCAGCCCTGAAGCACGTTACCGGCCAACGAACGATCGCTGCTGGCTGCCTGAAACAGGTTGCGTGGTGAATGGCACTCGCCGCAGTGGCCCGGCCCTTCTACCAGGTATTTACCGCGATTCCACTCGTCTGAGTGCTGGCTGTCCGCCTGAAACTGCTCGTCATCGAGGAACAGCCAATTCCACACCGCCATGCCCCAGCGTTGGTTGAACGGGAAGCTGATGTGGTTTTCCCGCGGTGCCTGTTCGACAGGTTCTAGGCTGACCAGGTAGCCCTTGATGGCGAGGATGTCATCGCGCGACATCTTGCTGTAGGAGGTATAGGGAAACGCCGGGTAGTAGTGTTTGCCATCACGGCCCACGCCGGTTTGCAGCGCGCTGACGAACTCGTCATCGGTCCACGCGCCGATACCGGTTTGCACGTCCGGGGTGATGTTGGACGAGAACAACGAGCCGAACGGCAGCTTGAACTCAACGCCACCGGCGAAGGGTTGACCGCCGGGCACGGTATGGCATGCCACACAGTTGGCGGCGCGCGTGAGGTATTCGCCCTTAGCCAGCGGGTCATCTTGCGCATAGGCCGCTTGCGCCAGCAAAGCAGCGCTGGCGAGCGTCAGTAGATTGCTTATTAATTTCATCAGGTACTCCTTAAACCGGGTAGTAGCCAAAACGGCTCAGCGGCAGGCGACGGATGCGTTGACCCGATGCCGCGTACAAGGCATTCACCAGAGCCGGGCCGATCAATGCAGTACCGGCCTCCCCCACGCCACCCGGTGCTTCCAGGCTAGGCAGCAGGTGCACCTCCACCGCCGGGGCTTCGCTGATGCGCAGCTGTCGATAGTTGTGGAAGTTGGTTTGCTGCACCTGGCCGTTGTCGATCAGGATTTCGTTGAACAACGAGGCGGACAGGCCGAACAAGGTACCGCCCTCCATCTGCGCCTTAACCGAAGTCGGGTTAGTCGCAAAACCGCAATCCACCACACTGACCAGACGCTTGATGCGCAGGCCCAAGTCGCCCTGCATCTCCAGTTCAACCAGGGTCGCCACATAGCTGCCGAACACCGCACTGACCGCCACACCACGGCCCTGCCCTGCTGGCAACGGCTGGCTCCAGTCACACTTCTCGGCCAGCAGGCGCAGCACCGCCTGGGCACGTGGCTGGTCTGCCATCAGTTCCAGGCGGTAGGCCACCGGGTCGGCCTTGGCGTTGTGCGCCAGCTCATCAATAAAACATTCCAACGCATAGGTGCCGCGCAGCGGGCCCACGCCACGCCACCAGGACACGGGTACAACGTTCGGCTCCTGGCGGATATAGCGCACCTGCAAATGCGGCAGGCTGTAGATGGGGTCCACTGAGACTTCCACCGCATCGGCATCCACGCCGTTGGCCGGCAAGCTGCCGGCATAGCGGGCGAGAATCGAAGCGCCAGCAATGCGGTGTTCCCAGCCCAGCGGACGCCCCTGCGCGTCGAGCGCAGCCTGCATACGGTCGGCGTACAGCGGCCGGTAGAGGTCGTGGGTCATGTCCTCTTCACGGCTCCAGATCAGTTTGATCGGGTAATCGACCTGCCGCGCGATGGCAACCGCCTGGGTGATGAAGTCGAACTCCAGACGCCGACCAAATGCGCCGCCGATCAGCTGGTTGTGCACCTGGATTTTCTCCACGGGCAACCCGGTGATTTGCGCGGCTGTTTGCTGAGCGAAGACCGGCACCTGGGTGCCGACCCACAGTTCGCAAGCATCTTTACGCACGTGGGCCACACAGCTCATGGGCTCAAGCGGCGAATGCGACAACAGCGCCTGCTCGTAAACCGCCTCGAACTGGCTGGCCGATTGCTGCTTGGCTTGTTCAATGTCGCCGGTACGCTTGGCGACCACGCCATCACGGCTACTGGCAGCGAGCAGCTCTTGGTCCAACTGCTTGGAGCCGATAGCGGCATGCGGCCCCAAGTCCCACTCAATCTTCAGCGCTTTGATGGCCTGCTGACAGGCCCAGAAGTTACTCGCGGTGACGGCCACGGCATTGTCCAGACGCACAATGTCGCGCACCCCAGGCACCCGACGCGCCTGACTGTCATCCACCGAGAGCAGCCGCCCGCCATGTACCGGGCAGGTGATGCTGGAGGCCACCAGCATGCCGGGGATTTGCAGGTCGATGGTAAAGCGCGCCTTGCCGTTGACCTTCGCCGGGGTGTCCAGGCGCTGCGCGGGGGTGCCCAGCAACTTGAACTGCTCGGGGGTTTTCAGCGGCACCGCGTCGGGCAATGGCAGCGTCGCAGCCGCCTCGACCAGGTCGCCATAGGCCGCCTGCAGGCCATTGGGGCCAAACACCTGGCCGTCCTGCGCATGGCACAGGCTCGGCGCGACGCGCCACTGCAAAGCAGCCGCCTGGATCAACAGGATGCGCGCCGTAGCGCCCGCCCGACGCAGCGGCTCCCAGGTGTAACGGGTAGAGGTCGAGCCACCGGTGGCCTGAAACTGCAGCAGGGTGTCGGTATACAGCGCCGAGTTAGGTGGCGCCTCCTGGATCACCACCTGATCCAGGGGCACTTCCAGCTCCTCGGCGACCATCATGGCAATACCGGTTTGCGCGCCCTGACCCATTTCAATCTTCGGCGAGATCACCGTGACCACGCCATCGGGGCCCACTCGCACAAAGGCTCCGAAGCCTTCAGCAGAACGATCACCCAATCGGCCTGCAGCCGCCGCATCGGCGGCGGCACTCTTGGCCACCAGCGGCGGTAGCCAGGTGCTCAACACCAAGCCGCCGAGGGCGATGCCGCTGCCCTGCAAGAGGCGGCGACGGGACATATCAACAGTCGTTTCGTTAGGCTTTTTCATCTTACGCCTCCTCAACCTGGCCAACACTATGAATGGCCGAGCGAATCCGGGTGTAGGTGGCGCAGCGGCACAGATTGCCCGCCATGGCGGCATCAATGGCCTGATCATCGGGCTTCGGCTGGCTCTGCAGCAGCGCCGTGGCGGCCATGATCTGCCCTGATTGGCAGTAACCGCACTGCACCACCTCGTGCGCCAGCCAGGCCTGCTGCACGGCTTGGCCCACGGCCGTCTCGCCGATGGCCTCAATGGTGGTGATCGAGCGCCCCGCCACAGCGGAAATCGGCGTCACGCACGACCGGATAGGCTGGCCGTCGAGGTGCACGGTGCACACGCCGCACTGGGCAATGCCGCAGCCATACTTGGTCCCGGTCAGGCCTAGCACATCGCGCAGGACCCATAGCAGAGGCATATCTGCGGCAACGTCAACCTGCTGCGACTGTCCGTTGATGATTAACGTTTGCATGTTTTTCCCTCTGCTTAATAGTGTGATGCCGACAACCTGGGTTATCGCTTGGGTCATGTTTTTTCGGCGCGTGACGCTGACTGAAACCGCCTCACGCACTCATTGATTAATCTGCCTTAAACGGGCAACCAGCCATCCGGCCAGCGGAAAGGAGATGAGCTGAGTGAAAGGCACCAAAACCACCACCTCCACCAAGACCATTAGCGGAAAACTCAGATCGCGGGTCAGCGGCGCCAGAAAACTCAGCACCAGTAAGAGCGTAGGGTATAACCCCAGACAGCCGACCAAAATACGCCACAGAGCGGCGTTTACTTGATGCGATCGCTTACTGCGTGTGCCCATAAGAATCTCTGCCGCCATCACTGCGCCTAATGGCCTGGGTTTTCTAAACAAAAAGCCCTGCCAGCAAGGAGCTTGAGCTGGCAGAGCACGAACCGTGGTTACTCCAACGCCTGACAATCAGTCGTCACCGACGCGAACCACCAACTTGCCAAAATTACGACCCTCGAGCAGCCCGATAAACGCCTTAGGCGCTTCTTCCAAACCACTCACCTGTTCTTCACGGTATTTAATCCGCCCCTGCGCAAACCAATTCGACATCTCGTTGAAGAATTCGGCATAGCGGTGGGCGTAATCATCAAAAATAATAAAACCTTGAACCGTGATGCGTTTGCGCAGAATCGCCCCCATCAGGGCAGGCAAGCGGTCTGGCCCGCTGGGTGGGGCGGTGTCGTTGTAGTGCGCGACGATACCGCAGACCGGCACCCGCGCCTTGGTATTGAGCAGCGGCAGCACCGCTTCAAAGACCTTGCCGCCGACATTCTCGAAGTAAATATCGATACCCGCCGGGCAGGCCTTGGTCAGTTGCTCGGCGAAGTCCGGCGCACGGTGATCGAGGCAGGCATCAAAACCCAGCACCTCGACGGCATACCGGCACTTTTCTGCGCCGCCGGCGACACCGACCACATGGCAGCCCTTGATCTTGCCGATCTGCCCGACAGTCGCGCCGACTGGCCCGGTAGCCGCCGCTACCACCAAGGTTTCGCCCGCCTGCGGCCGGCCAATATCGAGCAAGCCCATATACGCGGTAAAGCCTGGCATACCAAAGATACCCAGGGCATAAGAGGGATGTGCCGGTGACTCGCCCAGCGCGGTCAGGTCACTGCCATCGGACAACGCATAGTCCTGCCAGCCCGCAAAGGACAGCACCCAGTCACCCTCTTTAAACGCAGGATTTTTTGAGACCAGCACGCGGCCTACGGTGCCACCCACCATCACCCCGCCAACGTCCACCGGCGGCGCATAGGACGGCGCATCACTCATGCGCCCGCGCATGTAAGGGTCGAGCGACAGGTAAACGGTACGCAGCAGCACCTGCCCCTCTGCAGGCTCAGGAATGGGGCTTTGCTCAATGCGGAAGTTCGCCTCGACAGGCGCACCGTGCGGGCGCGAGGCCAGAACAACGCGCCGATTGATTAGCTTTGACTGGGGCATGTGCAAACTCCTGGCGGGTATTGAAGAAGGGGTTGTCTCGATGCGAAAAATTAGACCAGTCGGCTATCAAACCGATAAAAAATGCCCACCTGCAGGGTGGGCAATCTGGTCATCAGGCCTTGTCAGAGGCCAGCATGGCCTGGGTCGTGGCCATGGCGTTTTCCAGCGACCGGCTATTACGGTGCAGCTTGCTCAGCAGGCTGGCGCCGAGCCACAGCTGATAAAGGGCCGTCGCCGTGCGGTAAGCATCGCCTGGCGGCAGGGAACCGTCTTGTTGGCCCTGCTCAATACATTCTGAAATTCGCGCAATGATTTCATCTGCACCATCGCGCAGCGTCAGGCGCATGGACTCAGAAAGATCCGCCACCTCGGCGCTCAACTTCACCACCAGGCACTTCTGCTCTTCACAGGGCGCACAGTAGCTGTCCAGCCACTTCTGCCAGTAGCCCATGAGCCGTTCGCGGGCTGTGTTACCCGTGACGGCAAAGCGCTCGTCCATGTTCGCCAAATAATTGCGAAAGTAATCCTCTAGCAAGGACTGGCCGAACTGCTCTTTGGATTTGAAGTAATGGTAGAACGAGCCTTTCGGCACGCTGGCGGCCTGCAAAATCTCGTTAAGGCCCACACCCGTAAAACCCTTCACCACCATCATCCGGTGGCCGGTATCGAGTAAATGCTGGCGCGTATCATCGTAGTTTTGCTTCATCGGGGCAGGTTACCAATAAATTAGACCAGTCGTCTAGTTACAATATTAATGCACCACTATACCAATACTCCTCCGGCTCTACCCAGCTCAGCCCGCAACGACAAAAGCCTGAAGGCCGCTCTCCAGCGCTAGAGCGCTAGGCCAACTCCTGCGCAAAACGCCGCACTGAAAGCCCCAACCAGAAACCAAATTAGCGGCACTGGGCCGGCCTTAGCGCGCGACCATAGATAGTAGACCGGTTGACTAGCTGGCGAGTAGCATGCTTCTCACACCAGGCCAGCTATCCCGCAATCACCACCGCGCATAACTGCTCGGTGCGCCCCAACGGAGCTAAACCGATGATCAAACTTCACCACCTTAATGCTTCGCGCTCAATCCGCATCCTCTGGCTACTGGAGGAAATCGGCGAGCCGTATGAGCTCATCAAGTACACGCGCGATGAGCAAACCCACTTGGCCCCCGCCTCGCTAAAGGCCATTCATCCGCTCGGCAAATCGCCGGTGATTGAATTAGACGGGCAGGTTATTGCCGAGTCTGGCGCGATGGTGGAAGTGCTGATTAAGCGCTTGGCGCCTCACCTCGCACCGGATGAAGGTTCAGCGGCATACATTGATTACCTGACGTGGATTCACTTCGCAGAAAGCTCCGCCATGCTGCCTTTTCTACTGAAAATATTTAATCAGTATGAAACCCAGTCAGGCACCGACCTGAAGTTTCTAAACAGCTACACGGAGACAGAATTCAACAAGGTGTTTACCCATATCAACAACCACCTTGCGGGCAGGAATTTCCTAGTAGAAGAGCGCCTGACCGGCGCGGACTTTATGCTGGGCTTCGTCGTGCAGGGCGCACTGAATAACCTAAAAGGCGCACAGGCCTTCCCGCACATCGAACGCTATATCCAAAACTTGGAAAGCATCAGCAGCTACCAACGCGCCCTAGCCAAAGAGCAGAACTGAGCCCCGGCAACGACGGCCTTAAGCCGCCATTCATTGCCAGTCGACTTCAGCCGGCGCTTGCCGCTCACCCAGCGTTCCAGTACCTGAGCCTAGCGCCTAGGCTCAGGCCTTCCTCGGTTTAGGCATTTGCCTGGCGCGTCTTCAGGTAGTCGATGACCGCCGCTTGATCGCCCGCAAACTCAATGCGAGCACCTTTGCTCTCGCGCTGGAAGGCATACATGGGGTCGTAATACTCAACCAGCATCCCGTCGATCCAGCCACGGTGCAGATCAACCGCGCCGCTGCGGTGTTGCTCATCTAAGGCCGCCTGCATGATCGCCAGCAGCCGCTGATAGCGCTCGCCGCCCAGGCGTTTCTGGATATTGCTCAGACTTTGCAGCAGGCGCTCGGCGAACAAGCGGAAGCCATCCTCGATGCCATGCACACGGATAAACTCAGCGCACAGGTCGATCACATAATCACCGAGGATGCGCTCGACACGGCCTTCGAAGCTGTCCTCCAGCCACACCAGCGGGTATTCCTGCATGCCTTGGTATAGCTCCAGCGGCAGCGAGCAGGTGCCCACCAGACGGCTCTCATCTTCCAGTACAAATTGCTGAGTACCGGCGGCGCGCTGCTTGAGGATGTCGATGGCCAGACGGTTCTCAAAATCGATCTGCCCCGGCTGGACAGTGGCCCGTTTGCCGAAACTGGAGCCGCGATGGTTGGCGTGGCCTTCCAGGTCGATGCTGTTGGTCAGCGCGCTGATGACTTCGGTCTTGCCGGTGCCGGTCATGCCGCCCACCACCACAAAATTGCACTCTGCTACCGCATGCAGGGTGGTCTCCAGCAAGAACGTGCGCATGGCTTTGTAGCCGCCGATAACGCGCGGGTAGTCGATACCGGCTTCCTTGAGCCACTGCTGGGTGATCTGCGAGCGCAGGCCACCCCGGAAGCAGTACAGATAACCGTTCGGGTTGGCCTTGGCGAAAGCCGCCCAGGCCTCGACCCGCTCAGCCTTGACCTGACCGCCAACCAGCTGATGACCCAGCTCGATGGCCGCGTCTTGGCCGTGCTGCTTGTAGCAGGTGCCAACCTTTTGCCGCTCGATGTCGTTCATCAGCGGCAGGTTGAGTACGCCAGGGAAAGCCCCCTTGAGGAATTCCACCGGCGCCCGGGCATCCATCAGCGGCCGATCATTAAGAAAGATGTCGCGGTAGTCGCTGCTGTTGTCACGCATCAGAGCACCTCTACCGCGTAAGTCTGTCGCGCAACCAACTGACCTATTGGCGCCAGGTGCAAGCCCAGCTCGGCCGCCACGGCCAGGAACTCAGCCTCGCCCTCGGCATTAACTGCCACCAACAGGCCGCCGCTGGTTTGTGGGTCGCACAACAGGTTGCGCTGCGCCTCGGAGATCGGCGCGATCTTCTCGCCGTAACTCTCATAGTTACGCAGGGTGCCGCCGGGCACGCAGCCCTCGCCCAGGTAATAGTCAACGCCCGGCAGACGCGGCACGGCAGCGTAATCAAGCTGCGCGGTAAGGTTGGCACCATCGGCCATCTCCACCAGGTGACCGAGCAGGCCGAAACCGGTGACATCGGTCATCGCGGTGACGCCGGCGAGCTTGCCGAAACGGCTACCGGGCTTGTTCAGGGTGCACATCCAGTCACGCGCCAGGCCAACGTCTTCGGCGCGCAGCTTGGCTTTCTTCTCGGCGGTGGTGAGGATGCCGATACCCAGCGGCTTGCTCAGGTACAGCCGGCAACCGAGCGTGGCGGTGTCGTTACGCTTCATGTGGCGCTTGCTCACCACGCCAGTTACCGCCAGGCCGAAGATGGGCTCCGGGGCGTCTATGGAATGGCCACCGGCCAGGGGAATACCGGCCTCATCACAGACTGCGCGGCCGCCGCGAATCACTTCACGGGCCACTTCCGGCGGCAACAGGTTGACCGGCCAGCCGAGGATGGCGATGGCCATCAGCGGGTCACCGCCCATGGCGTAGATGTCGCTGATGGCGTTGGTGGCGGCAATGCGGCCGAAGTCGTAGGCGTCATCGACAATCGGCATAAAGAAGTCGGTGGTTGAAACCACGCCGCGCTCATCATCCAGGGCATACACCGCCGCATCGTCGCGCGAGGCGTTGCCCACCCACAACTTGGGATCCAGGTTTTGCGCGCCGCTCCCGGCCAGGATCACGTCCAGCACCTTGGGGGAAATCTTGCAGCCGCAACCGGCTCCATGGCTGTACTGGGTCAGGCGGATCGGCTCGCTCATCGGTCAGGCTCTCGGCAAATCAGAAAACAAGCCGCGGATTCTAGCAGGCCGGCGGAAACACAGGATTGCAAACCCAGGTAGTTTTCCAACGGCCTGCCGGCAATGCTGGCCTTTAGCGCAGCGCTCCCTATAATCGCGCCACGTCGATTACCTGACGACACGCAGCCAGCCGAACCGCTGACCTGTTACTTAGAACCTTTTCCGCTATTGAACCGGAGAATCTTCATGTTCAAACGTACCCTGGCATTCGCCGCCTGTGCTGCCCTGTGTCTGTCCGCTAGCCTGACCCACGCTGCAGAAACCCTGCGCGTCAGCGCCATCCCAGACGAAGCACCGACCGAGCTGCTGCGCAAATTCAAGCCGCTGGGCGCCTACCTGGAACAGCAGCTGGGCATGAAAGTCGAGTTCACTCCGGTGGCCGACTACCCCGCGGTGGTTGAAGCGCTGGCCACCGACCGCCTCGACATGGCCTGGCTGGGCGGCTTCACCTTCGTCCAAGTCCACCTGAAAACCGGCAACGCGATCCCGCTGGTGCAGCGCGAACAGGATGCCCAGTTCACCAGCAAGTTCATCACCGCTGACGCCAATGTGAATTCGTTAGCCGACCTCAAGGGCAAAACCTTCGCCTTTGGTTCGGTGTCCTCGACCTCCGGCAGCCTGATGCCGCGTTATTTCATGCTGCAAGACGGCATCAAGCCGGAAAGCTATTTCAGCCGTATCGGCTACTCCGGCGCACATGACGCCACCGCTGCCTGGGTTCAGGCCGGCAAGGTCGATGGCGGCGTGCTGAATGCCAGCGTGTGGGACAAACTGGTCGCCAGCGGCAAAGTCGACACCAGCAAGGTCAGGGTCTTCGCCACCACCCCGAGCTACTTCGACTACAACTGGACCGTACGCGGCAACCTCGACCCCGCACTGGTTGAGAAGATCAAAGCGGCGTTCCTTGCCCTCGACCCGGCTAACCCGGCGCACAAGGCAATCCTCGACCTGCAGGCCGCCAGCCGTTTTATCGAAACCAAGCCTGAGAACTACCAAGGCATCGAGGACGCTGCCCGCGCCGCTGACCTGCTGAAATGACCCTGCGCCTTTGCGGCGCCAGTCTCAGC
>NZ_JBMHHV010000002.1:0-83705 GCF_049847425.1 Pseudomonas sp. GWSMS-1 | reverse complement strand
CCGCCTGCTGACCCCCGAATGCAAGGCCTTCCTGTCCCTGGCCGTGGTCGACGCCGACGGTCGCCCGCGGGGCCTGATCAGCCGCTATGCCCTGCAGAACATCTTCATGCTGCGCTTCGGCCGCGACCTGCACGGGCAAAAGCCGGCCCACAGCGTGATGAACGACGCGCCCTGGTGGTCTGCCTGGACACCCGCCTGGAAGAGGCGGCCCAGCAGGTCACCTCGCAGCTGACCTACCCGATCACCGAGGACTTCATCCTGGTCGACGGCGAGGGCCGCTACCAGGGCCTAGGCACGGTGCTCGACCTGCTCAAGGCCATGGAAAAGCGCGTCGCCCAGCGCAACGCCGTGCTGCGCCGGGCGCTGGTCGACCTCAAGGAATCCCAGGCCCAGCTGTGCAGTCGGAGAAGATGGCCTCGCTGGGCCAGATGGTCGCCGGCGTCGCCCACGAGCTGAACACCCCGCTGGGCTACGTGAAGAACAACGTGCAGCTGCTGCGCGAGCTGAAGCAGCCGCTGCTGCAGCTCGCCGACACCCACGGCACCCTGCTCGACTGCCTGCATGACCCGGAATGCGACGAGCCGCGCCTGGCCGCCCCCTCGGCGAGGCCTGGATGCCCGCGAACAGGCGGCGCCGGAGCTGCTCAAGGAAGACCTCCAGCAGCTGTTCAGCGGACACCCTCTACGGCCTCGAGCAGATCGGCGAACTGGTGGTCGGCCTGAAGAACTTCGCCCGCCTCGACCGCGCCATGAGCGAGGACATCGACCTCAACGACTGCGTACGCAGCGCCCTGGTGATCGCCCGCAACAACATCAAGGACAAGGCCGAGGTCACCGCGCAACTCGGCGATCTGCCGCGCATTCCCTGCGCGCCGTCGCAGATCAACCAGGTGCTGCTCAACCTGCTGACCAACGCCGCCCAGGCCATGGAGCGCTTCGGCCAGATCCTGGTGAAGACCTGGGCCGACGACGACGCCGTGTTCATTTCCGTGCAGGACTCCGGCAAGGGCATGCCGCCCGAGGTGCTGGCGAAGATCTTCGATCCCTTCTTCACCACCAAGCCGGTCGGCCAGGGCACCGGCCTCGGCCTGTCCATCAGCTTCAAGATCATCCAGGACCACGGCGGCACGATTCGCGTCGCCTCCGAGCCGGGGCGAGGCACACGCTTCCTGATCCGGCTGCCGCGCGCGCAAGCGCCCAACCTGCAGGAGAGTGCCTGATATGACCGCCCCCACCCGGATCCTCTTCGTCGACGACGAAGAGCGCATCCTGCGCAGCCTGGCCATGCAGTTCCGCCGCCAGTACGACGTACTCACCGAAAGCGACCCGCGCCGCGCGCTGGAACGCCTGAAGAGCGAGTCGGTGCAGATCATCGTCAGCGACCAGCGCATGCCGCAGATGAGCGGCGCGGAGTTTCTCGCCCAGGCCAGCGAGATCGCCCCGCACACCCTGCGCATCCTGCTCACCGGCTACTCCGACCTCGACGCCGCGGTCGATGCGCTGAACAGCGGCGGCATCTTCCGCTACCTGACCAAACCGTGGGATCAGCAGGAGATGACCAACACCCTGCGCCAGGCGGCGGAATCGCCGCCAGCCAGGTCCCCGTGGCGATGACCGACAGTGCGCAGCCGACCACCGCGCTGACCGTACTGCTGCTCGACGACCATGCGGAAACCCTGGCAGCGGTCGGCAGTTTCTGCCATGCCGGCGGCCATCGCCTGCTGCACGCCCGCAACCTGCCCGAAGCCCTGCTGCAGCTGAACACGGAAGCGGTCGACCTGCTGATCAGCGACCTCAAGCTCGCCGGCGAAGACACCGCGCCGCTGCTCAAGACCCTGGCCCAGGCCCATCCGCGCCTGCTCAGCCTGGTGGTCACGCCGTTCCAAGACACCCAGGCGCTGCTCAGGCTGATCAACGAGGCGCAGATCTTCGCTACCTGCCCAAACCGATCCGCCCGGCCCTGTTCGAGAAGAGCCTGAGCGCGGCCGCCCGTCAGGCCCAGGCCTGGCGCACCCAGCCGACCCATGTGGTGGCGCGCCTGGCCGAAGCCCCGAAAGAGGAACGCGAGCGCGACAAGGTCGGTAGCCTGATGGGCATGCTCGGCCGTCTGCGCGAACGGCTGATCGCCTGAGCAGCGCTGCGCCGGCGCCGCTCGGTCAGGGCCGCGCCTGCGGCTGCACCAGGAAGCGTCCCGTCTCGCCGCTGCTCCCCGGCGCGCCGGTCAGGCCGGCCTCGCCCGGCGCGCCGCCATTGCGATAGACCTTGATGCCGTTGGCCACGGGTGCTGAACTCTCCGGCACGGCAATCCCGCCCTTGCCACCACGGCCGCCAGCGGCTCCCAGGCCACCGGCGGTCAGGATCTGCACGCCCGGGCCGTGGTTGCTGACCGGGATATAACCGGCCTCGCTCAGGCTCCAGTAGCGCAGCGCCACCGTGCCACCGCGCCCGCCGGCACCGCCCTCGCCGCCCCGACCACCGGTGCCACCGGCACTCCCGCGCAGCGATCCGCCGCGCCCCCGTCGCCGCCGTCGCCCCCGCTGCCGCCAGCCGAGCCGGCGCCGCCGCGGGTATCCAGCAGCAGCGAACCGAAGCTGCGCAGGCCGAGCGTGATCTGCAGGTCGGTCCCGGCAGCGCCGGCCCCACCGGCCTCGCCCGGCTGACCGGCCTCGCCATTCGCGCAGGACTTGCCCGCGCTACCGGCAGCGCCCGCTCGCCCTGCTGACGCATCGCTGCCGCGCGCCAGCAGGCGCACGTCGCGGCCGATCCACGCCTGCCCGCACGCAGCTCGAAACGCGGCAGCCCCGGTGCCAGGCGCAGGGTTGCACCATCTTCGAGCACCAGGCGCTCCAGTTGCAGGCGCGGCTCGTCGATCAGCCGCTCCTGGCCGGCGGCCACATGCAGTTCCGCGGCCTGTACAGCACCGGCCAGCAGGCTCGATCCGAGCATCAACAACGTACGCATCCATCTCACTCCAGACAGGAAAACCACCTCTCTTGCAAGGGACACGCCAGCTTTTCCACGCCACAAACTGGGCCAAAGCGTGCCCGCCGATGGTGCACAACGGCGCCTGGCCAAAACCCGAACAACCTGCCACGCCGCCAATATCAATCGTAAGTCATTGTATTTAAAGCAATTTATAAAGTTGGCAAGCCGTGTGCATGAGGCAAATCAGCTCCACTCAGACTCAACACACACTAATAAGTCGAGGATGCCAACTCCTCGTCGGACCATAGGGACAAATGACATGCTCAAGAAACTGACCTCGCCATCTCCGCCGCCAGCGCAGTGACCGTCAGCAGCTTCGCCGCCGCCGAAACCGTGAAGAGCCCGATCGGTGACTTCGACGTCAGCATGAACGCCGCCCTGACCACGGACTACATCTACCGCGGCGTGTCGCAACCCAAGGCAAAGGCGCCATCCAGGGCGGCCTGGACGTGGCCCACGATAGCGGTCTGTACGTCGGCACCTGGGCATCCAACGTCGACTTCGTAGCGGCCGACGGCAACGACGCCAACGTCGAATTCGACTACTACCTCGGCTTCACCAACAACATCACCGACGACATTTCCTACGACCTGGGCTGGATCAAGTACGACTACCCGGGCGCCACCGCCGCCAACTACAGCGAGTACTACGGCAGCCTGACCGCTATGGTTTCAAGGTCGGCGCCGCCTACTCCGACGACTTCGCCATGTTCGTAGCAATGGCCTCGCCGACGACAACACCACCCTCTACACCTACATCGGCTACGACACACCCTGCCCTACGAGATCGGCCTGGCCCTGCAGTACGGCAACTACGACTTCAAGGACAACATCTTCCTCAACAGCGCCGGCGTTGGTAAGGAAGACTCCTACAACGACTGGTCCATCGGCCTGACCAAGACCTACGCCGGCCTGGACTTCGGCATGACCTACACCGACACCAGCCTCAGCGACAGCGAGTGCAAAGGCTTCGCTGCCGGTGGCAAGTCCGACTACTGCGACGCCAACTTCGTGGTATCGGTGTCGAAGAGCCTGTAAGCCCCCCTCGGCCGACAGCAAAAGGGGCGCCAGATGGCGCCCCTTTTCATTTTCGGCACAACCCGCTACTTCAGCAGGCCCTCCGCGCGCATCGCCTGCTGCACCGCCGGGCGCTCCGCCATCCGCAGCTGGTAGGCAGCCAGCTCCGGCCAGGGCGCCAGGTCGATGTGCATGAAGCCGGTCCAGTTGACGATGGTGAACAGATAGGCGTCGGCAATGGTGAAATGCCGGCCGCAGAGGAAGGCATTCCCCTTCAGCGCCTGGTTGACCAGGTCCAGACGCTGGCTCACCCGCTCCAGCACCGCCTGCTTCCACTCCGGAGTAATCGCCGGATTGAACAATGCGCCGAGTCCCTTGTGCAGTTCGCTGCTGATGAAGTTGAGCCACTCCAGCACGCGCCAGCGCTCCATGCTGCCGGCCGGCGGCAGCAGGCTGACGTCACCTTGAGCTCGGCCAGGTACTGCAGGAGCACCGCGTCCTCGGTGAGCACCTGGTCGTACTCCACTCCAGGGCCGGCACGTAGCCCTTGGGGTTGATTGCGTAGAAATCCCCGCCGCCCGCGGTGGTGTGGGTGTTCAGATCCACCCTGACCAGTTCGTGGGGCAGGCCCAGTTCGCAGAGGACGATGTGCGCCGCCAGCGAGCAGGCACCCGGCGTGTAGTAGAGCTTCATGCTGTTCTCCTCGAGGAGTTGTAGGCGAGCCCCCAAAAACCTAGCACAGCGACTGCTCGCGCGACGGCAGCAGCGCGCGGGTCAGCCAGGCATATCCGGCGCGCCAATCCTCACCGCACGGTCGAACGCTGCCCATGCAACCGCCCCCCACCACCCTGGCGCCCTGCTGCTCCCTGTTGGCGGATGTTCGCCGCTCCCGGCGCAGCATCGGCGTTTTTCCGCCAGCCCACCCCCGGCAGGCGCCGGAATGCCGCGGCACAGGCCCGCCTCCTGGGCCGGTACAGGAATTGCAATACAACCTTGGTAATAAGACCTCAAATAATGACTCAGCAGGAAAATCCCATGCAAAGAGCCTGTCATCACCAGCTGCGCGAAGCCTTCCGTGCCCTGCTCGCCAGCCCCGCCTGTTACCACACCGCCTCGGTGTTCGACCCCTGTCCGCGCGCATCGCCGCCGACCTCGGCTTCGAAGTCGGCATCCTCGGCGGCTCGGTCGCCTCGCTGCAGGTGCTCGCCGCACCGGACATCGCCCTGATCGGGGAGCCTACAGAATTCGGAAAAAATCGTACGCTAAGGTTTTCCGATCAGTCATAGGCTCGCCAGTTTGATGTGTTCCGTTCCTGGCCCAGCCAAAACCTATCGGTCTTCGCGGGTGTGCCACAGGCGCAGCAGGTAGATAGTGGAATCCACTATCTCGTAACGCATCTCGTATTGGCCGATCTGAATTCGGCGTACATCCCTTGGTTCGAACTCTTCTAGTCGTTCGCCAATGCGCGGATTGGTCAGCAGCGTGGTAGGTGCTGCTGTAAGTTCATCTACATAGCCTAGGGAGGCCCTTGCAGGGGCAACGTATCGGCTATGTCCGGGTCAACAGCTACGAACAGAACCCGAAATGTCAGCTGAAACAAAACGAGGTGAACAAACTGTTCACCGACAAGGCCTCTGCCAAGGATACCCAGCGTCCGTAACCGGAGGCCATGCTTGGCTTCGTCCGTGAAGGTGATACGGTCGTGGTACACAGCATGGATCACTTGGCCCGCAACCTGGATGACCTGCGCCGCCTGGTGCAAAAAAATGACCAAGCGCGGCGTGCGTATCGAGTTTTAGAAGGAAGGGCTGGTATTCACGGGAGGTGATTCGCCGATGGCCAACCTGATGCTGTCGGTCATGGGAGCCTTCGCCGAGTTCGAGCGAGCGCTCATTCGCGAGCGAATCGCCCAGGCCAAGCAACGCGGCGGTTACCGGGCTCGTAAAAAAGCCCTGTCCGACGAACAGACTGTCGCAGTCCGGCAACGGGCCGCTGTCGGTGAACCAAAGGCCCAGCTAGCCCGTGAGTTCGGTATAAGTAGGGAAACCCTTTACCAGTACCTACGCACGGATGACTGATACATGCCCCGTCGCTCGATACTCTCGGCTTCTGAGCGCGAGACTTTGCTTGCGCTGCCGGAAAGCCAGGACGATCTGATCCGCTATTACACCTTCAACGAGTCCGACCTGTCGCTGATCCGTCAGCGACGGGGTGATGCCAATCGTCTCGGCTTTGCCGTGCAACTCTGCCTGCTGCGCTACCCCGGTTACGCGCTGTCCAGCGACAGCGTGCTGCCAGATCCGGTCATTGAGTGGGTGGCACGACAGGTTCAGGCTGCGCCCGAAAGCTGGGCGAAGTACGGTGAGCGCGATGTCACCCGCCGTGAACATGCCCAGGAGTTGCGAACCTACCTGGGCTTGTTGCCGTTCGGGCTGTCAGACTTTCGCGCCCTGGTACGTGAGCTGACCAACCTGGCCCAGCAGACCGACAAAGGTTTGTTACTGGCTGGGCAGGCTCTGGAGAGTCTGCGTCAGCAACGGCGGATTTTGCCGACCCTGACGGTGATCGACCGGGCCTGCTCCGAAGCAGTGGCGCGAGCGAACCGGAGGATCTACCGTGCTTTGATCGAGCCGCTAAGCCAGCAGCATCGCAACAAACTCGACGAACTGCTGACCATCAAGACAGGCAGCAATAGTACCTGGTTGACCTGGCTACGGCAGTCACCGTTGAAACCGAATTCGCGGCACATGATGGAGCACATCGAGCGGCTGAAGATTTTTCAACTGGTGGCCCTGCCCGAAGGGCTCGACCGGCATATCCACCAGAACCGCTTGCTCAAGCTTGCCCGCGAAGGTGGGCAGATGACGCCGCAGGATCTTGGCAAGTTCGAGAACGAACGGCGCTACGCCACCTTGGTTGCCGTGGTGCTGGAAAGCACCGCGACAGTGACCGATGAACTGGTGGATCTACACGACCGCATCCTAGTCAAGCTGTTCAGCAGCGCCAAGAACAAGCATCAGCAGCAATTTCAGAAACAGGGCAAGGCGATCAACGACAAGGTTCGCTTGTACTCGAAGATAGGTCAGGCCTTGCTGGAGGCCAAAACTACCGGTGGCGATCCGTTCGCCGCCATCGAGGCGGTCATCCCCTGGGACGAATTCGCCCAGAGTGTGACCGACGCCGAGCTACTGGCCCGTCCCGAAACCTTCGACCATTTGCACCTGGTCAGCGAAAACTTCAATACTCTGCGCCGCTACACTCCAGCCTTTCTGGAGGTGCTTCAACTCCGGGCCGCACCGGCAGCTCAACGTGTGCTGGATGCCATCCAGCAGCTGCGCGAGATGAACGCAGACAACCTGCGCAAGGTGCCATCGGACGCACCAACTGCGTTCATCAAGCCGCGCTGGAAACCGCTGGTGATCACGCCGGAAGGCATTGACCGGCGTTTTTACGAAATCTGCGCCTTGTCTGAACTGAAAAACGCGCTGCGTTCCGGCGACATTTGGGTCAAGGGCTCACGGCAGTTTCGTGACTTTGAAGATTACCTGCTGCCGCCCGCGAAGTTTGCCGCGCTCAAGAAGGAACAGGCGCTGCCATTGGCGACCAATCCCAACAGCGACCAGTACCTAGAGGAGCGCTTGCAGCTGCTAGAGCAGCAACTGGCGACCGTCGCCAAGCTGGCCAAGGACAATGAACTCCCCGACGCGATCCTCACAGAGTCCGGACTGAAGATCACGCCGCTGGATGCGGCAGTACCGGTCACCGCCCAGGCGCTGATCGACAAGACCAGTCAGCTACTACCGCGCATCAAGATTACCGAGCTGCTGATGGACGTGGATGAGTGGACAGGATTCACCCGTCACTTTACCCACCTGAAGGATGGTGCTCAGGCCAAGGATCGAACGCTGTTACTGTCAGCAATCCTTGGTGACGCCATCAACATTGGGCTGACGAAAATGGCCGAGTCGAGTCCGGGTATGACCTACGCCAAGCTGTCTTGGCTGCAAGCCTGGCACATCCGTGACGAAACCTACTCGGCGGCTCTGGCTGAATTGGTCAACAATCAGTTCAACCACACCTTTGCGGCCAACTGGGGAGACGGCACCACCTCATCCTCCGATGGCCAGCGCTTCCGTGCAGGCGGTCGAGGCGAAAGCACCGGGCACGTCAACCCGAAATACGGCAACGAACCAGGGCGGCTGTTCTATACCCATATCTCCGATCAGTACGCGCCGTTCAGTACCCGAGTGGTGAATGTCGGAGTGCGGGATTCGACCTATGTGCTCGATGGTCTGCTGTATCACGAGTCGGATCTGCGGATCGAGGAGCACTACACCGACACGGCTGGCTTCACCGATCATGTCTTCGCCCTGATGCATCTGCTGGGCTTTCGTTTTGCCCCGCGCATCCGCGACCTGGGCGAAACCAAACTGTATGTCCCGCAGAGCGTACAGGACTACCCGACGCTGCGCCCAATGATCGGCGGCACGCTGAACATTAAGCACGTCCGCGCTCACTGGGACGAGATTCTGCGTCTGGCCGCGTCGATCAAACAGGGCACCGTCACTGCCTCGTTGATGCTGCGCAAGCTGGGCAGCTATCCACGTCAGAACGGCCTGGCCGTGGCCCTGCGGGAGCTGGGCCGGATCGAGCGCACGCTGTTTATCCTCGACTGGCTGCAAAGTGTCGAGTTGCGTCGTCGCGTGCACGCTGGATTGAACAAGGGCGAGGCGCGCAATGCCCTGGCCAGGGCGGTGTTCTTCAACCGCCTTGGTGAAATCAGGGATCGCAGCTTCGAACAGCAGCGCTATAGGGCCAGCGGACTGAACTTGGTGACCGCCGCTATCGTGCTGTGGAACACCGTCTACCTGGAGCGGGCAACCCAAGGGCTGACTGACGCCGGAAAGCCGGTGAATACCGATATGTATCAATATCTGTCGCCGCTGGGCTGGGAGCACATTAACCTGACCGGCGATTACGTCTGGCGGCAGAGCCGCAAGCTGGAGGAAGGGAAATTCAGGCCGTTACGACAGCTCGGAAAGCCTTAGCGTACGATTTTTTCCGAATTCTCTCGGCTCCCCTTCCTTGAGCGACAAGTGGGTTTCGACGCTGGGTGGTGGTTCGGATGCTGTCAGCCGTGCCACGACATTGAGGATGTGTTCGGCGCTCAGGCTGCCGCTCTCCAGTACCAGCTCAACGGCTACCAGCACGGCATCGAGTCCGGCGACCGGTACGGCAGCCAGGACTTGCGCCATGATCCGGTCACCGCCGGCATGACGCCCCAGACCGTGCTTAAGCTGACGCAGCGGCGCTGGCAGATCAGTAAAGGGCGCTCCGTTGCGCAGCGCGCCGGGCTTGCGCTCAATCAGCGGGATGTAGTGCTGCCAGTCGTAGCTGACCTGTTCGCGATCCAGCAAGCGCGCATGGCTGGCAATCAGCGCATCATCGGCCACCACCTCGATGCGGGTCGGATACAAACGGCTGCTGACCCACTTACCCGCGTACTCACACGGCACCGAGTAACGGTTGCGCCCGACACTGACCAGGCAGGTGCTGGAGACCCGCGCAGGCCGCTCGACGTAACCGTCGAAGGCCGCGGGCATAGGCATCAGTTCGGCGCGCTCCAACTCCAGTACCTCGGCCACACTGAGCCCGCTGTATTGAGGGTGCGTCAGCTCGTTCCAAAGCGCGCGGCAGCGCTGGCCCAGCCAGGCATTGAGTTCCTCGAAGGAGTGAAACTGGCAGTCCTGGGCGTCTAGCCAGATACGCCTGCGGCTGTCTTGCACGTTCTTTTCAACGATGCCCTTTTCCCAACCAGCGGCGACGTTGCAGAAGTCCGGATCGAACAGGTAATGCGCGCACATCACCGCAAAGCGCGCATTCACCGCCCGGCCTTTGCCCTTATTGACCTTGTCGACGGCGGTCTTCATGTTGTCGTAGATGCCCCGGCGCGGCACGCCGCCAAGGAGCCGAACGAGCGTGTATGGGCGTCAAATAACATCTCATGGCCCTGGCTCGGATACGCCACAAGCCAGAACGCACGGCTGGCACACAGCTTCAGATGTGCCACCTGCATACGCCGGTAAATGCCGCCGACCAGCAAGCCTTCCTCGCTCCAGTCAAACTGAAACGCCTCGCCAAGAGCAAAGGTCAGCGGCACAAAGGCCTGCGACGCCTTGCCCTGTCCCCTCGCCAGGCACGGATAAACGCGGTGAGCTGGCTGTAGCCACCGTCATAACCTTCGGCTTTGATTTGCGCCAACAGCGCCTTGGCACTGCGCCGCTGTTGCTTGGGCCGCAGCGAATCGGCTTTTAGCGCCTGCTCCAGCGTGGCGTGAAAAGGGCTGAGTTTGTTGAAGATCGCGCGGCGTTGGTAGACCGGCGGCTTGGCCTCAGGTGCTCTGACCCACTTGCGAATCGTGTTGCGCGCCAACCCGGTGCGCTTGGCTATCTCATGCAGCGACAGCTTGTCGCGGAAATACATCCGGCGAATTTTGCCCATCATTTCCATACTGATCACCCTGTGTTCTCCTGCTCAAAAATTGAGCAGAAGTAGTTGAACACCTGGGTCAGTTTTCAGTCGGCAGAACAGCCTCTACTGGGTCAGTTTTCGGTCAGCAGCAACAAGTATGTCTTCCAGCCAGAAGCTGTGACGACGATAAAGCCCTGGCCCGGCTCGTAAAACAGTTCTGCCAAAGCGAAATCAACTCCACTAGGGTCAAGCAACAACAGTAAGGCCATAAGCCCTAATGGAATACCTATCGCAAGACGGAAATCAAAGTACCGAGAAGCGCTTTCTGAGCGGTCGGCCGTCATTTCAGTAGCTCCAAATCAAAGCACGCCAGGCGGTGCCTGTAATGCATGAGTAGGTTAACGCAGGCCAACTTTTCATCTGGCAGTACCCTGACCGCCAAGCTATAAGTCCCTTCTGAAAGGCATAGCTAGCACCCTGGTAGTAGGCGATATCGCGACGCAGCAGCCCGTCATCGGTGCCAATGATCGACTCATGGCTCAACCCCAATGCGTCTTCATGTTTGCGCATGCCACGCCTTGGACTGAGAATGGCCAGATTATTGCCATCGAACAGTCCTAGGTGCTGGTAGTTACCAACCAGAGCGCGCCCAGCAGTGCGATCCTCTCGCAGCACGTTGCGCCCGAAAAACGTTGAGACATAGTCGATATTGAGCATGCCCAGTAAAGTTGGAGCCAGGTCGATCTGACTGACAACATCGGTGAACTCTCTAGGTTCGATATGTTCCGGAGCGTAAATAAACAGCGGGATGTGGTAGTTGGCCACCGGCAGATCTTCCTTACCGGCGCTGCCTGCAGTGTGATCGGCGACGAAGACGAACAGCGTGTCCTTGAACCAGGGTTTTCCGCACTTGGGCAAGGAGTTGGCCAATGGCGTAGTCGGTATACTTCACCGCTCCTTCGCGACCGTCACCGGAAGGTATGTCGATGCGACCTTCAGGGTAGGTATAGGGTCGATGATTTGAGGTGGTCATCAATTGCAGGAAGAAAGGTTTGCCGGCTGCATGGTCGGCATCTGCAATTTTGAGGGCTTGTTTATAGAGGTCTTCATCCGACATGCCCCAGGCGTTTTTGAAAGCAATATCCGCCTCGGCCAACGCTGCTTTGGTCAACGATGCGATAGCCGTTGCCGCCAAAAAAAGCATTCATGTTGTCGAAGTAACCACGCCGCGTAGAGAAATGCACTGTCATACCTTGGGCGGCGAACTGCTGACCTAGACTTGCATAACCAGCTTCACGACCAATACGCTTGACGATCGAACGCCCGGCGTTGGTGGAATAGACAGGGTGATGGCTTCTAGGCCACGGTCAGTTCGGGTACCCGTGGCGTAAAAGTTACTGAATGCCAGACTCTGCTTGCGTAGCGCGTCCAGATTCGGGGTCAATCCGCGGTTGTCACCGAAATGCCCAAGTATTTGGCACTCAAACTCTCGATGGTCACCAGTACTACGTTCAGGCTTTTGGTTGCCCTGGATTATCGATTTCACGGCGAATGTCTAGCGGATCACTGCCTATGAAACGGGCATTGGGCTCGCTCACCTCGCTTCGCAACAACCCGGCGACTTCGGACTCCGGCAGGGTCGAGTAAAACTGCTGGTAGTCCAGTTCGTTATTCCGAAACGCAGCAAAGAACTGGAAAGGCCCATTGCTCGCCAGCTCGCGCTGATAGGCATTACCACCTATTCCACGGGGGAGTTCTGCCCAACAAAAGCGCTACTAAAGCCCGGCCAGCAAGAGCAAAACACCCAGACTATATAAAGCTTGCTTAGGTGCCATGCGTGGGGCATCCAAGGCAGCTGCTAGGGGGCGGCGAAGGATGAATGTCAGACCAATGGCCAAGATGGCGAGCAATGCCAGTAAGGGGTAAATCGGGTAGGACTCAAGAATGTTGTTGATCACCTCCTCGGAGTACACCAGGTAGTCGACGGCGATGAAATTGAAGCGTACGCCGAATTCGTCCCAAAACAGCCTTCCGCAACAGCAGTGAACAGCATGACGAATAGACTGAGGGCCATGGCGCTGGCCATAAACTTTTTGTGCCAGCGCTGCTGCCAAATCGCGCGCGGGCAAAGCAGCAGGTAAAGCGCCATTGGCAAGGTCGCGTAAAGCAGGAAGCTCAAGTCGTAGATCATCCCTATGGCATACAAGCCCATAAGGTTCGAAATGCTGATATTCGCATCTGCCAGGTGGCTAACCAGCAACAGGCTCCGAGTCAGAGTGAATACCGTTAGCCACGCAGCACGACGATGGATAAGTAGCGAATTTGCGCATAATGAAGCTGGGGCATCGTATGATCCTTTTGGATGAACGGGCCGCAGTCTGCATTTGCCTCTGTTAGTAGCCTGTCAAAGCGACGTGAAAAAAGCGTCAAAATCAAAGAGTAATCAGCCGATGCGTATTCTGGTCATCGAAGACAACCGCGACATCCTGGCCAATGTGCTGGACTACCTGCAGCTAAAGGGCTTCGGCGTCGACTGCGCGCAGGATGGCTTGAGCGGCTTACACCTAGCCAGCACGGGGCACTACGATTTGATCGTGCTTGACATCATGCTGCCGGGCATCGACGGTTATCAGGTGTGCAAACGCCTGCGTGAGGATGGCCAGAGCGAGGTACCAATCCTTATGCTGACTGCCCGTGATGCGCTTGACGACCGGCTGCACGGCCTCAACGTCGGAGCTGACGACTATCTGATCAAACCCTTTGCCCTATCCGAGTTAGTCGCGCGTATCGAGGCGATCCTGCGCCGCAGCCAAGGCAGCCGAAAACGCCAATTGAAAGTAGCGGATCTGATCTATGACTTAGATACGTTGCATGTCAGTCGAGCAGGCCGACCGCTCAAGCTGAATCCCATTGGTCTAAAGTTATTAGCTGTGTTGATGCAGAAAAGCCCGGCCGTGGTACGCCGCGAAGTACTGGAGGAAGCGCTCTGGGGAGATGACTGCCCCGATAGCGATAGCTTGAGAAGCCATATCCACCAACTCCGTCAGGTTCTCGATAAACCCTTCAATACAGAGCTGCTGCATACTCAGCATGGTGTTGGTTACCGCCTTGCGGAGAAAACTGATGGTATCTAAACAACCTTTTGCACGGCGCATCCTGCTTGCCTTTGTATTGATGACCGTAATGGTAAGCGGCATCTTTTCCATAGGCATCGAAGCGGTGGTGCACTTTGTCGAAGAACATCTGGTTTCCGAGGAGTTACAGCGGGAACTGAATACCGTGCTGCACCAGGATATCAATCGAGGTCGGCCACCACGTTTGGACTCTAGTACCCGATTTTTCGCCTCTAGCCATTCCGAATATGCCATTCCCGAGCAGTATGCAAATCTGGAAGAAGGCTTCAATGAGGTCGTCGATGGCAATGAGGCGTTCTATGTCTATGTCCAGGAAATCAACAATCAGACCTATCTATTGGTGCAAGAACAACACGAGTTCGAGGCCCGTGAGCAAGTTCTATTCGATGTTGTACTAGCAGGCTTTCTACTGACCATCGCAGCCGCATGGGGGCTCGGGCTAGTCATGGCGCGTAAGGTGATGGCGCCCATCAGTCGCTTGGCTCAGCAGGTGCGTCATCGCGACCAATTGCACTCTTTGGCTCCGCCACTTGCTCCCGATTACCCTGATGACGAAATTGGTCAACTGGCAGCTGCCTTTGACAGCACGTTGGGCCAAGTGCGTCAGTCACTGGCGCGTGAACGGCTATTCACCAGTGATGTCAGCCATGAATTGCGCACCCCACTCATGATCATTGCCACTTCCTGTGAGTTGCTTGCAGAGGTGAAGCTTGAGCAGCGCGAGCGTGTGCAGATTGAACGTATAGACCGGGCTTGCGAGGAGATGCGCGAGCTGGTCCAGACCTTCCTGCAACTAGCCAGAGATAAAGCTAATGAGACAGCCTTTGTCGCGAGTAGCAGTTTAGCCAAGGTGGCCACCGAGCAAGCCGAGCGTTGGGGCCCAATGCTCAGAGAAAAAAAACTGGATTTCCAGTGCATTGAAGAGGGTACGGATGATGGTCGCTACAATCCTACTTTTCTCAACGCGGTGATGGCCAACCTACTGCGAAACGCACTGCATTACACCGAGAGGGGGTTTGTACGCCTAGTAATAGGATCTGGAGAGTTTCGCGTAGAGGATAGTGGCAGCGGCATTCCTTTCGAGCAGCACGAGCAGATTTTCCAGCCCTTTGTACGTGGTACACAGGCGCGAGGGGATGGTTTGGGGCTGGGTCTTTCATTAGTAAAACGCATCTGTAGCAAGCAGGGTTGGACGATCTCGGTTCATAACCTACCCGGTGGGGGAGCATGCTTCAACGTAACCTTGAAAAGCGTTGTTTGACGATTTTTTCACATCCTTTTGACAGGGCCTTGATGCCCAACCCCCTAGTGTGGCGAGCGTACCTTCTTGTGGACGCCTCGCCATGTCGAAACCAAATCCCATCGAACTCGAATTTTCCCGTAAATATGACCAAGAGCATGCTCAACAGTACCTGATCAAACATCAGGATGGCTTGGCTCGGCAGCTGTCGCACTGGCGCGATATTCAGGTGGCGCGCAGGGCACTAAAGCTAGCAGATGATCCCAATTTGGTGCTGGATTTGCCCTGTGGTGCTGGGCGTTTCTGGTCCATGCTTTGCGAGCAACCCAATCGGGTGATCCTCGCCGCCGATAACTCAGCCAATATGCTCGCTACAGCATGCGCCGCACAACCGCCAGAGGTAGTCTCGCGGGTCAATACCTTCCAGACTTCGGCGTTTGATATTGACCTGGGTGTCAATGCGGTGGACTGCATCTTCTGCATACGTCTGCTGCATCACATCGAATCATCTGAGCACCGCCTGGCCATTCTGCGTGAATTCCATCGCGTTAGCCGCGATAGCGTAATCCTTTCGCTCTGGGTTGATGGCAACTACAAGGCATGGAAGCGTCGTCGCCTGGAACAGCGGCGCGCAGATGAAGGCCGGGCGTCACAAAACCAAAACCGTTTTGTCGTAGCCAAGTCAGTTATTGAGGATGAATTTAAACAAGCCGGTTTCCGTGTCGTCGATCACCTGGATTTCCTGCCAGGCTACGCCATGTGGCGCACCTATGTGCTGCGCAAGGAGGTCTGAGCCATGGGTGTAATGACCGAAAAGGTATCGCCGCAGCTCATCACGACAGAGTTTGATCGCTGGTGGAATAGATCCGGTATCTGGGTTGAACCGGCCAACAAGCGACGTGGTGGCGAAAGCGGCGTTCAGTTGTTGCAACAGCGCGATTTAATGCGGCCACCCTTGTACTGCAAGCGCCAGGTTGGACATACCTACCGAACTTTGTTGCATCCGTTTGGCCGCCCGACCATCTTGCGAGAACTGCAGGCCTATCGCGCTTTTGCCCGCCTGGGCATCAAGACACCTAACGTCGTCTATTGCACTGCACGGCAGCAGCATGGTACCTGGCAGGCGCTGCTGGTTACCGAAGCCCTGCAAGGCTTTGTCAGCCTAGAGCAGTGGTACGCCGTTGAGAATAGTGCCGCGCTTGCTAAGGCTGTACTGATACAACTCGCCGCAACCCTAGCACGCTTGCATCTGGCGGGCTGGCAGCATGGTTGCTGTTATCCCAAGCATATCTTCGTCAAATCCCAGGTAAACGAAGGCGGCACGGTGACGGTCGAAATAGCCTTGCTCGATCTTGAAAAAAGCCGCCGACGTCTACGAATCAAAGACGCTGCTCGCCGTGACCTAGGCCAGTTAGGGCGGCACCGTGGAAACATGCCTGAAACTGATCTGTTGTTTATCCACCAGGCCTATCAGCAAGCGCTGAACGACCCTGCTGGAGTGTTGCAGCCATGAGCAACATGCCACAGAGCGACGAATTGGATGCCCTCTCGTTGAAAGGCCGCAGTGGCTTTACCCGCATTATTTATGCCACTAGATACTCGCTGGCAGGCTTGCGGGCAGCGTTTCAAGGCGAAGCCGCTTTCAGGCAGCTGCTGTTATTAAATGCAGTGCTTCTGCCGCTGGCTTGTCTGGTGGATGCAACGCCCAGTGAGCGCGTGTTACTGATACTCGTGCCGATGCTGGCGTTGATAGTGGAGCTACTCAACTCAGCCATAGAGAGCACTGTTGACCGTATTTCCCTGAGCATCCACCCACTGTCTAAACAAGCCAAGGATATGGGAAGTGCGGCGCAACTCATTGCACTGATACTGATTGCCCTTACTTGGGGTTTGATCCTGTTATAGCTCCCCATTCTTAAATTATAAAAGGCTACCCATTATGCCTCCCCGCATACCAGCGTCCGCTGATGCCTCCAATGCGAAAGAAAAACTTGGCCTTAGCGAACACCTGGCCTTCCTTTTTGGCAGTGCAGCGCTGTTAGTAGCTTTGCTGACCCTGTTACGCGTGGCCCTATTACTTTTCAACCGAGAGCTGATTGGAGCTACCGCGTGGACCAGCCTGGCAGAAGCGTTTTTTAATGGCCTGCGTTTCGACTTGCGCTTAGTGGTCTATATCTGCGCACCACTGACCCTGGCATTGGCATATCGCCCGGCAATGGTCTGCCGGACATGGCAACGCATTTGGCTGGGGACTTGCGCAGCGGTAGCTATCCTGCTCGGCATGATTGAACTGAACTTCTATCGAGAGTTTCATCAGCGTCTCAACGCATTGGTCTTTCAATATTTGCAAGAAGACCCGGCAACTGTGCTGAGCATGCTCTGGTATGGCTTTCCAGTGCTGCGCCTACTGGGTGCCTGGCTGGCGTTGAGCGCTCTCTTTTTCGTACTGCTGGGTTGGCTGGATATACGCACTCGTGGCAAGGGCCGCTCAACCGTCGAGTCGCGCCGAACAATGAATAAGCTCGGTCATGGTATGGCGCTGCTGCTTTGTCTGGCTATATCGGTCGTTGTGGCGCGAGGTACTTTGCGGCAAGGGCCGCCACTACGCTGGGGGATGCATTTACCACAGACTCAATGTTTGCCAACCACCTAGGCCTCAATGGCACCTTGAGCCTTTATGCCGCGGCCAAGAACCACTACTCAGGTGATCGCGCCGACAAGGTTTGGAAGAGCCGCATGCCCGCAGATCAAGCGACGACCCTGACACGCGATCTCTTATTCACCGAACACGACCGCCTAGCAGACCAGAACACAGCAGCGATCCGCCGCGATTTCCAGCCCCCACAAGACAGGCGCCTGCCGATCCGCAATGTCGTAGTGATTCTGATGGAGAGTTTTGCTGGGCACTTTGTTGGCGCGCTCGGCAGCGAAGCTGGCATCACACCGAACTTCGACCGACTGGCTCAGGAGGGTGTGCTGTTTCGCCGCTTCTTCGCTAATGGCACCCATACCCATCAAGGCATGTTTGCCAGCATGGCCTGTTTCCCAAATTTACCCGGTTTCGAGTACTTGATGCAGACTCCGGAAGGAGGCCACCAATTCTCCGGTCTGGCTCAGTTGCTTAGCACTCGCGACTTCGACGATCTGTATGTCTACAACGGCGATTTTGCCTGGGATAACCAACGTGGCTTTTTCAGCAACCAGGGCATGACACGGTTTATCGGTCGTAATGACTTTGTTGACCCCGTGGTATCTGACCCGACATGGGGAGTGGCTGACCAGGATATGTTTGATCGCGCTGCAGAAGAACTGTTCAAGCAAGACCCGAAGAAACCCTTCTATGCACTCCTGCAAACGCTTTCAAACCATACGCCTTACGCGCTTCCAGGTGTGTTGCCTGTTGAGCCCGTGACAGGGCAAGGTTCGCTTGATCAGCACCTGACAGCTATGCGTTATTCTGACTGGGCTCTGGGACGATTTTTTGAAAAGGCTCGTAAAGCGCCTTATTTCAAAGACACCCTATTCGTGGTCGTGGGTGACCATGGCTTTGGTGCGCAAGAGCAGTTAACCGAGATGGATTTGTACCGATTCCATGTACCCATGCTGTTGATCGCGCCGGGCGTCCAAGACGCCTTTGGTAAGACCCAGGATGTCGTCGGCAGTCAGGTTGATATCGTCCCAACCATCATGGGCCGGCTTGGAGAGCCTGTGCGCCACCAGTGCTGGGGCGCGACTTGTTGAGCTTGCCAGATGGCGACAGTGGCTTTGCCATTGTGAAACCCTCGGGCAGTGACCAGACAGTAGCCATGATCAGTGGCGAACGTATGCTGGTATTGCCTAGGGACATGCCTCCACGCAGCTATCAATACACTTTGGGCCCGCATCCGCAAGGTGCGCTGACGCCTGCTACAGAGCTGGATGACCGTTTGGGTAAGCAACTACAGGCCTACCTGCAGACCGCAACCAATAGCCTACTCAGTAATACGACAGGCGTTGAGGATAGTATTTCGAATAAACCTGAGACACCTATAAGCACTCTGTCAGTGGTAAAAAAGAATGCGCAGGAAAATTGAATCTCTGAATTGTAAGCAGTCGGGTTCTATCCCGTTAACGCGGACACTTTCGGATGGCGGAGTGAATTCACCAGTGCAGACTACCAGCGCTTTCTGAACCGCAACACGCTGGTCGCTGCTGCTGAGCTGGGCGCCAATCATCGGCGATCCTTTGACTGTCATCGCCGGCACGCTGCGCGAGCCATTCTGGAGCTTTCTGATGATCGTTCTGGTGGCCAAGGCAGGGCGTTATCTGGCACTGGCCGCGTTAACGCTTGGGCTGCTGGGATGACGCGCGACGCCGGGCTCGATTTGGTCAAGTGGCTGGCCATGCTCAGCATGCTAATCGACCACTTGCGGTATCTGTGGCCAGACGCCTATGGCCTGTTCGTCATCGGGCGCCTGGCGTTTCCGCTGTTCTGCCTGGGTATTGCCGCCAACGTGGCCAGAACCCGATCTGGCGAGTTGTTCAGCGAGGGTAATGCACGCTATCTCGGCTGGCTGCTGGCCTTCTCCCTGCTCTCCGAGTTGCCTTACCGTCTGCTCTCGCCGGAGAGCGCGACGCTCAACGTGATGCCGACCTTGTCGCTCGGCCTGCTGCTGGCCTGGGGCATTCATCATGCCGATCGCAACAGTCTGTTCCTGGCTGCCACTGCGCTGGTCGTCGCCCTGTTGCTGCATCGACAGCTGATGTATGGGGTGATCGGCGTGACGTTGCCTGCCGCCTGTGTTCTCGGGCTAAAGGGCGTACGCTGGTGGTTATTGCCTGCAGCCCTGGCGGTGTTGGCCAATAGCCGCAACCGCTGGTTTGTGGAGTGGGGAATAGTGCCGGAGACCCTGGCTATGTTCGCCATGGCTGGAGCAGCCGTACTGCTGGGGGTGGCCCTGTTGCGTCAACCCATGTCCTGCACAGTCTGGCCCCGCCTCCAGAATAATTGGCCTTTTGATAATGCCATCTAGGCCGCGAGTGTTCGCATGATGGTCTTGAGCCATTCACACCGCTGCTTCGAGACAAACCAAATAGCACCCTAGCTGAAGGGGCTCAGCAGGGCGAGGCTGCATTAGCCGTGGCGCTTTTACCGGTGCTATCCTTGACGTCTGCCCAAGAGCTTCCTCTCCCGGGTATAGATACCGGTGATGAAACTTGGTTTGAGGCGGTCTCGTTGAGGCCGCCTTTGTCGCTTTTGGGAGAGGCCTCAGTGCTAAGTAGCCCGCAGCTTTGTGTACGCGTCGAAGCGTAAAGCCTCGGCCAAAGCTGTTCGCAGGCCCTCTAACTCGGCATTTTCTCCAATTTTATGGACTCGCGCTGGCCACAGACTGGGGGAATTATCTGCAATTATCTCGGCATAGATAATTGATCAATATCTAGCCGCCACAGGCAAGTTGCGCATCGTTTTTAACGTTCTTCCGCGAGTGCAACCAAGCGGGTGAATCATCCTTTTTTCTGGATGGCTGAAGCGGCCTTTACTTGAGCAGCGCCTCTCAAATTTACTCCTTTAGATACAGCAAGTTACAGAACGAATGTCCTAATTTTTGCCTTATCTCGGCATGACCCCCTATTTGAGGCGCACGTAATCCCATCGAGCAAAGCTCCTGAGGGCATATCGTGTACCAGATGAACGAAGGCGTGCATGTACCCTGATTGGAGGCTTCGATGAAGATCACAGCTATGGAACAGAGCAAATCGGTCAGTGATGTCCTGTGCTGTTGCTGCTGACCGAAAACTGACCCAGTAGAGGCTGTTCTGCCGACTGAAAACTGACCCAGGTGTTCAACTGCTTCTGCTCAATTTTTGAGCAGGAGAACACAGGGTGATCAGTATGGAAATGATGGGCAAAATTCGCCGGATGTATTTCCGCGACAAGCTGTCGCTGCATGAGATAGCCAAGCGCACCGGGTTGGCGCGCAACACGATTCGCAAGTGGGTCAGAGCACCTGAGGCCAAGCCGCCGGTCTACCAACGCCGCGCGATCTTCAACAAACTCAGCCCTTTTCACGCCACGCTGGAGCAGGCGCTAAAAGCCGATTCGCTGCGGCCCAAGCAACAGCGGCGCAGTGCCAAGGCGCTGTTGGCGCAAATCAAAGCCGAAGGTTATGACGGTGGCTACAGCCAGCTCACCGCGTTTATCCGTGCCTGGCGAGGGGGACAGGGCAAGGCGTCGCAGGCCTTTGTGCCGCTGACCTTTGCTCTTGGCGAGGCGTTTCAGTTTGACTGGAGCGAGGAAGGCTTGCTGGTCGGCGGCATTTACCGGCGTATGCAGGTGGCACATCTGAAGCTGTGTGCCAGCCGTGCGTTCTGGCTTGTGGCGTATCCGAGCCAGGGCCATGAGATGTTATTTGACGCCCATACACGCTCGTTCGGCTCCTTGGGCGGCGTGCCGCGCCGGGGCATCTACGACAACATGAAGACCGCCGTCGACAAGGTCAATAAGGGCAAAGGCCGGGCGGTGAATGCGCGCTTTGCGGTGATGTGCGCGCATTACCTGTTCGATCCGGACTTCTGCAACGTCGCCGCTGGTTGGGAAAAGGGCATCGTTGAAAAGAACGTGCAAGACAGCCGCAGGCGTATCTGGCTAGACGCCCAGGACTGCCAGTTTCACTCCTTCGAGGAACTCAATGCCTGGCTGGGCCAGCGCTGCCGCGCGCTTTGGAACGAGCTGACGCACCCTCAATACAGCGGGCTCAGTGTGGCCGAGGTACTGGAGTTGGAGCGCGCCGAACTGATGCCTATGCCCGCGGCCTTCGACGGTTACGTCGAGCGGCCTGCGCGGGTCTCCAGCACCTGCCTGGTCAGTGTCGGGCGCAACCGTTACTCGGTGCCGTGTGAGTACGCGGGTAAGTGGGTCAGCAGCCGTTTGTATCCGACGCGAATCGAGGTGGTGGCTGACGACGCGCTGATTGCCAGCCATGCGCGCTTGCTGGATCGCGAACAGGTCAGCTACGACTGGCAGCACTACATTCCGCTGATTGAGCGCAAGCCCGGCGCGCTGCGCAACGGAGCGCCCTTTACTGATCTGCCAGCGCCGCTGCGTCAGCTCAAGCACGGACTGAAACGTCATGCCGGCGGTGACCGGATCATGGCGCAAGTCCTGGCTGCCGTACCGGTCGCCGGACTCGATGCCGTGCTGGTAGCCGTTGAGCTG
Organism: Pseudomonas sp. GWSMS-1; assembly: GCF_049847425.1. Lineage (NCBI taxonomy): Bacteria > Pseudomonadati > Pseudomonadota > Gammaproteobacteria > Pseudomonadales > Pseudomonadaceae > Pseudomonas > Pseudomonas sp. GWSMS-1. The sequence goes on along the minus strand of NZ_JBMHHV010000002.1, from coordinate 61,665 downwards.
GTACTGGAGAGCGGCAGCCTGAGCGCCGAACACATCCTCAATGTCGTGGCACGGCTGACAGCATCCGAACCACCACCCAGCGTCGAAACCCACTTGTCGCTCAAGGAAGCCCCCGTCGCTAACACGGCGCGCTACGACCGCCTGCGTGGCCAGGCCGAGGAGGTCGGTCATGCGTGATTTGATGGCGGAACTCAAGGAGCTGCGCCTGCACGGCATGGCCACGGCCTGGGCGGAGTTAACTGCACAGGGTGAGTCGAACACAGCCTCGTCCAAGTGGCTGCTCGAACACCTGCTGGAACAAGAGCACACAGATCGCGCCATGCGCTCGGTGAGCCACCAGATGAACATGGCCAAGCTGCCGATGCACCGCGATCTGGCCAGCTTCGATTTCAACGCCTCTAGCGCCGACGCACGCCTGATCAGCGAGCTGGCCAGCCTGGCCTTTACCGACACCGCGCAGAACGTGGTGCTGATCGGTGGGCCAGGCACCGGTAAAACCCACCTAGCCACCGCGCTGGCCGTGTCCGGCATCACCCGGCACGGTAAGCGCGTGCGCTTCTACTCCACGGTCGATCTGGTCAATCTGCTGGAGCGCGAAAAACACGACGGCAAAGCCGGGCGGATCGCCCAGGCACTGCTGCGCATGGATCTGGTCATCCTCGACGAACTGGGTTATCTGCCGTTCAGCCAGGCTGGCGGTGCGTTGCTGTTTCACCTGCTGTCCAAGCTGTACGAACACACCAGCGTGGTGATCACCACCAACCTGAGCTTCGCCGAATGGTCGAGCGTGTTCGGCGACGCCAAGATGACCACAGCCCTACTGGATCGGCTAACCCACCACTGCCACATCGTCGAAACGGGCAACGAGTCCTACCGCCTGCAACACAGCAGCTTGGCGGCTCAGGCAAAGATCAAATCACGGGAACGAAAACGTAAGGCTGGCCAGGATCAGCAGGACGACGAGCCGTTTTGATTTTTTGGAAAGGACGACCTGCTGCATGACTGGATGCGGCAGGTCTTCGGTTACAGCATTGGACTATCGAAAGGAGGGATTAAAAAGCAGCTACGTTGCTAAACTTATCCACAGTTGCTGATGCGCAAATCAGCAATCCGCCCTGGGTCAAATTTCAATCGGCAGGGTGGGTCAATTTTCCATCAGCGCCAACACTCATCACCACCTAATGGAGGCCCAATGCCCAGCCACGCTCTTAACATCTATCCCCGCAACGCTTTCGGGTGCGTGATGTTTCTCAGCACAAGGGCCTGCCACGTTTCGATCTCATCTTCGATGACTTCGAGAATGCCGTGGAGCGCTACTCAGAGTCCGTGTGGGAGACCGAAGCTCAGGCCCAGATTCAGGCCACCATGCTCGAAGAGGCCCAGGCCCGCCCTGTACATTGGGACGTGGTACGCCCAGACAATGAGAATTGATCTATGGCAAAAGGCGTAATAATTAGGATTGCCGCTAGTCTCACCGCGTCTTGGGCATCGTTTGCGCCGGTGTTACGCCCTTTCGTAGAAAGAAAGTCTCAATAAATAGGGATTTCGTACGGTATGGAAATTCCGGACTTGTCCCGCTTCTCTTCTTCATAGTGAATCGCAAGTGACGTATAAATTATTGCATACCGTACTTTTTTCATAAGCCTCAATGTTTGTTCTCGCAGCTCTTTGTCTGTGATTACAAGAGGATATCCTCTTAAATTTTCCTTCCCCTCAATTAGTTCTAGATCAGCGGCTATTTTAAGTTTTATTGCTTTTTGCTCTGCCTTTGGAACTCCGCTCTTGAGCAGTCTTCTATTCTCTTCTATGCGATCTAGAATTTCCGCACGATTTTTGTCTTCACGCTCAAGCTCAAAAGACTTAGAGATTGTATAGAGATCATCAATAACAACCCTGAATCCGCCGTGCTCAATTTTATTTCTTATATCCGCCAACTTACCGGCATTTGGGTCCATCCAATGATCATGCCCTTCGGCTTCGTTGTCATTTATTTCTCTGGACAACCAGTACAAGGCCAAAAGAAAGGGATTTTCTGATTCTAGAAATCTGCCCTTAACGTCCTTATCACGCACATACCAGACATTGGAAAAATATACTCTAGCGGCGGAATTAGGCTCCAAGTATTTAAAGAGAAGAACTGCAAGCTTATCAAAGCAAGAGTACAGCAATCTAAAGCAAATCTTAATCTGCTCGATATCGCGCCGATACAAGCAATAGTCCAAAGAGTTTGTCAGAAAAAGATCATTGCTCGCATAATGCGAAACCTCTCTTTTAGCGTACTTGCTTTCAATTGCCTCAAAAAAAGTAAATCTGGCATGCGCATACTGGTGCTTAATTTCAGAGAAGCCTCCGCTTAACCACAAACTTTCGGATACGCCAATTAGGGGTTGATCGAATAAGTAACACTGGGAAGACCCATCACATCTTGGGCCACAACCGGCTCGTTAGAAATATCATTCAAGTCGTTAATGAAAAGGCGATTCTCTAAACACCACTGCTTATACAAACGCTCTTTCTGCGATCTTCCGACAAACCCCTCTAGGGTAGACAGATGAGGAAAGCTTTCACATATCTCGGAGAAATTGTCATCAAAATGCCGGACAAAGCCCTGCAAATGCTGGGCAGCATTCACAACTGCCAAATGTCCTTCATCGAACAAATCGTCCTTGCACTCATAAACGTATTTTAATATTGGGTAAGCTTCTTTCTGGAAGTACATGCAGTGACCTTCATCATATAAGCCACGCGAAAACTCCATAAGAGCCTGCCCTTTGCAAAAAAAGGCCATAGGGTTGTTGAAAGTAGCTATTGCTCTATCATATTCCACTACAGCCTCAAGGTATCGACCCTGACCATAAAGAGCGCTAGCTAGATTTGTATATACCCGGCTCTTCACGTCATCATCAAGTGCAGAGAACCCTGGCTCATACTGTGCTTTTTTGAAAAAATTAACTTGAAGCCCCGTTTTTTCATCCCAAGGGGAATTAAGTCTATCCGCAAGTACAGCATAGCCGTTTCCGACAATATAATGATTGTACGCCCGCAGCTCAGAGTTATCGTACATGCGACAAACTAGCAGCTCTATAAAGGCACTAATTTCATCGTACTTGCGCCCTGCAATTAGTTCATCCATCTTCGCAGCATCATCATTAATGCAGGTCTTTCCCATTATGTAAGGCTTCCGATGGTTGAGGGATGAACTTTCAGCTAAACCTTGAGCTTAATCTGAATCGTCCCTGGTTTTGTAGATGCCCAACTGTTCGCATTTTCCCTGGAACCGATAAGTACGCCGAACGCACCAGACCTACAGTAGCGCGGCGCTAACGAAATGTGCGGCGAGCGCTGGCTCATTACTGGTTCTCCCTGGAAGGCCGGGGCATAATGCACGTCAAGCTTCATCCCCTTCACTCAGGGGGCAGCCTATCCCAACCGGGAAAGGGTGTTCTCACCAGCCTCGGAGCCTTCATGCAACGCCACTACCTGAACGACTGACGCTCTCGCGCTCTCGCAGAAATGGCATTCCTTCGGTACGCGCCGAAATCGCATGAGGCTCACCATGACTACCCTTGGAACTACCCTGCTCGCTGAGTGGGAACTCGCCCTGCTGCAAATGCAGGTGGATATTATTGCCCTCGCCGCCAGTCACCTGGAGGAAGGAACCCGAGACGCAGAAGTCGCCCAAGAAATCGCCGACCGGGCGCAGGTGTTCGACATGATAGCCACCAACGGTCATATGCCGCTCAGCCCTGCTGCACGAAGCTTGATGCACCAGGCCTACTACGATGCTGCAAAGCTACTGCATGACGCCTACGGAGAGGCGGTTGAGGTCTAGCCATCCTGTGTTGCGCTGCTGGCCCGCCAGCAGCGTACTTGGGATCAGCGGCGCGCTCTGTAGATTGGGATTCACCCAGTCCTGCGGAGAAGACCATGACCACCATTGAGCGAGTTTCCCTCAAAGACCCTACGTTGCGTCCTGGCGGGCATTGGGCGGCCATCAGATGTTCGTCGGGGCTTTTGAAAGTGCCAGCTGCGGCATAGTGCTGCTGGCCACCGACAAGGACAGCGAGGCGGCTGGCTTCGAGACGCCCGAGCAGTGCGCTGCGGCGATGCTGGCCCACGGGTTCAAGACCGACTCAACTACCTGGCTGGACATAGGCCCATTTCAGGGGCAGCTCGCCCTGTTCTGAGCGCGCGGGCGCTTGGGATTCTGACGGCTGGGGGTAGCCTGGAACCATCTAAACAAAGGAGGTTTCCTATGTCCCCGCTGCACTTCTCCCTCATTTTTTCAGGCACCGTTTCCCCTGACGGCGGCGATGCTGAGGCGGAAAATATCGCCCTGACTCCGGTCGAGCTGCTGGCCAACCTGGAGCAAGCCGTGAACACCATCACCGGAAACGGCCTGGTGACTGGCGATTCGCCGGCCACTCTCGACGAGCATTCCCATTGCGTGCGTGTCACCAGCGGTAAGCTCGACATGATGGCCATGCCGGTTATCTCGATTGCCCACCTCGACAGCGATACAGCTCAAGCGCTCACCGCCAGCGCCGGCCAGTGCAAGTGGGCTACCGTCGCCTGCTATCCAGAGGGGTTTTTCATCGGTTTCTTCGACGAAGGCCACGATGCCGAGATGCCCGAGTCCGCCCGAGCCATCCACCAGTGGCTCAAAGGTCAAAACCTAAATCGCTGGGTACGCCTGGATTGCGATTGGGATACCGTCGACGGCCTGCCTGCGTATGTGTGGTGATCGCCATGACCGACAAAAACACTTCGCACTCTGAACGGGCCAAGACCTTCAATCACGCCTTCACCATCGCCTTCGAGGTCGGCGGCTCAACCACAGAAGACGGCGCGGACGTGACGGCCGAGCAGATGGCCGCAGCCTTGAGCAAGCGGATAGCCGATCTGCTGGCCAACGGCGAAATGCTTGAAGCCGTGGGCGGTCCCAACGATACCTACCGCGAGGACGTGTAAGCTCTGTTATCTGGCCACGCATGGGGCGTGGCCAGCGCCGGAGATCGTCATGAGCAGCACCCCTTTCTGCGCATCAGCGCCACCCTGCTTGACCAGCAAGCACCGCATACACCGCATGCTGGCCTCGATCTGGACGAGCAGGAAACCCAGGCCCTCACCCTGCTGCTGAACCGCATTGGCCATGCCCAGGTTCAGCCGCTGGCAGGCGATCAGCTTGAGGCGCACCTGATGGTTGCCGCCTTGGACAAGCTGCGCACAGCACTGCACCGCGCCTACGATGCCGAGTTTCCGCTCCCGGTAGCCTAGCTTGGGATTGCGAGGCCTTCCGGTAGCCTGAACTCAGCTACCAAGAGGCCTCCGCAATGGACAACCGTACAGTCAAGCACCTGATGCGCAACCCGCTGGCGATGGCCAACTACAGGGCCACCGGCAAAGCGCCGCAGTTCCGCACCCCCTCCAGCCCCCTCATCACCCTGCTGCAATCACTGTACCCCCGTGAGCGCGCCCAGATCACCGCTGTGCGCGTCAACGAGCAGCTGGGCTACCAAGGCGGGCGGCAGTTCCATAATGCCGCGCAAGCCCTCAACTGGCTGCTGCCGGCCAATCCAGGAACGCACATTCCTAGCGAGTCGTGGCAGAACAAGCGCTTCCAGAAGGCGCTGACCATTGATGACCTTGCCCAGTGCGCTCGGGTACCGGATCTGGTAGCTGATGAATGGTGGCGGCGTCACCCGCAGCTGGCCAGCTTGCGCCAGTCCACGCAAACAACTTCCAGTCCGCAGGCTCTGGAGGGCTCCCAGTGAATTTTGTCCCTCTCGATCACGGCAACCCGCCGAGTTCGGTTGCATCGTGCTGTTGCGAACGTCTTTGCCTAGACATGGCACAATGATGACCTGACCACCGCCAAGATTGAGCGACGACGTTTGAGCACGGACACTCTCTTACCCAAGATTTCTGAAGTAAAAGGCCAGCCCACGTGGGTTGATAGCAATCTTCCCGACCTGCGTACCTTGGAACGTGAACTGCGTACACACGCACTTGAGGAAGTCACTGCCGCGACCACCCATGAAGACGCTATCGAGGTGACAGCTCTGCACCTGGGATTTATTGACCCTGCGATCTTGTCCATAACCGTCGAGACGCCTATGGGGGATGTGACTATCCTGCGTAGCAGCATCTATCATATCGTCGAGAAACGACTGGATGCCCGTGAGCGCTACGTTAGATTGGCTTTAGATACGCTCACAGGGCCGCTGGAGGTCTGGAAAGTGGCCTTCACAGACGGCACTGACCGGCTGGCTTTCATTGGTGTGTATGAGTCAAAGCGGCAGATGCTAGTAAGCGTTGTGTTCTTCGAGGGCCAGATGCTCTGGAACTTTATGCACACGGACGCCAAATCGCTCAACAAGCATCGTCATGGCGAGTTGCTGTACAAGCGCTACACGCTTTTGTGAGAGCAAAGAAAAAGGGCTACTGGTTACAGTAGCCCTCGAATTTTTGCTTGATATTCATATACACACCCTCAAGCAGGGGTGTGGAGGTCTCACCCTACGCCGATGTTCAGCCATCGCCGGGGTTCCTACGCCAGTCATTGCCGCTGAAGGCCACTGGTTTCGCGCTCACTTGCAATCATATACAAGGCGACACTTGTGTCAATCAAATTTGATGAATGACCGTGATGTTACGGGACTTCCAGTGATCCCGGATGAATGACCATCGAGCAAGCCAACGAGCTTCGGCATCAGTTCCGGTTACTCATAAGTCGGATTCAGGCTCAGGCCTGAGCCAACCCTACCCGAGCAAGCTGAAGCCCCCCCGCTGCTGACCCAACTCGCTTGGGATTTTCCTTGTTAGCCGTAGCCTGGAACCATCTTCCAGCGGCCAACACGGAGTTGCCCATGTCACTTGCTCGTAAAGCCTCAATCCTCGCTCCAGCCCTCATTGCCTGGGTCTTCTTTGCCCTCGGCGGAATCCAGGCCGTTACGGTCTGGGCAGGGGTCGGGGTTATGATCCCTGATGAGTTTATGATGCTGGCTGGAGGTCTCGCAGGGACGGCCGGTATGTTCATCCTGGGTCTTTTGGCCTGGGTGTTCTGGGGGTGCTGGGTCTGTTGCTCGGATTGCTGGCAGAAGGGAGCGATCGGGCATGAAGTACAACACATTCCAGGTGAAGCGCCGCGAGGTTAGCGTCAATGAGCGCAAGGCAGCGGCCTTCCGCCGCAAGCAGCAACGCGAGGCGCAGGCTCTGCCCCTCTTCAGCGAACAGATCCGCGAGCAGCAACACAGCTGGGACACCGAGCTGGAGCGCCGACAAGCTCAAGATGATCTCACTGTGGGGCGTATGCGCTCATTCGAGGCGCAGATGTGGCGCAAAGCCCGCGCCATGTACTTCGCCCTGCCCCTTGAGCTGCGAGGCCCCTGCAAAGCCGAATGGGAGGCCTGGCGTGGCCCTCACAACCCGTTCAACCTGATCTATGTGGTGCAGAAGCACAACGGCGTTGGCGCGGCCCGCGAGGAAAAGATGGCCGCAGAGCGCCGGGCAAGCAATGCGCGAATTGCCGCGACGGTGAGCGCGCAGCCCTGTTTGGTCTGAGCCGCTTCTCTGGTTGGGTATACTGCACTGCCGGTACCAAACGCTAGATTTGATCAGATAGGCAAAGTTGCCTACTCTCTTACTTAGGCAATGTTGCCTATTCCTCGTGGCGAAATCAGATGGACAACCGCAACCGCTTCCTGACTTTGCTGAAAGAGAACGGAATAACGCAGGCGAAAAGTGCTGTCCTAATCGCTGCCGTCACTCAGCGTCCTTGCTCGCCGCGCACCGTTAGATCCTGGGTGAATGATCCCGAAAAGGCCAGCTCGACACCATGTCCTGATTGGGCTGTTGCCGCACTCGAAAAGGCAATCGAGTTCATGAAGCGCGCATTGCAACGGCGCGAAGAAGAGCGGCAGGCGAAGGGCGATGAAAGGGAGCAATAGCACCGCTCCCCTACCAGCTGATCACTGACGCTTTGGCCTAACCGGCAACCTCTCGACGTTTGTCGATTCTTCGATTGCCACCTGGGCCTGCAGGTAGGCGAAAAATTCAGCATGTGACTTGCGGATACCGTCTATTCGCTGCCGGGCAAGATCGAGCATGGCAGACAGTCGCTCCTGCGGCGGGTGGTCCCGCTCCCAACCAAGGTTGGCGTCCAGGCCGCTCCTCAGATCACGGTAGATATAGTCCGCAACCTCCCAAAGCGATTCACTGCGGGCTGTGTATCTGTCGACCTTGCGCCGAAGGTCCGCCACCAGCTCATCCTTGCTCATGAAAGTGAGGGTCATCTTTTCTGCGTGAAGTGCCAGCAGCAGCTCAGTCATGGAGAGGATTCGAGCGCCGATGTCGGTGGCGTCCCGCGAAATGGCCGGTAGCGTTTTGTCCAAGGCCTTATCGATGGCAACCTGGTGAAGCTGCCGGGCCTTCTCCTTACGTTTTTCCTCCCGATTCTTTATCTCCTTAGCGTGCTCAACACGGGTATTGAGCTGGCGAACCAGGTCAGCAGCCTGACGGATAATTTCAGCCTCGTCTGGGGTCAGTAGGTGGCTCAGCCGGCCCCCCAGCAGCTTTTCCAGCTGGGTAGCTGCACCCGATAGCTTGGACTGCTGGGTGCGCAGTTCGGCAGCGCTGAAGTAGCGCATAGTCTCCAGAATTTGCTCGGGGGTTACCCGCCACTTCAGCTTGTCGTCTGCCATGTCCTTGGTCCTTGATGTTTGTGCGTTGATCATAGCCCGTAGGATTGGGATTCTGCCGGAGGCTGGCATTGTGAGGCAAAACCAAGGAGGTTTCCCCAGTGATTACGACCAATGCCCGCACCAAAGACCTCGAAGACGTAGGCCTGCTGCTCCACTCGATCCTGCGCTACGCAGAAGCCAATGCCGAGCGCTTGGATCGCTCGATTATCTCTATCGGCTACAGCACCCTGCTGAGCAACGCCGATCAAGCAGCCTGCTGGCTGGCAGAGCTTCACGTTGATACCGGCCCAGACTGGGACGGCTGTGTCTGGCTGGAACGCCTGGAGGACATCAGCGAGGGCAGCTTGGCGCAGATGCTCTACGCCGAAGATGTGGACGTAGAAAGCGCCGTGATTCGCTGGCTCTCGCGCCGTTGAAACCAGGCAGAAAATATTGATTGAGGGTATCCCTATGAGCGAACACACCACCATGCAATTTGGCACCCTAGAGCTGCGCAGGACTGAGGAGGGCTGGCAGTACCTGAGTGAGGGCGTCGGTCACGAGCCTGACGCTTGGAACGATGCCGCCAGCGTCCTAGGCCCTTTCGGCGGTTCTGGCGTCAACGATCTGCTTGATGAGCTGGCAGCTGTAAAGGTCAGTGCCGCTGCGCGGGAGCAGGAGCTGGTAGAGGTTCTGAAGCACATTCGAGGCAAGAGTAACTGTTGCGATGCCTGGGATGATATCGACGAAGTTGTTCCCTACAACCACGCTCTTTACAGCTGAAACAGCTGTGATCTGAGGCGGATTTTATCTTCTCCAATGCTCCGCGGTGATGCGTGTTTCCGGCCTCCTCTGGCGCTTGGGATTTTCTGGGCCGGTGAGAGGCTGAAGGCATCACCAAGGAGGCGATGCACATGCACACCCAACCCCACGACTTCAGCCATGACGCCCAACACATCATCGCGGGCGATGTCCTCGATCAGTTCTACGCCCCGGTCCAGTTTGATGCTCTGACCCTGCTGGCCAGCGAGCATATCCGCCTGCGCGAGCGCATCATCGAAGTCCACGGCATCATTACCCAAGAAAACGTCAGTGGCGTGATGGGCTTCTTCTTCAAGGGCAACGGCAGCGACAAATACGGTCACAACGCCTCTCTGCGGCACCTCAACTCCTTCACCGAAATCTTCAACCTAGAAGGCGCGCTCAATGAGCTGACGGCGAACTTCTGGGACCGCGCGCTGCGCCAGACCGACCTAATGGAGTACATGCCCCAGGCTCGCCGCTCGCAATGGACTGAAACCCTTAACGCCTGGCGTGAGCATGGGTACCAGCGAGGAAAGAACCCTGAGATGGACATGCCAGAGTTCAACCTCGATAACCTGCGCGCCACGGTGCAAGGGCTCCTGGCTCGCCGTGCTGAGTTCCTGGCTGAGCGGGTCGATGGGATTTTTCGAGGCCTGTCCAAGCAGCACGTCACCAATGTGCCGGAAGGCTTTTCTAAGCGCATGATCATGAGCGGAGTCTTCAATGAGTGGGGCAGCACTGACCACGAGAGGGAGGGCGTGGTACACGATCTTCGCTTGGTAATCGCCAAGTTCATGGGCCGCGATGATCCGTCCCGAGCCTCTACCGGCCAGCTGCTGAAAACAGCCCGCGCCTCGCGTGGCGAATGGCTGGAAGCTGATGGCGGGGCCTTCCGCGTCCGCGCCTACCAGGTCGGTACCGCCCATCTCGAAGTGCATCCTGACATGGCCTATCGCCTCAACAGCGTGCTGGCCTACCTCCACCCGGCCGCCATCCCGGAGAGCTTCCGCAAGCGCCCGGCAAAGGTAAAAGCCAACGGCAAAACATTCGCATCAAAGCCCTTGTTCGAGCGCCCATTCTCCAACGCGGTAGGCGCTGTTCTGGCGACCCTTTCCCAGTACAACAAAATCGTCAAATCCGAGAGCTTCCGCCGCGACTACGACCATATCCCAGTGCGTAACGCCGTAGCGGTTCCCTTCTACGAGCGCGACCGCAGCAAGCACCTGATAGCTGAGGTCGATACCGTCATGCAGGCTTTGGGGGGCGTGCTGACCAACTGCACGGTCAATCAGCGAAGCCAGTATTGGCAGTTCGATTTTGATGCCCTGGATCTTATCCACGAGGTCGCCGCACTCGGGTACATCCCCGATCACAAGAGCCACCAGTTCTACCCCACCCCGGTGACCGTTGCCGAGCGCCTGATTGACTGGCTCGATATCGGCTTGCTTGATACCTGCTGTGAGCCTCAAGCCGGTCAGGGTGGGATTGCTGACCTGATGCCCAAGGATCGCACCCGCTGCATCGAAATCAGCCCGCTGCATTGCGACATCCTGCGCCGCAAAGGCCACAACGTCATCGAGGGCGATTTTCTCACCTGGAATTCAGGCAAGTTCTCCGTCATCGCCATGAACCCGCCTTACTCCGAAGGCCGTTGGCAGGCCCATCTGCAGCACGCCAGCACTCTGCTGGAGGACGGTGGCCGCATCGGCGCTGTTCTGCCCATGAGCGCCCGCCGTCATGCCGTTGATCTGCTGCCGGCCTTTGATCTGGAGTTCAGCGAGCCTATCGAAAACGCATTCTCGGGCACCTCAATCAGCGTGCTGTTGCTCAAGGCCACCAAGCGCTGAGCCAGTCCTATCTGTACGAAATGTGGCGGGATATAGCGCCCGCCCTTGATCCGACTCCCCTACCCTTGCAACCCATAACCCGAACAAGGAATTGAGCATGACCCCTCAAGACATCCTCGCTATGCCGGCCGATGCCTACATGAACGACTGCCAGAAGAATTTTTTCCGCCAGGTTTTGCTGGATAAGCAGGGCTCTGCGATGGAGTCCACTGCTCAAGCGCGTGAAACACTGGCCAACCTGGGTAACGCGCCTGATCCCGCAGACCTGGCCAACATTGAAGAAGATCGGCAGAACCTGACCCGCACCCTGGATCGTCTGCACGGCCAGATCCTAGAGATCCGACGCGCCCTCAAAGCCATTGATGATGGCGACTATGGCTGGTGTGAAACCACTGGCGAGGAAATCGGCCTGCGCCGTCTGCTGGCCCAGCCCACCGCGCGATACTCAGCTATCGCCCAGAACATGAACGAAAGCATCTCCCGGCACTACGCTGCAGCCTGACCCGACTTGGGTTTCCCCACCCTCGTGCGAGGCTTCCTGATATCAACTCAAGGAGCCTCGCATGCTTATCCCGACACATCAGGCACGCCTGCTGATGCAGCAGAGCACCACCGCCCAGCTTACCTCTCAAACAACCTTCTATTCGCATGCTACGGCCCCAACCAGGTGGGGCGGGATTTCGTCGTGGGCGATATCCACGGTGAGTTCTCCCTCCTGCGTAGCCTGCTGACAAAGGTCGGGTTCGACGAGAAAACCGACAGGCTCTTTTCTGTCGGTGACCTGGTGGATCGAGGCCCGGAGTCCCCTGCTGCGATTCGTTGGATGAGGTACCCGTGGTTCATCCCGGTACGCGGCAACCACGACCACTGGTGTATTGAAGGCGGGTTGATCGACGAGCCTGCAGGCCATCGACGGCACGGTGGCGCATGGTTCTACGAGCTTCCCAAGGCAGTGCAGCCGCTCATGGCAACCCTTCTCAACCAGATGCCCGTAGCCATCGAGGTCGAAGGCCGCGATGGTGAGCGATTCGGCATCGTGCATGGTGAATGCACTCATCACTCCTGGTCCCGGTTTCGTGAGGCGCTGGAGGGCGAGCTGGGCGACTCCTACCGCAACCACCACATCATGGAGGCAATCTGGCGGCGATCCCGCCTCGAAGACCGTGATACAACCCCTGTAGCTGGCATCGACAAGGTGTTAGTCGGTCACTCTGTTGTCGAGGAAGTAACCACGCTGGGCAATGTCGTGTACCTGGACACTGGCGGCTGCTTTAAGGGCGGACGGCTAACTTTGTTCGAGCTTGGGGGGCTGGAGAGATTATTTCTGTACCAAACATCAGCGCCACTTCTGAGCAACTGGACATATAAGCTAGTTTTATTCCAGCTTTCTCCTCTCCTATAAAAGCCATATATAACTGGAGCCATTCTGTGGCCAGCAAAATAGCCAAAGCGAACACAACCCCAATTCAAATTGAGTGGCCGCGAGCTGACCCAGTTGAACTTGCGAAGTTTGACCCCGCAACTAAATCTTGCACCATGAACTGCGGGCCTCACGCACATGACCCAAGGAAGCAAGTAGAGCGAATTTTCCTGTGTAGCGACTGCCTTGTCACGGAGACTAAACAATGAGTATCACCGCAACTGACATTAAGAAGTGCAAGAAATGTGAGAGCACTGATATTGGCTGGCAAACTTTTTACACATCGACTGGTGGCGTGCCGGATGGCCGGCTGCGACTCAGCGAAGTTCAGTGCCAATTTGTACTTGGCTGCAACTTTTGTTCGGAAACTTTGTTGGTTCTTTCTGGTGATCGCGTAGCCGAAATCTTAACTAATACTTTGAAGTATTAAGTTATTCGTGCGGCGAATTTTCTCCCTCGAAGGCGCGATGCACTGGGAGCGTGAAGAGCAACCTGGTTGGTAGGGTTTCACGACAGAATCGCCAGTCACCCCCATAGCCTCCCCCCCATTCCCATGATGGCCTGCACGAGCGGGCCATTTTTTATCTGCTGTGGGTTAATATGTGGGGCTGTAATTTCGTACAGTGCTAGAGTTGTTGCATGCCGGGGCTTGGGTTAATTCTGTACGGGGATAATTTATCCCCGTACATAGCGGCGCAATCTTCGCCACTACCCGTACAAATACCCGCCCTCGCCCGGTTCACTCGGGAAACATTCCTCCCAGGAGTCTCTTCTAGTGGATAACGCCATTTATCACGTCACCCTCAGTGAGAACGTGGCCAAGATTCTAGAGCTTGGTCTGATACCGCAAATCGGCACCCTGGCCAGCGCCTGTGCTGAGGTCGAAAACCGGACGTTTTTCTTCCCATCGGTTGCTGCGCTCGAAGATGCCCTTTCCGGGTGGATGGGAAATGAGCTTGAAGAAGCTGACGCCCTTTCAGTGCTGCTAATCGACTCGTTCGGTCTGGAGCTGAAACAAGACCTTGATTACGAGCTGTACTCCACGAATCCAATTCCGCCGTCCAGAATCACAGTCATTGTTGACCCAACACTGCCTGGCTTCGCTGCCCCCGGTTTTGAGCAACTGGCGTATATCGCAATGACCGAAGGCGTTCTGCCGGGGCAGCAGGCATGAGCAAACTAACCCCTCGTTTTGTAAAAGACATCGAGCAGCCCGGCACCTACCAGGACGGCCGGGGGCTTTTCCTCAAGGTCACATCGACCGGCTCCAAGAGCTGGATTTTCCGCTACAGCATTCTCGGCCGACGCCGCGACATGGGGGTTGGCACCTACCCGGATGTGTCACTGAGGGACGCGCGACTTCAAGCGGACAAGTCTCGCCTCGAACTGGCCCAAGGCATTGATCCGCTCGCACGGCGTGACGAGGCAAAGGCTGCAGAGGCTCACGCACGTCGCCGTAGAGTGGACTTCAAGGCCGAGGCTGAGCAGTACGTCCGCACACATTCGCCATCCTGGAGCGACAAGCACTCCAAACAGTGGCGCAACAGTCTGGCGAAGCATGTCTACCCTGCCCTTGGCGCGTTGCCCATCGACCAGATCGACACCAACCAGGTTGTGGATGTCCTCACACCCATCTGGGCCAAGATCCCCGTCACCGCTTCCCGACTTCGCAACCGTATCGAGCTGATCCTCGACGCGGCAAAAGCACGCGGCAGCCGCACGGGGGATAACCCAGCACGCTGGCGGGGCCACCTGGACAAGCTCCTACCCAAGCAGAAGCACAAAGCCCGCCCTCCCCGGCAATGCCAGCAGAAAGTATCCGTGGACTGATGCACAAGCTGGACAGCCTGGACTCCCCCGCAGCACGCGCAACAGAGCTGCTGATCCTCACCGCCTGCCGGAGCACAGAAGTCTGCCGGGCTGAGTGGGTTGAATTCGACTTCAAGGCTCGTATCTGGACCATCCCAGCCGCGCGGATGAAGGCTGGCCGTGAGCACCGTGTACCTCTGACCGAGGCCATGATCCAGGTGCTCAAGCAGCAGGAGGGTAAGCACGCCCGGTATGTGTTCCTCAACAAGTGGCGCACTGGGCCATTACCAGGTAACGCCATCGGCCGCGTGCTCTACGAGCTGCAGGCCGGCGAGGTAGTGCCCCACGGCTTCCGTTCGAGCTTCCGGACATGGGCGGCCGACTACGCCAACTATCCGCGAGAGGTATGCGAGATGGCCCTGGCCCACACCTTGGAGAGCAAAGTTGAAGCGGCATACAACCGTGCCGATCTGCTGGAGAAGCGTCGCCAGTTGATGGCCGACTGGGCCGATTTCATCCAGGCTAGCGGTGTGGCCAGAGCGGCCTGAGGCACCCTTAACCCATCTTAATCAGGCAGCTTTCCAGCCAGATTCAAGCTCATTTGGCCCCATTCCTGCGTAGCATCAGATTCGCTAGCAAGCCGGCAACAGCTATCCGGCACGGCGTTTACGGTTCTACCAAGGGGGCATCATGCTCAGGATTGCAAAGCAAAGCGTTCACCTGCTAGATGGGACTGTCGTCGCTGC
This sequence comes from Pseudomonas sp. GWSMS-1, assembly GCF_049847425.1. Classification (NCBI taxonomy): domain Bacteria; kingdom Pseudomonadati; phylum Pseudomonadota; class Gammaproteobacteria; order Pseudomonadales; family Pseudomonadaceae; genus Pseudomonas; species Pseudomonas sp. GWSMS-1. The sequence goes on along the minus strand of NZ_JBMHHV010000002.1, from coordinate 46,358 downwards.
CGAAGTCCTTGCTCGGCTTCAGATCGGCAACAGTGAGTTATCACCAGTTGCGTTCATGAGCGGTTGCTCGCCAGAGTCCTGGTACGCACTCGATATCGAGGTTTTGCGGCTGGTTGCATCCTGCGAGGAGTTGCGTCAAGCGACTGTCCCCACGTTCGTCAACGTCTCCCCAGCAACCCTGCAGAACGATCACTACTTCACTGCATTCTGTGCTGAGATTGCGGGGATCGTCGACCAGATGAAGGCAAGGCTCGTCATTGAGATCCCAGAAGCGAGCAACCTCTCCGGACATGAGTTGAGCCGCAAGCTGCATGAGATCGAATTCTCAGGCGCACAAGTCGCTATTGATGATTTCGGGACCAAGTTCGCCGATCAAGCCAGGCTGTCCCTGCACCCGTGGAACTTCTGCAAGATTGATCTGGCAGCATTTCAGGAGCAGGAAAACCTCAACTGGTTGGATGCGGCGATAAACTACGCACGCAATCATGACATCCAGCTCATCATGGAAAAGCTAGAATGCCTGACCCACATCGAAGTGATGACCCCAGTTAAGAATTCCGCCTGGTATCAGGGCTACGTCTTCTCGCGCCCTCTCCTCGTCTCGACGCCCAACGCGGTATTCGGCCTTCCGCGTACGCCATTGCAGCGCCGCGATGTTGCCATTGCTCAGCGGGCATAAACCGCTTTAACTCAAGAGGGGCGTCACCTTGCTGGCCGCCCACTACTCATCGTTTACTTGTCCATCTTGGCTACCAGCCGCTTGAATCAAGCCGGCCCTGCCGCAGCAGCAGCCCTAATCATGATGCCCCTTGCGTAGCGCGGATCAGCGCAGCAACGCCGGCTGCATCCATCCAAGGGGTGTTGGCCTGCAACTGGCGCAGAAATAGCGAGGTTACAAAGAACACGTCAGGGGCCTCAACCGGAACAGCTTTGACGCCTTCGTCCTTGGCAAACACTTTGATGAAGACCTTGCCGCCGTCCTGCCGCTCCATCGAGAAGCCCTTGCTGTTGTCCTGGCCGTGATTCTTGAACTCGCACCGCTTCATCACGCCCAGCAGCACAGCGGTGACGATGGGAAGCTCGCTGCGGGTCAGTTGAAGGCGAACTTTTTTCCCCCAGTTGTACTGCTTGGGGCCGGTCGCGGTCGCAGCATCGAGCGCGATGGTATGCACTTCGTTGCGGGTGAGGTCAGCCTCAAAGCACAGTGCCGCCTTACCGCCGTAGACATGGAAAGAGGCCCTGTCCTGTGGACGCTGGCCCTGGATCGGCTTGGCGGTCTCGTCCTGTACCTCACGCACCGATGCTGACTCATCTGCAGCACTTTCTTGGTTGGGTGCTGTTACGCGCGTGATGATGTTTCGCAGGAACTGAACGGCGCTGGTATTGGCCGGTACCACCTCAAGGCCTGCACGAACCTTTCACGGGTGGTGTACGCACCGATGGACTTGATCTGCTCAGGGCGAAGAATATCCAACCCAGCGCCCTGCAGCTTGGCGTTGATATCGCGCAGCGTAAGCTGGCCTGCGGTTGACTCTGACATAGCGCTCGTCTCTGGATTAACTCAGAATCAACTTACGACCACTATTGGGAAACCCAAATGAAAAAACCGGCTATGCGCCGGTCTTTTCCTCAGTTATCGGTAATCGACAACTCTTGCGGTTCTTGATTTCCTGCAGAGTTGGTTGTGAAGGGTTAAACACAAACTGTCCATCATCGTAGCGCTCCAAATAACCCCACTCGACATCGAGGTCACTTTGTCCAGGTTGTGGGCGCTTGGCCCACCAAGGTTCACGCCATAGCAGTTGAGCCATGATTAACCCTCCAGGTTAGTTACGCTTGCAACCAACCATCTACAACAGCAGCACCGTGTTCAGCTTTCCATGCTTTCAGGACTTTGTTGTTGCCGCCCTTGGTTTCAACAACCTCCCCGTTATTGGGGTTCTTGTAGACCTTAACCTGGCGCTCACGGCGTTTCGCAGGCTCTGCCACAGCGTTCTTGACGCTTTGCGGGTCAAGAATAGCGATCACGTTCGGGAGCGATTTTCCATACTCAGCCATCAGCGCGCGCAACTTATTCTCGAACTCGATTTCGGCCTTCAGTCGATCATCCGAGCTGAGCTTTTTCAGTCGATCTTGCAGTTCGGCCAAGGCCAGCTCGGTTTCGCGGTATTGATTCAAAAGCGACATGCAAACTCCTTAACAGATAGTTTTTCCTGAAATAACGGTAGGCAAGTGGCCTATTAATTCAAGCATCAACGCATTTTCGATTTACGCCAATCCCACGGTGGAACAATTTTTTCGTCTGGAAGTTGCCATAAACCCACTTGGTCTGCCTTTGCTTTCTTTACGAGCTTCACCAGCTCCGGCGATTTAGAGTAACGGGGATCAACCCAGGCATAGCCGTCAACTACCATAGCGCGGTTAAGCCAGATGTCGCCCATATAGACATGAGCCACAATCCTCGAATAGCTCCGTTGACCTTGATCATCAACCTGCACACTCTGTCCCAGCACTGCTCCTCTCAGAGCATCACGAGCCTCAATCCCATAGGGCTGTTTTCGCTCAGGTGCGTCGATCTCTGCCAGGCGTACCCGGTAAGCCTTCTTGCCCTTAAAACAGCTCTCTCCTGGCTCGCACGGCTTCGGCACGGTCACCGTGATGGTATCCCCGTCCGACACCGCCACAACGGTCGCGTCGAACATGGCTGCCTGTGCCAGCAAAGGAAGGGCAAATAGCGCCATGAGAAGTGCTCGACTCATCACACCACACCTGCCGCGACCAGGAGCGAATATCCTGCCATGAACCCTGTGCAGCCACACAGCGGGTAGAAGGCGTATCCCTTCAGTGTTTTCATAGTGTTCAGGAAGGCTAAGCCTCCTCCTCCATTTTAATGATTCGTGTTTGCATTTGGTTCAGCGCTTCAATGGCTGCATCAATAGCCTTGCGCGTGGATGTCACCAGGGAGTCTTTTCCATCGAGCATCGCATCCATCCGGTTGTTTTCTTTGCGCAGCCGCTTCGAGATGCTGTCGAAGTCTTCACCCTCGGCTGGCTTGATACCGAGCATCTTGTTTTCCATTACTTTGGACTGCTTGTTCAGCAGCTCGCGGAGGGTCGCTCGCTGGGTCTCTGCATTCTTGTCGAAACCGATGAGGCTTTCATACAGCTTTACTGCTGCCTTCCCCGACTGCAGCACAGCGAACGACTCAGGTTGCTTCTTGGCTTTATCATCTTGAGCCACGGCAACCTCGGCACCCTTCCCTGCCGGAGGGTTGCTGCCCGAAGAGGGCTTGCCGCCTTGTAATGCTACAAATTCCGTGTTGGTTTCGACCAAGGGCGAACCGTCAGAATCGTTAGTAGTTTCATGGCCACGATCTTGGGTGAGGTCGAGTGCCAGTTCACTTTTATTCATGTTGTGCTGCATGAGGTGATCTCCTGGATCTGTTTGTCGTTATGGACCGGCGTTTTGCAAGGTAGTTGTCGCGTCAGCCGTGTTTTTAAGCTGCTATTTTCAGTGCCGGCTGCTCCCTTTCCGGGTTGAGTGTGACGGTGCCGATTGGTTGCCAATTTCGCGTTGCACCTGACCAGCGATGCGGGTGTTTAAAACGGGCTTGCTGATACAGCACATGACGCTTGGCCAGCACCTCTTGATCCTCTCCACGATGGCGCTGCGCCGGGGTCACGAAGCGGATGCGGCTGTGGCGGTGCTCATGGTTGTACCAGCGGATAAAGTCGCGCACCCAGCTGCGTGCTGCGTCCAAATCGGCAAAGCCATCCTGCGGCCATTGCGGGCAGTATTTCAGGGTTCTAAACAGCGATTCTGAGTAGGGATTGTCGTTGCTCACCCGCGGTCGTCCGCGCGAGGGGGTGATGCCCAGATCGTACAACTTGCTCAGCAGTGTCACCGATTTCATCGGCGCGCCGTTGTCCGAGTGCAGCACCAAGGGTTGGCCCACGCAGCGCTCGCCGAGCACGGTACGCTGCATCAGTTCGGCCGCACGCTCGCCGCTTTCTTGCTCGTAAACCTCCCAGCCCACGGCCTTGCGGCTGTAGATGTCCTCGATCAAATACAGGTAGTAATACTGCCCGCGCACCGGCGATTGCAGATAGGTGATGTCCCATGACCAGACCTGGTTACTCTTCGTTGCACTGTGCGTGGTCGGCGCGGCGTGCCTCTGCGGCGCATGGCTGCGGCCGCGTTGGTGCTGCTGATCGGCGGCCTTGAGGACACGGTAAAAGGTGGCCTCTGAGGCCAGGTAACGGCCTTGGTCGGCCAGCCTTGGCACGATCTGGCTCGGCGGCAAGCTGGCGAATGGCGGGCTGTTGCACACCTCCAGAATGGCGCGGCGCTCATCAGGACTCAGGGCGTTGAGCGGCCGTGGACGTAGCGTGGTCGTGCGCTCATCGGCCTGTATAACAGGCATCAGCGCCCAGCGTTGCAGGCTGCGCAGCGACAGGCCAATCTCTGCGCAGGCCACCGCCTTGCGCGCGCCAGAGGCGACGGCATGGTTAAAGCGTTCAACGAGTTGTTGCCGTTCTGGCAGCGAGGTCAAACGTCCTCGCTGTCGTTTCCCCAGAAGGCATTCATCTTTTTTCTCAGTACCAATATGGCGGCGGTTTCCGCCAGCGCCTTGTCCTTGCGCCGCAACTCGCGCTCCAGTTCGGTAATGCGTTTCTTGTCGGCCCGTGCTTGATCTCGCTCTGCCTTGAGCTGCGCTTTGGCGGACATCTGGCCCGTGATGCAGGCTTGGCGCCACGCGCTGATTTGCTCGGGGTACAAGCCCTTGCTGCGGCAGTATTCGCTGAGCTCGATCTCGCTCAAGGCAGCGGCATGTAGCACAGCCGCAAACTTAGCTTCGGCCGGCCAGTCATCGGCGTTGTTCTTGTCTCCGGGCACTACCGCGCCTCCTGCTTTGAGCTTTGTGCGCCAAGCATACAGGGTGGCTTGGGAGATGCCTTCTTGGCGCGACAACTCGGCCACGGACATGTTTTGCGGCGGCAGTAATTTACGGATAAGGGCCGCTTTACGCTCAGGTGAATAGCTCGACATTACAGCTCTCTTTGACGCCCCCGATCTATCGTTTTGATAAATCAGCTCAGGCGACAACTAGCCTGACACCGGGGGGGACATGCAAACATGACTGCCAGGAATCCCAACCCCTTATCGGCGGTGCTGACGAAGCGCCAAGCGTTCTTTGAGCTTGAGCGCCACCTCAACAGCAAATAGCAGTGCTTGAGTGTCGAGCCCGTCTTCCAGATCGCATAGGATTTCTTCTGCTACAGATTCCGCGTCCCAGCCCCCCATCATCCCTTCCTCAGAAAGCTCGAACATCCGTTGGGCTGACGGCTTGCGTTCCAGGGGCTCTATTGGGGTGTTTATCTGGGCGGGCTTCTCTGGTTCGACCAGATTCAAAGGCTCCGGCTCTTTGACGACCTCAGCAGTGGGTACCGATGGCTTCGCTTTGTTCTTGGCTGCCTCTCGTAACTCTCGTGCAGCCTTTGCTATCGCGCGCGGGCCACGCTCACAAAGAGCGCGTTGCTGATCCTGGTCGAGCTTCGTCACTTGCTCTGCTGCTGAGACGCGAATATCGCCGCGTTTAACCGCCTCGCATAACTCCTCGGTTCCATCCTTGAACACACGCAGCGCTGCAGATACAAATCGCGGGCTGATGCCGAGGGCTTTAGCCGCATCTTCGACACCAGGGAGTGGAGTGTCGGTTCGGCCGGCATCTTCTTCTGCGCCCGGTTCCCCGGTCTCAATCTCTCTCTTACGGCGAATCATTTCGGCTGCGACTATCGCGCGCTGGGCAACTGTCAACTGTCGGCGGTGCATGTTAAGACTGAGCACGAGGCCGAGCGGATCATCGCCCGTGTATACAGTTGTCTGCGGCTCTATATCTAGCTCTCTACAAGCCCGATAGCGATTGCGTCCATCAAGAATCTTGCCGCTGTACAGAATAATGGGCTCTAGCTGACCGTTTGCCTCGATGTCTTTAGCCATCAGAGCAAAGTCGTCGCCGGTAATGAGAGGGAATAGGGATGACAGTTCGTGGTATTCGAGCTGCTGTGTGAACATGACACGCTCCAGTTAAAGATTCACTGGAACGGTAGATGACAGCCGCCTCTCTAGGAGGCGGAATCTGGATGGATTACCAACAGATTTCAGTCATTCGAGCATGGAGCTCAAATCAAATCCTCTAGCTCATCGATCAGTTTTTCGAGAGCTTCTGGGTCTGGTTTCTCATTGGTAAAACGGAGTGATTTATCGGACATGACTTCGACAACCCCCATTCCAGATCGCGTAAATCTTGCCCTGGCTCAGGTGGGTTGACCCATGCCGGATGACGCCCAACGACTTGCGCTGATTTTTTCATGATGGATCTATGTCTCGCGGGTGTTAGAAGCTCGTAGCTGCCGGCTGCAACTGTGCGGTCAGAATTTGCCTTCAGCCTATGCTTTCGGCATTTCAATAATATATCTATTGACAGACTTTCACAGAAATTGGCCCCAGAAAACAGTACATTTTGTCTGTTTTTTTTTACGCAAATTTGCGAGAGGTCGATTTTTTGCGTGGTCCAGCATGGACCATTCAAATCGAGGGGAGGGTGGTCCAGTATGGACCACGGATAGTAAGAGGTGGCCGGTGGTCCATGCTGGACCACTGGATAGAGCGGAATCTATTCGGTCATTAACGCATCAAGAATCGCACGCTCGACTTTCTCCATATCAACACCCTTTGGGACCTTGATCCGGATACCAGACTTACTGACAACAAGTGAACCCTCCAGGCCGCCAGCAAATTTAATGGACTTCTCTTGTGAAGCACTAGGCAGAATTGGCTTCTCTCGATCCTTGAGTACCTGGTTAATCCAGCGCAAGCCCTGTTCTTGGGATATGCCTTCCTGATCGATCTTGTGTAGAGCCTCAAGTACAAGGTCTGGGTGTTTCTCACCGGCTGCTGCGTATTCAGAGGCGAGGGTGCTGCCGAGAAGGCGAGGGTGCAGAGTCAGATATTCAAGACAATCTTGCGGCAGCTTAGTGAGGTTTAAGCACCGCATAACTGACTGGTGGCTTACACCAACACGGCTCGCCAGGTGGCGAATAGATGTAACCTCACCGCGATCCAGGATCTGTTTGTAGGCACGACCGCGCTCGAAGTCTGTAAGCCCTTCTTGCCCTTCGTTATCGGCGAGTGCGAGGACTTGAGCCTCGGCATCATCGACATCGAGAATCCGCGAAATGATCGTTTCCCAGCCAAGGAGTTTCACGGAGCGCCAGCGACGTTCGCCTCCAATCAGCTCGTATCGGCCGTTAGGCTTGATGCGCAGAGAAATCGGCCGGTTGACACGACGAGCCACCGATATCGAATTCGCCAGCAATTGAAGTTCGTCATCGGTGATATCCAGACGCGGCTGGAAAGGAGAGGGGTCGATCAGGTCGACCGGCACATCCATGAATTCAGAGTTGCCAGCAACAGCAGGCTGCTCAGCAGCAAGCGCATAATCATGAGCATGGCGAGTTTGCTGCTCTAGGATGGAGTCGAGCGAAACATCGAGCTTGGCCTTGGGAAATTCAGCAGGGGCAACAACACCCTGAAATACCTGCGGTGTTGTTGGCCGATCTACTCCCAATCTCCGGCTTTCTTTTGGCATATCCAATCCCTAAAACAAAGTGGTCCATGCTGGACCAGGGTAGGGTGGTCCAGCATGGACCACCACTTCACATCTGAACAAGGCGCTCCAGGATCTCCCCGAAAACACTGCGCATTGCACCGGCAGAATTTTCTGACGCACCCTTCCAACCCAGTACAGGAAGGCCTGATTCAAGGGCCTTCGAGTAGTCCTCGGAGAAGTAAAGTTTCCCCTCGGTTACCTTGCCAGGGAACATCTGGGAAAGAGCCGCTAGGTGAGCCATTGCACGAGGCCTGTTCTTGATGAACATAGTGGGGATAGCAGCGACATCAGGGGAGCGCTGGTACTCCTCAGCAAAACTCTGCAGCTTATTGCCCAGGCGGGCGAGGGCACGGCAGGAGAATTTATCCATCCGGATAGGGCAGAGGATCATGTCACTTGCGACCATGCTGTTGCGGGTCATCAGCGAGCCGCTTGGGGCATTGTCGAACAGAATGACGTCATAGCCACTGAGGTCTGCTTGCGGGAGCTCACGCTTACGCCCTTTGCTGATGAACAGTGCGTAGCGGAAATCCTGATTGGCTGAGGCGTTGATGGCAACCTCCATGTCCTCCAAAAGGCCTTCGGCGGGCAGCAGATGTGGGCCGTATTCACCAAAGGGTTTCTTGATGATATCGGCCAACCCCTTCGGGGCGAACAGGGACGAGGTGGCTATGATGTTGCCGAGGCTTCCATTCACCGCGCGGTCAGCCGGAATACCCAGATCCACCAGCTCCTCTGGAGTCAGGTCCGGATCGTAGCCAAGCATCGACGTTGCATCACCCTGAGGATCGTTGTCGATCAGTAGAACCTTGAGCCCCATGAACCCAAGGTACATGGCAAGGTTCACAGAAGTCGTGGTCTTAGCGGTACCGCCTTTCTGAACGAAGGTCGATATGGTCAGGGGTCGCTGGAGGGTTTTCGTCAGCCCCTTGCTGCGTCGAATCGAGGCGATCTTGAAGAGGTCGGCCGGGGTGTAGACACGAGCAGGAACTGAGCCCCTGTTCATCCGACGAACTTCCATGCCAGGCTCGTCCTCGAAAGAACGAAGGGCTTTCGTGGTTATGCCGAGGCAATCAGCTGCGAACTGAGGCGCGTAGAAAATCTGATCAAAGTCAGCATAAGGCAGGGTATCGAAATCCATAGCATCTCCGATGCGTATTTTTACCTGCCAACTCTACCTCACTGCTCTGATAACGCAAGCTCGGGTCATGTTTGAATCGATTTTCGATAGTTAAACATTCCCCCAACAAAAAAACGCCCTTTCGGGCGTCTCATGAATTTCTTTCGTTTCAGGCCACGCTTTCGCTGACCTGATCGTCGTGTCGGGCTTTTGCACGAGCTATGGCGAACGAGGATGTCATGTAGGTCAGGCACGGAGATCGACCATACCCCTGTGGTTCAGCACAAATCTGGAGACCGCCCAGGTCGAACGTAATGCCATCAGGTTGGACTCTGGCGTGGGGCTCAAGCGTTGCCATCATCTGGTTAACGATTTCCAAGTAGGCCTCTTCCTGAACCTTAGCGACCAAGACATCGAGCATGTTGAAGCGGTTGAACGCTACTTCAGCGGTCAACACTCCAGGAAGGTCAACCATCATCCGAGGTACTTGGAAGATCGGACCATTCGTGAACGACATGCCAAACGAGCTAGTCAGTGCAAGGTTGCGCTTAGCGTCTTCGAGCCAGGATTCACCTATTACGAGTCGCCGAGTTGCCAGCGGGCTGGTGAATTTGTGGTTGGCCAAATTGATGGTTTTTTTTCTGGTCCATGATGGCTCCTAGTGAAATTGGAGCCATTTTCGCTGCCTGAAAATGCAGTTTGGGTCTCTATCTGGATGGTTTGGCTGTTGGCGCTGATGGAAAATTGACCCACCCTGCCGATTGAAATTTGACCCAGGGTGGATTGCTGATTTTGTTACCAGCAACTGTGGATAAGTCTACCAGCGCAGCTGCTTTTGAACCCACTCCTTCGCTAGCCCAGTTCAGCTGTTGAAGACCTGCCACATGCAGCCATGCAGCAGGCCGTCGTCACTATGAAATCAGAACGGCTCATCGTCCTCCGGTTCCTGGCCGCCCTTACGCTTTCGCTCCCGTGATTTGATCTTGGCCTGGGCCGCCAAGCTGCTGTGTTGCAGGCGATAGGACTCGTTACCGGTTTCGACGATGTGGCAGTGGTGCGTAAGCCGATCCAGCAAGGCTGTGGTCATCTTGGCGTCGCCGAACACGCTCGACCATTCGGCGAAGCTCAGGTTGGTGGTGATCACCACGCTGGTGTGTTCGTACAGCTTGGACAGCAGGTGAAATAACAGCGCGCCACCGGCCTGACTGAAGGGCAGATACCCCAGCTCGTCGAGGATGACCAGATCCATGCGTAGCAGTGCCTGGGCGATCCGCCCGGCTTTGCCATCGTGTTTTTCGCGCTCCAGCAGATTGACCAGATCGACCGTGGAGTAGAAGCGCACGCGCTTGCCATGCCGGGTGATGCCGGACACGGCCAGTGCGGTGGCCAGGTGGGTTTTGCCGGTGCCTGGGCCGCCGATCAGCACCATGTTCTGCGCGGTGTCGGTAAAGCTCAGATTGGCCAGCTCGCTGATCAAGCGAGCGTCGGCGCTGGAGGCGCTGAAGTCGAAGCCGGCCAGATCGCGGTGCATCGGCAGCTTGGCCATGTTCATCTGGTGGCTCACCGAGCGCATGGCACGATCCGTGTGCTCCTGTTCCAGTAGGTGTTCAAGCAACCACTTGGACGAGGCTGTGTTCGACTCACCCTGCGCAGTCAACTCCGCCCAAGCAGTGGCCATGCCGTGCAGACGCAGCTCCTTGAGTTCCGCCATAAGATCACGCATGACTGATCTCCTCGGTCTGGCCACGCAGGCGGTCGTAGCGCGCCGTGTTAGCGACGGGGGCTTCCTTGAGCGATAAGTGGGTCTCGATGCTGGGCGGTGGCTCGCTCGCGGTCAGGCGCGCCACGACATTGAGGATGTGTTCGGCGCTCAGGCTGCCGCTCTCAAGTACCAGTTCAACGGCTACCAGCACGGCATCGAGTCCGGCGACCGGCACGGCGGCCAGGACTTGCGCCATGATCCGATCACCGCCGGCATGACGTTTCAGTCCGTGCTTGAGCTGACGCAGCGGCGCTGGCAGATCAACAAAGGGCGCTCCGTTGCGCAGCGCGCCAGGCTTGCGCTCAATCAGCGGGATGTAGTGCTGCCAGTCGTAGCTGACCTGGTCGCGATCCAGCAAACGCGCATGTCTGGCAATCAGCGCATCATCGGCCACCACCTCGATGCGGGTCGGATACAACCGGCTGCTGACCCACTTACCGGCGTACTCACAGGGCACCGAGTAGCGGTTACGCCCGACGCTGACCAGGCAGGTACTGGAAACCCGCGCAGGCCGTTCGACGTAACCGTCGAAGGGCGCTGGTACAGGCATCAGTTCGGCGCGCTCCAACTCCAGCACCTCGGCCACACTGAGCCCGCTGTATTGAGGGTGCGTCAGCTCGTTCCAAAGCGCGCGGCAGCGCTGGCCCAGCCAGGCATTGAGCTCCTCGAAGGAGTGAAACTGGCAGTCCTGGGCGTCTAGCCAGATGCGCCTGCGGCTGTCTTGCACGTTCTTTTCAACGATGCCCTTTTCCCAGCCAGCGGCGACGTTGCAGAAGTCTGGATCGAACAGGTAGTGCGCGCACATCACCGCAAAACGCGCATTCACCGTGCGGCCTTTGCCCTTATTGACCCTGTCGACGGCGGTCTTCATGTTGTCGTAGATGCCCCGGCGCGGCACGCCGCCAAAGGCGCCGAACGAGCGTGTATGGGCGTCGAATAACATCTCATGGCCCTGGCTCGGATAAGCCACCAGCCAGAACGCACGGCTGGCGCACAGCTTCAAGTGCGCCACCTGCATGCGCCGGTAAATGCCGCCGATCAGCAGACCTTCTTCGCTCCAGTCGAACTGAAACGCCTCGCCCAAGGAAAAGCTCAGCGGCACAAAGGCCTGCAACGCCTTGCCCCGCTCACCACGCCAGGCACGGACAAACGCGGTGAGCTGGCTATAGCCACCGTCGTAACCTTCGGCTTTGATTTGCGCCAACAGCGCCTTGGCACTGCGCCGCTGTTGCTTGGGCCGCAGCGAATCGGCCTTCAGCGCCTGCTCCAGCGTGGCGTGAAAAGGGCTGAGTTTGTTGAAGACCGCGCGGCGCTGGTACACCGGCTGCTTGGCCTCCGGCTCCCTGACCCACTTGCGGATGGTGTTGCGCGCCAACCCGGTACGCTTAGTTATCTCATGCAGCGACAGCTTGTCGCGGAAATACATCCGCCGAATTTTGCCCATCATTTCCATACTGATCACCCTGTGTTCTCCTGCTCAATAATTGAGCAGAAGCAGTTGAACACCTGGGTCAGTTTTCAGTCGGCAGAACAGCCTCTACTGGGTCAGTTTTCGGTCAGCGGCAACATGGTTTGGCTACAGATTAGCGATAAGGCGAATTTTCTATGTTCACAGTGAGCTGAAGGCTCAAGTGACCTATCAAGGCGAGCGTCAGCATAACCACGCCAGCCGTCTCGATTCGCCGTCATCCTGTGTAGTTCTGGTGATAGGGCAGGGGGCTTGATAAGCCCCTGTCGTCATCTGGTGCCTATTTGGTGCTCCAGTGCTTCACCCTAAAGCTACTGCTGCAAGACCTGTCGTCATCCTGCGTGCGTCTGGCGTTTGCGCTTTTTTCAGGCCAAAAAAAACCCCGCAGGGTGGCGGGGTGGCTAACGGTAAAAACTACCAATGAGAATTTTGTGATGCGGGGAAGGGTAGTGCTATTTGACTGCCACGATCAACTGCCGTCTCCAGTTCGCCACCTGGTCAGTAGTTGCTTTGCCGCTCGACCGCATTGCCTCGAACAGGTTGAGCAGGTGGTTAATGGCTATGTCGTCATCGTCGTGGTACTCAACGACGAAAATGGGGAATCCAAGGTTGCCTGCTGCTGATATCGCTGATGCGATGATCTCTGTTCGCATCGTCTCGGAATCATCTTCATCAGCTCCGGTGAGGTTGATCCTGTGCAGCTGCAGCAGCTCGCCTCTGCGGGCCATGTCGACGATGCTGCATATGTGATCTTGGGTCGGTTGGCGAAAGGTGTTCATGCCTGCTCCTGGTTGGGACTTGCTAGCAGGTTCTCACGGAGTTTGGATAACCCAAGATCCGGCTTCGAGGGCTCACTCAGTCTTACCAACGTGCCATTCGCTGTTTGCTTTTGATCTGGCTTTTCGCTCTTGATTCCAGAGAAATTTGAAGGCTTTTCCCTTTTAAATCTTTTTAACTTGTTTTTCTCTTGTTTTTCTCTTGTTTTTAAAGAGCTGGAAGCCGCGTTGCACTAGGGCTCCAGAGGAGCAATGACTACAGATTCCGTGTAGCGTGCTACAGATTCCGACTTTGACGACTACGGATTCCGTGTCCCACGACTACAGATTCCGTGCTTGCTGCTACAGATTCCGCCTGTTATCCACAGGCCCTGTTTGCAGGCTATACGACTACAGATTCCGTGTGATGAAAATGAGCTGCATCGTGCTCCCAATATTAGCTTTCTTACTGGGTTTTTGCCGGTAAAAGTCGTCATCTTGTTGGGAAACGGGTGATCTGGCACTGGGCGGTGGCATGGGGCGGTCGTCATGTTTCGACTCTGCGCGTTCCCGATCTTGGTAAAGCTACAAATTCCGGGTCTACCATGCTCTCCATCGCTTGTGCTGCGTTATCTGGACACATGGCATCCAGATTAATAATTCACCTCTGATTAATCATATAAGCCATTGATCTATAACGAAAAACTAATTTATTGGCTCCCGCAGCGCCGGTAGGCCACGATTTCTGCCATCTGCTACAAATTCCGTGCTCTCAGATCCGCTTACGACTACAGATTCCGACTAAGCCGATTTTGCTACTGCTACAGATTCCGGGTTGAGCAGCGGCATCGACTACAAATTCCGTGTCCTGGTTTAGGCCCCATAAAACTACAAATTCCGGCCATTGGTTGTCCGAAAGCTAGATTTAGAAAGGGGAGAGGGAGCGGTCCGGGTCAACCCAACTGCTACAAATTCCGGGTTGCGATACTGTATCGACTACAAATTCCGTGTCCCCGCCTCGTAGCGCAAATTGCTACAAATTCCGTGTCAATGCTGCGGCAGCTGAGCTGATTGTGTGCAGCTTGCCCCCCATTTTTATCGACTACAGAACATTGTGCGCGTAGTTGTATGACGAGCCGTGTTCGGATAGTCTCACTCCAGCCTTAATCAGGATCTTTGCTAATGGACGCGCCAGAAATTACTGAAACAGAGTCGAGCGTTAAGGTCACCAAGCACAACGACCTGGTGTCCGCATCGTATCGCCTCACTCTGGCCGAGCAACGCCTGATCCTAGCTGCTATTGCTCAAATCGACCCCCGAAAACCTATGCCTAAGGCCAGTTCGGTGATGGCTGTCGATTACGCCCACATCTACGGCATCACGCCAGGCCAGGCCTACGAGCAGATGCAGGACGCGGCCAAAATGCTGTTCAACTCCAAGATCACCTCGATCCGTGGATCAGGTAAGAACATGGGGATTCGAGAAATCCGCTGGGTTCAGGAGTGCGAATACGTAAAAGGCGAGGGCAGGGTAGAGCTGGTGTTTTCCGATAGCGTTAGGCCCTACCTTTCTCGACTTCATAGCCATGTGACAAGTTACGACTTGTGGCGTGTTGCACGCCTGGATTCGGCTCACAGCTTCCGGCTGTTCGAGATGCTTATGCAGTTCAAGAGCACGGGTTGGGTCTACATGCGCCTAGACGAATTGCGAGAGCGTTTAGCCCTGGGCGAGTCTTACCAGCGCTTCAACAACCTGCGGCAGCGCGTAATTGACCCTGCAGTCGAAGAGCTTCGGCAAAAGGCCGGCTTGAACGTCAACGTGGACTTTATCAAGGAAGGCAAAGCGGTCACGGCCCTGCGGCTGACCTTCACAGATGCCGATGACCTGCAGCTCCTGCGCAATGACGGTTGGCCAAAGAGCCTGCAGGATGCTTTGGAAGATGCGATGGCTGAGGAGGATCTGGAGGAGGAAGCCAGCTCGGCCGAGTACCAGGATGAGCCACGCACTCAGGATCTGTTCGGATAAACCTCAATTAAATCAATAACTTGGTTTAACATAATCCCTATTATGCGAAGCCTAGGACAGGAAGGCGGCAGAAAGTCTCTAGGTTAAACGTCTACGCGATTGTGGGTGACTTTAAAAGACTGGAAATCTGTCTTTTAAAGTGGAGACTCTTGAAAATCAAGGCCATAGGGATCAGGTAGCTCGCCGCTTGCGCTGAGGTGACGCAGATTGCTTTTTAATATCTGGAACTGGCTGATGCCTCTTTCCGAGGCCCAAGGTTCCTCACCGTTTCTGTAAAGAATCACGGGCCTTGCGCAGTTCGACAGTTCGTTCGGCGACGCGCTGTTCCAACTGCTCGTTGAGCTGCAGCAACCGCAGCTGAGCCAATTTGCGCTCGGTGATATCGGCAACGAAACCCTCGACCAAACCATCTTCATCCGGTTTGAGCAGCAAGTTCATTATTACGTCGATCGCGCTACCGTCCTTGCGACGCAAGCGGGTCTCATAGCCAAACAGGCCCCGTTGATCACTAAGAATGCGGCGGATGCGGTTCAGCTCTTCCTCACCGCCGACGAATAGATGATGCGATAGATCGGTTAGCCCCCAGAGCGCGTCCGAGGGGCTGTCGTAGCCGAGCATACCTGCCAATGCGGGATTGGCCGCGCGGATGCCTTCCTGCAGGCTGGCTTGAAAGATGCCATGCACTGCATGTTCGAACAGCCATTTGTAGCGATTGCGCTCGGCTTCCAGCTCTTCGAGGCGCGCAACCAGTTCTGGATAGTGACTTTTACGAGCCGAATGCGTGCCAAGCCCAAGCAGGCCAGCGAGGATTGGTCAGGATGCAGGGGTCCTGCATAGCGTGCCGCGACAGGAAAGGGATGTCCGAAAGATTCACGCCATGCAACCCCAGCGTTTCGTTGAAACCAATGGCTTGCTTGAGCTGAACCAGATGAGCGACCAGACCATCGCGAATCTGCGCATGGGTCATGCCGCGCGTATCGATGCCGAATGTTTGCGCCACAATTTTGAAACGCTCGGGCGCAGCGCTGTAATTGAACGCCACTACATGCTCGACCAACACTGCGTTGCACAAGCCATGCGGGAGGTCGAGATAGCCGCCAAGGCTATGGGACATCGCATGCACTGCACCGAGAATCGCATTGGAAAACGCCAGCCCGGCCTGCATGCTGCCGAGCATGATTTTCTCGCGCAGCTCGATATCTGCCGGATTGGCGATCATCTGCACTAGATGACCATTGATGAGGCGCATCGCTTCCAATGCGTGCGGGTCGGTCAGCGGCCCGTTGCCGGTCGAGACGAAGGCTTCGATGGCATGCACCAGCGCATCAATGCCGGTACAGGCCGAGAGGAACGGATCCATGCTGAGGGTCGTTTCCGGATCGATCAGCGACACATCGGGTACGGCGCCCTTGCTGACGATGGAAAACTTCATCCGCTCGGTCTGGTTGGAGATGATCACGAACTGCGAAACATCTGCGGAGGTGCCGGCCGTGGTTGGGATCAGAATCAGCGGCGGGCTCGGCACGCGCAGCGTGTCGACGCCTTCGAATTCAATGATGTTGCGACCATGTGCGACCGCAATACCGATGCCCTTGGCGCAGTCCATCGGGCTGCCACCGCCTACCGCGACGATGACGTTGCAGCCTTCGTTGCGATAGACCTCAGCGCCCAGCATCACTTCCTCGGAACGAGGATTGGCCGAGACCTGGGTAAACAGATGGTAGTCAATGTCCTGGCGGGTCAGGCTTGCCTGGACGTCGCCGATCCACCCTGCGGCAACCACACCTGGGTCGGAAACCAGCAGCACCTTGCGTGCGCCAAAGTTCTTCGCGTAGTTGCCAGCACTGTGCCGACAACCCGCACCAAACACGATCTCGGGGGAAACGAATTTGCGCTGCAGACTAAGATTGGGGCTCATACAACGGCCTATAGTTATTATTTTGTTACGTTCGCCAAGCCTACTGTTTTCTACGATCAAAGCAATCCACAACGGTGCATACGGCCATGAATGCCAGCCGGCTCAGCGAAGAAGCTCCGGATAGAAGCGACATTCCCGCTCCAGCGCATCGGCCAGGTTGGTCGCCTGCCGGAAGCCGTGGCGCTCTTCTGGATAAAAACAATATTCGACTGTCACGCCTCGTTCGCGCAGAGCGGCAACCATGGACTCGGTCTGCTCGGGTAGCACCACCGCGTCTTGCCCGCCTTGAAAGAAGACCACCGGCACCCGAATCAGCCCCGCATTGAGTAACGGCGTCCGCTGCCGGTAGCGCTCGGCGTAGAGCTCTGGATCGCCTATCAGCCAATCCAGATAATCGGCTTCAAACTTGTGCGTAACCCGGCGCAACGCCAACGGATCACTGACGCCGTAGAGGCTGGCACCGCCGCTAAAATCAGCATTAGCAGCCAGTGCGCAGAGCGCGCTGTAACCGCCCGCGCTCGAACCCCGGATGAACGTTCGCGTCGGATCGATCTGGCCGTTCGTGGCGAGCGCCTGTACCGCGGCGCAGGCGTCTTCCACTTCGATCACACCCCATTCGCCTCGCAACTGCTGACGATAAGCACGCCCGAAACCGCTGCTGCCGCGGTAGTTGATATCAGCCACGGCGAAACCGCGCTGAGTCCAATATTGGATGCGCGGATCGAAGACCGGGTAGCTGGCGGACGTAGGCCCGCCATGCATGAACACCACGAGCGATGGCTGTTCTTGTGAAGGACCTTGGCACTGTGCATTGCTCGGCGGGTAGAAAAATGCGTGCGCCACCTCGCCTTGCCCGGTAGCGAAACTGAACGCCTGGGGGCACGACAACTGATCGGCCGCCAAAGGCTGTTCGCCTCCGGCGAGCATTTCGATGCAGCTGGTAACCCTGTCGATTGCTAACACGGCAGGCGTCAGGCCCGACGAGCCTGCTATGCAGTAAAAGTGTCGCTCGCCGGCAGCAAGTTGGCGGCAACGGCTGAATTCCATCGCCAGCTGGCGTTCATTACCTTGGCTGTCTTGTTCGAACAACAGTCCGTAGCCATCCATTATGCGTGTCAACAGCAAAGCGCCGTCCGCCGAGGGTAGATAGCTCACCGTTCCCAGCTGCCAGGGCGCCGGGGCATGATCACACCCAGCCGCAGCCGCGCCGGTTACCGGAACAAGGCTGTCGTCCTGCATTCTCCAAGGCTGCCACCAGCCTTCGCGGTCAGTCAGGCAATACAAGGCGCCATCCGGAGCGAAGCGCGGCTGTTGCAGCGACTCATTTCCCGCTGCGCCGGCGAGGCACCGCGGCGCTCCCCAGCGATCATTTTCGGTACGTTCGGCAATCCAGAGGCTGGTGGACGTCCAAGGTTGTTCGGGGCGTTGCCACTCGATCCAGGCAAGACGTTGGCCTGTCGCATCCAAGGTCGGTGACGAGTAAAAGTCGCTCCCCTCGATAAGTACGCTTCGGCTGCCATCAACCAGCGAAACGCTGACCAGACGATGCTCTGAGCGAGCTTCTTCGGCGGTTTCTTCCACGGCGAGAATGGCCCGCTGGCGCGTGTCGAACTGCAGATCACCGTACCGGCAAGCGTCGTCATCGGTCAGCGCGATGGGCGGCGTCGCTGCGTCCGTAGATAGGCCCTGCAGGTAGATTTGCTGATCCTGCTCGTTGACGAACGCAACCCCGGCGTCGGTCAGGCAGAAGGCACCGCCGCCGTATTCGTATACACGGCTGCGAAGCGAGAACCCGGGCGGCGTGAGGCTACGCAAGCCGCGAGCGTGCCAATACCACAACGTGGAACGCACATCGGCCGGATCGTACTGAACCCAGAACACGCCCCCATGGCCAGCGCGAAGCTCGGCAAAGTCACAACTTGCAGAGGCGGCATCTTCGGCAGTCCAGTCGCTGGGCCAGAAGCCATAGGGGATTGCGGTCTTGGTCATCCAAACGGTTCCAGTCGGTTAGGCGTCGATCGATGACCTTATACCCTGAGGATCAGCTTCGATGCCTTCTCGTTACGAAAGGTCAGCTCATCAAGCCCGCGTGGCGCTTCTTCGGCCTCGGTGCGGGCGGCAAGAATCTTGTCGTGGTGCGCAGACTTGCTGCACACCGGATCGGCATTGGCCGCATCGCCAGTGAGCATGAAAGCCTGGCAGCGGCAGCCGCCGAAGTCCTTTTCCTTCTCGCCGCAGGATTGGCAAGGCTCGGGCATCCAATCGAAACCGCGAAACTTGTTGAAGCCAAAAGAATGCTTCCAGATCTGCTCGATGCTCTGCTCGCGAACGTTAGGGAAGCTGATCGGCAGTTGACGCGCGCTGTGACAAGGTAGCGCTGTGCCGTCCGGTGTGATGTCGAGAAACAGGTTGCCCCAGCCGTTCATGCAGCCCTTGGGACGCTCTTCGTAATAATCGGGCGTGACGAAGATCAGCTTGCAGGGATGGTTTTCGGCGGCGAGTTTGTCGCGCCACTGGTTGGTGATGCGCTCGGCACGCACCAACTGATCCTTGCTTGGTAGCAGCCCGGCGCGATTGAGTTCGGCCCAGCCATAGAACTGACAGATGGCGAGCTCCACGAAGTCGGCTTCCAATTCCAGACACAGCTGGATGATGCGCTCGATGTTGTCGATGTTGTGCCGGTGGGTAACGAAGTTCAGCACCATCGGATAGCCATGCGCTTTTACCGCTCGTGCCATGGCGAGCTTCTGCGCGAAAGCCTTCTTCGAGCCGGCGAGCAGGTTGTTCACCTCCTCATCGGCGGCCTGAAAGCTGATCTGGATGTGGTCGAGCCCGGCGTCGGCGAACGAAGCGATCTTCTCTTCGGTCAGGCCGATGCCCGAGGTGATCAGATTGGTGTAATAGCCGAGGTCTCGCGCCGCTTTGATCAGCTCGGCCAGATCTTGCCGGACCAGCGGCTCACCGCCGGAAAAGCCCAGTTGCGCCGCGCCCATCTCGCGGGCCTGTCGGAACACCTCGATCCACTCGGCAGTGCTCAGCTCGTCCTTGCTGCGGGCGAAATCCAGCGGGTTCGAGCAGTACGGGCATTGCAGCGGGCAACGATAAGTCAGCTCCGCCAGCAGCCACAGCGGCGGACCGGGCTCAAAGCCGGGCTTAGCGAAGCTCGATCCAGAACCGTTCAACGGCCACCTCCAGAAACGCGACGATATCTTCCTCAATCCCTTCTGCATCCGGGAAGCGCGCCTGCAGATCGGCGACGATGGCGCCGACGGTGCGAGCCCCATCAACTTCAGCCAGTACCGCCGCGGCACTTTCGTTGAGCTTGATCATGCCTTCGGGATAAAGCAGAACGCCCTTGCTGCGACGTGGTCAACCGCGGCGCTGCTATCTACGGCGACAAGATTTACTTCGGCACCCTCGACGCTCAGGTGGTGGCGCTGAACAAGGACACCGGCAAGGTCGTCTGGAAGAAGAAATTCGGCGAGCACGGCGCGGGTTACACGATGACCGGCGCGCCCACCCTGATCAAGGATCAGAAGAGCGGGAAGGTTTTGCTAATCCACGGCAGCTCCGGCGATGAATTCGGCGTTGTCGGCAAGTTGTTCGCACGCGATCCGGACACGGGTGAAGAAGTCTGGATGCGGCCCTTCGTCGAAGGTCACGTTGGCCGACTGAACGGCAAGGAGAGCACGCCGACCGGCGACATCAAGGCGCCCTCCTGGCCGGATGACCCGAACTCACCCACCGGCAAGAAGGAAGCCTGGAGCCAGGGCGGCGGCGCTCCGTGGCAGAGCGCGAGCTTCGACGCCGAAACCAATACCATCATCGTCGGCGCGGGCAATCCGGCGCCCTGGAACGGCTGGGCACGCACCGCCGATGGCGGAGATCCGAAGGATTACGACAGCCTCTATACCTCTGGGCAGGTTGGCGTCGACGCCACCACTGGCGAAGTGAAGTGGTTCTACCAGCACACACCGAACGATGCCTGGGACTTCTCCGGCAACAATGAGCTGGTCCTGTTCGATTACAAGAACAAAGATGGCAAGACCGTCAAAGCCACGGCCCACGCCGACCGCAACGGCTTTTTCTATGTGGTCAACCGCGAGGACGGCAAACTGCAGAACGCCTTCCCTTCGTCGACAACATCACCTGGGCCAGCCACATCGACCTGAAGACCGGGCGGCCGGTGGAGAACGAGGGCCAGCGCCCGCCGAAGCCTGAGCCCGGCGAGGCGCACGGCAAATCAGTGGAAGTCTCACCGCCCTTCCTCGGCGGCAAGAACTGGAACCCCATGGCTTACAGCCAGGATACTGGCCTGTTCTACGTTCCCGCCAACCATTGGAAAGAGGACTACTGGACCGAGGAGGTCAGCTACAAGAAAGGCAACGCTTACCTCGGCCAAGGCTTCCGCATCAAGCGCATGTATGACGATCACGTCGGGATTCTGCGTGCCATGGACCCCACCACCGGCAAGGTCGCCTGGGAGCACAAGGAACCGCTGCCGCTCTGGGCCGGCGTCCTCGCCACCAAGGGCAACCTAGTGTTCACCGGTACAGGTGATGGCTACCTGAAGGCCTTCAACGCGAAAACCGGCGAGGAGCTCTGGAAATTCCAGACCGGTAGCGGAATCATCGCGCCGCCGATCACCTGGGAACAGGACGGCGAGCAGTTCATTGGCGTGACCGTTGGCTACGGCGGCGCTGTGCCGCTGTGGGGCGGCGACATGGCTGTGCTGACCAAGCCGGTTGCTCAAGGCGGCTCGTTCTGGGCGTTTCGAATCCCTAGTTGGGAAAACCAGACCGCCAAACGATAAGACGCCGGCTGTGCTCGATGAGCGAGCACAGCCGCACACGGAACAGCTGGCGGGACATGAACTGGATTGGCCTACAGAGTTGGCGCTCTCCTGGCCTGACGGTCCTCGCCTGAGCCGGCTGCTCTTTCTTCACCTATCGAACATGGGAACCGCCATGAACATATCCCGCTATCTGCTGCCCATCGCAGTGATCCTCAGCGCGCCGCTGCACGCTGACGACCAGCCGCCCACCATCAATGGCTGTGTCATCCAGCCAGAAAGCAAATGTGCCAACGCCGATCTTCGCGGCGCCGACCTGAGCAACCAGGACATGCGCAAGATGGATCTGACCGGCGCCGATCTCACCGGGGCCAACCTGAGGCATGCCAATCTCGACCTGGCCAATCTGGAGAAGGCCAACTTGACCGGCGCCACCCTCACCCGCGCCAGTCTTCAACAAGCCAACCTGCGCGTTGGTGGCCATTCAGGGTTGGGGACTGTTCGCGCAGGCCGCGCGATTCAATGGGGCCAACCTGACTGCGGCCAATCTCGAATTCGCTCGTTTGAGCGGTGCGAAGTTGCATGGTGCCAACCTCACCGCCGCCAACCTGGAAATGACCTGGCTAAGCAAGGCCGACCTCGACCATGCGAATCTGACCGACGCTAATTTGCAGGAAGGCAAGCTCAACGATGCCAATCTCGGCAACGCGACCCTGACTGGCGCACGCCGACACTATGCAACCTTTCAAGGCAGCAATATGGACGGTTGCTTCGATTGCCCAGTGGACTGGGAGAAGTAATACGACGGGTGCATCGAACCAGCGCGCCATGCGCTTTAATGGCAGGTGCGCGCCCGTTCCCAGGGCGACGATTCAGCGGCTTGAAGTGGAGGCCCTATCGATATCCGCATTCCCCAGTTGACCGACCTCGAGCGCCTGCCCCGCTTCGACGGTCTCGCCCTCGACCGTATCGTCACGCCGTCGACGCCCGAGGAATTCGCCCAGGCCGTCGACGACATCCTGACCTTTGCACAGATCGGGTTCGATACCGAATCCAAACCCACCTTCACAGTAGGCGAGCTGTCCAGCGGGCCTCACCTCATTCAGTTCGCAACGCCAACAAAAGCCTATCTTTTTCAGATCGGAATACCCGGTTGCGTCGAGGCCGCTAAGCGGGTGCTGGAGACGGACCAAGTATTGAAAGTCGGATTCGGTCTGGCGTCCGATCGCAGCCGTCTACGCACCCGGTTGGGGATCGAATTGCGGCACAGCGTCGATCTTGGTTCGGCGCTGAGATATCACGGCAAGAAGGGTCAGGTCGGGCTTCGCGGTGCGGTGGCGGCGGTACTGGGTGCCGGTATAAGCAAGTCACGCAGCGTGTCGACTTCCAACTGGGCTAACAAAAATCTGGCCGAAGCGCAGCAGCGTTATGCCGCCAACGATGCCTATGCCGCGCTGATGGTATTTCTTGCATTGGATGCGCAGTCGCGAGCGTTGCTACTGGATCGAGTGATATGAGGCTCGGCCTGGACGACGGACCGTCCGGCCTGAAATGCATACTCAACGAAGGATTGCCGGGTTCCTTTCGCCATCCCTGCCCCAACGTCTATCCGGCGCTGGATGTCCTTTCGCACGTTGTGTTGCAGCTTGAACCGAGATCTGGCTGACCTCTCCGCGACTGCTGAGAGGTCCGGCCAATGATTTTATCGTCGACACGCACCTCCCTGTGCCGTCGTTTTTTACGCTTACAACGCATCCCAAACGTAACGTACGCCCAACCAGCCAGCACGCGGCGCACCGGGCGCGATGAACTGCTCGTGGCGCCACTCCTCCGGGTCGGTTTCGAAGGCATTGCCAGCGCCTACGAAAGGGTTTTCGGCCAAGGCGCCGCTCGTGGCATAGCGCTTGTCGAACAGGTTGTCGACCCGACCGAACAGAGTCCAGTCACGAGCGAAGCGGTAATCGGCACTCAGATTGACCACCGCATAACCCGGCAGTGTGCCGCTGCCCTCGACCTCGTCGTTGGACTGATGACGATTGTTCTCATTGCCCCGCACATACTGCTCGGAATACGCCAGCACAGTTGTACCGATACGAAGCCGATCGTTCAGATTCCAGTCCAAGCCGAGCTTGAGGTTGTGTTTCGGCAACCCTGGCAGGTAGTCGCCACGGGAGATGTAAATCTCGTCATCCGGGCAGCCGCCCTCGCCCTCGGTGCTGTTGTTCTCGGCCAGGATGCATGCAGAGGACTGTAACGTGGCGTGCAAGTAGGTGTAATCCACCCGCCAATCGACCGGCCCTTGCTCGCCGGCCAGGCCCAGCTCGATACCTTGGCGCCTTGTGCGGCCGAAGTTGGTGAAGTAACCCTTGCTACCACCGGTTCCGACGAACAGCAGATCATCGTGGTTAAGGCTGCGGAAGGCCGTGACGTTCCATTCGGTGCCGCTGGCCAGCTGGCCGCGCACGCCAAATTCCAGGGTGCGAGTGACGACCTGTTCCAGGAATGGATCGGCGGCCATGGCGTTGGGCAGGCTGCAGGGATTTTCCGGATCGGCACAACCCAGTTCGATCGGCGTCGGCGCCCGATTGCCTTGGGAGTAACCTCCGTAGAGGGTCACCGCGGGCTGTAACTGCCAGGCGAACCCCAGCGCCGGGTTCAGCTTGCGATAGGTGAAATCGCCATTGAGGTCATCTCCCATGCGATCGGTGTTGACTACCCGGGTGCGGTTGTAGCGTAGCGAGCCGGTCAGCTGCAGCGCGTCGGTTAGCGACCATGTGTCGGTGGCGTAGAGACTGGAAGTGCGGGTGCGACCCAACAGGCTATTGGCTGGGTCTTCGGCCTCGGTGGCAAGAATGCCGCGCTTATCGGTCAGCTCACCGCCTTGCTCGCTCTGGTGAAAGCTAGCGCGGGTGTTGTCGTGGGACAGGCCAAAGGCGAACTGGTGGGCCCCGGCATGACGGGACCACTGCAGGGCCAGGCCGTAGGCGCGCTGGCTAGTACGGGTGCGGTTCAGCACGCCGGTTTCCGGACCCTCGCCGGCCAGGAAGCCGTCGTCTTCCCACTCTTCATATTCGTCTTCGTACTCATCGTTTCCGTCACCGTTAAGGGTCGCTGTGCGGGTGCGCCGCAAATAGACGGTGCCGGACAGCCGGTCGCTATCGCTCAGCCAGTGACTGCCGGAAAACGCCATTAGGTGGCTACGGTTCTCAGTCTGGTCGGGATAGGTAAAAATCGCGTCGCGGTCCTGCTCATGCATGCTTTCGGGATCAGTCCGTTACCAATCAGATCGTTGTCAGCATGAGCCAGCGTCAGGGCCAGGTCCGTGCTGTCTGTGGTCCAGGCGAATTTGCCGAACAGCTGGCCTACCTCAGACGGCGAATGGTCGCGCCAGCCGTCTTCATCCATCCCTTCGGCCGCCAAGTACCAGGAAAACTCCTCATGTTGGCCGCCATGCTCCACTGAGCCACCGTAGCGGCCAAAGGAGCCGCCGTAGAGTTGCGCCGCGCCGCCAGGATGAGTGTCGCCCCGCTTGGTTTCCAGCGCCAGGGCGCCGCCGAGTGTGTTGAGGCCGTACAGTGGGTTGGAGCCAGGCACCAGAGCCGCCCCAGCGATGGCGGTCTGGGGAATAAGGTCCCAGTGCACCACGTCGCCGAACGCTTCATTGATGCGCACGCCGTCGAGAAACACCGATAGGCCTTGGGCCGTGCCCAGTAGCGGCGAAGCGGTGAAGCCCCGGTAATTCAGGTCTGCCTGATAGGGGTTGCCCTGGGTCTCGTTGAGGTTGACGCTCGGCAGACCGCGCTGCAGTTTTCTGCCAGAGACTGCCCTCCCAGCTTGCGCAGGCGCTCGTCGTCCAGGGTTTGAATGTTGGCCGGAACCCGATCCTTCGGCAGATCGATGCCGGGCAGCGGAGTCGTGGCGACAACCTCATCACTCTTGAGCTCGAGTGGCTCCTCAGCCTGGGCGAAACCAGGCAACAAGCCGGCAACGGCGAGCGAAAGCAGCGTGCGACGGGGCGTCCAGCTGCGGCAGATCTGATATTGCATGGGCATTCCTTGTTCTTGTTTGGCGGATCGTGCCGGGGCGGGTTTGCGGGCGACTCTCCATGCTGGCCGATGTCGGCTGGCAAACTGCCAGAACTGATTATCGAGAGCTTCCGCGCACCGCCGACAGGGAAAAATTCCCGGTGCTGCCGGGAATTTTTCCCGACCCCGTGGCGATTGGTCTTACTACCGCCGGAGTAATCCGGAACGAAGGCCTTCGAACCAGATGCTCGATGCAATGCCGGCTCTGGCCTGCTGATCGCCGACCGTCCATACGATTTTTTTGGAATACCGGGGCCCTGGTGAGGCTGGCCTTTCTATTGGCTTCAGCTAGTCGACCTGAGGCAGTGCGGATTTTCGAAAAAGGGCGCGTGCGCCTGACGTCGAGCGCTAGAAAAAATTATCAGGAATCGCTACGGACGGGAGCGTGCAGCGCTGACCTGCGTAGCCTCGACCTACCATTTTGCGGGCGCTATCAGAGATATCGGCAAGGCGATTGGCCTTCCGCCTGACCAGGTGGATGCGTTAGCAAAATGCTGCGGTGCCTGGAGCGATCAGATGCCGCCACCGGAAAGGCTTCGAGAAGCGGGCTTTGACCCAGACAATCAGACCATCCGGATGGTGCTCATCCTAACTGACCTCCTTGTTGGGTTTCCTCGTCATCTGTCTCAGCACCCTGGGGGTTCGTTATTTCGGAGCATCCGTTGTCCACACTGGTACCGGTAGAAAATGCTGCCATGGCGGATCGCACAGTAATCCAGCGCCATCGTTCAGCGCCTGCGAGAAAGCCGGCATGAGCACGTTGGGGATGCCTTCTTCCAGACCTATTCCAGCCATCACGATATGGATGAACGTGTCGGGGGTGGCCGCGGTGAGCGCACTGTTGAGGGCAAGCTCCGGTCGCACGCTGAGAGGCGTCGTTGCGCTTTTGTAGTGGCATGACCCGCAGGCTGCCCAGTACAGGACGGCTCCGGCGTCGGGTTCCAGGCGGCTGCCGAGAGCAGAGGTCGCCAGCGCTTTGGCCAGCGCTTCATCGCTGCCTGTCTTCAGTGCGGAGGAGCCGTTGAGGTCGGCAAAATAGACGGCTATTGCCTGGATATCGGCGTCGGGAAGCCTGCCCAGGTCGTGCACGACGTCCGACATCTTGCCCGCGGCAACGCCGTGCAGGGCAGTCGCTCCGCTGCGCAGGTAGGTGAACAGCTCGTCTTGGGTCCAGGGTAGCGGTGTGGTATTGGCAGCCGTCAGTGCCGGCGCGAACCAGCCTTCGATCATCGCGCCCGCGTAGCTGTCGTCAGCGGCTTTCTCGGCGCCCAGCACGTTGCGTGGCGTGTGGCAGGCGGCGCAATGGCTCAAGCCCTCGGCGAGATAGGCGCCGCGGTTCCATGCTTCGCTCTTGCCGGCGACCGGCCGATAGCGGCCCTGGTCCATAAACAGCAGCTTCCAGCCGGCTTGCAGGACGCGGATGTTGAAGGGGAACGGCAGGGTATTGCGCTGCGCCGGCGCGCTCACCGGCTCACGCGTCATGAGGAAGGCATAGAGTGCCCTCACATCCTCGTCGGCGACCTTGGTGAAGTGGTCGTAGGGGAATGCGGGATAAAGATGCGAACCATCGCGAGAGACGCCTTCGTGCATCGCACGCATGAATGCCGCCTCGGACCAGCGGCCGATTCCGCTATCCGGGTCGGGTGTGATGTTGGTCGAATAGATGACACCGAAGGGGGTAGGCATTCCATAGCCGCCGGCATAGGGCTGTCCGCCCTTCACCGTGTGGCAGGTCGCGCAGTAGCCTGCGCCGGCCAAGGCTTCACCCTTGGCAACCAGCTCGGCGGGGAAGCCCGCAACCGAGCCCGGAGCGATGGGGGCGATGGTCGGCCGCCAGACCAGGGCGAAAAACAACGCCGCACCCAGGACGACCAGAATTGCCAAGCCGATGTAGATCCGCTTAATCAAGACCGGGCAGTGTCCATTTATAGCCGTTATGGGCCATAAAATGAAAAACCCGCCTTTGATGGGCGGGTCTTCGGGTGTCTCCAAGGGGAGGCCATGGGCCAACTAATTCTCGGAGCAAGCGCGAGAATAATACTCCCTTTCTTCAGTCAGCGCTAAGAGCAGAACTAGCGAGACACTAGTCACCTAACCAGAATGACGGAGCACCGCTAACGCGCAGCAATAGGTTGAGTCGCTAGTGGCTCGGTACTCCCACCTGTCGCTGACCCACTGGTTGGAGCTTCTCAGGCAGACTCGCCGTATCACCAGCTAACCCCGCCGCCGGACTCAGTTGCCCAGGGAACACTCCAACGCTCTCAATGTAACGCATTGCAGATTGCCCATCTGTCCAGCCGACATGCGCCATTAGAGCTTTAAGATCCCAGCCACTACGGGTAGCCCAGGTCGCAAAGCCCGGCGTAGAGAGTGACTGCTATAAAGTTCGGCGGGAAGCCCAGCGCCTGCCAGCACTGATCGTAATATAGGAATCACGCTGTTCGGGTGCAACCCGATGTCACCCAGCCGTCCCCAACGGTCAATACTGCGGAACACCGGGCCGTGAGCGATCCCGGCCACACTGATCCAATCGACATAGGCGTGTACCGGACAAAGCCTGGCTAACGCCGGCGCACGGAAGGTCTGCCCTTGGCTATCACGGTCCCCTTTACTGCTGGGTAAAAACAGCTCCATCCCCTCCCCGGTCCGAACCTGGATGAACTCAACCCGCAGGCGGCAAAGATCATCACTGCGAAAGGCTCGCCAGAAGCCCATCAGCAGCAATGCACGATCCCGCCAGCACCGCATCAAGCGCGGCAAATCATGGTCCGCTCGCGCTTGCTCGCCGGACTGCTCCAGCCAAGCGACGCATTGCTCAAGCTGACGCAGTTGTAAGGGTTCAGCTTGCTTCTCCTGGCGCGGATGCAGCGTGCGGATGCCTTTCAATACCTGCCGTACCAGCGGCGTCTTGGTGGGATCGGGGAAGCCCTGGCTGACGTGCCATTGAGCCAGTGCTGCGAGGCGCAACTTGAGCGTATTACTCGACAAGGTGCCGGCGTGATCCACCAGGTAGCGAACGACAGCATCGCTGGTGGCAGGCAGGAAGCCACCCCAGTTGACCTCAAAATGCTCAATGGCCTGCTGATAGCTGCGCCGGGTATTGGCCCGTGTGCCGGCCTGCAGATAGCGCTCTACCTTGTCATTCACGCTGCCGCCCCTGGGTGTACTGGCTTTGGACACAAATCATGACCCAAAACGCTCTGACACTTGATAATTCATGATTACCCAATTCTAGAATACGAAGAGAATAGATAGGAAATTTTTGATAAAGTGCTATGTATTTACATGGTACGTACCACAGAACGAAATCGTCAGGAGTCCCACTTATGGCCCGCGGTGGCATCAACAAAGCTGTCGTGCAGAAAGCCAGGAATGCCCTCCTCGCCCGCGGCATTCACCCCAGTATTGATGCGGTGCGCATCGAGCTGGGCAATACCGGCTCGAAAACCACCATTCACCGCTACCTGAAAGAGCTCGAAGACGCCGAGCGCGGCCGGGATGCGGGCTCAATCCCGCTCAGCGAACAGTTGGCCAACCTGGTCGGCCAACTGGCAGATCAGCTAGAGGAGGATGCGCAGGCCACCGTGGCCCAGGAGCGCGAACATCTGGCACGCGAACGGCTCGATTTCCAGAACCAGGCTCGGCTGGCCGAAGGCCGAATCCAGCAGTTGGAAAGCCTGAGCAGCGGGCTCACGGAACAGCTCCGGACTGCCCAGCAAGCACTACAGCAGGAGCAGCAGCAACGCCAACAGGCCCAGATCGAGAATGCCCGCTTGCTGCAGGCCAACCGCGACCTGGAGGAGCGCCTGCAGGACCGCGATGGGCAGATTCGCTCGCTGGAGGAAAAGCATCAGCACGCACGCGACGCCTTGGAGCACTATCGCCAGGCCAGCAAGGAGCAGCGCGAGCAGGAACAACGTCGACACGAGACGCAGGTACAGCAGCTGCAATTGGAACTGCGGCAATTGCAGCAGACCTTGATAATCAAGCAGGACGAGCTGACCCAATTGAACCGCGACAATGCGCGTCTGCTAGCTGAGGCGCGGCAACTGCAAAAAGAGCAACATGCGCAGCAACAGCTACTGGCGCAGAAAACTCAGGCCCTGGATGCCTCGCAGAACGCGCTGGCCGGTGCCGAGCGCTCGAATGAAACCCTGGAACAGCGTTGTTGCACATTGCAGGAGGAGGTATCCCGGCTGGGCACAGCCTCTGTGATCCAGACGCAGCAGGCGCAGGGCCTGCAGGAGCACCTGATCGAAGCCAATGCACAGTTGAAGCTACTCGGGGCGCCGCTTGCGAACAGCGATAGCGCACCGAGCACATGAACCGGCACACTGAGTCCATGTGCTGAGTGGAGGTGAAGATGACACTACTTGAGACTGCCAATGAGGGGCCGCCGAACCTGTCCGTTTGACTACACCGCTAGGCCAGGCCATTGGTAATCTGTTCGCCCGGGCCTTGCCGCTACTGGATGGCAACCCACCAGGCTCGCTCAAGGTCTTCGTCTTCGGCGGCTGCGCGGTGCACCTGCTCACCCATGCGCGTGGTAGTGCGGACATCGATGCGGAGATCGAGGCTGCCCGCGTGCTGCGCAAGGACGAGATCATGGCCGTCTACACACCGCCAGAGGGTTATGAGGACAGAGACGGCCGCGACTTGCAGGTTTATCTGGATCAGAACTACACCAATGCCCTCGGGCCACTGCACGAGGACTACCGCGAGCGCGCCATCCCCATGGAGGGTTTCGAGGGTGAGCAGCCGCTGCATATCTTCGTTGCCGCCGGCGTGGATCTAGCAATATCCAAACTCGGCCGCTTTACGGAAAACGATCAATTTGATATCCAACAGCTCATCGAATGTGGCCGTGTCGATGTCGGCCAGTTTGTTACACTGGCAACAGAGGCAATCGATTATGCCGTGGGCAACCGAAGCGCAATGCTAGGCTGCCTGAAGCTGGTCACAGCGAAGTACCTGGAGGATGGGCGAGATGCCACGTCTGGATCGTAAACAAAGCTTTGGCGCGCTCCTGGAGACTGTCACCCAGCAGCGCCTTAGCCAAGTTGCGTCCGATGCTCTTGTGGAGCTCGCCAAACAGTTGTGGTACGAAGAGCGCGACCTCGTGCCGGTACTGCAGCGTGAAGTGGCGGGCAAGCTGCGCAAGCCTGAACAGAAGCTGCGAGCCCTCTATCTGGTCGACCTGCTGCGTCGCTTTCCCTGTGTATCAACGGAAAAAGCCGCGCGCCTAAAAGGCTTTGTCAGCAGCTGGTCGAACCTGAAACCGGCTGAACGCTCGCCGCGGGCGACCCAGTTAGTCTCTCGCTACAAGCTCGACAAGCTAGCCTATGAGTGGGGGTTGGAGGAGGACGTCAGCAAGCAGATGCAGGATGTCCTGGCTTTCCAAACCCGCCATTACGCCGCCACTCAGGGCGTGAAGACGGGCTATTCAGAGCCGGTGCCTGTCGGCTAGCTGGCAGCCTCCGCAGGCCCTCTAATTCGTCCTTTTTTCCAATTTTTCGATCTCGAGTCGGCCACGGATTGCGGGAATTATCTGCAATTATCTCGACATAGATAATTGATCAATTATTAACCGCCCAGGCGGGTTGCGAATCGTGTTCGACGCTCTTCTGCGAGTGCAACCAAGCGACTGATCCGTCCTTTCTCTCTGGATGGCTGTAGCGATTGGGCGCGAATCCTATTCCGACTGCCGATTGCCGCGCCGCAGTTCGTTGATCAGTGTCAGGATTGTTGCTAGGTTTCTGACATATTTCAAAAACCAGCCATCCATGAAATCCCTTTCCGCGGCAATCATCGAACACAGCAGGCTTCTTCCTGAAGGAGGCATCCTTGCACCAAACGAATTCCTTCACTTGGCTGACCGTGCTTCGGTGGACCAAGCATTCTCTCGATTAGCCAAGGGCGGGGAGTTAATGCGGATTTCACGCGGCCTCTATGTGGCGCCGGTCACCGGGCGCTTCGGCAAACGCGCGCCGGCGACGGAGAAGGTTATCAGTGCGATAGCTTCGAAAAGCCATCAGGTAATCGCGTTAAGCGGTGCCCGCGCAGCGAACCTTCTAGGGCTAACGCAACAGGTGTCGATTAGGGAGGTATTTGTTACCGGCGGACGGCCGAGAACCCTGCAGCTAGGCAAGGCTCAGGTGAGAATCGAGCATGCGCCGCATTGGCAAATCGCCCTCGGAACAACCATTGCTGGCGACGCTGTACGTGCGCTTGCCTGGCTGGGGAAACCCCACGCCCCAGAGGCAGTCGCCAAGCTGCGCACGTGCCTGTCGAGTAACGATTGGCAGATTTTGATATCGCATAGATCAAACCTTCCTCAATGGATGGCTGAAGCGATTGGGCGCGAAGCAGTCTTTGCTGAGCAGGGCTTCTGATGCTCGTTTAAATACAATAATTTAGAGAACGAATGTCCTAATTTTGCCTTATCTCGGCAAGACTCAGTTACGTCCTGAAAAGTCTTTATAAAACATGCGGATAGGAGGGAAGTGAGTGAATTTTCCCTTTATCTCGGCATGACCCCTTCTAGGGCTGACGCAGCAGGTGTCGATTAAGGAAGTATTTATCACCAGCGGACGGCCGAGAACCCTGCAATTAGGCAAAATTCAGGTGAGAATCGAACATGCGCCACAGTGGCAGGTCGCCCTCGGAGCGACCATTGCTGGCGACGCTGTACGTGCACTTGCCTGGTTGGGCAAACCCCACGCCCAAGAGGCAGTCGCGAAGCTGCGCACGTGCCTGTCGAATAGCGATTGGCAGGTCTTGAAATCGCATAGATCCAAGCTTCCTCCATGGATGGCTGAAGCGATTGGGCGCGAAGCAGTCTTTGCTGAGAAGGGATTCTAATATTCGTTTAAATACAATAATTTAGAGAACGAATGTCCTAATTTTTGCCTTATCTCGGCATGACCCCATCACCGCCCGCACGATAGTTTGGTCACGGGCATCATCCGGGAGCCTGGCGACAAAGGATTGGTCGATTTTCAATGTGGTGATGGGGCAGCATTTCAGATGTTGCAGGCAGGAATAGCCGGTGCCGAAGTCGTCGGCGGCGAAGCGCACGCCGATGGCGCGCAAGGCGTCGAAACTGGCGAACAGGGCTGGATTGCCGAATGCGACCGATTCGGTCAGTTCGATCTCCAGAAGCTCGGCGGGCAGGGCCATATCGGCCAGCACCCGCTTTACCTCGTCGTCGAACGTTGGCCCAACCTGGCTGGCGGACACATTGACGGCAAGACGGAACGGTTGCCATGCCGGTCCTTGCCACTTGTGCATCTGGCGACAGGCCTCGCCCAGCACCCACGCGCCTATTTCCGGCATCAGGCCGAACGACTCGGCCAGCGGCAGGAACTGGCCGGGCGGCAACAGGCCAAGCCTCGGATGCCGCCAGCGCATCAACGCTTCCGCGCCAGCGATCCGGTGATCGCGCAGATCGACCAGCGGCTGGTAATGCAGGTCAAGCTGTCCGCGCGCCGCCGCCTGCGCCAACTCGGCCGCCGTCCATCCGGCGGGCTGCGAACTCGTCATGATCCGCCCCGGAAGGCGCGCAGCAGCCGCGTTACGGCCAGAACGAACAAGCCGGTCAGCGCGAGCGCGGCAACACCCCAATGCTCGCCAAGGAAGGCACCGGCGGTCGTCCCGGCCAGCACGGCGGCGAGAATCGGCAGATGGCAGGGGCAGGTCAACACGGCCAGCGCACCCACAGGTAGCCGGAAACGGGTTGGCGCGTCTCGGGCGGCAGTTTGTCAGGGGCGTTCACGGCAATGCCTCCTCGTGCGCCCGCTCGGCTGGCATGGAGGCCAGTTGCGCGTCCAGATGGGCCAACGCCGCGCGCCGCCGCTCGACCAACTGGCGCAGCACGGCAAGCTGCGCTGCGGCTTGTGCGCCGTCCGCTGCGTCGAGCGCACGGCACAGCCGCGCCAGGGCATCCAGGCCGATACCCGCCTCGAAGGCCGCGCGCACGAAGCACAGCCGTTGCAAGGCCGCATCGTCGAACACGGGGTTTGGGGAGCAATGGAACCAAAAACCAACGTAAGCCCTACCAACGCTTTTCGGTGTCTTCTTCCCAGGCGCCCATCTCGACAAAACAGTTGCGCATGTCGGCCTCCTGGCTGATCTCGGTCAGCAGGTCATGCACGCTCTTGTCCAGCTCATCGTCGCTCCGATACGGAATGGTCAACTCATAGTGGCCGGCATCCAGCCGCTTCATGCCATAGGGCTCCAGGCAGTAGCGCTCAATGTTCTCCGTGGCCCGCTTCCGGCCGCGCACGAACTTGCTGTTATTCACCACCGCGAGGCGCAGGGTGACGGTGGCCACCCGCTCGGCGGCGGGCGGCTCTGCCGGCGACGCGGCCGAAGGCTGCTGGTCGCGTGACCTGGCGCTCTTCTGGTACGCGCCGATCTCGACACCACGGTGGCGCAGGTAGCTGTACAGCGTGCTCTTGGAGATGTGCAGCTTCTCGCCGATCGCGCTGACGCTCAGGCGACCTTCGCGGTAGAGGGTTTCGGCCGCCATGGCGGTGGCCTCAGCCTTGGCTGGCAGGCCCTTGGGACGGCCACCGATCCGGCCACGCGCCCGTGCGGCCGACAGACCCGCCTGAGTCCGCTCGCGGATCAGCTCGCGCTCGAACTCCGCCAGCGAGGCGAACAGGTTGAACACCAGGCGGCCTTGGGCGTGGGTGGTGTCGATGGGGTCATTCAGGCTCTGTAAGCCGACCTTGCGCTCTGCCAGCTCGCCGACCAACTCGACCAGGTGCTTGAGGGAACGCCCAAGGCGATCCAGCTTCCAGATCACCACGGCATCACCCGGCCGCACGTTGGCCAGCAGTTTGTCCAACTCCGGCCGGGCGCTTTTCGCGCCGCTGGCGATGTCTTGGTAGATGCGTTCGCACCCGGCCTGTTTCAGGGCATCGACTTGTAGGTCGGCTTTCTGATCCCGAGTGCTCACTCGCGCATAACCGATCTTCATCAAAAGTACTGTTTACTCGACTACGTTAGTAATAGTTGAACTTTGATTAAGCGTACCAGTTATTTGAACCGTAGCGCGGGGAGCTTAACGAACCGAGCCATTCCTCGATAGAGTTCGGCAAAACCTTCGTTTTGTCGAACCATTGCATCGCCCTTTGTGATTGGCGTATAAACACACAAACACCTATTAGCGGAGAACGCTATGAATACCATTCGCTGGAATGTCGCCGTCTCGGCCGACACCGACCAGTCGCTTCGGATGTTTCTGGCCAGCCAGGGCGGCGGCCGTAAGGGCGACCTGTCGCGCTTCATCGAAGAAGCGGTACGGGCACACATCCTGGAGCTGAGCGCTGAGCAGGCCAAGGCCGCTAACGCCCATCTGAGTGAGGCAGAATTGACCAACGCGGTTGACGAAGCGCTCGACTGGGCACGTAAGCGCTGATGCGGGTCGTGTTGGATACCAACATCCTGTTCAGCGCCCTGATCTCGCCACATGGCGCGCCCGATGCGATCTACCGTGCCTGGCGGGCGGCGCGTTTCGAGGTGGTGACCTCGCGGATGCAACTCGATGAAATTCGTCGAGCCAGCCGCTATCCCAAGCTTCAGGCCATCCTACAGCCCGCCAAGGTGGGCGCCATGATCAATAACCTGCAACGGGCTGTGGTACTGGAGCGCCTGACCATCGAGGTCGAAGCCGATGATCCGGATGACTCGTTTTTGCTGGCCATGGCCTTGGCGGGCGATGCGGACTACCTGGTAACCGGTGATCGCCGCGCCGGCCTGCTGCAACGCGGGCACATCGAACGCACGCGGATCGTCACGCCCGCCGTGTTCTGCGTCGAGGTGCTGTGATCAATGCCGGTCGGTTTTCTGACTCAAGAGCAACGCGACGGTTTTGGCCGCTATGTTGATTCGCCCAGCCGTGAAGAGCTGGAACGTTACTTCCACCTGAGCGATGAAGACCGTGAAGCCATCCAGGTGCTGCGGGGTAACCATAACCGTCTGGGTTATGCCGTTCTGCTGACCACCGTCCGCTTCGTTGGCGTTCTGCCGGACAAGCCCGCCGCCGTGCCGGTGGAAGTCCTGCAGGTGCTTTGCCGACAACTGGCGATTCCAGACCCCGACTGCCTCCAGCGCTATAGCGATCATCGCCGCTGGATACATGCCACCGATATTCAGAACCGCTTTGGCTATCGTCATTTCACCGATCCGGGCATCGGCTTTCGCTTGAGCCGCTGGCTGTATGCCCTCTGCTGGACGGGCACCGACCGGCCGGGAGTGCTGTTTGAGCGAGCCACCTCGTGGCTGTTCACACAGAAAGTCCTCCTGCCTGGTGTGTCTCAACTAGAGCGCTTTATCGCCCAGTTGCGCAGTCGGGTCGAAGAACGCCTCTGGTTTACGCTGGGCCGCAGCGTGACTGAGGAACAGCGATTGCAACTGCAAGACTTGCTGACGGTGGCCGAAGGCAACCGCAGCTCCCGGCTGGATCAATTGCGCTCCGGCCCGGTCATGGTCAGTGGCCCCGCGTTGATTCGGGCACTGCGCCGGCTCGATGACGTGCGCGGCATCGGCATCACCTTGCCGGCGGCGGCGCACATCCCTCCCAGCCGTATCGCCGCCCTGGCCCGCTTCGCCAACACGGCCAAGGTCACCGCGATTAATCGGCTGCCGGCGTCGCGGCGGATGGCGACACTGGTGGCCTTCGCACTCTGCCTGGAGGCGACTGCGCACGACGACGCACTGGAAGTCCTGGAGGCCTTGCTGCGCGACCTGTTCAGCAACGCGGAGAAGGCCGACAAGAAAGCCCGCATGCGCAGCCTGAAAGACCTGGATCGGTCGGCCGCGACGCTCGCCGCCGCGTGCAAGGTCGTGCTGGACAGCTCGATCAGCGATGACAACGTGCGCGCCCGGCTGTTCAACGACCTGCCGAGGACCACCCTGGAAAAGGCCCTGGAAGAGGTCAACGCGCTGATCCGCCCGGTAGATGACGTCTATTTTCTTGCATTGGAAGCGCGCTACCGCAGCGTGCGCCGCTTCCTGCCCGACCTGCTCAAGCACATCCGCTTCGGCTTCAGCCCGGCCGGCAAGGGCGTGGCGGCTAGTCTGGAGTGGCTGCAACTGAACCTGCCGCGCCGGAAGCCAGAGGATGACGCGCCGCAGGAGATCGTGGCCAAGGCTTGGCAGAAGCACATCACCCGCGAAGATGGCTCCCTCGACATGGGTGCCTATGTGTTCTGCACGCTCGATGCGCTGCGCACGGCCCTGCGCCGCCGCGATGTCTTCGTCTCGCCCAGTTGGCGCTATGCCGACCCGCGCCTTGGCCTGCTCGACGGTGCCGAATGGCTGGCGGCGCGACCGATCATCTGCCGGTCACTGGGCCTGACCATCGACGCCAAAACCACCCTGGACGCCTTGTCCGTCGAGCTGGATGCAACCTGGCTGGCAGTAGCCGCGCGCCTGCCCGACAACCCGGCGATTCAACTGAGCGAGAACACCGAGGGCAAGACCGAACTGTCGCTCGGGGCGCTGGACAAGCTGGACGAGCCCTGCTCGTTGCTGCAACTGCGGGCGGCCGTGTCTGACCTGATGCCGCGTGTCGATCTGCCGGAAATCCTCTTGGAAATCGCCGCCCGCACTGGCTTTTCCGAGGCCTTCACCCATGTCTCCGAACGCAATGCACGCGCCGACAACCTGGTCACCAGCCTCTGCGCGGTGCTGTTGGGCGGGGCCTGCAACACCGGCCTGGAGCCCTTGATCCGCACCGACAACCCGGCGCTGCGCCGTGACCGGCTGTCCTGGGTCAGCCAGAATTATATCCGCGACGACACCCTGTCAGCGGCTAACGCCATCCTGGTCGGAGCGCAAAGCCAACTGGAACTGGCCCAAGTCTGGGGTGGCGGCGAGGTCGCCTCCGCCGATGGCATGCGCTTCGTCGTACCGGTGCGCACCGTGCATGCCGGCCCCAATCCGAAGTATTTCGGCACCGGCCGGGGTGTCACCTGGTACAACCTGATTTCCGACCAATTCTCCGGCCTCAACGCCATCACCGTGCCCGGCACGCTGCGCGACAGCCTGGTGTTGCTGGCGGTCGTGCTGGAACAGCAGACCGAGTTGCAGCCGACGCAAATCATGACCGACACCGGGGCCTACAGCGATGTGGTGTTCGGGCTCTTCCGCCTACTTGGCTACCACTTCAGTCCGCGGCTGGCCGATGTCGGCGGTACCCGCTTCTGGCGCACGCGCCCGGACGCGGACTACGGCAAGCTCAACGGGCTGGCCCGCCAGTCGGTCAAACTCGACCTGATCGCCGAGCACTGGGACGACCTGCTGCGCCTGGCCGGCTCGCTCAAACTCGGCCGGGTGCCGGCGACTGGCATCATGCGCACGCTGCAAACGGGAGATAGACCCACCCGGCTGGCCCAGGCGCTGGCCGAATTCGGGCGGATCGAAAAGACTCTGCACACGTTGACCTATATCGACGACGAGTCCAAGCGCCGCGCCACCCTGACCCAGTTGAACCGAGGCGAAGGCCGGCACAGCCTGGCCCGCGCCGTGTTCCACGGCAAACGCGGCGAGCTCCGCCAGCGCTACCGCGAAGGCCAGGAAGACCAGCTCGGTGCTCTGGGCCTGGTGGTGAACATCATCGTGCTGTGGAACACCCTCTACATGACGGCGGCCGTGGAACGGCTCAAGCAGCACGGCTATCCAGTGCTGGAAGAGGATTTGGCCCGGCTATCGCCGCTGATCTACGAGCACATCAACATGCTCGGGCGGTATTCCTTTGCGGTACCGGAAGAAGTTGCGCGCGGCGAGCTGCGGCCACTGCGTAATCCAGACGACGACCTGTGATCCCCCTAAACGCTATGAGCAACACCCAAGCTGCTGCTGGATCGGCGGGCACTTCACCGAGCCGAACGAACAGAAAACGCAGCAATCCCCTGGGTTGGGCGCAGCAGCGCCTTGCAGTTGCTGCACTCGTAATAGAACTGGCAGGCGTCCGTGGGCATGGTTTCCGGCTTGGCGAAGCCGCAGCGCGGGCAAGTCAGCACGGACTCAAGGACAATGGCGCTCATCGTGACCTCACTTCTGCACTGTGGAGGGGTATCCCGCGTTCGCGGTCGCCTCAGTCAGTGCCTCGGGCTGGGCCTTATCGGGATCGTAGGTGACGGTCGCCGTCTTCTGGTCGAAATTGACCTGGACGTCACTCACGCCGGACACCTTCTCCAGCGACTTCTTGACCGTGATCGGACAGAGTCCGCACGTCATGTTCTGCACGTCGAGCGTGACGGTTTTCGGGGGAGCCGCCAGCGCCACGAAGGGCAAGGCGAAAAGCACGGCGATCAGCAGTTTGCGCATGGTTAATCTCCTTCAGTAGAACAGCGGGGCGAGCCACGGCACGGCCAATAGGCCGAGCAGCAGCACGCTGACGATCCAGAACACGAGTCGCTGTCGCACGAGCGTGCGCGGATCGGCGCAGGGTGTACCTGGCGTACAAACCTGTGGCACCAGGTAGAGCTTGCGGAATGCCAATCCCAGGAACAGTAGAGTCAACCCGATGAAGAGGGGGCGTAGTGGCTCCATCATGGTCAGAGCGCCCACCCACGTACCGCCGACACCGAGTGCCAACAGCACCAGTGGCCCGACACAGCACACCGACGCACCGATGGCGGTCAGCGAACTCGCGACCAGCGAGCCTTTCCCGGTGAGTTGCATCCCCATTCCCATCTCCTGAGCCTGATTGCCTAGGTGCTATTCTAAACTCCGTACCAAAGTACGGAATCAAGGAGAAAGTGATGGCCACAGAGCTGACCATTGGCAAGCTGGCAGACGCCGCCGGGGTGAACGTCGAGACGATCCGCTACTACCAGCGACGCGGGCTGCTGGATGAACCAGCCAAACCCTTGGGTGGCCATCGGCGCTATCCGGTGGACATGGTGAAGCGACTGCGTTTCATCAAGCGGGCTCAGGCGCTGGGTTTCACGCTCTCGGAAGTCGGTGGACTGCTGACGCTGGATGAGTCGTGCGCCTGTGCCGAAACGCGAGCACGGGCTGCACGCAAGCTCGCGTTGATCGAGCAGAAGATGGCCGACTTGGTCGTCATGCAGCAACTGTTAGGCGAACTGGTGCAGCAATGTGATGCGGGAGACGGCGGAACGATCTGCCCGATCATCGAGGCACTGATCAGAGAGTAATGCCTGGCGGGTGAGCTGGAGATCGGAAAGCCCCTTTACGGTGGGATTCAGAGCTTACGTTGGTTTTTGGTTCCATTGCTCCCCAAACCCCTACATGAACCGTTTCCAGATCACACCCGAAGAGTGGGCGCTGGAAGCACTGTTCGGCGAATCATTCGCCCGCTACCGTGCACGAGTCCGCCGCTGGCTCTGAGCGTCGGCGGCGGTAGCGACTGGCGGGGCTTACTCGTCGCGGCAGCCTGCTGAAGGTGCCACGACCTAGCCTGATCTCCTCGTGGCGAGCTACTTTGGCCACATGCCGTTAGCATTTCTAAGGTCAAGGGCATAGCGCCAACGAGTGACGCACGCGAATTCGCTCCGTTGATATCGAGCTAACTGTCAGGTGACAGCGGTAAAAGCAAAGCAGGCTTATGCTTCGCTGCGATGATTGTCGGCCTGCCTGGTGTCGATACAAACACTGCCGTCTAGCTCCATTTCAAGTGTCGAGTGGCTGACTTTGAATTGCTCATGGAGTACTCGTTTTAAATCGGTCTTCACTCGTTCGATATCAGGCAGACTAGCCTTCTTTATGACAACGTGGGCTTCCAATGCAATTGTATGTTCCGCGATTTCCCAAACATGTACGTGGTGAACACTCTCAACATCGTCTACTTGCTCCATGACGTTGATTATATCGGCGATGGAAACTCCTTCTGGTGCGCCCTCCATCAACAAGTGAATGGTTTTAGGCAGCATGCTAAAGCCCTGCCAGAGCACGTAACCAGCAATCATCAATGTCACTACAGTATCCGTCCAGTACCAGCCGTACAAAAGAATCAATGTCCCGGCGACAACAACGCCGACGGAGGCTAGTGCATCCGATACATTATGCAGGAATGCCGCCTTTATATTCATGCTGTCCTTAGACATTGTGTAGGTGAGCAAGGCCGTGGCGATATCTACAATCAAGGCTATTCCCGCCACCACGACCACTGTCCAACCCTCAATAGGCTGAGGGGAATATAACCGACCTATAGCCTCGTAAATAAGGTAGAGACCGATGATAATCAACGAGACCAAGTTGATTAAGGCCGCTATGGTTTCACTGCGTCGGTAGCCGAAGGTTTTAAAAGCATCCGGCGGCCTGCGACCGATCTTACGCGCGATTAGCGCAATAACCAGTGATGCGGCATCGCTCAAATTATGTAGCGCGTCAGCTATAAGCGATAAGCTGCCAGAAAGTATTCCTCCAACAACTTGTGCCAGAGTTAACGCAGCATTAACGCCAATGGCAGCGATTAAACGCTTATCGCCTATGGCTTCGGTGTTATGGTTATGTTCGTGGGCCATTGGTTTTTACCGCTCCTAAAAAATAAAGTAAGACAAGGGTAGGCGGTTGCAGAAGCTGAGTGCAACACGGTTATTGATTTGAAGCTGGAGCATGATGCCGCATAGCCATGGCTTCCTGCATCACCTCGCCCATGACTTCGATCGGGCACTTGAAATCGAAGCGTTTACGGGGCGCATATTCAGCTCCAAGGCGATGGCATTCAATTGCTCTTGACTGTGTACCGACAAGTCAGTCCCCTTGGGCAGGTACTGGCGGATCAGGCCGTTGATGTTTTCGTTGCTACCGCGCTGCCAGGGCTGTGCGGGTCGCAGAAGTAAATAGCGACCCCTGTCTGCTGGGTGATTTCAGCATGCCGCGCCATCTCCCGCCCTGGTCGTAGGTCATGCTCTTGCGCATCGCCAGCGGCATGCTGTTGAGCGCTGCACTGAAGCCCTCCATCGCCGAGGTCGCCGTTGCGTCGTTCATCTTCATCAGCATCAGGTAGCCACTGGTGCGCTCCACCAACGTGCCTACCGACGAGGCGTTGGCCTTACCCTTGATCAGGTCGCCCTCCCAATGCCCCGGCATCAGCCGGTCTTCGATCTCTGGCGGGCGAACATGAATGCTGACCATCTCAGGGATCTGGCCGCGCCGATCCACGCCACCAGAGCGCGGCCGGCGCGTCGTCTTGCCTTGGCGCAGGCAGACGATCAGCTCCTTGCGCAACTCGCCGACCGGCAAGGCATAGATCGCGTTATAGATCGTCTCACGACAGACGTAGGCATCTCTGAGGTTGGGTATGGTCATGCTGCGCAGCTTGCCGGCAATCTGCTCGGGAGACAAACGCTTACGCAGCATGTGGGCCACCAGTTCGAAGCGCTCGCTGCCCGGCACAAGCTTGCGCTTGGGGCGACAAACCTGGCGCCGAATGTTCATCTGTTGCTGGGCGCAGCGGGCCGAGTAAGCACCACTACTGCCTCGATTGCGCTTCAGCTCTCGGCTGATGGTCGAGGGCGACCTGTCAATCAGGCGAGCAATGCCGCGCAGGCTGAAGCCTTGAGCTTGACTGAGTTGAATGATGGCGCGCTCTTCGACGCTGAGTTCGGAATAGGACATAGGGGCAGCACCGTACCGGAAAGGTCAGGTGTTGCACTCAGTTTTCGCGGCCGCCCTTCCTTGGATGTCCATTTTTCCTGATTTCCTTGCGCTCCGCTTGGCGGGCTCGGTCAGCAATGGATAGGGTTTCTGCCTTCGCTTTACTGCTCTCGGCTCCATTCGGCCTGACCGGCCACCTACGCGTTGTTGGGCAATGAGCATCAGAAGCTGATGGAAGCACTCATCAATATCCGATCCATCAAATTGCCGCCAAGCAAGCCACAGCTGCAGGGTGTGCTTGAAGCTCAGCTGGCGTGGCAGACAGTCCGCGATTGATGCCGATTGCACCATGAGCAGCCGGATCAAGTTGTGCGCCAATAGATAAACCCACAGCTCCTTCACTGCCATGGCGGCCGTTTTGCAGCTCAACATCTCCAATCCCATCGTGGTCTTGAGATTGCGCAGGTCCAGCTCGACGTGCCACCTGTCTTTGAACAGCGCCTTCAAAGCCGCTTTGGGGTTTCGCGAGCGC
Source organism: Pseudomonas sp. GWSMS-1 (assembly GCF_049847425.1). NCBI lineage: Bacteria > Pseudomonadati > Pseudomonadota > Gammaproteobacteria > Pseudomonadales > Pseudomonadaceae > Pseudomonas > Pseudomonas sp. GWSMS-1. Next base: position 3,651 of record NZ_JBMHHV010000002.1, on the reverse strand, counting down.
AGCCCAGCGTCGTAACCAGGATCTTGTTTCCCGCTTTCAGCTCCCGGACCTCCAACTGATCAGGCGCTTGCTCGTAGCTGGCCTGGCTCATCCAGGCGGGCCGTTTGCGAGGCTTTTCCAGGGTGATTAGGTGATCGCGCGTGCCAAGACGCGTACCTCGCCGGAAGTCAGTACTCCGTCGGCGAGCACCATATTGTTCGAACACGCCATCAATACCTCTGCGCTGCAATTCACAGAGTAAAAAGTAGGTCGCGTAGAAGGCGTCCCCCAGCAAAACATCCCCAGTATTCAAGGTGTCGAGCATCGAACGCAGCAGCGTCTGCTCGTCGCCACCCTTGCCTCTGAAGCGCCCGAGGGCTGCATTCAGCAAGGCTCCGCTGGAAAGGCAGACGATGCCGACCATCCGGCAAATGGGAAAACCAAGCCCAGGCTTTTGCCCTCGCGATTGCGGGTAGGCATCCTGGTTCGCCTGGGTATCGGGCATCACCACTGTCGTGCCGTCTACCAACCGAACGGGGGCCCCATCCATTGCCCGGATCGGCGTTGCTGCTGATCAAGTTGCCGGTGTTACGTACCAGACTGGAAACCATCTCCACCGGCAAGCGCTGACGGCACGGCAGTAGCCGCCGGTGTGTGTACTGCATGGCTTCAACCCTGCTCGTAACTGCTTGACCGCCAACTCATTGACCGCCCTCTGGCAGGACCGATCAGCGCTCAGAGCCTGAGCCATGAACATGGATAGCGTCTCGGTCGGCGGAAACAGACGCTCTCTGTGGTCTGGCAGCAGCGATTCGACCTGGTCAAACAGCTCGGGCCGGTCAGCAGATTGAAGAACGCATAGGCATCCGCATTGGATGCGAGGTGATGCGTACGGCGCTGTTGAAGGATGGCGGCTTGGCGCCTAGGATTCATCTGGGCTGCTCCTTGGGCTCGGTGTGTGTTCGCAACTATCACCGTAGACCAAGAGCAGCCTTTCTTCTCTAGATCAATCGGTTAACGATTAAGTAAGTGCCATTCGGGCCTGGCCCCGTTCACCGCCGAACAGCGCCGCGACATGCTGGAGCTACTGGACGACCGCTACGGCCAGCGCTCGACCCTCGTGACCAGCCAAATGCCGTGGACAACTGGCACGAACTGATCGGCGATCCAACCCTGGCCGATGCCATCCTCGACCGCCTGGTGCACAACGCCTACCGGATCAACCTCAAGGGCGAGTCGATGAGAAAGCGGGTGAAGAAATTGACGGCGCCGGGCGCCTCAGACTAACAATGCAACCCCTGCGTCGCTGCGCTCCGACTGCCTGTCCGAATGATCGTGGAACAGGTGTCCGGATCAGCGTGGGCTGAGTGTCCGAATGGCGTGGAATCCGCACTTAAGCCCAGCGCCTGCCCGCAAACCCTTGTGGCGTCTGGTTAGTTCGGGAAAACCATCCTTTTGTCGAACCCTGGCAGGCACTGACGCCAGGCCGTCCAAACGCATGAAAAGCAGTGCAGAAAAGTCGTTCAGTAAAACAAAGTCTGGATAACCGCCCCTATTTTCGGCAGCGGTGAACTCTAGCTAAGCCTTACGTTGGTTTTTGGTTCCACTGCTCCCCAAACCCCAACACGCCGTAGCCGCCCGTGGTGCAGGCCACCGGCCGTAACAAGCCGCGCACCAGGTAGTCGCGCACGATATGTACGCTCACCCCAGCGTTATGGGCCAGTTGCGATACCGTGTAGGCGCTCATCGCACACCTCCTTGTCCTCACCCGGCGCAGCAGGAAAGCTGCTTCACATCCTTGTTGAAGGTCTGCGCCGCGAGCTTCAACCCTTCGACCATCGTCAGGTAGGGGAACAACTGGTCGGCCAGTTCCTGCACCGTCATCCGGTTGCGAATCGCCAGTGCGGCCGTCTGGATCAGTTCGCCCGCTTCCGGGGCCACTGCCTGCACGCCGATCAGTCGTCCGCTGCCTTCTTCAACCACCAGTTTGATGAAGCCGCGCGTGTCGAAGTTGGCGAGCGCGCGCGGCACGTTGTCCAGCGTTAGCGTGCGACTATCAGTTTTGATGCCGTCATGGTGCGCTTCCGCCTCGCTGTAGCCTACGGTCGCCACTTGCGGGTCGGTGAACACCACGGCCGGCATCGCGGTCAGGTTCAGGGCCGCGTCACCCCGGTCATGTTGATCGCGGCGCGAGTGCCGGCCGCTGCCGCCACATAGACGAACTGCGGCGGTCGGTGCAGTCGCCTGCGGCGTAGATGTGTTCCACGCTTGTACGCATGCCGGGGTCGATGACGATAGCGCCTTGCGGGGTGAGCGTGACGCCCGTCGCATCCAGTGCCAGCTTGCGTGTGTTGGGCGCGCGGCCGGTGGCGACCAGCAGCTTGTCGGCGCGCAGTTCGCCGTGCGCCGTGGTGAGCACGAATTCGCCGTCCCCTTCACCATTGATATACGCGACCTGGCTGGCCTGGGTGTGTTCCCTCACCTCGATGCCCTCCATGCGGAATGCGGCCGTGACGGCTTCGCCTATAGCTGGGTCTTCGCGGAAGAACAGCGTGCTGCGAGCCAGGATCGTCACCTTCGCTCCGAGTCGGGCGAACGCCTGCGCCAGCTCCAGCGCCACCACTGATGAGCCAATCACGGCCAGGCGCTTAGGAATCGTCTCGCTGACCAGCGCTTCAGTGGAAGTCCAGTACGGAGTGTCTTTCAGGCCGGGAATCGGCGGCACGGCCGGGCTCGCGCCGGTGGCGATCAGGCAGCGGTCGAATGCCACCACGCGCTCGCCGCCGTCGTTGAGTTGCACGATCAGGTTGCGATTGTCCTTAAAGCGGGCGGAGCCGTGCAGCACAGTGATCGCCGGATTGCCCTCCAAGATGCCTTCGTACTTGGCGTGGCGCAGTTCATCGACGCGGGCCTGCTGCTGGGCCAGCAGCGCCGTGCGCTGGATGGTCGGCGTGGTAGCGGCGATGCCGCCATCGAACGGGCTTTCCCGGCGCAGATGGGCGATATGGCGGCGCGGATCATGATCTTGGACGGCACACAACCGACATTGACGCAGGTGCCGCCGATGGTGCCGCGCTCGATCAGCGTGACACGTGCGCCTTGCTCGACGGCCTTCAGCGCCGCTGCCGATGACGGCGATATGCAATGCGCCGCTGCTACCCGTCTTGTCGTTTCTGCCCAGCAGATCGCGCATCTTGTCGAGCAATCCGCCCGGCGTCGAAACTGAGGGGCATCGGCCAGCGTGCCCGATAACCGAGTCCAGCTACAGCGGCCGTCAGCGCGTCGGGTGACGTGCCGACCTCAATGGCGAGCTTGGCGCTGCCCTTGGCGTAGGAGACATCCGCTGATTGCACGCCGGGCACTTTCTCCAGGGCGTCCTTGACATGCACTGCGCACGAGTCGCAAGTCATGCCGGTGATTTTGAGAGTGCTCATACCATCGTTCCTTATTCGTGTGGCCGCCGTGTCGCACGGTCAGCCGTCTTTCACAAGCGCTTGGCGGGGAGTTCGCAGCCGTCCGGTCCGCAACGGCGATGCGCCGGCGACACGAAGTCCCAGATCGACACCCCAATCATCAAGGCCAGGCCGACGTACATCAGGTTCGCCGTCCACCAGTTGCCGAGCAGCCAGACCGTGGCCGCAAACACCGATGGCCGGGCCGATCATGCCGAGC
>NZ_JBMHHV010000001.1:0-70868 GCF_049847425.1 Pseudomonas sp. GWSMS-1 | reverse complement strand
AGAAGATGGCCGACTTGGCGCGCATGGAACCGTGCTGTCTGAACTCGTGTGCGCCTGCCATGCACGAAAGGGGAATGTTTCCTGCCCGTTGATCGCGTCACTACAGGGCGAAGCAGGCCTGGCAAGGTCAGCTATGCCTTAGCGTGCTTTATTTTCCGTTTTCTGAGGTGCCCCTTCCAGCCAGCTATGAGAGCGAGGGGCAAAATGTCCTGAGCAGTATTCGCGCAGGCTGGAAGCCGATCACCCACGTCGATCGGACGAGGAGCTTGAAGCACTAGCAGCAGCCTTCGCCGCCGAGGTCGATGCCGTAGTTTCTAAGACCTACGCCATGCGGCTGCAGCTGCCCGAGGCTGATGCGAAAACATTCTCGCTCGCCGGTAGGGTAGTCCTCCAACCAGAGGAATGACCATGCCCGCCGACTTATCCCGCCCTGCGAGATGGCCGAGCTGCTGAAGGTTCGCGCGGCCTCGCTCGAACTTGCCGCCTGGCTGCAGGCGCACCCGCACCCTCTCTAGTACACGCTTCAACGAGAAACTGGAGAGGGGAAAATCTCTCTCGAATACGGCGTTGGCCATCTAGGGCAAGTACGGCTGGATTGAGCCTGCTGTTGCACCTGTTCAGCCTGGCCTGTTGAATCTTGAGTGGTAGAGACCTCGTTCTTGGGATTTCCCCCAGCGCCCGTACAGTGAACCCAACTCCATTCAACGGGTACACGACCATGCAAATTCCTACTGCTCAACCACTCCCAAGGGTCTTTGGCTCTCGCTCACCTCCGAAGGTGATGGCGACCTTCCGTCCCTCATGTTGTTAAACGGTGCGTCTCTCCCAGTACTCCTCAAGCGCGCTGAAGGGTTGGTGGCGGATCTGCAAAGCGCAGGCTTCAGCGAGGCCCGTATCCCCCTCGTCGCAGGCTGGACGCTGCTCAACGAAAGCGCCGAGGCCAAGCCGGAGTATGCAAGGCATTTAGCCGTCACTGCATGGAGCTGGCCAGCTCCGGGCCAAATCACCTCTGGTTCACCATCAGCACCGGCAGCGAGTTTCGCACCAAAGCCTTCACCCTGGATGAGTTCTGTGGAATGTGTGCTGCCTGGAGTGCGGATCAAGCTGACATCGTGGAGGCGGACGCTTGGCATGCGGACCGCATCGAGGCGATGCGCGACGCTGAGCGCGATCAGGGGGTGGGGCATGAGGACGCCGCTACCCTGCTGCATGGTGACAGGGCTGTGCAATCCAGGAGAAAATATCCGCTCAGCTGGTGGCGGATGAGCACGGGTACAACGATTACGACATCGCCGGTCATACGTGCGTGCATCGGCCTGTGTACCCCACGACATGCAGAAAGGTGATTACTTCAACGTCTACCACGGCGAGTCCAGTAAGTCGGGCTGTCGCTGGGACGGCGATCTGATCAGCTCCCTTCGCAAATTTGCGGCCTAAGCGCACCCAGTCCCGCTTCAGCTGAGCGGGATCGGCACAGCCAGAGTGCCGTGATTTGCCGGCCCTGGCCCCGCCTTCCATTTCCCTGCCCTTTCTGCTCAGTCTGAGCGGAAATATCTTTCTCGATTAGCCGCGGTTGATCTGGCCTGTCGGTATCCGGCTTGGGATTCTCGGCCCCTCTCGTAGCCTGTAATGACTGGCACCAAGGAGGTGCCGGACTACCAGGAGCCCGCCATGAAACTCTTTGACGCCAGCCAGCTCGCCACCTCTGCACGGGAGCCAGTCGCCCTCGAAGAGATGAGCTTCGAGCAAAAGGTCGCTGCTGCCGTCTTCGCCGTTAAGCAAGAACTCATGGCCGGCAAGCACCTGGTTGTCGCATGGAGCGGGGGCAAGGACAGTTCCTGCACCCTGAACATCGCACTCACTGCCGTCCGTGAGCTGGCCTGCGAAGGCTTCAAGTGCCCTCGCCTGCACATCATGCACAGTGACACCAAGGTCGAGTCGCCCGTGGTGCATGCCTACAACCAGCACCAGATGAGCGAATCCGCGCATACGGGGCTCGCACGGGCATTGATCTCAAGGTCTGGGTAGCCTCTCCCTCCCTGAGTAACGATTACCTGGTGGGCATGGTCGGCGGCCGACTGATTGCGTCCGTGGGGGCCAACACCAAATGCCAGCAGCTGATGAAGGCCACCCCGCTTGAGCGAGTGAAGAAGGCAATTGCCCGCGAGATTTCAACCGACCTGGGCCGCAAGCTGGCAGGCGATGAACTCGTGTCCCTGATCGGAACCCGTTTCGATGAGTCCGCCCAGCGGGCCAGGATGATGAACTCCGTGGAGAGAGCGCCAGTGCGGCAGTGAACCTGGCCGCTGATACCGGGGTCATGATTGGGTGTTGAGCCCGATAGCTCAGATGACCACGATGGATGTTTCACCTACATCGGCATGGTCCGCTCGGAAAGATCGAGTGCTACGACCCCTTCAATCAGCTGGTTGAGGTGTACCGCGACATGAATGGCGGGGACTGCATGGTCAACGTCTACCTCGCTGGCCGCGAGAGTGAGCGCCCGCCTGCGGAAGCCGTACCGGCTGCTGGACTTGCACTCGTGTGAGCCGCGACTCTTCTGCCGAGAACATGATCGCCAAGGAGGGTGGCGAGTACAGCTGGCTCAAGCCGCTCAACGATCTGCGCAACTACATCCGCGCCCGGCACTTCGACCCGTCCCGCTGCTGGCTATCGCGCACCGTGAATGAGCAAACCGGGGAGATAAAAATTGCTCCAAACAGCTACAGCCCTGAATTCACCAGGGAGCTACTGGGCATCCTGCTCACCATTCAGCTCGATGAGGTCGACGAGGCCGCCCGACTGGGCATCGAGCCGCGCTTTCAGGTGCTGAGCCTGCAGCAGCTGATCGCCATCGACTGCCTCTGGCAGCGTTACGGCTACCAGAAGCCTTTCACCGCCATGCGGATATTCCTTGAGGTGTTTGAGCAGGGCATTCGTTACGAGATACCGGACATCGCGGCACTGCCGGTCTTCACCGAGGCAGATATTCGCTTCCCTGAAACCTTCCTACCGTTCGCTGATGAGTTCTATCAGGATATGTTCAATGGCCTGCGCAGCATCGAGGCGGCAGCGGCCAGCGCGGAATCCTGACTCTGACCAAAAACGGTCAGTACGTTACCGACTGCAATACAGGCGGCGAGTTTGACATCGACGAGGAGGCAGCGGATCTGTTCGTTGGGATCGACCTGGAATATGCGCTCAAGCGCGTCACGCTCGATCAGAGCCCCACTGCCGGCATCCACTACTTGATGCAGCTGGGCACCCTGCAGATTTTCAAGGGCTCGCACATGGAATGGGACCGCATGCTGCGGATGAGCAACCAGATTTACCGTCACGGCCTCCAGCCTTTCCTGCATGACCCTTCTGCCCTGGTGGCAATGCTCGGCGGCTCCAGGCGGGGGCAGATGGATCTGTTCTGGTCCATGAACTGGTTGCTGTGCTTGGGATTTTCAGCGTCCGGGCGAGCATAGGTTCACCAACAAGGAGAACGCTATGCACGCCCTACCCCTCGACCACGCCACGCTGGTTTCCATCGCTGAAGAGGCATCGCTGAAAGTCGGCAAGAACGCCGCTGTCGCCTCCGAGCTGGTTTTCCCGCTCGTCTACCTCACCCTCAAGAAGCCCTTGGCCAACCCGAGCCGGTTGAGTCAGCGCCGAGCCCATTGGAGGCCCTGCATGCCGCGCGTGTTGCGCTCGACAATTGCGTGATGGTGATGAGCCGCGACCTTGCTGGGCTTCAGTTGATCCAACCAGAGTTGAAGTGCTCGCGCGACGCGCTGGTTCAAGTTGAAGCCGCCATCGAGCAGCTGCAGTAATCGCCCAACACCACGGAGTTCCGGCCATGCGCCCAGGCAACAAGACAATTTCCAACTCGCTGCGTCCGCAGATAGAGAACATCAAATCCAATATCCGCGCCGCCGTGCGCCCTTTCGACGGCACCGGGCGACCCTTCAAGTTGGTCCTCGCCGAGCTGCGCGGCGAAGGCATGACGATCCACTATGTTGCCGAAAAGGCGCATTACGTCCGCGTCGATCCCGGCGCGGCCTGAGGCAGGAAATCCAATGTCAGCCAGCCACCCACATCTTGAGCCCTGCCCGTTCTGCGGTCAGCCGCTCACCGTCAGCCAGCGTAAGTTCAACCCACATGCCGCTGCCAAACGAAGAATTGCAAGGGGGCTCAGTTGCCGCTGCTGAACCTTGATATCCCAGAAGATATTGATCGCTGGAATACCCGCAACGGGGTGCTTGTGGTCAAGCCTGAGGCATCGCCGGAGTAGACCCAAGGTTTGGCACACTCTCTCCCATGCTCTAGGCTTAGCCTGGCCTGCCACTCCAGCGCAGGTTTAGGAAAACCAATGTGAGTACATGACATGAAAAACCAAGCTGACTTCGACGCCGGTTGGACCGGCAAAACCTTCAACCCCAAGACAGGCAAGTGGTGTTCGGGTGGGGCTGCCCGCAACAGGAACGTGGCTCTTCAGGGCGGCGCTCAAGCAGTAAAGGCTGCTGGCTTCGCTGAAGGCATTCAGTTTGTGGCCCTTTGCTCGAACAGACCCGTGCTCAATTGGAAGCCACAACCAAAATTCTGGGAGTCATCATCCAGAAGAACCCAAACTTGCTGCGCGGTCTCGATATCGACGTTTAATGGCTCCGACTGGAGCGGCCTATACACTGGCCTTCGACTAGGACTTTACAGTCCCTGATTTCTACTTCGACCCGAGACTAAAGTTCCTCTCAGGTCTACCAAGACTGGGATCACTCCCATACCAAGAGCGCGGGGCTGGCCATTCTCCTGGCCCCGCGCAACCCTCAGCCCTACATCGGCAGTTTGCCCAGGTAGTGCAACACCGCAAGAACCATCCCCACCAGCACGCACAGGGCATAGATCGCCTCTCGCACAGCCTTGCGCTTTTTGCCCATCGCTCTCGCGGTCAAGGCCCCAATGAAGCCAGCGGCGACTATCCAGGCAATAAACCATAGGGCTGATCCCTGCAGAGACGCCATCGCCGCACAAGCGTGCTCACCCTGCCCGCAATTGAGTGGGATTTATCTGCCTCGATCATGCGCGAGTGACCGCTTCGGCCCGGACAACCAGCGTAGGGGTCTGGAGGCGAACATCGCCGTGTTCGTCTTGCACGCGAAGAAACTTCTTCCACTCGGCCAGTACCTGCGGCGGTGGAACCTCAACCGATTCGCCATCATCCATGCGGGAGTTTCCGCTGTGACTGGCGATAGCACCTTGAGCACCTTGACCCGTTCCTCGCCGGGCTCACAGTCCAGGTAGGGAACGATCGTCATGCGGTAGGTAGTGCCGGGGGTGAATTCGCTGATATCCATCAAGGACTCTCCGTGGGAAAAAATCCTCCACGTTGTACCAGTGGCCATCAGCCGTGAGCGGCCAATTCAGAATGGATTTGCGCCAGATTAGAGCCAGCCTGCAGGCCCGCCCGAGAGAATATGCCATCAAGAATTACCTGATGGAGTTGGGCACCGTCGCGACCTACAAAGTCAGCCATGCCTACTGGGATCGGATGATCCGGATGTTTAATCAGATTTTCAGAAGCGAGCTTCAGCCTGTCCTGCATATCCGCGCTGCCCGCTCGGCTTCGCATTGGTCGGCTTGGGATATTCGAGCCGAGTGGCATGATTCGGATCGGACTCAACCCAGAGGAAACATCTCATGCCGCGCCATGCTCTGCACTCGCTCTGTTCGTAATTCTCACTAGCGGTTGTACAAGCGCACCGATACAAAATCAGGGGTGTCTGTCGACGTTAGGTCGGCCGCGAGGATCGTGCCGGGTTGCATCCAGATCGCTGATGGATTGCACTGCCAGGAGCTGGTTCCCGCTCCGAAACCCATACTGTGGATCGCCAGCGAGTACCCGGAATTATGCTGTAAGAGATGGCGCTACCGGGGCGCAGAACAGCGACCTACTCCGGTCCATTGGAGCCATTCACTACACTGAACTCAGCAACCCACGATGTGTTCCAGCCGCAGCCGAGACATGAGCTTCAGTGCTCAGCTCGGCTGCTCAGTTTTCAGTGACTCTCAACTGCAGCAATGACATGGCCATCGCGAAGGCCAGATCGAGCTTGAGGGCGTCGCGAGCCTGCTGGGCACTGCTGATTATCTCGCCATCTACACCTCGCACCAGGGCAAAGCCTCGCGATAGCAACGTCAGTGGATTGGTTTTGTCGTACACCAGGCATGCCGTATCTAGTCGAACACGACCCGCTCCACCACCAATGAGGCCCGAGAAGCCACCTGCGAGCTCACCAGAGCAATTTTCGCTCGCTGCGCTGAACATAGTCCGCCAGCAAGACGGGAAAACGCCTCGGGGGCTCTTAGAAGCGTTTTCGTGTCTTCGGACGTGCGCAGGGTTGCCAAACGGGCGAAATCGCTCCAGGCGCGCTCCTGGGCCGCCTTTTGACCATGCACAAACCGTTGGCTCAACCCTCCAAAGCGAGATCCCTGACGCTCAAGCAGTGGCAACTGATCTGCTGCCAGGCGCGAGATGCGACTGGCCACCTGTTCCATCCGCGCACGAAGACCGGCCGCCTCAGCTTGCAGGCTCGACTTGAGGTAGCCAATCACCTTCGAGGGAGTGTCGAACTTGCGGTGCGCCACCAAGTCGAGCACGCACTCATCAACCTGATGGCCAATGCCCGTGAACACCGGCACCGGAAACCGGCAGATCCACGCCGCAAGCTGCATATCATTCAGCCACGCCAAATCAGCTTTCGCCCCGCCGCCCCGGATCACGCACACCAGGTCAAACCGCTCCTCCTGGTTGCGCTCATGCACCTGCAGCAAAGCACCCCGAATACTCTCCGAGCACCCAGCTCCCTGGAACGTGGCAGAGAAATACTCGAACTGGCACACCCCAGCTTCCGACAGGATGTCCGCGTCGCGCTTGAAGTCAGCCAGGCCTGCCGCCTCGTGTGGCGAGACCACCGCCACCTTCCAGAACCCGCTCGGCGAAGCCAGTGAGCGCTGCATGTCGTACCAGCCCTTGGCAGTCAGGGTGGAAATTATCTGCTGGAGTTTGGCTTGCATCTCCCCAAGGGTGTAGCTCGGGTCAATCTGCGTCACCTGCAGCTGAAAGCCGTACTGCACCGAGAAGTCCGCGCGTACCTTCACAAGCACCCGCATACCCGCCTCAGGGATTCCGCCCGTGCTTGCTCGCCATTGCTCAAGCACTCTGCGCGCCACGTTGGCGAACATCACCCCCTTGGCCTTGGCGACCTCGCGTCCATCTGCCGACTCAAGCAGATCCAGGAACACAGCTCCCTTGCCGGTAACCGTAAACGACGACAGCTCTGCAACAAGCCATTCCGGCTCAGGCAGCGCTTGCTTGATTGCGCGCTCAACACCGGCAAGTACCCGCTTAGGGTCTGGTGGTCAACACCCGCTTCAACGCTGCTCATCAGCCCTGCACCTGGTCGCCCTGTAGGGTCTGCGCAAGCACCGATTCAATCCGGGTGATCCGCTCCAGGCAGAACTGACGGGCGCTCGCAAATTCGCGAGCCAGTGACTCAAGCTCGTCGATCCCCACCTGGTTCTGCTCCAGACGCTTCACCGTGTCATCGATAAACGCCATGTTCTCTTCGTAAGTCGCGCGCTGCGTCATGTCTTCAGTCTCCGGTACCCAGTGCAGGAATGTAGCTCGCATTCTCTCAGATTGAGGGGCAGACCCAAGCAGGCCCACTGGTGACCGAGGCCGTCAAAGGTCATTCATGAGCTGATCGTTTTTTGACCATGCGCGCCCCCTCCTGTCGCCAGACCTCCACAGCAATTTGCCCACCGACTTGTCCACAGTTTCCGTGGATAACGCAGGAAAAAAATCCCGCCGAAGCGGGACAAGGGTTGAGCCTTTCAATCACTGAAGATCAAGCAGCGCCTGCTCTTCTCGGCCCATCGGGCGATGCAGGAAAACTTTTCCGCCGTCATCTTGGCCTGCAAGACTGGCCTCGTATTCATCACTGCTAACTTTGCGACGCTTGAAGTCCGAAATACTCACGTCCGGGTAGTGCTTCTCGCAGAACGCAGTCACAGCTTTGTCTGTCTGTTCGTCCATACCCGCAAACTGTTGAACCCGCTTTCCAATTCCAGCGATCCAACCCTCCGAGTAAAGCGTACCCATTTTGCGCTTATAAGCCTTACCGTGATTCGGCAAGCTCTCAAGGTAATGTTTTTTCATCGAGAGCAATTGGCGCGATAAAACGTCATACGCATAAGCCGCAAGTTCGCCGCTACCAACACTGCCAATAAATATCAGCGCCTGGCCCTTTGTGCCGCTTCTAAAAAAACAAATGCAGCCCATCGACTCCGCAACAACTACACCCAGCATACGAACCCACTGTGCTGATTGTCGGGTTGCCTTACCAACTTGATGCACATATTCGTCCGCGCGAGACGAATCTACATCGGACATTTCGAGCTGATATTTTTCCATCAGCTTTCGTGCCTGCCTTAACGCAGATTCAGCTTCGTTCGGATTTGGGGACTCAGCAAGCGCCAAACACTTCTTGATCTTCTCCAGCGCCCGCTCACGACTAAAACTATTCGACTCCATACTCATACTCACACCCTGGCTAGATGGCTCAGTCGCACAATGCCTGATAGAAGCCAAATCCCAAGGCAAGCCAAACTTCGCTTCGCGACACGGAGGTCAAAACCCAACATCGAATTCATCTACCAGCTTCTGTTGCTCGTAGGTAATTCGATTCAGCAGGCAGTAGGCCACCGGGTATCCATCCTGTTGTCTCACTTCAACTCCGTTCGCTCCCCGGATGCTCAATCCCTCCAGCGCGAACCGCAGGCCGCCAGACAGGTACTTATCGCTGTGAATCTGGATCAGGCCATCGCTGATCGAGATGCCATCAAGGTCAGACCACAGGTAGCAGATCCCTGGCCCGGAAAGCCCTGCATCGCTCACCTCGAACAGCTCCACACGCTGGCCGCTGCCAACCCTGGCGTAGCCGCTCACAACACCCGCATCCACCACCGGGGGCCACAGCCGGCCTCCCTCGATTTCCTTGAACTCCAAATCAACACCAGTCACTTGATGGCCGAACCCTTGACCTTGCACATCCCCTTCAGTCGCACACCCGCGCGAACCGCGTACAGCGCAACCTTCGCCGCCAGTCGTATGAGGCAGGCCAGCAGCAGCAAATCCCAAGGGTGAAGACCAGCGACTCTATCGCGCCAGTCCAGACCCCAAGGTCGACGAATCTACCGAAGATCATTTCTGTCCACCTTCCCCAGTTGCTCCAGGATCGCCCTCCAGTCCTCCGCTGCCTCGCGAAGCACGCTCCGGATCATCCGGTACGTCATCCAGCTCAGCAGAAGTGCCAGCAGCAAAATTCCTATCTGCATCACCAGTAGCTCGATCAGTCCCATCTCAACTCCATGCCGAGATCCATCACCTCAGGCCAATCAATCCGCAAATTTGCAAGGGGTGTTTTCTCCCCCGACTGAACCTTCGCGCTGCCAGTTCTCCATGCCGAGTATTCTCCCTGAATCCCCCGCATACCCAAGTCGTCTTGGCCATGACCTCGGGACCGCCCACTCCCCTCAACTCAGCCACACATACGCTGCGCGACACAGTTTCGGAAAATGCCTTTCCCCATTACTAACTATGTGAATCGTCGATCAATTGACATAGGTTCAAAAAAACCGCTGAAAGCCCCGTGCTAGAGCCTTGCGCGTCTATATTTAAAAATATCCAGTGTTGATAGGGTGAAAATTCTGTCCTTCAGGATAGGCGCGCAGCCTAGTGCCACTAGGGCTTGATAGGCTCACACGACCTCTAATTTTGAAAACGTGACCAGGATAGGCTCACACAGTCACAAAATCGGGTTGCCGGATAGGCGCGCAGCCTAGTGCCACTAGGGCTTGATAGACTCACACGACCTCCAATTTTGGAAGCGTGACCAGGATAGGCTCACACAGTCACAAAATCGGTTGCAGGATAGGCGCGCAGCCTAGTGCCACTAGGGCTTGATAGGCTCACACGACCTCCAATTTTGGAAGCGTGACCAGGATAGGCTCACACAGTCACAAAATCGGGTTGCCGGATAGGCGCGCAGCTTAGTGCCACTAGGGCTGGATAGACTCACACGACCTCAATTTTGAGAAACGTGACCAGGATAGGCTCACACAGTCACAAAACCGGGTTCCTGGATAGGCGCACAGCCTAGTGCCACGGGCCTTCTAGGGGATTAACCGAGTCTTGATGTCTGCGCACTGATCAAGGACGGTATCGATCTTGGCGGCAAGGGCAAGAATGCGGCGACGCTCTTCAAGCAAGGCGCTTGAGTGCTCGCGGATTGCAGCCAGCCTAGCTTCATAGCCCAGAACCAGACGCCTTAGGTTTGGTGTCAGGAACCGGAACTGGTCGACCGGGTAGTGATAGACGCGGTTTCCCTTGCCAGCCTTGCGGGGTATTACGCGCGGAAATGGTTTGGCTGCTCCCTTGGATGAACCCTTGCTCACGAGCATTCGTGACCAGTTGATCGATGTCGAGTTTCCAGGGTTCTTCCTGATGGAAATGACGATAGGGACGTGTGTAAGGCTTCCATCAAGCTGAGCCTTGGCCTCTATAAAGAAGGCATCCCGCAGAATGCGCGCGGCGTCCATTAGGGCGTTGTACGCCTCGTCTAGGCCTTCAATGGTTGTCGTGGGGTCAAAACTGTTCTGCATTCGAGGCTCCTTTTCCTGGTTGGGCGAAGGATGGCTATAAGCAGCCTCAAATTGGAGTTTAATCTGTGCGGATTCCGTCCTGATTCAGCGTCACACATCCCCGCCAGCCCTTAATAATCACTCCGCGTCGTCATCCTGTGACCGCCTTGTGTCGTTTTGCCGATTTTTAGCGGTGAAGGCGCATGAATTCTTTGATTACAGCCCCTGTCGTCGTCATCTGACACCCATCCGGTGTAGGCGGCAGTGTGCAAATGGACTGGAGATTGTCTATGGGAACCTTCGTTGGCCTCGATATCGGCTACAGCAACGTGATCAGCGCGCACGGAACGTCGGATGTGGATGCCTGTGATGTCGTCATTCGACCGGCACAAGCTACTCCGCTCAATAGCTTTCCGGGCGATGCCGGGCTTCGTGAGGGCGAAGTCGTTGTAGATGTTGATGGTGAGCAGTGGGTTGCCTTCGCTGCACCAGGTCGCGCTCAGGGTGGTCGTGAGTTGCACGAGGACTACACAGCCAGCGCTGCATACAAGGCCCTGTTCAAAGGTTCGCTGTTGCTCGCTGCTGGTGAGGATGACGTGATTGACCGTCTCGTGACTGGTCTCCCGGTTTCTCAGGCCCGTGACAAGAGCTATGTCGATAGCCTCAAGGCTCGGATGGTGGGCACTCACCAGATATCTGCAAAGCGCTCTATCGAGGTGAAGAGTGTTGAGGTGGTGGCTCAGCCAATTGGGACGCTAACCGAGATTTATTGCGGCGGCGAACATGCGGAAATGGTTGAAGAGTCCGTGGTTCTGATTATTGATCCAGGCTTCTTTAGTGTTGACTGGGTGCTTTTTGATCATCGCGAGCTGGTTGCAACTTCCAGCAATAGCAGCCTCAAAGCAATGTCTGTATTGCTGGAGGCCTGCAATGAAGAAATCGCCAAAGACTACGGCGGCATTACGGGTGTTGAAAAGATTGAGCACGCACTTCAGTCCGGGAAAGAAACAATCATGCTTTATGGTAAGAAGATTCAGATCGCTGAATACATGGAAAAAGCAGCGAGCCGAATCATCCCAGCCGTTATGACGGAAATTAAGCAAGGGTTGCGCTTTCTTAAAGGCCGAGCAGTTGACTGTGTTGTTCTGGGCGGTGGTGGTGCAAGTATTTACGAGCGTTTTGCCCGCCAGGAGTTTCCCGAGGCGCAAGTCCTGAAACCGAAGAATAGTGTGAGTAGTAATGCCGAGGGTTTCTGGCGCATTGCAATCGCCCAATAAGTTGTAAGGGATTACGAGAAAATGAGACTTCAAATTCGCGTCACACCGGCTCATCAGGAGCTTCTGGATCACTTGGAGGCTGTCGATAAAGAGTATCGCGGGAAGCGGCTAATTGCCCTTGCTGCGATGATGCTTGCCCAAATGCGGCAGCCAGCAAATCAGGTTCAAACGGTTGCGCCTTCATCGGAAACTGTCGCGCTTGGGATTCCGGAAGTCGCTGATAGTGTTGATCGTGAAGTGAAGTCTCGTAAGGCTCCGGGGTGGATAACAAGTGCTAATTCATAAGTGGATGCTGAATTTGGGGGTGGCAGTTTGTCTGCCCCTGAGCGCGGGTGATGCCGACGCATTTTCTCTGAAGGGCACCCTATGGGAGAAGGCGTCGCAGGCGTCGCACTGTAAGCCGGACCCTCTGCTGCTCTACTCCATCGCGCTTCAGGAGTCGAAGTCGTTGGTCAGTAAGGGCATGGTGGCACCGCAGCCGCTGGCACTGAGAAATCAGCCAAGAGGTGCGTATTTCCCTTCCACCTTGGAGGAGGCGCGGCGCGCTCTCGGTGAGTTCATTGCCGAGGACAAGCTGACCGATATCGGCATGATGCAAATCAACTACCGCTGGAATGGCTCGCGGGTAGAGCAGCCAGTGGAGTTACTGAATCCCGAGGTCAACGTCCGCGTAGGGGCTGAAATCCTCTGTGAGGCAATAGCAGCAAACCGCATGGACATCCATCTGGCCATCGCGGCTATCACACGCGGAATCCGAAGCGCGAGCAGGATGCACGGAAATATGCTCACCAGGTTATGACGATTTGGCGCTCGCTGAAGCGCCTGGCAAGTGAGGCTTAACGTGAGAAGGATCAATAAGGCGCTGTCTCAGATTTCACTTCGCGAGCTGCTATCTACAGCTGACGGCTCACGAACCGTCCATGCGACGCACAGGGGTGAGGGGAAAATCGTTCAGATATCGACCCTGAGCAAGAAGAAGCTCGAAGCACTCGATAATCTCCCGGTGAGCGTGTTCAGGGTCTATTACCGAACCCTGTCAGTAGGTAAGTCAAAGGGCTATGACGACCGCTTCTTTGAAACCACCATCTACCGGAACAGCATGATGATGGAGGCTTGCACCTACTCGGAGAAGAACAATTTCCATCCGCTTATCGGTATCGGATTCGACGAGGAGGCCTTTCAAGTTTTCTGGTCTGGTGACTTCGATGAGCGAATCGATCTCGTGGGCAAGGGCGGTTTCGCTTTGGAGATCCGCGCTGATCTCTCGAAGTTGCAGCTCGACCCTGAAAGCCCAGATTCAATGCTCAGGGACGTAGCAAAGATCCTCACTGCGGACTACTCGTGGCTCAATCGGAACAACCGAGGCCTCGGCCAGATCGCAGAATTCGACCGGCAGCTGATGAAGGTCGAAGACATTGCCGCCGTGATGCTAAAGGCACGGATTCAGACCCGCCTGGTAGCCCTGCATACTGGGCTCGCTGATGGGGCCGTTGACTGCATCAAGCGTCGCCTGTTTCGCGAGCGCGTCATGTGCCAGTCATCTGCTGGCCGGATCAAGCAGGCGAAGGCCACTGTCACGGATTTGCCAATCCATAGCCTGGTCTTTGTCTGTTGCTATGTGATGCTTGCAGCTGACGCGATGCGCAGTGTGAACGGGCGAGGTGTCGTCGTTGCTCATGAGCAGTACAAGAAGATCACTACTGCCTTGGGCATCAGCAATGTCGACAGCCTCAGCAGCAGCAACGCATACGGGCTAGCGTCAGCGTTGAGGGCGCAGGAGATCGAGCTGAAGCCTTGCGCGTCGTGCGGGCAAAGCCACGTCCATCTCACTCTGTCTCCGGTTGCTTGCCCCTGGTGCGGTGAATAGCCCCAACCAGGAAAGGCGATACCCCATGAAAGCCCCTTCTCCCCCGGTTGGGGCTTTTTCGTTGGGTTTGGGTTCTGTCAGACCTGTGGGATCATTTACCCATGACAGATCAGATATGAAGGAGGTTGTCATGTCGGACAACAAGGTTCAGTGCCAGTGCTGCGGGAAGATGATGGTTCCTACTGTTCTGCGGTCGCGCGGGCTTTTTGTGGGCTGGCAGTATGGCTGGTGGTTCGGTGGTGGTAAGCCGGTATCCAGTTGCTGCCCGTTTTGCTTGAGTGAGGAGTGGGACGGTAAGCGTGACATCCGTGACACCATGATGTGGCGTCACGTTGGTTTCATTCTTTCGGTAATCGCCTTTTTCCTGATCTTTATGGTCGGCATGAAATTGAATGAGGTGATGATTTGTTGCCGCTGACCGAAAACTGACCCAGTAGAGGCTGTTCTGCCGACTGAAAACTGACCCAGGTGTTCAACTGCTTCTGCTCAATTTTTGAGCAGGAGAACACAGGGTGATCAGTATGGAAATGATGGGCAAAATTCGCCGGATGTATTTCCGCGACAAGCTGTCGCTGCATGAGATAGCCAAGCGCACCGGGTTGGCGCGCAACACGATTCGCAAGTGGGTCAGAGCACCTGAGGCCAAGCCGCCGGTCTACCAACGCCGCGCGATCTTCAACAAACTCAGCCCTTTTCACGCCACGCTGGAGCAGGCGCTAAAAGCCGATTCGCTGCGGCCCAAGCAACAGCGGCGCAGTGCCAAGGCGCTGTTGGCGCAAATCAAAGCCGAAGGTTATGACGGTGGCTACAGCCAGCTCACCGCGTTTATCCGTGCCTGGCGAGGGGGACAGGGCAAGGCGTCGCAGGCCTTTGTGCCGCTGACCTTTGCTCTTGGCGAGGCGTTTCAGTTTGACTGGAGCGAGGAAGGCTTGCTGGTCGGCGGCATTTACCGGCGTATGCAGGTGGCACATCTGAAGCTGTGTGCCAGCCGTGCGTTCTGGCTTGTGGCGTATCCGAGCCAGGGCCATGAGATGTTATTTGACGCCCATACACGCTCGTTCGGCTCCTTGGGCGGCGTGCCGCGCCGGGGCATCTACGACAACATGAAGACCGCCGTCGACAAGGTCAATAAGGGCAAAGGCCGGGCGGTGAATGCGCGCTTTGCGGTGATGTGCGCGCATTACCTGTTCGATCCGGACTTCTGCAACGTCGCCGCTGGTTGGGAAAAGGGCATCGTTGAAAAGAACGTGCAAGACAGCCGCAGGCGTATCTGGCTAGACGCCCAGGACTGCCAGTTTCACTCCTTCGAGGAACTCAATGCCTGGCTGGGCCAGCGCTGCCGCGCGCTTTGGAACGAGCTGACGCACCCTCAATACAGCGGGCTCAGTGTGGCCGAGGTACTGGAGTTGGAGCGCGCCGAACTGATGCCTATGCCCGCGGCCTTCGACGGTTACGTCGAGCGGCCTGCGCGGGTCTCCAGCACCTGCCTGGTCAGTGTCGGGCGCAACCGTTACTCGGTGCCGTGTGAGTACGCGGGTAAGTGGGTCAGCAGCCGTTTGTATCCGACCCGCATCGAGGTGGTGGCCGATGATGCGCTGATTGCCAGCCATGCGCGCTTGCTGGATCGCGAACAGGTCAGCTACGACTGGCAGCACTACATCCCGCTGATTGAGCGCAAGCCCGGCGCGCTGCGCAACGGAGCGCCCTTTACTGATCTGCCAGCGCCGCTGCGTCAGCTTAAGCACGGTCTGGGGCGTCATGCCGGCGGTGACCGGATCATGGCGCAAGTCCTGGCTGCCGTACCGGTCGCCGGACTCGATGCCGTGCTGGTAGCCGTTGAGCTGGTACTGGAGAGCGGCAGCCTGAGCGCCGAACACATCCTCAATGTCGTGGCACGGCTGACAGCATCCGAACCACCACCCAGCGTCGAAACCCACTTGTCGCTCAAGGAAGCCCCCGTCGCTAACACGGCGCGCTACGACCGCCTGCGTGGCCAGGCCGAGGAGGTCGGTCATGCGTGATTTGATGGCGGAACTCAAGGAGCTGCGCCTGCACGGCATGGCCACGGCCTGGGCGGAGTTAACTGCACAGGGTGAGTCGAACACAGCCTCGTCCAAGTGGCTGCTCGAACACCTGCTGGAACAAGAGCACACAGATCGCGCCATGCGCTCGGTGAGCCACCAGATGAACATGGCCAAGCTGCCGATGCACCGCGATCTGGCCAGCTTCGATTTCAGCGCCTCCAGCGCCGACGCTCGCTTGATCAGCGAGCTGGCCAATCTGAGCTTTACCGACACCGCGCAGAACGTGGTGCTGATCGGTGGGCCAGGCACCGGTAAAACCCACCTAGCCACCGCGCTGGCCGTGTCCGGCATCACCCGGCACGGTAAGCGCGTGCGCTTCTACTCCACGGTCGATCTGGTCAATCTGCTGGAGCGCGAAAAACACGACGGCAAAGCCGGGCGGATCGCCCAGGCACTGCTGCGCATGGATCTGGTCATCCTCGACGAACTGGGTTATCTGCCGTTCAGCCAGGCTGGCGGTGCGTTGCTGTTTCACCTGCTGTCCAAGCTGTACGAACACACCAGCGTGGTGATCACCACCAACCTGAGCTTCGCCGAATGGTCGAGCGTGTTCGGCGACGCCAAGATGACCACCGCCCTGCTGGATCGGCTGACCCACCACTGCCACATCGTCGAAACCGGTAACGAGTCCTATCGCCTGCAACACAGTAGCTTGGCGGCCCAGGCCAAGATCAAATCACGGGAGCGAAAGCGTAAGGGCGGCCAAGAACCGGAGGACGATGAGCCGTTCTGATTTCATGGCGACGACGGCCTGCTACATGGCTGCGTGTGGCAGGTCTTAAACAACTGAACTGGGCTAGCGAAGGAGTGGGGGCAACAGCAGCTGCGCTGGTAGACTTATCCACAGTTGCTGGTAACAAAATCAGCAATCCGCCCTGGGTCAAATTTCAATCGGCAGGGTGGGGATGCGGCGGAAATCTTGGACTACCTGGAGGTAGTTCATGTACTCATACGAAGACCGTATCCGAGCGGTCAAGCTCTACATCAAACTGGGCAAGCGAACCGGGGCAACTATTCGTCAGTTGGGCTACCCGACGAAGAACTCTTTGAAGAGCTGGCACGCAGAGTATGAGCGATGCCTCGACCTGCCGCGTGGCTACGAGAACTCGAAGTCGAAGTACTCACTGGCCCAAAGGGAAAAGGCTGTCGGGCACTATCTCGAATACGGTCGCAACATCGCCGCTACCATCAAGGCGTTGGGCTACCCCGCGCGGGATTCGTTGCGTGCCTGGATTTACGAAATGCACCCCGAGTTGCATACGCGTATTGTCGGTCGATCAGACGGGTTAGCCCGGCCGCCAGCGGTGAAGCAGGCAGCCGTCATCGCGCTGTGCACGCGAAAAGAAAGTGCGAAAGCCCTGGCTCAAAAGCTGGGCGTGTGCAGGCCGACCTTGTACAACTGGAAAAACCAGCTACTCGGCCCAGAGGTATCCCCATCCATGAAGTGTCGGCTTGAACCCTCATGGTCACCGGAACGAGAGGAGTTGCAGCGGCAACTCGAATCTCTCCAGCTCAATGTTCGCCGTTTGCAGCTTGAACATGACCTGTTGATGAGGGCGAATGAACTCATAAAAAAAGAGACGGGCATCAACCGGCAAGTCCTGACCAATCGGGAGAAGACATTGCTGGCTGATGCCCTGAGGCAGACATACTCCTTGTCAGAGCTGCTTGAAGCACTGAGCTTGGCCCGAAGCTCCTATTTCTATCATCGAGCCCGAATGCAGGTCGCGGAAAAGTACACCGAAGTGCGTCGTGCCATGGCGGACATATTCGAGCGCAATCATCGTTGCTATGGCTACCGTCGGATGCAAGCTTCGTTGAGCAGGCAGCGTGTGCGCCTTTCAGAGAAGGTGGTGCAGCGCTTGATGAAGGAGGAGTGCCTAGTCGTCGCCAAGCCGAAACGGCGTCGATACGGTTCCTACCTCGGGGAGATCAGTCCGGCGCCGGAAAACCTCCTCAACCGCGACTTCACGGCCCTAGCTCCGAATGAGAAATGGCTGACCGACATCTCGGAGTTCCAGATCCCGGCCGGCAAGGTGTACCTGTCCCCCATGATCGACTGCTTCGATGGGAAGGTCATCAGTTGGTCGATCGGCACGCGTCCCGATGCCGAGCTTGTGAACACGATGCTGGATGCCGCTGTCGAAACGGTGGTCAGCAACGATAAACGGCCTGTTGTTCACTCCGATCGTGGCGCTCACTACCGCTGGCCCGGCTGGTTATCGCGCATCGCTGATGCGAAGCTGATTCGTTCGATGTCGCGCAAAGGCTGCTCACCTGACAACGCGGCTTGTGAAGGTTTCTTCGGCCGACTGAAAACGGAGCTGTTCTATCCTCGCAACTGGCAGTCAACGAGCATCGAGCAGTTCATTCAGGCCTTGGATTCATACATTCGCTGGTACAACGAAAAACGTATAAAGATTTCCCTCGGCGCGCTCAGTCCCATTGAGTATCGTGAAAGCCTGGGCTTCGCGGCATAACCAGTCCAAGTTTTTGTCCGCATCCCCGGTGGGTCAATTTTCCATCAGCGCCAACATTCGACGAACTCTAGCGCCTCAGGATTTGGATTTGCCGCTTCGCAGGTCAATTCGCAGGTGTAATCGAACGACTCATCCAATTCGGCTCCATCGCCTCTTCTGAGATCAGAGTTAGATCCCCACTGCAGTGTTACCCCTATGCTACCGCTTACCCTGATGTGTACAGTCTCTGAGGTAATACTGGTAACCTCATGCGATTCCACATAGATTTCTTCAAGGGAATAGTGCGAGGCTAGCTCATCTACAGCGTCCAAACTTTCCCCAACAATCTGCTGGACCGTCGCATCATTGATCGCATGCGATAAACGATCCCCGACGGCGGCTCTGCACTCTTGGATGCAGGCCATCAGTCCGGCCACGGCTTCGATTGTTTCTACTGCGAGGTGCTCGATGTCGTCCTCCTCCATGAGGAAAACTTCTGGTGTGATGTGGACGTACCCGTTCAAACGGACTACGGCATCTCGAAGCTCCTCAAACTCCTGAGCGAAGTCCAACCGGAGCTTTGTTCGCACGTAGTGGTTGGAAAGCCCGCCCTGCGTTGCATACACACACCGCTCGACTCGCGTTACCTCCGGGACAACGCCTTCTGCCTTCTGCTGCCACCATATGCACTTTTTGACCTCGGCGTCTGGAGCCAGGCGCTTCAGCGTGTGACCCACCAGCTCGCGCATAGCAAAGGCGAAGTTATGAAAGCGAAGCCTGTTCCTGCGGTCTTCGAGATTAAACATCGCAGCTTCATAAAGGCAACGCTCGAACTGAGCATCACCGATTAGCTGCAAGATCCTTTCGTCCATGTTCTTCCTCTCGTCTACGACCATTCCGCATCATTGCTCAGAGCGGGGATGGAAGTCACCTACAGGCTAAGCACAACGGATGTTAAGCGCATCAGCTGGCCATGCAGTCAGGGCTTGGCCAATAATGACCGAGCAAGGGGCAACAACCCCAGATCCACACGATACACCCACGAGGATGTACTCGGCGCGGTAGGGAAGATCGCAAAGAAGAAAGGAAAAGGGAATGCAACTGTTGACGACATTGTCGCGAAGGTCCCCTTTGGATTCTGGGAAACGATTATCAAAGGCTTGAAGCATAAATCGCACCCTGCTGGCATGCAGGCTAGCGTTTTATCAATAGCATTTCCAAACGCCCCTGACCTTGCTACGACGCCATACGATGATGCGGCGTTTGTCGATAGACTGGCCAACCTACTTAGCCAAGTACGAGATGTTCGAAATAGGATTGGCCATCACGATCAGATCTGGAGAACGCCGGAGTTTGACTCCTATGGCAATCTGGGCTTTATACCTCGCCGGCCACGCCAAACGGTAAACAGCCTCCGTTTGCTCGCAAACCAAATATCTTGGCTAGCAGGCTGGATAGATCCCGAAATTACTAATTACATTAAGGCGTCCGATCACTGGTGGTCCCTGCAAGCTCTGCTGACAAAAGAAGCATTGACAGTCTATCGGAAGAACGGTGGTAGGGTCGGTACCTACGAGGCGGTGATTCGGATGACACCACAGCATGAAGCCGTCACTTGGCCTAACAAGACTCCTCGTACACCTGAAAAAATCCATAGGATCAATCGTCGCAGAGTAACTAAAAATATTTTCTATTGAAGCCAGTTACTGTTGATGAGCCGTTCGTTAGTCTTGAAAAATTCATAACCTGAAGGCCTATGCTCATACTGCACTGGGTAGCGCAAGCCTCTCCCCAAAATACACCTGGGCCAGCCTAGGCTCACTGACAACCAGTTGATCGCTGGGTGGAGAAAGTCCTAAGCTTACTGGCAGGAGATTAAACAGTTTAGGATGACAACATCTGAAACTCGCCTCCATAAAGATAGCACTGATTGCAGCTAATTCAATAGTAAAAACCAAGATAATTACTCTAGAATAGTCTATTTGCCTTCTAAAAGCCGTAACGATAAATTAAATGCGTAAGCTACTTTAATCATCCACTCACGCGTAGATCGCGCTCAGCCAAAAAAATAATTTCAGTGACCTTGAGGTTATCTCGCTGAGTTGAGTGATGAATGCTGTAACAAGCCCCGCCTACTACCTTATAGATATAGCCCTCTTCTGTTCCTGACGCGTCTTCAGCAATGCTCACTTCCTGAAGCGGTTCCATCACCCAGTCGTTACCGCCTCTCATGTGACCAGGTGACATCAGATGTGCTTGCGCGAGCCATGAGCGGTCATCAAGCTCCGAAAGCATCTGCTGTAGGATCGGTACCGTGGGGATCATCAGCATGCTGCCCACGATGTCGTCACCGTAATCGCGCACAAGCTCCACGTAAAACCATGGGTGGTGCAGCTCCAGCTCAATAAATTTCCAGTGACGGCTGGCGGGCTCGCCGAAAATACCGGCTGGGCTGAGTTCGGCATGGCTATAGGTCTTGAACATCGAAAAACCCTCAAAATATTAACAATAGTTAATGGATGTATGGCGTTCAAGACGGCTTCATCATTCCTTTTGTAGGAATGAAAAAATGGAGCTGAAACAGGCATTTGGTAAGGCCATGAGGTTGCTGAGGAAATCTCGTAGCCTCAGCCAAGAAGAGTTCGGCGGCCACAGTAGCCAAACCTACCTTAGTCAACTGGAAGCCGGAGGAAAGGGCCCTACCCTCGAAATGGTGCATGGGCTCGCCTCTGTCATGAATGTTCATCCTTTGACGATCTTGACCCAGTGCTACCTTTTTATGGACAAGGATGCCACTCTGGATTCAATCATTGAGCGCGTTCGTGAGGAGCTAAGCGTGACGCCATCGGACCGATGAGGAGGGGCGCCTGTCCCCCTTCAGCATGGACTGAGATGTCCGATCGGATGCAACCAAAGTCTGCGCGATCTGACCCTGCGGCTGGTTTGATCTTGGGCGCTACCTACGTGGAAGAGGAGAGGCAATGAAGGGCCGACGGAAGGTAAAGACTGATAAGTGGCGTATAAAGTCGGAAAATGAAGACGACGCCCGAAGGCTTTTGCGAAGGCGGGTACAGACGCAAGGAAGGTTTCTCGACATAGCAGCACATGCCGGCAAAGGAATGGAACCTGTTGGCCGAATTGCCGGTTGAGAGATAGGCTTTCACCTTTGAGGTTTGCAAATGAAGGATCCTCAGATATTAGCGCTGTGCCCATGCTCGCCGCAGGGGTGCTGGAGCATCGACCACCGAAGCTTCAAGGGCAGGTGCGAAGAAATCGTGCATCTGGCAACGCTGGTGCTTGGCAGTCGAGTGCTTGCCGCGCAATGGCTGTACAAGCCAGCAATCGGGCTAAGGCATCAGTCACCTTGCAGCACCTTGGTGACTCGATCGGGCTACCAGCAAGTTGTGACACTCCTAGGACGAATTGAACACGGTGTCTACACTTAACGCCGTTGGGTTCCATGCCAGAGGACCTGTCTACATCTCGTCTGACATAGGATTAGCTGTGTCTATCGCAGGATCTAACTCGAACCGCATCAAGCGTATGCCTAAGGGGAAGCCCCTTTGTTAGGAAGGTATTCGAGCGAACGGGCTCACGCTCCGCGGTAAACAAAGCTCTGTCTCGGATGGTGCTCAGTGGTTCGATAGCGCGGTCATTAGCGACTGGCTGCTTGCGACCTCAAGCAGACACGGCCCTAAGCTGAGTTGTCAGCGCCATCGCCGCCAGCCGGAAGCAGGATTATCACTAAACTCCTTCATACTTGCGAAAGCAGAGCTTGCCGGTGCTGGCTCCAACATCCAGCCTTCGCAGTGGGTCGAATGCTGCCAGTAGGGGGCAAGTGGGCGTAGGATGGAGGCTTCCCCATCAGCTCATAAGGAGCCGCCCCTTATGAATGAATCCGTGCGGACAACCTTGAAATGCCAAGAACCAGGTGATGGTACTGGGGATGTCATCACTGACCTCCCGGACGATATCCTCGAACGCATGGGTCTCAAAATCGGTGATTCCCTGAGCATACAGCTGATAGGCGGGAGCATAGTGCTAAAGCCAATTAGTGATGCAGACGCCCAGCCCTAAGGCAGCTTTCGACCTCAAGCAGACACGGCCCTAAGCTGAGTTGTCAGCGCCATCGCCGCCAGCCGGAAGCAGGATTATCACTAAACTCCTTCATACTTGCGAAAGCAGAGCTTGCCGGTGCTGGCTCCAACATCCAGCCTTCGCAGTGGGTCGAATGCTGCCAGTAGGGGCAAGTGGGCGTAGGATGGAGGCTTCCCCATCAGCTCATAAGGAGCCGCCCCTTATGAATGAATCCGTGCGGACAACCTTGAAATGCCAAGAACCAGGTGATGGTACTGGGGATGTCATCACTGACCTCCCGGACGATATCCTCGAACGCATGGGTCTCAAAATCGGTGATTCCCTGAGCATACAGCTGATAGGCGGGAGCATAGTGCTAAAGCCAATTAGTGATGCAGACGCCCAGCCCTAAGGCAGCTTTCGACCCACAGCGGTCGTTGTCGACCGGCCGCTTCATAGGTCGATTACGCTCAGTCGCCACCTGCTGCGACCCAGGTTACCCATGACTAGAACGGCAGCAACCGAGATGCCAGCCTAGGTCTCAACACTGGTCAATGCGCTTGATTGGCCCGAATTGCTTGAACGTACACTGCAGGCGCATCGCTCGCGGTACAAACGGATCGTGGAACACTGCGGTGGCAAGGTCGACATTCACAGCGAGCAAAACCTGGGCAACCAGATTCAACTGACTTTTCTGCTCTCCAATTGAATATTGCAGCTGATACGAGCGAGTATTTCAATCGCACTTCGAGCATTCAGAGGCCGGAGTACGTGCTTCCGGCCAAGGGCTTGCAAGGGGCAGTGAAGTCTAGGGCTGAGCGATACGAGGATGTCTGGACGCTCATCATCCCGAGCACCGTGTGGAACAGGTTGTCATGGCTCAATGGCGAGTTTGTCTGGGCTTTCAAGCAGCCCATATTCAGCCGTTCGCTCTTCGCGATAGAGTCAGACATCCAGAGCACCATTGGCACCTTGGTTTGCTCGTCCGGGGCCATCGCATAGGGCAGCCCATGTAGGTAGAGGCCACCCTCTCCCAGTGACTCCCCATGATCCGAGACGTACATGAGCGCAGTGTCGAATTTGGTGTTCGCAGCCAGGATGTCGATCAGCCCGGCCGTTACGTAGTCGGTGTAGAGGATCGAGTTGTCGTAGGCATTGATCACCTCCTGCTGCTTACATTTGTCGAGCTCATTGGTCTCGCAGACCGGCTCGAATTTCTTGAACTGCGAGGGATATCGCTTGTAGTAGGCTGGGCCGTGGCTGCCTTTGTAGTGGAGCACCAGGACAGCATCGCCTTCCTGACGGTTGATGAAGTCCTCCATTTCCGAGAGCAGCACCCCGTCCTTGCACTCGTCGCTGGTGCACAGCTGAGCATCCGCATGTTGGGTAGCCTTGTGGTTAGGCACCCGGTCACAGACCCCTTTACAGCCCGAATTGTTGTCAGTCCACATTACGCTGATGCCTGCGCGCTGAAGCACATCGAGTAGCCCTTCTCGGCTCTTGGCCAAGCCGTCCTTGTACTCATCCTTGCCGACGTCCAGGAACATGCACGGCAGTGATACCGCGGTGGCGGTGCCGCAGGAACTCACATTTGAGAAGCTTATGACATTGCGTTTTTTCAGTTCCGGATTCGTATCACGGGAGTAGCCATTGAGGGAGAAGTTGGCAGAGCGTGCTGTCTCCCCCACTGCCAGCACCAGCAGCTTGGGTTTGCGAGCTGCTCCCTGCCTTTTCACTACTGCATCGGTACCGATGGTGGTCAGTTCTTTCGGCGTGGCCAACTGACGTTTCAGGTAGCCATGACTGGCCGCAAACAGGTTGGTGGGAACCAGAATGAGCCGAATCTCCCGGTTGTTGCGCAGCAAGGACGCATAAGACTGGTATTGGCTCAGCACAATGCCGGCAAGGGTGACTAGGGCAAGCGAAAGGACAATGAGTCTACTGGCCAACGCTTTGATCCAGGGCTTACGTCGGAGCGGCACCTGACTGATCAGGTAAACGGGCAATCCCCCTACCATTGCCACCAGAGGCCGAGCTTCCAGTTCAGTAGCTCGGAGACCTCACTGACGTCGGTCTCCACGACGTTGGTGAACATGGTGTAATCAATGACGATGCCGTAAGCATTCATGAAGTAGCTGGCGAAAGCCGCACTGATCAGGATCAGGCACAGTAGCGGTTTGGCGAGCCGTGCCCATGACAGCAGACTGAGTATGGTAAACACCCAAGCAACACAACAACTGGCAGGCTACTCGCGAGCAGCCAATTAACTTCATCGGCATTGAAAATCAGCCGCGTAAGAACACGCCAAAGCTCAGCGTTCGTAAATAGCAACAACCAAAGAGTTACCAGCCCGATGAGCAGATTGGTGCTGATGCCTTTTTGTCGAGTACTGCGAATAGCAAAGATCAATCTACTGAACAGGGTGTGAACAATGGATTTCGAAGGTGTCATTATCAAACTCTAGGAGGCTGCTGATCCATGACGCATGGCTATGGAATCCTCGGTAGCTACCAGGCAAACCATCGACAGATACTGTGCGAAGGTGGGCGTGCGGAGCGCCAGAGACCCCGAGCCCTATGGCTTAAGGGCGCTTAGGATGTTTGAGGCAAAAGAATTGAATGAGAAGTAAACTCTCGCTAGGCGCATTATTTCCGGAACACGATAACGACACGATGACCTCGTGATTACAATGCTGTCAGAATCGCAGCAATGGCTTTTTTGATTGTGATCGACCAGGCTATGATAAAAAATCGGACACGTTCGACTGCTGTGTGGTTAGTGCCACCAGCGAATTAAATTAAATTTCATAAACAAAATGGGCTTGTTTTGTCGTACGCTCATTTTGAACTTTTACTTCAATTTAGAAGTCTTTCTCGCGAGCAGAACACTTCCTTAACTTTTGCCCGTGCTTATGTCACTTATCAATGAGGGACGAACACCATGAGCTTTTTCAAGAACATCTTGGGCGGCCACCACGGCCGGGGAAACCACGGCGGTGGTAAGCACCACAGTGGTGGGCACGGGAGCGATCGGCATGACCGCTATGACCAGCAGCAGAGCTGCGACGGCAATGACCGGGTAATTGACAGTGGGCGGGCAATATCCCAAGCCCCAATCACTGATCTGCAGCCTTGCAGGCAGTGCCGGACCGCTAACGCCCATCTGCGCGCTTTTGTCTAAACTGCGGAACACCACTATCGAGTGGCTGCAAGGCCTGCGGCTCCTCGCTGACGTCAGGAGCGAAATTCTGCAGCCAGTGCGGCCAAGCCACGCCTTAGCGCCTGGCCACCCTGGTAAGCCAACGCGACCACCCCCCTGCGCAAGGAGAAATACGTGTGATCGAATCATGATCATGGCAGTGCAGCAGTACGTGAGGGACATCAGAAGAAGCTAGTCATGGCATTGGCCCTGACTGGCAGCTTTATGATTGCTGAAGTAATCGGTGCATGGATAACCGGCAGCTTGGCGCTGCTGTCGGATGCATCTCACATGTTCACTGACACCGCCGCCTTGGCGATATCGCTGATTGCGCTCCAGATAGCCAAGCGGCCGGCGGATCAAAAACGAACCTTTGGCTATGCGCGGTTGGAGATCCTGGCCTCCACGCTCAACGCAGTCCTGCTCTTCCTGGTGGCAATGTACATCTTGTACGAAGCCTACCAACGCTTCTTCATGCCGACGGAGATCGCCACTGGCGCGATGATGTGGATCGCGATCGCTGGCCTGATCATCAACCTTATTTCGATGCGTCTTCTGGCATCTGCCAGCAACGAGAGCCTCAATGTCAAAGGGGCTTACCTCGAAGTTTGGAGCGACATGCTCGGATCGTTGGGCGTAATCATCGCGGCTCTCATTATCCGCTTCACTGGCTGGACCTGGGTCGACACGATTGTCGCTGTTGCAATCGGCCTCTGGGTACTGCCGCGGACATGGCAGCTGCTTCGCGAGAGCCTGGGCATCCTCATGGAGGGTGTCCCAAGGGGCTTGACGTCGCGGCAATCGAGACCACCATCCGCAACGTTGATGGCGTCACTGATGTACACGATTTGCACGTTTGGGCCGTCAGTAGCGGCAGCAACGTGATGACTTCGCACGTAGTAGTGGGTGACACAGCAGATGGAGATGCCGTGCTGGCGGGCGTCGTGGAAGCGGTCAGCGATGCGTTCGAAATCCACCACTGCACCATTCAGATCGAGCGCGCAGCTTTCCACCAGAGCATGCCGTTACCGTCGCACTGATCGGTTGGTAACCACCTGGTCAACGCACCACTCTTCAAACAGAGAGAGTGGTGTCGTAAAGGAAAGATCGGGAATGATAGGCGTCAAAACGGCAGGAGCACTTCGTGAGCGCCTTGGGAAGATTCCGACAGACTCTCTCGAGTGCCCGTAGGAGGTTCAGCAATGGCTTGGATCATCACGAAGTACTTAGTCACTGCCGGAATAGTGATTCTAGTATCAGAGCTGGCAAAACGTAGCGACAAGCTGGGTGGCCTAGTTGCCGCTCTGCCTCTGGTCACGGTCATGACGCTGATCTGGCTGTACTTGGAAAACCAGAGTATGGAAAAGATAGCTAATCATGCCTGGTATACGTTCTGGTACGTCCTTCCAACCCTGCCAATGTTTATCACTTTTCCGGTGCTGCTGCCCAAACTGGACTTTTGGCCGACGCTTATCATCAGCATCATCATCACCATGGTAAGTTTTGGGGGCTTTGCTCTGCTGCTACGTCGTTTTGGCATCGAGTTGCTGTGAGCTAAGCGCCGGGGGCAGCAAGTGGGTGGCCGCTCACCGACTATTAACGCACTCGCCTTTCACCAGGTAGCGAACCATGTGCAATTCGCCCTTCGAGTCCTCGTAGGCCATCATGCTTTTCACGTTGCCGCAGTACCGCACGTTGGGCGACACGTACACCAACTTCCCAACGTCCAGATTCATGCCATAGGTGTAGTCTTCAAGCTCTGGCATGGGCTTCTTCACGCTCTGTGCATAGCGCTCTGTAGCCTGCCGAGCAGACTGCTCAAGATCCTCATTGATCTGCACGCTACTTAGAGCATCTGTCGACAGCACAGAGAAGAGCATGAATACGGCAATTGCAGATCTAGTGGTTTTCATGAGAAGTCCATTAATAAAAAAGCGCCCACGGCGGGCGCTAAAATTCACCTTACCAAAGGAGCGTATGGTTCCAAGGTGAATGCATTGGCGTGAGCAGGGTTTCGTTACTCCCGCCATGCTGCTCCGGATGAGACGACTCCAAAGCAGCGCTGCCTGTGTGCTGTACTAAAACTAGCAAAGGCGGCTAACGACAAGATGATTGTGAAATTACAATTTGGACATGTAATAGATTGTAAAGTAATTATCTGCACTTTCGACGGATCAAGAAATCATAGCCGCGCGCAGCGCAGCGCATCCTGCGATGCCACTGATCGGTGGTTGGCAACGAGCTCTTGGTAGCTCCCCAAGGAATTTTCCTGGCAAAACAGAACGGCTTGGCAGAAATGCCGCCTTTTACGACCGAATTCACATGCCAGCTACTGAGTGCTCAACCGGCTGAAGGCCGCTGAATCCGCTAAGCTCAAAGGGTATGCCGGTATGACTGTCAGCAATCTTACGGCTACATTACAAATTTGTAGGATTTCGCCACGGCCAGCTTCTTCGCGTTAAGATTCAAGCGTCCTCAGGTGACCACGGCGTATGGACAGAGGTAGCGACTACCGCATGCCATGCACTCAGCCGAACCTTTAAACAGCCTGCAAACCTCTTGGCGGATTGGCCAATTCCTTCTTCACACCTTGAGATAAGTCATGCGCGTTCTAGTTGTCGAAGACGAAATTAAAACTGCGGAATATCTTCAGCAGGGCCTATCCGAAAGCGGGTATGTCGTAGACATTGTGCACAACGGTGTTGATGCCCTTCACCTATTCAACGTCAATGTCTATTCGTTGGTTCTCCTCGATGTGAACCTCCCAGGTATCGACGGATGGGATCTGCTGGAAACCATCAGGAAATCCAGCCGGGTCCGCATCATCATGCTCACAGCCCGTGGTCGCATCAACGACAAGCTCAAGGGATTGGATGGCGGCGCGGATGACTACTTGGTGAAGCCCTTCGAGTTTCCCGAGCTGCTTGCTCGCATCCGTTCTCTCCAGAGACGTGGCGATGAACTCGTCGAGAAGAGCTCGCTGAAGATTGCCGATCTGGAACTCGACTCCGTGCGCCATCGAGTTTTCCGTGGTGGCACACGCATCGATCTCACCACAAAAGAATTTGCGCTCCTGCACCTGCTCATGAGCAGGACGGGTGAAGCGCTGACTCGTTCCCAGATCATCTCTCTGGTCTGGGACATGAATTTTGACTGCGACACCAACGTCATCGATGTTGCGATCCGGCGATTGCGCTCAAAGATCGATGACCCGTTTGAAACCAAGCTCATTCATACGCTTCGTGGCGTTGGGTACGTTTTCGAGGAACGCGCATGAGTCCGTTCAGCCTGGCTGCAAAGCTAGGGTTCAAAGTCGGGTTGATGAGCGCAGCATTACTGCTTCTGTTCGCGACCTTTGGCTACTTGATGGTGGGTCAAGCGCTGGAAAGAAATGCCAGAGCAGACCTAGAAGTGAAGATGGCAGGCATGGCTCACAACCTGTCCACTATCAACGATATCTCCGGCGTCAACGCGGATGCGCACCAGCTAGTTGATTTGGTCATGGGCCATAACAACCTGTACGTGAGCATATTCGATACATCAACAAAGCAGGTACCTTTGCTCTCGATAGGCTCAAAGCAGGTCAATCTGGAGGTGCACAAGTTCCAGCCGGCTGCGCAGCCTAAAGAGCATGAATGGCGTGATACCCAGGACCGCCCACTGTTGAGCGCTTCTCGTATCATGCGCTTAGCCGATGGAACCGAAGTCAGCGTCTACATGACCATGGACCAGTCATCCAGTGAGGCCCTGCTCGATGCATTGCTGACCTGGGCCCTGATGATGTCGCCCGTCATCCTCGCATTGATCTTGGCCATCGCTTGGTGGACCGTGCGCCGCGGACTGCTACCTCTGACCAAGTTCTTGAAAGTTGCCTCGAAAATCTCCACCGAGAGCCTGGACCATCGCCTGCCAACGGATGGAATGCCCTCAGAGCTTAAAGAGCTCGCTGACGGCATTAACATCATGCTGGCTCGCCTAGATGACGGTGTGCAGCAGCTTTCTCAATTCTCTGACGATCTTGCTCACGAGTTGCGTGCACCGCTTTCCAACCTGATGGGTAAGGCCCAGGTTGCCTTGACCAGAGAACGATCGCTTCAAGAGTACCGGGAAGTGCTGGAATCGTGCACAGAAGAGCTGGACCGCATGAGCCGGATGGTTTCCGACATGCTGTTCCTGGCTCAGGTCAGTCACCCAGCATCCATGGTGGAGTTTGAACCCGTGTCGCTGGTCGACGAGGTTGAGCGTGTATGCGATCTCTTCAGCATTTCGGCAGAAGAAGGCGAGATCCAGCTGCAAATCTCTGGCAATGAGGACGTAGTGCGCGGTAATCGTCTCATGATTCAACGGGCCGTCTCGAACCTGGTGTCAAATGCTATTCGCTACTGCCCACGCGGCCGCACGGTCTACGTGAAGGTGCAACACGGTACGAGCGGTACGACATTGAGTGTCGGCAACCCGGGCCGGGGGATCGCGAGGGAACACCATGCGCATTTGTTTGAACGTTTCTATCGAGTGGACAAGAGCCGAGCACGGAGTGAGGGCGGTACCGGTCTAGGCTTAGCCATCGTTCAGTCGATTATGAGCTTGCATCAGGGCTCGGCGAGCGTGGAAGTAACCGAAGAGAACTTCACGTGGTTCCACCTTCACTTTCCCGAAGCCCAGTTTAAAGAACCTGTAATGGCTGCTGCTTAACCAGCGCAGACATGCATAAGCCCGTCAATTGACGGGCTTTTTTGTGTGCAAGCATCAGTGCCTGAGGACCACAGGCTCCATGGGCGATCGCAAAATCACCGACTTTATGATCCTCTGCTCCTCTGGATTGGCATTCCTCCACAGTTGGGTGAAATACTGCGTATTTCGGCCCACCGTGACCGGCTGTTTCGGTAGATCGTGACCGGACATTTCGCTAACGCGTGACCGCTCATTTCGCTATCAACGTGACCGATTTCCAGCCTGCTCCGAAACAGGCGGTCACGACTTACCGAAATCGTCGGTCACGGCTTAGCGAAACGCTTCCACCCCGTTGCGCATGACCTGACGCGACCGTCACCCTCGCCCGATTTCGAGGAGTAGAGGGATGGCGGCGCAGCGAGTAGCCATGCGTAATATCAAAGAATGTCTGCGCCTCAAGTTCGAGGGCGGCCTCTCTCACGAGAAGATCGCCCGGGCCTTGCAGCTGTCCAAGGGCGTCGTCAGTAAGTACGTCACCGCAGCCGCTGAAACCGGGATGGAGTGGCCGGCGCTGGCCGTGCTGGATGAGGTGGCGCTGGCGGCGGCACTGTTGCCCACTGCCAGGGTTCGCCAGACCCGCGGCGAGCGGGTGCTGCCGGATCTGATCACGATCCACCGCGAATTGCGGCGCAAGGGCGTCACCCTGCAACTGCTGTGGGAGGAGTACGTCGCCGCCCATCCCGAGCAGCCGACCTACCGCTATACCCAGTTCGTCGAGCACTACCGCCGCTACGCCAGCACCCTCAAACGCTCGATGCGTCAACAGCACCGGGCCGGCGAGAAGCTGTTCATCGACTACGCCGGCCCGACGCTGCCGGTGATCGACCCGGCCACCGGCGAGATCAGCCGGGCGCATATCTTCGTCGCAGCGCTGGGGGCCTCGAACTACACCTATGCCTGCGCCACGCCGGGGGAAACCCAGGTGGACTGGCTGACCGCGCTGGGTCAGGCATTCAGCTATTTTGGCGGGGTCAGCGAGATGGTGGTGCCGGACAACCCGCGCGCCCTGATCGCCCATCCCGACCGCTACGAGCCGGGCTTGAACCGCGCCGCGCTGGAGTGCGCCCGGCATTACGACACGGTGATGCTGCCGGCGCGGCCGCGTAAGCCGCAGGACAAAGCCAAGGCCGAGGTGGCGGTACAGGTCGTCGAACGCTGGATCATGGCGCGGCTGCGCCACCAGCAGTTCTTCAGCCTGCACGCGCTCAACCAGGCGATTGCCAAGCTGCTGGAGGACTTGAACCAGCGCCCGTTCAAGAAGCTCGATGGCTGCCGCCGGGAGTGGTTCGAGCGGCTCGATCAACCGGTGCTGCGGCCGCTGCCACAGCATCCCTACGAGGTGGTGACCTTCCCCCGGTGTCAGGCTAGTTGTCGCCTGAGCTGATTTATCAAAACGATAGATCGGGGGCGTCAAAGAGAGCTGTAATGTCGAGCTATTCACCTGAGCGTAAAGCTGCCCTGCTGAACAAGTTACTCCCGCCACTCAACCACTCCGTAGCTGAGCTCGCTCGCCAAGAAGGTGTCCCCGAAGCGACGCTGTATGCTTGGCGCACCAAGCTCAAAGCAGGAGGCGCGGTAGTGCCTGGAGACAAGAACAACACCGATGACTGGCCCGCTGAAGCCAAGTTCGCAGCGGTATTGCATGCGGCCACCCTGAGCGAGATCGAGCTCAGCGAATACTGCCGCAGCAAAGGTTTGTACCCCGAGCAAATCAGCGCGTGGCGTCAAGCCTGCATTACGGGCCAGATGTCCGCTAAAGCGCAGCTCAAGGCAGAGCGAGATCAAGCACGTGCCGACAAGAAACGCATTACCGAACTGGAGCGCGAGTTGCGGCGCAAGGACAAGGCGCTGGCGGAAACCGCCGCCATATTGGTACTGAGAAAAAAGATGAATGCCTTCTGGGGAAACGACAGCGAGGACGTTTGACCTCGCTGCCAGAACGGCAACAACTCGTTGAACGCTTTAACCACGCCGTCGCCTCTGGCGCGCGCAAGGCGGTGGCCTGCGCAGAGATCGGCCTGTCGTTACGCAGCCTGCAACGCTGGGCGCTGACACCGGTTATACAGGCCGATGTGCGTACGACCACGCCACGTCCGCGCCCGAGCAATGCCCTGAGTGCTGAGGAGCGTCGCACCATCCTGGAGGTCTGTAACAGCCCGCCATTTGCCAGCTTGCCGCCGAGTCAGATCGTGCCAAGGCTGGCCGATCAAGGCCGCTACCTGGCTTCAGAGGCGACCTTTTACCGCGTGCTGAAAGCCGCTGATCAGCAGCATCGCCGCGGTCGCAGTCATGCGCCGCACAAGCACGCCGCACCGACCACGCACAGTGCAACGAAGAGCAATCAGGTCTGGTCATGGGACATCACCTACCTGCCATCGCCAGTGCGCGGGCAGTATTACTACCTGTACTTGATCGAGGATATCTACAGCCGCAAGGCCGTGGGCTGGGAGGTTTACGAGCAAGAAAGCGGCGAGCGGGCGGCCGGACTGATGCAGCGTACCGTGCTCGGCGAGCGCTGCGCGGGCCAACCCCTGGTGCTGCACTCGGATAACGGTGCGCCAATGAAATCAGTGACGCTGCTGAGCAAGCTGTACGACCTTGGCATCACCCCGTCGCGCGGACGACCCCGTGTAAGCAATGACAATCCCTACTCGGAATCGCTGTTTAGAACCCTGAAATACTGCCCGCAATGGCCGCAGGATGGCTTTGCCGATTTGGAAGCCGCACGCAGCTGGGTGCGCGACTTTATCCGCTGGTACAACCATGAACACCGCCATAGCCGCATCCGCTTCGTGACCCCGGCACAGCGCCATCGCGGCGAGGATCAAGAAGTACTGGCCAAGCGTCATGTGCTGTACCAGCAAGCCCGTCATAGACACCCTCATCGCTGGTCAGGTGCAACGCGAAATTGGCAACCTATCGGCGCCGTCACACTCAACCCAGAGAGGGAGCAGCCGGCAGTGAAAATAGCAGCTTAAAAACACGGCTGACGCGACAACTACCTTGCAAAACGCCGATCATTCCTATACCGGGTTTCCTGGATGACCTAGTGGAGAAAGATATCTATCTTGTTATCAAATCGACATGCATTCGTAACCCACAGGTATTGGAGATCCGCAGATTGATAAAAAAGAGCTTTTTTGATAAGAAGGATTGGCTTGTTCGGTGACAATTTTGTTAGGTTACAAAATCTCCCCTTAACACTCCAGCAACACAACTGTCATTTTTGCTTGCAAACTAGTCAGAGTGCTTAGAACAAAGGCATCTTGTTACAGCGGGTGACGAACGTGACCTGCTCCTATCTTCAAGATCTATAACGGCCGGCACAGGGCGAAACAATCTGTCGGCTGCTAGCACTTAACACACGAGAGGCAAGCAATGATCCGTTCTTCGAACATGCGGGAAAAGCTGTTGGTCGCTGCAATAGTAGGCACATTTTCCTCGCAAGCATTTTCCGGAACAGTCACTACCGACGGAGCTGACCTAGTTCTAAAAACCAAGGGCGGTCTTGAACTTTCTACCACCGACAAGGAATTCAGCTTCAAATTGGGCGGTCGCGTTCAGGCCGACTATGGCCGATTCGACGGTGTCTTCACCAAGAACGGCGATACCGCAGATGCGGCCTACTTCCGTCGCGCCTACATCGAGTTCGGCGGCACTCTGTACCGAGACTGGAAATACCAGGTCAACTATGACCTGTCCCGCAACACTGGTAACGACTCCGATGGCTACTTTGATGAGGCCAGCCTGACGTACACCGGCTTCGCCCCAGTCCAGCTGCGTTTCGGCCGCTTCTACACCGATTTCGGTCTTGAGAAGGCAACCAGCTCGAAGTGGACAACTGCCATGGAGCGAAACCTCTCCTACGACGTAGCCGACTGGATCAACGACAACGCCGGCATGGGTGTTCAGGCGACCAGCACCATCGCTGACATGGCCTACCTGTCGGGTAGCGTTTTCAGCGAAACCAACAACGACTCCGACGGTGACAGCACCAAGCGCTACAACGTGCGTGGTGTTTTCGCACCGCTGCACTCTGACGGTAATGTCCTGCATGTCGGTGCCCAGTATGCCTATCGCGACCTCAAGGACAGCGCCGTCGACACCCGTATACGCTCGCGCCTGGGCGTTCGCGGTGTAGACACCAACGGCGGCGGCGATGCGGGAACCAACGGCAATCGCATGCTGTTCGGTGGTGCTGCTGCGCAAGAAGGCCTTTGGGACAACGATTCGGTCTGGGGCGTTGAAGGCGCCTGGGCCACGGGTCCATTCTCCGTTCAAGCTGAGTACCTTCGCCGCAAGCTGAAGGCTGATCAGTCCGCCAATGACATGAAGGCTTCGGGTTACTACGCACAGATGGCGTACACGCTGACCGGCGAACCGCGAATTTATAAGCTCGACGGCGCGAAATTCGACACCATCAAGCCACAGAACAAAGATCTGGGCGCCTGGGAAGTTTTCTACCGCTTCGACGATATCAAGGTCGAGGATGGCAATCTGGTTGCCACCGCGGACCAATCCGATGAACGCAAGGCCAAGAGCCACACGGTCGGCGTGAACTGGTACGTCAACGAGGCGGTGAAAGTCAGTGCCAACTACATCAACGTGCGCACAGACAACAACGAAAACACTGTCGGCGACGACAAAGGCAACGCCTTCATCACTCGCCTACAATACGTGTTCTGATTCCCCAATCAGGTGACACAAAAAAGCCGGGAGCGCTCAGTGCACTCCCGGCTTTTTTGTGCGCTTCGTTCAATGATCAGGCGTCTTTACGATAAGCCAACAGGCGAAGGGCATTGAACACGACAAGGAGCGTGGAACCCTCATGAATGGCAACGGCAGCGCCGATGCTCAAGCCCATGATGGTGGAGGGAACCAGGATGGCCACGATTCCGAGGCTGACGAACAGGTTCTGGCGAATGATCGAGCGGGTGTGACGACTGAGGCCGACCGCAAAGGGAAGCTGCCGGATGTCGTCTGCCATCAGCGCGATATCGGCCGTTTCCAAGGCGACATCGGAGCCTGCCGCCCCCATTGCGATGCCTACGCTCGAATGGGCCATGGCAGGCGCATCATTCACGCCGTCGCCCACCATGGCGACTTGGGAGCTGAGGCGAAGGTTCTTGATCGCCTGTACCTTGTCGTCTGGCATCAGATCTCCCCACGCTTCGTCCAGGCCGACTTGCCTGCCCACTGCTTCGGCGACGCGGTTGTGGTCCCCGGAAATCATGATCATGCGGTCGATGCCCATTTCCCTGAGTTTCTGGAGTGCCTCTTTCGCTCCTTCTCGGGGGGTGTCCAACAAGCCGATCACCCCCAGATCCTTGTCAGCACGGCGCACCACCATGGTAGTGCGGCCCGACTGGCGCAGGCGCTCTGCTGCCTCTAGGGCGGCTTTGCTAAGGGCCGGAATGGCGTCGGCACCGAACATCTCGACTTTGCCAATCCAGACGAACTGATCATCCAGCTCAGCGCGTACGCCGCGGCCAACCAGGTTTTTCAGGTTCCTGGCCTGGTATTTGCCCCTGCTACCAATCATCTCCTCGCCGTCGCGCACGATAGCTGCGGCGAGTGGGTGGTCGCTCATAGACTCCACTGCGATAGCGACGGCCAGCAGGTCCGGAACCTGGGTACCGGCTAGCGGTATCACATCGGTGATGCGGGGACGCCCCTCGGTCAGGGTGCCGGTTTTGTCGAAGGCCATGGCATTCAAAGAACCGAGTTCTTCGAGCGGAGCACCGCCCTTGATCAGTACCCCGCCTCTGGCAGCCCTGGCGATGCCGGAAAGAATGGCGCTGGGTGTAGCAATCGCAAGCGCACACGGGCTGGCTGCGACCAAGACCGCCATGGCACGGTAGAACGAATCACGGAATGGCTCATCGATGAAAATGCCAGCACACATCAGCCCTACCACCAGAAGCAGGACCAAGGGGACGAACACCCTTTGGAAACGGTCTGTGAAGCGTTGAGTCGGCGACTTTCTGACCTCGGCTTCACTGACCATTTTGATGACCCGCGCCAGGGTGCTTTCCGTGGAGCGACGCGTTACTTCGACCTCAATCAGGGTTTCGCCATTGATGGTGCCGGCGAAGACTTTCGACACAGCATCCACGGCATCCGGCTTGCTGCGGGCAAGAGCGGCATCAGCGACTGGTTGCTTGTCCACCGGGACGCTCTCACCAGTCACGGGAGCCTGGTTGATGCTTGAAGAGCCTACGACCACAAAGCCATCGGCCGGCAAACGGTCATTGGGGCGTACGATGACAATGTCGCCAGGCACGAGGAGTTCTACAGGCAACTCCTTCGTGCCGTTTGTGCTCCGCACGATGGCGGTGGCAGGGGCGAGCTTGGAAAGTGCCTCGATGGCTTTCTTGGCTCTGCCCATCGCATAGCTTTCCAGTGAATGCCCCAGGCTGAACAGGAACAACAGCAGTGCACCTTCTGCCCAGGCGCCAATGCTCGCGGCCCCCGCTGCGGCGAGCAGCATCAGCGTGTCGATTTCGAAGCGCTTCTGGCGGATATTGCTGATCGCCTCCTTGGTGGTGAACCATCCACCGAACACGTAGGCAGATACGTACAGAACTAGCGGCAGCCTGTCGATCAGCCCGAGCTTTCCGGCCAGAACTCCGGCACCGAGCAGCGCACCACAGATCAGTGCGAAGACCAACTCGGTGTTCATGCCGAAGATGCCCCCATGCTCATGGCTGTGGCCTTCGTGCCCCGCTTGGTCGTCGGGGCGTTCAAGCAAACTTTTCATAACTCGTACCTTCTGGGGTATCGCTATTGATTAGCTGAAATCTATTTCACGGCTTGCCCGAGGGCTGATCATTAAGAGTGACGCTCTTAACAAGGCACGCAGGGGAAATAAAAAATGCCAGGCTCTGCCTGGCATTTATGAATTCATTAATTATTCTATTCAAAGCGCTCACTACTTATTGTTGATGCATTGCGAGTACATGGAGTAGCGAACCGTTTTGAGCGTACCCTGGGAGTCCTCGAAGCTCATCAACCGTGGGTAGACCTGGCAGGTGCGGGGGTCTTGAGATTGGCGCACGAATTTCGCCACATCGATTTTCATGCCGTATTTGTAATCTTGAATTTCCGGCATCGGCTTGCCATTTTTCTCGGCATACTTCGCCACAGCGGTCTGGTGGTCGTTGATATATTGCAGCTGCTTGCTTTCTGAGAAAGTGTTGGCCTGCGAAGCCATCGAGAAAACAACAAGTGCAGCAGCAATAATTAGCTTTTTCATAATAACCTCTCAAATTCAAATCTTCTCGGGCGTAACTTTAGCAACGCATAGGCATCACTGGCATGACGAGAAACTTACAATTTTGAAAGGTAAGTGCATCTGGCTCATATAAAACAAAAAAGCCCACAACGTGTGTTGTGGGCTTCTCTTTAGTGGCTATCAGCTAACCACTTCGGCCTCATCACCGTCTTCATCCTTGCGGTGTGCCCATTGATACAGGGCAGGGAGCACCAACAAAGTCAGCGCGGTGGAGGACAGGATCCCGCCAATCACCACTGTCGCCAGTGGCCGCTGAACCTCTGCACCGGTACCGGTTGCCAAGGCCATCGGGATGAAGCCCAGGGACGCCACCAGGGCTGTCATCAGCACAGGTCGCAGTCGGGTCAACGCGCCTTCGTCGACGGCCTGCCTAAGCGTTCGTCCCTCCTCTCGCAATCCGCGGATGAAGGCAATCATCACCAGGCCGTTCAGTACCGCGACGCCGGACAGTGCAATGAAGCCAACCCCAGCCGAGATCGACAGCGGGATGTCCCGCAGCCACAGCGCCACGACGCCACCGGTGAGTGCGAATGGAATACCGGTGAACACCAGCATGCCGTCTTTCAGGTTGTTGAACATCAGGAACAGCAGGGTCATGACCAGCAGCAAGGCCACCGGAACCACGATCTGCAGACGCTTGGCCGCCGATTGGAGCTGCTCGAACTGGCCACCCCAGGTGGTCCAGTAACCAGCAGGAATCTGCACCTTGGCATCCAGCGAAGCGGTTGCCTCTTGAACGAACGACCCCAGGTCGCGGCCCCGGACGTTGGCGCTGACGATCACCAGACGCTTGCCGTTCTCGCGGCTGATCTGGTTCGGACCCAGCTGCAGGTCCAGGTTAGCGACCTGCGACAGCGGGATGAAGCCGATCTGATTGGCACCTTGAGATGCATTGGCCGGTACAGGGATCAGAAGGCTGGACATACCTGCTACGTCGGTACGTACGGTCTCAGGCAGGCGCACCACCATGTCGAAGCGACGGTCGCCTTCATACAACGTGCCGGCCGTACGACCGCCGACAGCGATGGCGATCGAGTTCTGTACATCCGCGATGTTCAGGCCGTAGCGTGCGGCTTTCTCGCGGTCGATGTTGATGGTCAGCACCGGCAGGCCGGTGGTCTGTTCAACCTTGACCTCCGAAGAGCCCGGTACCGCTTTGAGCGCTGCAGCGATCTTGTTGGCCGTGTTGTTGAGCACGTCCATGTCATCGCCGAACACCTTCACTGCGACGTCACTCCGTACGCCCGAGATCAGCTCGTTGAAACGCAACTGGATGGGCTGGGACAGCTCATAGTTGCTGCCTGGGACACCGGCTGCGGCTTTCTGCACTTCAGCAATCAGCTCATCGCGAGGCTTCTTAGGGTCGGGCCACTGATCCTGAGGCTTGAGCATGATGTAGGCGTCGGAGGCGTTAGGCGGCATCGGGTCGGATGCGATTTCGGCTGTACCCGAGCGCGCAAACATCCGCTCTACTTCCGGGACCTGCTCAATCACAGCCTTTTCAAGGCGTTGCTGCATTTCTACGGATTGGGTCAGGCTCGTACCTGGCACGCGCATGGCCTGCATCGCAAAGTCACCTTCACTGAGGCTTGGAATGAACTCGCTACCCATACGACTTGCAAGCACACCACTGAGCACGACCAGGACTACAGCGGCCGAGAACGCGATGTTCCGATGCCCAAGGACCCACTTCAAAATCGGCTCATAACGCAGCCGCGCAGTGCGCATCACCACGCCTTCCTCTTCCTTGACCTTGCCAGTGACGAACATGGCGATGGCTGCCGGAACGAAGGTGACGGAGAGGATCATTGCACCCAGCAGCGCCATCACAACGGTGAAGGCCATGGGGTGGAACATTTTGCCCTCGACGCCGGTCAGGGCGAAGATCGGCAGGTACACCACCATGATGATCAACTGACCGAAGATCAGTGGCCGGCGAGCTTCACCCGCAGCAGCGAAGACCTCATGGAAGCGCTCAGCTTTGGTGAGCATACGGCCATGCTTGTGTTGCGCATGAGCCAGTCGACGGATCGCGTTTTCTACAATTACCACGGCACCGTCGACGATGATTCCGAAGTCGAGTGCGCCTAAGCTCATTAGGTTGGCGCTGACCTTGTTGTTGAACATACCGGTGAAGGTGAACAGCATGGACAACGGGATCACCATCGCGGTGATGAGTGCAGCACGGATGTTACCGAGGAACAGGAACAAAATGGCGATTACTAGAATCGCGCCTTCCACCAAGTTCTTCTTCACAGTTGCAATAGCTTTTTCAACCAGGTTGGTGCGGTCGTAGACCGTCACGGCAACCACACCTTCTGGAAGGGTACGGTTGATGTCAGCCAGTTTGGCGGCAACAGCCTGAGACACGGTACGGCTATTTTCACCGATCAGCATGAACACGGTGCCGAGTACGACTTCGCGACCGTTCTCGGTGGCAGCCCCCGTCCGGAGCTCTTTGCCAATGCTAACGTCAGCGACGTTGCTGATTCGAATCGGTGCGCCATCGACACTGGTGATCACAATGTTGGCGATGTCTTCGATGTTACCGACCTGCCCTGGCGCACGGATGAGGAGCTGCTCACCATTACGCTCGATGTAACCGGCGCCGACGTTGGCGTTGTTGCTTTCCAACGCTGCGACCAGATCATTGAGGGTCAGTTTGTATGTAGCTAGGCGCTTCGGATCCGGCGCGACCAGGAACTGCTTGGCGTAACCACCGATGGTGTTGATCTCGGCCACACCTGGGACGTTCCGCAGCTGCGGCTTGATGATCCA
The DNA here is from genome assembly GCF_049847425.1 of Pseudomonas sp. GWSMS-1. NCBI lineage: Bacteria > Pseudomonadati > Pseudomonadota > Gammaproteobacteria > Pseudomonadales > Pseudomonadaceae > Pseudomonas > Pseudomonas sp. GWSMS-1. The sequence continues at coordinate 30,417 of NZ_JBMHHV010000001.1, read as the reverse complement.
GTCCTGGATCACACGCAGGTCGGTTGGGGTGTACGGTGTACCGTCTTCCTTGACCGCACCATCCTCAGCTTCAACGGTCCACAAGAAAATTTCACCAAGCCCAGTGGATACCGGACCCATGACAGCCTCAACGCCCTCTGGCAACTGCTCCTTCGCAACTTGCAGCCGCTCGTTGATCAACTGGCGGGCAAAGAAGATGTCAGTGCCATCCTTGAAGATCACGGTGACCTGAGACAGGCCAGAGCGAGACAAGGAACGGGTCTGTTGAAGGCCCGGGAGACCGGCCATGGCCGTTTCAACTGGAAACGTGATCCGCTGTTCAGTTTCCAATGGCGAATAGCCAGGCGCAGCAGCGTTGATCTGCACCTGGACGTTAGTGATGTCGGGTACCGCATCGATGGGCAGCTTCTGATAGCTGTAGATACCGATGCCGGCCATGATCAGAACAGCGATCATTACAACGATGCGCTGCTCAATGGCGAATCTGATGATACGTTCAAACATGAGAAATCATCCTGTCAGTTCGCATCAGTGACCGTGTTCGGCAGACGCTTTGCCGAGCTCAGACTTGAGTGTAAAGCTGCCACTGGCTGCTACTTGGGCGCCGGCTTGGATGCCGTCGATGATTTCCACGTATCCATTGTCACGGCGGCCCGTTTTTACCGGCCGAGTGTCAAAGCCTTCCCTGGTGCGCACAAATACCGAGGGTTTGTCTTCAACGGTCTGCACGGCGCCTTCAGGAACGGCCACAGCCACTCGATCGGTCTGAGAAGTGACGGCGATGTTCACGAACAGACCTGGACGCCAGGCGCCGTCAGGGTTGGTCAAGGTAACGCGAACGGTCGCTGCACGGTTTTGCTCACCCAGCAGGCTGCCTACATAACCCACCTTGCCGTCGACCTCGACGTTCATGTCGGGCGATGAAACTTTTACCGCACGGCCCGTCACCACCTTGCCCAGTTCAGTGGGAGGGACAGCGAAGGTGGCCCACACCTGATTCAGGTCGGACAAGATGAAAGCGTTAGTCGCCTCGCTGACGACTTCACCCATGGTCAGGTGCTTCTCTACCACCACGGCGTCAAAGGGTGCCCGAAGCTCGTAACGATTGCCGCCTACGGAATTGACCGAAGCGCCGATGGCACCGACCTTCTGCTTGGCATTGGCCAGAGATATCTCTGCTTCTTGCAGCGCTTGGCGTGCCTGCAGGTAATCCTGCTCGGCGGAGATCTTGTCCTGCCACAGTTGCTTCTCACGGTCGAAGGTAACGCGGGCCAGCTCTACGCGTCGCTGTGCGGCTTGTTGTTCGCTGCGCAGGTCAGAAATCTGTTGGCTGGCAATCACTGCGAGGACTTGGCCTTTCTTAACGGCTTCGCCCAAGTCGGCCTGGACACTTTCAACAACGCCAGGGACCCGAGGGACAACATGTGCAGTCCGGTCTTCGTCGAAACGAATCTCCCCCGGGAAAGTCACAACGGTGCCGAGGTCACGGGGGGCCGCAGACTCCAGGACTACCCCAGCTGCCTTGATCTGTTCAGCGCTCAGGGTCAGCTTGCCCTCTTCCTCACCACCCTCTTCGCTATGGCCTTCTGCACCATGACCCTCATCACCCTCCTCTTTGGCGGCTGATGCGGTCGTCTTCTCATCGCCATGGCCATCGTTAGCGCCGTGCTCGACGGTACTGGCGGCCTGCTCTCCGGAACTGTTGTTCCAGGCAAGGCTGCCAAATCCAAGGGCTGCCACAGCGGCGACCGCGAGGGCGATCTTGCGTTTGTTATCCATTGCTACTCCTGCTGATCATAGGCACCGACGTGTTATGCCGAGCGCCGAAGAAAATTTCTGGCCCGTTCAACGAACGCCGGCAGTCGAACCGACATCGCCATAAACCCTTTCCACCTGCGCACGCGCATTGGTCGCTGTTGCCAACGAATCGAGGTATTGGCCACGAGCGACGATCAAGGTGCGCTGGGCATCCAGCACTTCGATGAAGCCGAATTTGCCCATCTCGAAACCGCGAGTTGCGGTCTCCACAGCCTGCTGTGCGGACGGCAGAATGGTCTTGTCGTAGGACTCGACCTCCTGCATGGCGGTCGCCCACTGGTTTACTGCGGTTTGGGTTTCGCTACGCAGCCTCAGCTCAACTGCGTTGCGCTGGTCTCGGGCTTGATCTGCGCGTCGAGAAGCGGAAAGAATGTTGCCCTGATTACGATCAAACAGCGGCAATGGCATGGACAGTCCTACAGTGTAGACCCGTTCACGTACGGAGCGGTCGTACTGGCTACCCACGCTTACAGTGAGGTCTGGGATTCGCTGAGCTTTCTCTGAGCCGAGGGACGCATCGCTTTTGTCGATCTGCACCACGGCCTGACGCATTTCCGCAGTTTGATCGAGCCTCGACAACAGCTCTTCAGCGTCCGGAGGCAAACCTGGGGAGAGGGTCGGCGAATCCAGGCGATCGAATACTGTGACCGAGCTCCCCGTAATTTGAGCTAGCTGCTGGTAAGCGGTCGCTTTCTCCGTTTCGGCGCGTCTGACCTGCAGCTTGGCTTCGGCCAACTGTACTTGAGCACGAGTAGCCTCTACTGGGGAGGATTTACCTGCGCGAACGCGGCCGTCGACAATGCGCAGACCACGCTCAGTCAGCTCCAGAGATTGCTTGGCTAGATCTAGGCCAGTCTGCGCTCGCAATGCTGCGTAGAAGGCTTGAACGACCTCGGCGCGCAGAGCGTTCACTCGACGGTCCAACTCCAGCTGTGCAGCAGTCTGGCCATAGGTGGCGACGTCAACACGTGCGCCCCGCTTTCCGCCCAGCTCCAGGGTCTGGCTGAGCGTCACAGTTGTCTGGCTAGTGCTGCGACGGGTGTCTTCTACGTCGTACGAGATTGTTGGGTTGGGGATAAGCCCTGCCTGCTTGCGTGCCCCATCTGCGATCCCAATCTCCTGACGGGCGGCGGCCATGTCAGGGTTGGCATCCATCGCCGTCGAAAGCGCTTGAGGCAAGCTGATGCTTTGGGCAAATGCAGCAGGTGCCATCAGCCCGGAGATGACCGCACAGAGTGCGGCTATCTTCCAGGGTGAGATTGAGGTCTTAGGAAAGACATTGCGGATATACCGGGGCACTTTAATGGTCCTCGTGCACAAAGTTCGATAAAGCTTGGCGAGAACGCCGAAACAGCTGCCAAGCCCCACTGGATTAGGTGATGGCACTCTAAAGAGCGGTAGCTATCAGAGGGGTGACTAGAAAATTACAATTTCGTAAGAAAAGTGGGTAATGCCCGTAAACACTGAGAAATTCAGTCGAACCCAGGATTTGATTACAACCGAGAGAGATGGCTAACACACGGTGCTAGGCACCCGGATAACCTGTAGATGACGAAATTGTAATTATCCTATCACCCTCCCGTTATCTTCGGCCTGCAAATATGAGCTCGGCGCTCTTCATAGGCGCGCCGCCGGGTCAGAACATATAAAGACACCCGCGTCGGTACACATAATAAAAACTGCCGTAAATCAAAGGAGCATCAGATGAAAATCAAAGTACCACTGTATTTGGCGGCAGTTTCTGCGCTGTCTGGAAGCTATGCAATTTCTGCTCAAGCTGAAGACAAACCAGAAGGTTTCATTGAGGGCAGCAGCCTTACAGTGCTCAACCGCAACTTCTACTTCAATCGTGATAATCGCGACAGTTCGGCTCCCACTTACAACAGTGGTAAGGGCAACACCAACGGCTACTCCGAAGCCTGGGCGCACGCGCTCATTTCCAAATTCAACTCTGGTTTTACCCAGGGTACCGTCGGTTTTGGTGTTGATGCCTTTGCAATGATCGGCCTCAAGCTTGATACCGGCGACGGTCGCAACGGCGGCCGTAGCTCCTTCGACGTGCTGCCCGTTGATAACAAGGGTGAGGCGCGTGATGAATACACCAAGGTTGGCGGAGCGGCCAAAATCCGCTTGTTCGATACCGTGGTGAAAGTGGGTGATGTATTCCCATCGACGCCGGTCGTCGCAGCGGGCGACTCGCGCCTCCTGCCAGAAAGCTTCCGCGGCGTGACCGTTGAGAACAGCAGCATCCAGGGCCTCACCCTGCAAGGTGGTCGACTGCATGCAATGAGCCAACCGGTTTCCAGTAACCTGAACGACAATTTCGTTACCTTCTATGGCGGCCCGGTCAACTCGCCTTGGATCGGCTACGGCGGCGGTGACTACTCGATCAACGACAATTGGACCGTGAGTGTCTACGGCAGCCAGTTGAAAGATGTCTGGAACCAGTACTACGCCGGTACCAGCTTCGCCTACCCACTGAGCGATGACCTCGCGCTGATTGGTGGGTTCAACTACTACAAAGCCGTGGATGAAGGTAAACGCCGACTGGGCGAGTTCGACAACAATATCTGGAGTGCCAAGGTCGGTGTTCGCTACGGCGCCCACACCTTGGCCCTGTCACACCAGCGCAACAATGGCGATGACGATTTTGATTACCTGCGTCAGTCGGACTCAATCTTCGTAGACAACTCGATCCAGTACAGCGACTTCAACTCGCCGAAAGAACGCTCCTGGATGATGCGTTATGACCTTAACTTCACCAGCTACGGTATTCCTGGTCTGACGTTCATGACCCGCTACGCAAGGGGTTCGGGCGCAGACTACTCGAACGCCAACCAGTTCTACATGCGTACCGACGACAACGGCAATCCGCTCACCGATCAAAAACGTTGGGAGCGTGACGTCGAGGTGAAATATGTCGTTCAAACCGGCCCGGCTAAAGACTTGTCCTTCCGGTTGCGCCAAGCTACCACGCGTGCCACTGCTTTCGAATCGGACCTTGATGAAACTCGCGTGATCATTGAATACCCGCTTTCTATTCTGTAATTCTCTGATCGGATCAGTTTTCCATGAACTGGCCCCTCAGAAAAACGTGCATTACGCATTCACCTTGAGTGGCTTAAGTGCTCCTTTGGTAAAAGGTGAATATTTGGCGCCCTTTGGGCGCCTTTTTTTATCTAAAATTCGAGCAGTTGTTCGAGTTCATGCATCGCATGTCGATGCAGCTCATGGCTACACCAATGTCCAGCCTCCTCAATGAGGGGAACTTCGCCGTCATCTGAACGGAATGAAACCAGAACAAAGAATAGAATAACCCAGTACTTCATAAGGTCAAATCACCTATTGGAGAGAGGGCTCGCATCTGTCAAACCCAAACCGCGACAAGATATAACGCCAGACTATCAAATATATTACCTAGAAATTACAAATCCGTAATTTAGCCTGCGGATTCCACGCTGACTCGGACACCCATTCCACGCACATCCGGACAGTGATTCCACGCTGATCCGGACACTCACTCCACGAGCATCCGGACACCGATTCCACGGCCATCCGGACACTTTTCAGGCAGGCAGCTACGCAGGATTTATTCACTACCATCGACCTCTTTTTCGAAGCGAAGAGGTCGTCGTGGAGCGTTTATCCATGCGTAAAATCCGAGAGGTGTTGCGCCTCAAGTTCGACTGCGGCCTGTCCGTGCGCAAGATCGCCCGCAGCCTGGGTACTGGCCACAGCAGTGCCGGTGATTACCTCTGTCGTTTTGCCGCCAGCGGTCTCAGTTGGCCCTGTTCGTTGTCCGATGCCGAGTTGGAGCAGCAACTGTTCCCGCCGGCCCCGGCGGTTGCCAGTGAGAAGCGGCCTTTACCCGATTGGGCATGGGTGCATGCCGAACTGCGCCGCCCCGGGGTGACCCTGGCGCTGCTCTGGCAGGAGTACCGCCTGAGCCAGCCGCAGGGCTTTCAGTACAGCTGGTTCTGTGAGCACTACCGGGCCTGGCAGGGCAAGCTGGACGTGGTGATGCGTCAGGAGCACCGCGTCGGCGAGAAGCTGTTCGTCGACTATGCCGGCCAGACGGTGCCGGTTATCGACCGCCACAGCGGCGAGATCCGCCAGGCGCAGGTGTTCGTCGCGGTGCTTGGCGCGTCCAGCTACACCTTCGCCGAAGCCACCTGGTCGCAGCAGCTGCCGGACTGGCTAGGCTCGCATACCCGTTGCTTCGCCTTCCTCGGCGGCGTGCCGGAGATCGTGGTGCCGGACAACCTGCGCAGCGCGGTGAGCAAGGCCCATCGTTACGAGCCGGACATCAACCCCAGCTACCGCGACCTTGCCGAGCACTACGGAGTGGCGGTGGTGCCGGCGCGGGCGCGTAAGCCGCGCGACAAAGCCAAGGCCGAAGTCGGCGTGCAGGTGGTCGAGCGTTGGATCCTCGCCGCCCTGCGCAACCGCCAGTTCTTCTCCCTGGATGAACTCAACAGCGCTATCGCCGGGCTGCTGGAGCGGCTCAATCGCCGCCCGTTTCGCAGGCTACCGGGCTCCCGGCACTCGGCCTTCGAGGCTCTGGATCGTCCGGCGCTGCGCCCATTACCGGAGCAACCCTACGTCTATGCCGAGTGGAAGAAGGCGCGGGTGCACATCGACTACCACGTCGAGGTCGATGGGCATTACTACTCGGTGCCGTATCAACTGGTGAAGAAGCAGCTGGAGGTGCGCCTGACGGCGCGCACCGTCGAGTGTTTCCACGCCAACCAGCGAGTGGCCAGCCACCTGCGCTCAATGCACAAGGGCAGGCACAGCACGCAGGCCGAGCACATGCCCAAGAGCCATCGCGAGCATGCCGAGTGGACGCCGCAACGGCTGATCCGCTGGGCCGAGCAGACCGGGCCGAGCACCGCCGGCGTGATCCGGCACATCCTCGAACGGCGCATCCATCCGCAGCAGGGCTACCGGGCCTGCCTGGGCATCCTGCGCCTGGGCAAGACCCATGGCGAAGTGCGCTTGGAGTTGGCCTGCCGTCGCGCCATCAGCCTCGGTGCGTGCAGTTACAAGAGCCTCGAATCGATCCTGCGCCAGGGGCTGGAAAACCTGCCGCTGGCCCAGCAGCACCTGCCCCTGCTGCCGGACGACCACGCCAACCTGCGCGGCCCCGGCTACTACCACTGAACACAAGGAAACTCACCATGCTGCCCCATCCGACCCTGGACAAGCTGCAAACCCTGCGCCTGCACGGCATGCTCAAGGCGCTGAATGAACAACTGAAAACCCCGGAAATCGACAGCCTGAGCTTCGAGGAACGCCTCGGCCTGCTGGTCGACCGCGAGCTGACCGAACGCGATGACAAGCGCCTGAGCAGCCGCCTGCGCCAGGCCCGGCTCAAGCACAACGCCTGCCTCGAAGACATCGACTACCGTAGCCCGCGCGGACTGGATAAGGCGCTGATCCTGCAACTGAGCAGTGGCCAGTGGCTGCGCGACGGCCTCAACCTGATCATCGGCGGCCCCACCGGTGTCGGTAAAACCTGGCTGGCCTGCGCCCTGGCCCACCAGGCCTGCCGAGAGGGCTACAGCGTGCGCTATCTGCGCCTGCCACGTTTGCTGGAAGAACTGGGTCTGGCCATGGCGACGGCCGCTTCGCCAAGCTGATGAGCAGCTACGCCAAGACCGACCTGCTGATCCTCGACGACTGGGGCCTAGCCCCGTTCACCGCCGAACAGCGGCGCGACATGCTGGAGCTACTGGACGACCGCTACGGCCAGCGCTCGACCATCGTTACCAGCCAGATGCCGGTGGACAACTGGCACGAGCTGATCGGCGACCCGACCCTGGCCGACGCCATCCTCGACCGCCTGGTGCACAACGCTTATCGGATCAATCTGAAGGGTGAATCAATGCGCAAACGGACGCAGAAATTGACGACGCCGGGCACCTCAGACTAACAATGCCACCCCTGCGTCGCTGCGCTCCGACTGCCTGTCCGAATGATCGTGGAACAGGTGTCCGGATCAGCGTGGGCTGAGTGTCCGAATGGCGTGGAATCCGCAATTTAGCCCCCAGACAACTCTTTTTGATTTACCATTCATTTCAATAACGCCGGCGCGCGTGCGCGGTTAATTGCTCAGTGATGTCGAGACAAAATCCCATGCGAATTCTGGTAATTGAGGATGAAGTAAAAACTGCGGAGTATGTGCGTCAAGGCCTTACTGAATGCGGTTATGTTGTAGATTGCGTCCATACCGGTTCAGATGGATTATTCCTGGCCAAGCAGCACGAATATGAGTTGATCATCCTTGATATCAATCTGCCGGAGATGGATGGGTGGCAGGTGCTTGAACTGTTGCGACGTAAAAACTGCCCTTCTCGTATCATGATGCTGACGGCTAGAAGTCGCCTAGCAGATAAGGTTCGGGGCCTGGAGAACGGTGCAGATGACTACCTAATCAAGCCATTTGAGTTCCCAGAACTGCTGGCCCGGGTCCGCGCCTTGATGCGCAGGTCTGACCACCCTGCATCCGTCGAGATAATTCGTGTAGCTGACCTCGAACTCGACCAGAGCCGTCACAGAGCCTTCAGGGATGGCCAGCGCATCGATTTGACTACAAAAGAGTTTGCACTGTTGCACTACCTGATGCGCAACACGGGGGTGGTACTGAGCCGTACGCAGATCATCTCACAGGTTTGGGACATGAACTTTGACTGCGATACAAACGTTGTAGAGGTGTCGATTCGAAGGCTCAGAGCCAAGATCGATGATCCTTTCGAGACGAAGCTTATCCACACGCTCCGAGGCGTGGGCTATGTTCTTGAGAAGCGGTAAGCGACCAACCGCCTAGCCTTGGAAACAGCTCGACTAATTATCCAGCGCCTACTACATTGACAGTTAAATTTTAATTCCAACAGCACTTATCTTCGCAATAAGCATGTCAAACCAACAAGCACCACCCATTGACCCGGAGTCAAGGAGACCAGACCACGAGAAATTTAGTGATACGCAATCCACTCAGAGTACTGATAGGACGGTCGTGGCGGAACGGGGCAACGAAAGCCAACAATCCAGCCATTAATCGCAAAAATCGCTCTGGGTTGCCGATTGGAAAACTACCAATCAGACAGTGGAATCTAGAGATCCACCACATAAAACGCAATTCCCACCAGTACGATCTAGCTCTCCGGGGCCAACAGGTTTTACCATCAAGATACTAATATCAATCGAGTGACTTAGCATTGCCTCGATAAGGTCAATGTATTGAACTCGAATCGCTTCATACATAGTCCGCACCATAACAACTTCACGCTGAAGCTTATGATTCTTTTCTTGAAGATTCCTGTATTTAGCATCGCCATCATGATTAATCTTTGAAACTAGACAAGACCGCAAGCAAGCGTCAATTTCAGATTGATATTTCCTGATTGTCTCTCTAGAAACTCCTGCGCATTTAGAAAATTCTTTTTGGCTATAAACATATCCTCCAATTTCTTTTTGGCGAACACTTATCAATTCCAAAATCTTAGAATTGAGATACCCCTTTAGACGCTCACCTCTGAGCTGCATAAGCCCCCGATATATTAATTCTTTTTAAAAATCTCATTCAACAGAAAATCAGCCGACAGTTCAATATTTTTGAAATGTTGGTATTGCGGACTCAACTCCCCTCCAGCAGTTAAGATATGATTCTTTATTAAGTTAGCGTCTCGGCTCAATCTTTCAATTTCCAGACGCTGCGCATCATCTTGAACGTTCACTATTAAATCCTCGCAAGGCTTGCCATTTGTCCCCTTCGCCAAACATGACAGACTGTGCTGGCATGGTTTCAACGCAAGGTTGTGAGCGCACGCTCCATGTGGCATTGGATTAACCACACGAATGGCTGCTGAAAGATATTCTGTTGCCGCTGACCGAAAACTGACCCAGTAGAGGCTGTTCTGCCGACTGAAAACTGACCCAGGTGTTCAACTGCTTCTGCTCAATTTTTGAGCAGGAGAACACAGGGTGATCAGTATGGAAATGATGGGCAAAATTCGCCGGATGTATTTCCGCGACAAGCTGTCGCTGCATGAGATAGCCAAGCGCACCGGGTTGGCGCGCAACACGATTCGCAAGTGGGTCAGAGCACCTGAGGCCAAGCCGCCGGTCTACCAACGCCGCGCGATCTTCAACAAACTCAGCCCTTTTCACGCCACGCTGGAGCAGGCGCTAAAAGCCGATTCGCTGCGGCCCAAGCAACAGCGGCGCAGTGCCAAGGCGCTGTTGGCGCAAATCAAAGCCGAAGGTTATGACGGTGGCTACAGCCAGCTCACCGCGTTTATCCGTGCCTGGCGAGGGGGACAGGGCAAGGCGTCGCAGGCCTTTGTGCCGCTGACCTTTGCTCTTGGCGAGGCGTTTCAGTTTGACTGGAGCGAGGAAGGCTTGCTGGTCGGCGGCATTTACCGGCGTATGCAGGTGGCACATCTGAAGCTGTGTGCCAGCCGTGCGTTCTGGCTTGTGGCGTATCCGAGCCAGGGCCATGAGATGTTATTTGACGCCCATACACGCTCGTTCGGCTCCTTGGGCGGCGTGCCGCGCCGGGGCATCTACGACAACATGAAGACCGCCGTCGACAAGGTCAATAAGGGCAAAGGCCGGGCGGTGAATGCGCGCTTTGCGGTGATGTGCGCGCATTACCTGTTCGATCCGGACTTCTGCAACGTCGCCGCTGGTTGGGAAAAGGGCATCGTTGAAAAGAACGTGCAAGACAGCCGCAGGCGTATCTGGCTAGACGCCCAGGACTGCCAGTTTCACTCCTTCGAGGAACTCAATGCCTGGCTGGGCCAGCGCTGCCGCGCGCTTTGGAACGAGCTGACGCACCCTCAATACAGCGGGCTCAGTGTGGCCGAGGTACTGGAGTTGGAGCGCGCCGAACTGATGCCTATGCCCGCGGCCTTCGACGGTTACGTCGAGCGGCCTGCGCGGGTCTCCAGCACCTGCCTGGTCAGCGTCGGGCGCAACCGTTACTCGGTGCCGTGTGAGTACGCGGGTAAGTGGGTCAGCAGCCGTTTGTATCCGACCCGCATCGAGGTGGTGGCCGATGATGCGCTGATTGCCAGCCATGCGCGCTTGCTGGATCGCGAACAGGTCAGCTACGACTGGCAGCACTACATCCCGCTGATTGAGCGCAAGCCCGGCGCGCTGCGCAACGGAGCGCCCTTTACTGATCTGCCAGCGCCGCTGCGTCAGCTTAAGCACGGTCTGGGGCGTCATGCCGGCGGTGACCGGATCATGGCGCAAGTCCTGGCTGCCGTACCGGTCGCCGGACTCGATGCCGTGCTGGTAGCCGTTGAGCTGGTACTGGAGAGCGGCAGCCTGAGCGCCGAACACATCCTCAATGTCGTGGCACGGCTGACAGCATCCGAACCACCACCCAGCGTCGAAACCCACTTGTCGCTCAAGGAAGCCCCCGTCGCTAACACGGCGCGCTACGACCGCCTGCGTGGCCAGGCCGAGGAGGTCGGTCATGCGTGATTTGATGGCGGAACTCAAGGAGCTGCGCCTGCACGGCATGGCCACGGCCTGGGCGGAGTTAACTGCACAGGGTGAGTCGAACACAGCCTCGTCCAAGTGGCTGCTCGAACACCTGCTGGAACAAGAGCACACAGATCGCGCCATGCGCTCGGTGAGCCACCAGATGAACATGGCCAAGCTGCCGATGCACCGCGATCTGGCCAGCTTCGATTTCAACGCCTCTAGCGCCGACGCACGCCTGATCAGCGAGCTGGCCAGCCTGGCCTTTACCGACACCGCGCAGAACGTGGTGCTGATCGGTGGGCCAGGCACCGGTAAAACCCACCTAGCCACCGCGCTGGCCGTGTCCGGCATCACCCGGCACGGTAAGCGCGTGCGCTTCTACTCCACGGTCGATCTGGTCAATCTGCTGGAGCGCGAAAAACACGACGGCAAAGCCGGGCGGATCGCCCAGGCACTGCTGCGCATGGATCTGGTCATCCTCGACGAACTGGGTTATCTGCCGTTCAGCCAGGCTGGCGGTGCGTTGCTGTTTCACCTGCTGTCCAAGCTGTACGAACACACCAGCGTGGTGATCACCACCAACCTGAGCTTCGCCGAATGGTCGAGCGTGTTCGGCGACGCCAAGATGACCACCGCCCTGCTGGATCGGCTGACCCACCACTGCCACATCGTCGAAACCGGTAACGAGTCCTATCGCCTGCAACACAGTAGCTTGGCGGCCCAGGCCAAGATCAAATCACGGGAGCGAAAGCGTAAGGGCGGCCAAGAACCGGAGGACGATGAGCCGTTCTGATTTCATGGCGACGACGGCCTGCTACATGGCTGCGTGTGGCAGGTCTTAAACAACTGAACTGGGCTAGCGAAGGAGTGGGGGCAACAGCAGCTGCGCTGGTAGACTTATCCACAGTTGCTGGTAACAAAATCAGCAATCCGCCCTGGGTCAAATTTCAATCGGCAGGGTGGGTCAATTTTCCATCAGCGCCAACAGATGATTAGCCACTTCGAGTTCGGACTAGGCTTTCTCGGTCCTTTGTGCTCGCTAGTTGGCGCAATCGTCTTCTACAAATGGTTTACAAAATAAACCCGGCATAAGCCGGGTTTATTTTTATTCATTCAGATTTGGTCGTCTCTTAGACTCAATCCACTCCTTGACCTCACCAGCGGCGCTCTCCAGTGGCGCAGCTATCTGTTTCGCTCCAACTACCAGCGTATTTGACGCATCGGGCCTGAGTAGACCCTTGAACCCGTCAGACACAGGCGAGCTGGATTGCATAGTCACATCTGCCTGCGGTAGTGGTGCGGTTGCCGCCTCAAGTCGAGCTCTTTCGTGATCCTGTGCCTCAGAGACTCTTACCTGAGCATCGCTGTTGGCACCATCAACCACTAAAGTCCCGTCCTGCTTGAGCCCTTCATACCCTGATAGGTTCATGTCGCGCTCGGAGTCATATGCCCCCGCAGCAGAGCCATACGCCCCCTGTACTTGAGACCTGAGGCCAGATGTATCTGGCGAGCTGTCTGCAAGACCAGCGTTGCGGCCAGCATCGCCGGCATTTACGTTGAAGTCGAATGGCGACATCCCTGAGTTGATTAGCTCACCGAGGCGGCCGTCTTGATTGAGAGCTCTAATCGCGGACATGGCAATTCGCTCTTCACGGTCGGACGAGAGACTGCCAATGGACTCGCTGTTCATTGCAGCCGTGAACGCAGCGCGACCCGATTCAGTTGAGCCCGCCATTTCAGCGAGAGCTTGTGCAGTTTCAGCGCGACCCAACCCTCTACCGAGTGATGCACCTGCCGCTTGCTTGAGGTCCATAGATTGACCGGCAGAGAATACGTCCTGCATAGAGCTTGCCTTCTGATAGGCAAGCTGTGCGGTTTTGGCTTCGGTGAGTTGCTGGTTGAGGCTTTCGGTCGCCTTCTGCGATATCGAGCTTTGAGAGCCGTTCGTGAAAGCCTCGCCTGATTGGAAAAGGGTTTGATCTGAGCTGCTTGCCTGGACAGCATTCGTCAGCTGTTGCATGGCTTGTCTTGCTTGCTGCTGCTGAGCACTGTTCATTTGCTTGAACTGCTGGGACTCTTCAAGTTTCGTCCCTGCAGCGCCGAACGGAACAGATGCCCCAACAGATGCCGCAAAAGTACCAGCTGCAATCTGGTCTTGAGAGTAACCGAGTGAGGACAAAGTGGAGGCCGCGTCGGTGTATTGCGAATTGCTCGACAGATTGAGGCCGGCACCTACATTACGTCCAAGATTCGCCAGATTTTGGCGTCCCTCGGTCGTTGTGGCAGAGCGTTCAACAGCTGAAGCTAGACTCTTCTGATAACTCTCGGTCGCAGCTACGGAGTTACTCTGTGTGCTCTGTACTAAGGCACTAGCGGCTTGCTGGGCGCTGATTTGTTCAGCGACTTGGGTTGCTCCTGTTCTGTTCACACCCTGAGTCAGTTGATCGGAGGTGAACATGCTAGATGTGCTAAGCACTGGAGATGGTTGCTGAGTGCGAGGATTGACATCCTCCGACTTGAACTTATCTGCAGCTGTTGCCTGGCTCATGATGGAGTTCGCGACCATTGCAGAGCCGCTGACGATGAACAGGGCAAGCGGTGGTACCGATGCCGCTAGCAGACCGCCAATGCCAAGTGCCTTACTGATTGCTTGGTCCATGTCCATGACCTGTAGCATGGCAAACCCTGCGCTTGTTGGATCGTAGGCGTTAAGAACGCCCTGGATCTCGGCATTCGCGTACCAGAGCGTGAATGCGTTCACGATGCTCAGAAGTGGCATCCACATGCCTACGGCAAGTGGGAGTACCAGGTATTTCCCGAGGATCGACAGACCTGGGCCACCGAGGAGCAGAGCAAATGCCATGAAAGGTGTCATCGCGTACAGCAAGCCCTCGAAGAAAGCGATCATGGGGCGCATGTAGTGCTTGAAGGTCTCGCCTTTGCCTGCCCACTGGATGTTCTGTTGGTTAAGCGATTCACGCAGAGCCAATGCAGCGCGCTTCTCTTGCCAGTGTTCCAGGGCCTGCACCCGCGCATCGTTGAACATGGGGGCAATGAGGCTTGTCATCACATATTCCTGTGATGCTTTCCCCGAGATGGCGAACGACTGAATAGCGTCACCAACTTTCAGGTCAACGTCGCCTGCGGTGGCGAGCCGGCCAGATGCCTTTTCATCCGAAAACCCTTTATCAAGCAGATCCTGCATCACATCGAGATATACAGCCGATAGAGATGTGCTAATCCAGGATTTAGCTACAGAGCATGACTTTAAAGCACCAACGCCGAAGCCAGCAGAGCCGTCATATACATAGATGAATTGGCTGGTTGACGCATTGCTTAGAAGGCTTGCAATACCAGATGTACGATATAACTCATCAATTGATTTATCGTTTCGTAGTGCTGATGGGTTTAGCGTACAAAATGTAAGGTATTCGGTAACAGTTTTAGGCAGGCTTGCACCAGATGCTGCCCCGTAGTTATTGAATTTGTCTAGCGACATTGGATTCCGCAAACTATCTCTGACTTTCGTAAGAGTTGTCAGCGGTGAGAATAGACCATAATCAGTCATACCCGGCGTCGAGAAACCTTGTTCGGATACCCTAGTAATTTCATAGGACACTGTGGATATCATCGACCCTACGAAAACTGGCCCAAGTGGCACATTATCGACGATCCGAACTTGTCCGGAAACGGTATCTTCGATTACTGCTGTGGCTGTTGGGCCGTAAAACATCATGTACAGAACCACGGCGTTTTGCAAGGTAGTTGTCGCGTCAGCCGTGTTTTTAAGCTGCTATTTTCACTGCCGGCTGCTCCCTCTCTGGGTTGAGTGTGACGGCGCCGATAGGTTGCCAATTTCGCGTTGCACCTGACCAGCGATGAGGGGCTTGCTGGTACAGCACATGACGCTTGGCCAGTACTTCTTGATCCTCGCCGCGATGGCGCTGTGCCGGGGTCACGAAGCGGATGCGGCTATGGCGGTGTTCATGGTTGTACCAGCGGATAAAGTCGCGCACCCAGCTGCGTGCGGCTTCCAAATCGGCAAAGCCATCCTGCGGCCATTGCGGGCAGTATTTCAGGGTTCTAAACAGCGATTCCGAGTAGGGATTGTCATTGCTTACACGGGGTCGTCCGCGCGACGGGGTGATGCCAAGGTCGTACAGCTTGCTCAGCAGCGTCACTGATTTCATTGGCGCACCGTTATCCGAGTGCAGCACCAGGGGTTGGCCCGCGCAGCGCTCGCCGAGCACGGTACGCTGCATCAGTCCGGCCGCCCGCTCGCCGCTTTCTTGCTCGTAAACCTCCCAGCCCACGGCCTTGCGGCTGTAGATATCCTCGATCAAGTACAGGTAGTAATACTGCCCGCGCACTGGCGATGGCAGGTAGGTGATGTCCCATGACCAGACCTGATTGCTCTTCGTTGCACTGTGCGTGGTCGGTGCGGCGTGCTTGTGCGGCGCATGACTGCGACCGCGGCGATGCTGCTGATCAGCGGCTTTCAGCACGCGGTAAAAGGTCGCCTCTGAAGCCAGGTAGCGGCCTTGATCGGCCAGCCTTGGCACGATCTGACTCGGCGGCAAGCTGGCAAATGGCGGGCTGTTACAGACCTCCAGGATGGTGCGACGCTCCTCAGCACTCAGGGCATTGCTCGGGCGCGGACGTGGCGTGGTCGTACGCACATCGGCCTGTATAACCGGTGTCAGCGCCCAGCGTTGCAGGCTGCGTAACGACAGGCCGATCTCTGCGCAGGCCACCGCCTTGCGCGCGCCAGAGGCGACGGCGTGGTTAAAGCGTTCAACGAGTTGTTGCCGTTCTGGCAGCGAGGTCAAACGTCCTCGCTGTCGTTTCCCCAGAAGGCATTCATCTTTTTTCTCAGTACCAATATGGCGGCGGTTTCCGCCAGCGCCTTGTCCTTGCGCCGCAACTCGCGCTCCAGTTCGGTAATGCGTTTCTTGTCGGCACGTGCTTGATCTCGCTCTGCCTTGAGCTGCGCTTTAGCGGACATCTGGCCCGTAATGCAGGCTTGACGCCACGCGCTGATTTGCTCGGGGTACAAACCTTTGCTGCGGCAGTATTCGCTGAGCTCGATCTCGCTCAGGGTGGCCGCATGCAATACCGCTGCGAACTTGGCTTCAGCGGGCCAGTCATCGGTGTTGTTCTTGTCTCCAGGCACTACCGCGCCTCCTGCTTTGAGCTTGGTGCGCCAAGCATACAGCGTCGCTTCGGGGACACCTTCTTGGCGAGCGAGCTCAGCTACGGAGTGGTTGAGTGGCGGGAGTAACTTGTTCAGCAGGGCAGCTTTACGCTCAGGTGAATAGCTCGACATTACAGCTCTCTTTGACGCCCCCGATCTATCGTTTTGATAAATCAGCTCAGGCGACAACTAGCCTGACACCGGGGACCAGTACAAGCCCAGCCTTCTGGAAGGTGATTGCCTGGTTATTGAAGGCTGCTTGGAATGCCAAAAGCAGCACGCCCAGTATCGCGCCAACCCTTGCAAGGTCTTCAGCTGTGCCAGCACCTGTAATCATGGCAACGGCGTTAAGCATGATCTGCAGGTACTCTGCACTGCCAGTCGTATAGATTGTAAAGTCCATATTAGCTATTAACCCCCGGCATTTTCGTTGCGAGTACCCTCAACCAGTTTTCCTGGGTCAAGGTTTGGAGAATTCTCCATGATCTCGTTAAACAGTCGGTTTACGTCTTTGTATGATCCATATTTGTTTATGTAATCGGTTTTCTCGATTGCAAGTTCCGAACGAATAGTTTGTAAGTTCTCTCGAACTTTTACGGCATCAGCCATTTCCATAGATGACAGGCCGCGTTCGGTGATATCGAGCAGCCGTTTAATCATTTGGTAACTTGCGTCGGCGGCCAGCTGCTTGGAGAACATGCTCAAGTAGTTGTACCCGGCTTCCGGGCCAGCCTTGCGTGTGATCTTGAAGAGGTTAATCCCGACCTGGCTTTCGCCAAGCCACGTCATGCGGCTCCGATCTGACAGCGTTACCTGATCGTTGTAGAGTCGTTCAAGAACGCCATTGTTTTGCAAGTCTTCGATGATCTTTGTTTCAAGACCTTTGAACGACGAGATTGTTGCTATGTCTGGCTCAAGGCACTGGTCGAGATCGCTGGAATCACACTTGTAGAGCTGTATCGGTTTACCATTAGTGCCTTCAACGAAAAGTTCAAGTGACGCGCCATCGAGCTGAGGGATTGGTTCGGCTTCGATAGTCTTACCGCCCTTGTTGTCATTTTTTAGGACTACGTTGTAACTGCCGACCATAGACATAATGAATTCGGCATTTTCATCGCTGCCAAACATGATCTGGCTCGACAGGCCAGTCTTACGCATGGCACACCAGATCACGTTACCAGTGTCGCTGCAGGACTTTGCTTTGCCAGCGGATACAATTCGACTACCTGGCGAGTCTTCTTTTGTTGATTTGGAAGAAAAATAATCTGGTGCGACGTTTTCCATAATCCCGGTCATAGCTGACTTCAAATCACGCTTTTCTTTAAAAGCGTCAGCAGTTCCTTGCACGATGCCTTGAGCGAGTTGGCAAGAGTTGGAGAACATCTGATTCAGCGACTGGATTTTGTTTGTCAGGTTGCGGAGTACACCGTTAGTTGCCGAATCCATAGCCTCGATTGCCATTTCAAACGCAAAGCCGGAGACGACACCTACAGCGTTAGATGCGACGTTTCGCATCATGGCGACGAATTCCTCGCCGTTGATGAAACTGAATGAGCCGCTGTACAGATTGATACCGCCACACCCGCCCTTTGCGCTCGGTGGTGTGATCGCAATCAAATTGGCAGTAGAGATTCTGTTGCGCAGGGTCAGCCCACCCCCTGATACAGCGCCCCGCGATGCTGTCTCGTACACGCCAGGCGTAGTGACGTTGATCATCGCGCCGTACATCTCGTTGACTTGCTGCTGGAGAGTGGCCATAGCCGACATCGGTGTGTTGAACGCGATAGCGAGCGCGATGGCTGTTAGGGTTGGGCGCTTCATTCGTCATCTCCGTATTTGTCTTGGAATGCTTCTCGGGCCGCCTTCTGCATGCGCTCCACATACTGTTCTGGGCTTTCGAGTGGGTTTGGTGTGCTATCAGCCAGATCCTTGCCGTCGATGAGCCCAACCGAGGCAATGCGAGAGGTCGACTGGTACTCCTCGGTCGATATGATTCCCTCGTCACGGGCGGCGGATAGAATCCGGCTGGTCGCCGTTTCCATTGAAATCGTGCTGTAGCTGATGATCGTTGTGCTGCTGGGTGGCATAGCCAGGCCAATGGCCGGGGTCATGAATACCCCCAGCTGATCAGCTAGACCGTTGTCCAGCTTGTGAGGTCCGAATGGGCTGTTCGGCAAGGGTTTCCCATCCATAGAGATGGTCATGACCGTAAACCCGTACCGATGCTTTAGGCCTGAGAGCGCGGCCACAGCTTGATCGCAGAGCGTGCAGTCGTCCCCCCTGAAGAACAGGACGAGGGCGGCTTGCTCCGATACCGCCTTCAGCAGCTGGTCTTTCTGCTTACCTGCTGCGGTAGCAAGTGCATCAGATGCCGCGTTTGATGCCGGGTAACGCAGGTCCTCATCGAGCAATGGGTTATTGCGAATAACCTCCATCGACCGGCGCGAGAAGGTCTCAGACTTGTCCATCATCAAGCGCTGGGTGAAATAGTACGCCTGGAGGTTTTCGTCGGTTGGGTTGTCGATAGCTGCTTCACGCAGCTTCGGGAGAACATCCTTGATCCAGGCCACGGAACCAGGTGGCGGGCCAACAGGCGCTGCAGGTGATTCTGCTGGAGGAATTTTTTCCTGCGGTTGAGTCGGTGAAGCCGGTGTGGGTTTCGGCTTGGGTTTCAGTTCTTGCTCCGGAGCAGGCTCTTCGTACCAGAACCACCCTTTCTCCTTTTCACGGTAGAAGGACTCACCTGCTATAGCGGGAGCTTGGGGTTCTGCTGCAGTGGTACGAGTGGGCTCATCTGCCGCATTCGTGATGGCGCAGAAGAGCGAAGCAAGGACGAATGGTGGTAGGAATTTGAGAGGCATGAGTCCGGCTTGAGCATGGCTATGGATGCTCAGATTTTGACTGCCGGTGTAGTGCAGGTGCGGCTATATCTGGCTGGATTTCATCCAGATTAAAGGCATGATGCCTACCGCATTGCGCGGTAGGCATCATCACCCAGGAAGCCCATTGGGCCACGTCCTAGAAGGACATCGTTCCAGTCGACTCCCTTAGCACCCGTTGGGATTGGCATGTTCGGCAGCATGATGCGCGCCTTGATGCCCATAGCCCAGAGGCGTTGTTTCAGGTTCTTTGCAGCTTCTTGGCCCCTGCCTTTGCTATCGAGGTCAGCCCAGATTCGGACTGCCTTTACTGCGGGCGGCGGACAGAAGTTTTCGAGATAGTAGGCATTGACCAGCGGCCAGACCGGGAGGCCCATCGCTGTTTCAATCGCCAACGCCGTTTCCAGCCCTTCGCAGACATCCACCACTTCTCCCGGTTGGGAGGTCCGAATACCGCCACCAACCACGGAGCGGTCGGACGGGATGGGGAACATCATCTTGGAGCTTTCGAGCGGCGCTTTCTCACCTTTTGCAGTCAGAAAAATCCGATGCAACACAACCGCTGCGCCTTCCGTATCGGAAATGATGGCAACAATGGCTGGGAAGTCGGCTCTTCCCTTCTCGACCTTTGCGGACAAGGCGGGATGGAATCTAACTGTTGCTTCCAGGCCTGGACGATCCCAGGCGAGGATTCCTCTTGAACGCAGGTAGAGCCGAGCTGGCTCTGCGCTTGGATGAGTCAAGGGTACAGACCCTTTCCACACCTTGCGCATCGTCTCTCGAAGCCACTCATTGCTGGGTTGCTTGTTCTCCTGCTTCACCTGGCGAGGGACAACCTGCCGGGTTTTTCCTGCAATGCTGTCACGGCCTTCTGGGTCTTTTACACCAAGCAGAGTGCCAACTTCCTGGAGTGCTTCGTGGAAGCGCCAGTTGCGTACCCAGGTGAGGAGAGCCAGACCATCAGGCTTGAAGCCGCAGGTTTGACATACCCCACCGCCAGTTGTGCCGGCTGTTTTACGGAAGACCCGAAACCCATCCAGCCCACCATGCACAGGGCATGGGAAGGCTTTACCAGGTTTGCGTTGAGCTTCCACTAGCTCCGGGGCCAGTTTTTCGTAGATGCCAAGCCACCGGTGCTTGGCTTCTTCGAGCACATCGCTTTTGTTCGGCGCGTACATAAGTCACCTCAGTCTCACGGTTAATGAAAAGCGCCCCGTAGGGCGCTGGCTTGGTTATTGGTTCACCCGGATATCCCAGGAGTTGCGGTAGGTGTCCACCCAGTCATCCTGGAGTACACCATCCACGTTCACTTGCTTGAGAACCTTGATGGGCGTTTTGCCCTGGAACTCGACAGTGATCGTTTGACCTTTCTGGGCACCGCTACGACGCAATGCTGCGCCCAGTTCGATACCCCAGATCAGGTGTTTGCCGATACGCACGAAGAACGATTTCCCGTTTTTCTTGTTGAATCGGTAGTGGTGATAGCCGGAGCCGGCGTAAACGCCAGTGACGGTTTTTCCTTTCTGTCCGTGGAAGGACAGTTCAGTTGCATCGCATTGCGCTTCTTCAACCTGCTGATCCAGCTCCTCAATGTGCGGGGAGCTGAAGTTTTCGACCTCTGCCTCATTCAGAGGGATAAATTCCCCCTTGATATTGGCGTCTGGAAGCTCATCAGGAATCAGTTGCTCAAGGCCCTTGCGAGCAGAGGAATTGAACAGACGGTTGATCTGAACAGGTTCCAGCTGCTGGCTTTCTTCTTTGCTGACTTCCGGGAGCAGATGAACAAGCCGTGCAGAAAGCACGGCTAGGCCATCACGAGCGCGGAGATAGGTTGGAGTATCGAGATTGACGGTAACCATCACAGACACTCCTCACGGCGACTGTAGGCCGGGAACTGGAAGTTCTCGTAGTCGACGCGATCACACCAGGTTGCTTTGACACAGCCCTCGGTGATTTTTACAGCCTGTACGGCAGTTGCTTGTGGGAGTTGACGCTTGAACCAGCGGAACAGCTGCGGGACGTACTCGGGGAGGTAGAGTATTGCGCAGGCTACAGCTACACAGAGCATGTAGGGCATGGCGGCTTTGGTAATCTGCGGGAAGTAAATCCCACAGAGCAAAGCAACCAACATCCCCCAGCTGAACAGCACTTTTGCTTTGAGGCTTTTAGCGGCCATTTCCGTTCTCCATCATTTTTTAATGACGGAGAACCCCCAAACGGGAGTAGCCCCGTCAGGGTTTTTGGCAAACAAAAAGGAGGCGCGAAGCCTCCTTTGTTTTTGATGCTCTGCTAGCGCAGGCATGGTGTGGTTGATGTGCTCAACCGAGCATTGCCTAACTGCATACACAGTTACGGCGACCAGTATCAGCAGCATGCTGACACGAGGTTTCTTGTTTGCCCCTCAGGGCTTGATCGGCGTACCGATGAATGACGCCATTTTGCGGAGGGCTTGGCAGCCCGTCAACCGGCAACAACCTGCCTTCGTTAATCTGGATGGATACCGCCCGAATAAGCGCACAAAGAGGGTCTGGGCTTTGTTGCAATGCCTCCTGCCACCAACCACAGGAGCAGGCATCATGGCCGAGAAACAAACAACCCCGCGCAAGTTCAAATACTCCACCCCGTCGCTCGCCGGCACCTTGACCCTCAACACCGAGCAGGCCAAGCGATTCGGCGGCAACATCTTCGACAACCTGACCACCAGCCTGTTCATCATCGACGTGATGGCGCGCAAGCTGGCGAAGAACAACAAGGCCTTCAACCACAAGGCGGTGGCCACAGCGGTTACCACCCTCATCGACAACATGCAGGCTGAAATCAGCAGTGAGATTCAGCGCATGGAGCACTTCATGAAGGCCGAGAAGATCGGCTCGGAAGTGACGTACAGCAACCCGCTTGTTCGCCAGTTCCGCATCACCAGCCCTGAGATCATGCGTGTCTCCACGCTGCTGAATGACTTTGACCGGCTGATTGTCCTGATCGATACCGCTTGGTTGCACGGCAAGCTCGATAGCGCAGAGGCTGACGAGTTCCGCGACCGCAAGGTGAAAGCCGTTGGCAAGTGCCTCAAGAGCCTGATCAGCAATGGCATGGCAGCTCGTGAAAAAGCCTACGCATCGAGCGAGGCGGCTGAAGTTCAGCAGGAGATCGCGAAGGTTGAGGCAGAGGTCGCCGCCGAGGCGCAGGCTCGCGAAGTGACTGAGCAAGCCGAGTCGGCCGACGCCGCCTAATCATCACTCAGCAACAACGCCCCTACTTTAGGGGCGTTCGTTTATCTGGAGGTTGCCGTGAGTACAACGAACACAGCAAGGAAACCTGGTCGAGTGAGAGTTCCAGCGGCCTCGACACCAGGTAGAAATCGCGATGGCTATCAGGCCGCGACTGGCATGCTGATGATGGATCTTCCTCCGCTTGAAGTAGGGCTGAGAGCTATGCAGAGAGGGCAGCAACTTCAGCGTGGTTTGGAAAAGTCAGACGAGGGCTTTTTCCCTCATGATCTAGACGACATAGATTTGCCGAGTAGCTACCAAATGAAACGCCCCTTTTGGGGCGTTCAGGAGGTCATTTGCGTTGTGGTGTCGTTTGTGGTCGGCATCCCTCTCGGGATATGGCTGGGTCACTGGATCTACGCCCTGCCGGGCTGATGGCCTCGTGCTTTTTTCTCAGCCGCTCCACATGGCGTTGAGCGGCAAAATACCCCCCCTTGATTCGCTTGCGTTCAAGAGCACTACAGATCGAGCCAACATGGCCACGGCTAAACACCGGGGCTCGATGGCTCTGAATCTTGCGCACAGCCCCCCAGATTCCATACACCCTCTCCGGCAGCCCCCCATCGAAGGTGGCTGTGCCAGCCATTACGGCATAGCTATGGATCTTCTGCCCATGTACGCCCAGCAAGCGGCCTATTGATCGAACGTGGGCGTGGTTCTGGAATAGCGGGTTGCGAATGCTGTACTTGCGGCGGCCTACTATTTGAAGCCAGGTTTCGGGCTTTAAGGGGTCAACGACAATCCGGCCCTTGAAACACTTGGTTTCCAGCACCCAAATTCCATATCGGCTGACGACTATATGATCGACTTGCGTCGACTCGTCGCTGTGCTGCCCGCGATAGATCGCGTTGGCAAAGACCCGATACTCGCCACTCAAGCAGAGGCGAAGCATGAAGTTGACCTTGTACTCGCCCCACCATCCCCTGTAGTACGGAAACTCAAGCAGTCTGGTGTGAGCTATAGCTGCCAGCACGAACATGGCGATTACGGCTGGCGTGTATGTCCAAAGGAATTCGGTCATAAAGCGAAGCCGCCTCTCGGCGGCTCTCCATTGGTAGGGTTAGAGCTTTGAGCAGCAATCTGTCCAGCGCCAGATCATGTACATGGCGTCATTTCCGGTGCCGGGAATGTGTCGACCTGGCCCGCCTTCCCAAGTCTGCGGTGGTTCTCCGAACCACATACCCCGCTGAGTCTGGCTTTTAGGCCAGAACTGCGTGAGCTTGTACTGGCTCTTTGGGATAGATGGGTAGATAGATGCGCGGCACAGGTTCTCGTCCCCCATCGTCCTGCGAGCCAATCCTCGGCGATGCTGCTGAGATAGAAGCCTGGCAGTGATCAGCCCGGTTGTTCGATTGAAGTCCTGGCTGCGCGTATGGCCTGCGAGCGGGTAGATGCTCCCCCAGGTTCCAGTACACCACCATAGCGATTCAAGCGGCTCTTTCCGTGCAGTCACCAGGGCGGACTCAGCAGCGCATGCCAGGTGAGCCGCAGGGTTTGCTACAGCGGCAGACTCGGGTGCTGGAAGAACGCCAAACCTGGATTGTTCCAGGTAGGGTCAATCTCGGTGAACATGATGATGTCCAAATCGAGGTATCCGTCCGGGTTGCACTTAGTCGGCGTGTAGAGATCGAGATCTGCAGCAACGGAAACGCATAGAGATGGGTGTGGTAAAACGAACCGTCATGCTGGCCCGTCAGCGAGTGGTTGTCCTGGTTCAATCGGCCGTAGCTGCGCTTGCTGCCCATAGGCAGAGTTACACCCCCCAAGGTCGGTGAACAGCCAGGTTTTTTGACTGTTTCAACTATTCGCGCCGGCTCCCACATCGCTGTGACTATGCCCGGCTTGTAGATGCCAGACGAACCTTCCTCGCAGATGCAGTACGTCTTCTTGCTGGCCTTGGCCGGTGCAGATCCGGGAGTAATCTGGACACCAGCAACTCGAATCGGGAACAGGCATGTCCAGCAAATATCAGTGAATAGTTTCGGGCCTAGTAGACCTGAGTCCTCGCAAAGGGGTCGGCGGCGAGCGCCCTTCCTGGTTGGGTCAGCAGCCCGCACAGCACAGCCCCGCAAAGCATCAGCAGAACATTACGGATTCGCATGGGCAACCTCCTGCACGCTAGCCTCGGTGTGCTCGGTAACGATGAAGTGAGTGTCGTCTGCCGTTACCACTGAGGGAACACGCTCAATGCCAAATCGCGACGCCATGTCCGGTTGAAGCAAGAGCAGGGGAGCGTCCATCGAGTCCTGAGTGGCGTTGAACAGTTCCCAACCAGAGGTGCTGGGTATCTGGGTTGCCATGATGGATACCGTCACTCCCAGCGGCGCAGAAGCCTTCTCGCGCTTGGCCAGATCTACCTGCCAAGCTTTGGTAGGGTCGATCACCACGAGCTTCTGGTCGAAACGTCGCAAAGCCAGGGGATTTATTCTGCCGGCAGGAGTCACGACCTTGCCTTCACTGTCCAGGATGTCCTGCGGGATGAGAACAGAAGCGTCCACTCGGCGACGGGCTGGCTCGGAAGCAGCGGGCAGGTAATGGCCGGTATGCACGTCCCAGAAGCGGCTGATGGCCCGCTTCTTCATGGCGTCATAGTCCAGCTCTTCCAGGCGCTGCTGGGCTACGGCCATCAAGTCTGGCTCGGAGATATCGACGGGCTGACCGATGATGCCAAGGTCGCCTTTCTTCCCCTCGGCAATCGCGTCTTGAAGATACTCGACGGAGCTGATCCCGGTGACCTTGGCCACGAGCTTGTCCTCGGGCGTTTCTATTGCCACGGCCGGCACCAGGCTGATGCCATGCCGCTGAAACGCCAGCGGATCGAGCAGCACGCTCACCGTGCTTTGCGTTTCCTGAGTCATTCGGTGCATGCGGGTGACGGCATCAGCCATCGATACACCATTCGGGATGCCTCGAAAGACAATTCCGTCGCTGCCTGGCCATCGTATAGGCTCATCAGATCCATGATCGCCTGGTCGCCCATCGAGAACGACACGAAGATGAGGGTGCGGTGGCCATCTCCCAGCGGATGTTTTTTCTCTGGCTTGGTCTGCTGGGCTTCTCCAACCTGATCAGCCTTGGGCTGGTCAGCTTCCATTCGACGCTGCGCCTCCTGCACCACGATGTTCTCTGCGAGCGACTTCACCCAAGTCATGTCCTCGGTCTGCTGCAGGGCATCAGTTGCTGCCCTACCCTGCTCGCTGATTTGCTTGGCCTGCTCCAGTACCTCGGGTGCAATCGAGTCGATATCGAGCTTCTTGATGCCCAGTTCTTGCTGAGCCATAGCCGGTAATGCCAAAGCCAGCGCAAGGGCGCTGGCGAGTGCTGTTTTCACCATATCGGGTATGCCTTTCCCATAATCTGTTCGGAGCCTGCAGAGCCCCAGTAGCGGGAATCGAAGGAGTCCGCTGTCTCGCCGAAGAACCAGAATCGGTCAGTACCAATGGTCGTGCTCCGGACGTACCGGGCTGGATCAATTCCGTACTGAGCGGCCACATCGAGCCCGTTGGCAACGACCTGACCGTTGATGCTCGTTTCACTCAGCCCCACCGAGACGGAATCACCTGGCATTCCCTTGAGCACTTTCACCACCGTGGTGCCATCGACGAAAAGCGGCGAAAGCCCTTGGGACTTGAAGGCGAAAATATCGCCTCGAACCGGCTCACGGTCAGACTTGTCGATGACCCATACCCGGTACGGAGGAAGGCACAGGCTTTCTTGTGTTGCGATGGCAAGGGAGAACCGGCTGGTTAGCGCGATAACCGAACCGGCAACGACTGCGGACAGAGCCGCCGCCGTCACCAGGAACTTGGCCGTCAGCCGGCGAGGAGCCCGTTGGCGGGCCACCTCAGCCTCGGCTCTGGCTATCGCGCTCTGTATGGAGAGCGGATTGCGCAGAACCATCAAGGGGAGCCTACAGAATTCGGAAAAAATCGTACGCTAAGGTTTTCCGATCAGTCATAGGCTCGCCAGTTTGATGTGTTCCGTTCCTGGCCCAGCCAAAACCTATCGGTCTTCGCGGGTGTGCCACAGGCGCAGCAGGTAGATAGTGGAATCCACTATCTCGTAACGCATCTCGTATTGGCCGATCTGAATTCGGCGTACATCCCTTGGTTCGAACTCTTCTAGTCGTTCGCCAATGCGCGGATTGGTCAGCAGCGTGGTAGGTGCTGCTGTAAGTTCATCTACATAGCCTAGGGAGGCCCCTTGCAGGGGCAACGTATCGGCTATGTCCGGGTCAACAGCTACGAACAGAACCCGAAATGTCAGCTGAAACAAAACGAGGTGAACAAACTGTTCACCGACAAGGCCTCTGCCAAGGATACCCAGCGTCCGTAACCGGAGGCCATGCTTGGCTTCGTCCGTGAAGGTGATACGGTCGTGGTACACAGCATGGATCACTTGGCCCGCAACCTGGATGACCTGCGCCGCCTGGTGCAAAAAAATGACCAAGCGCGGCGTGCGTATCGAGTTTTAGAAGGAAGGGCTGGTATTCACGGGAGGTGATTCGCCGATGGCCAACCTGATGCTGTCGGTCATGGGAGCCTTCGCCGAGTTCGAGCGAGCGCTCATTCGCGAGCGAATCGCCCAGGCCAAGCAACGCGGCGGTTACCGGGCTCGTAAAAAAGCCCTGTCCGACGAACAGACTGTCGCAGTCCGGCAACGGGCCGCTGTCGGTGAACCAAAGGCCCAGCTAGCCCGTGAGTTCGGTATAAGTAGGGAAACCCTTTACCAGTACCTACGCACGGATGACTGATACATGCCCCGTCGCTCGATACTCTCGGCTTCTGAGCGCGAGACTTTGCTTGCGCTGCCGGAAAGCCAGGACGATCTGATCCGCTATTACACCTTCAACGAGTCCGACCTGTCGCTGATCCGTCAGCGACGGGGTGATGCCAATCGTCTCGGCTTTGCCGTGCAACTCTGCCTGCTGCGCTACCCCGGTTACGCGCTGTCCAGCGACAGCGTGCTGCCAGATCCGGTCATTGAGTGGGTGGCACGACAGGTTCAGGCTGCGCCCGAAAGCTGGGCGAAGTACGGTGAGCGCGATGTCACCCGCCGTGAACATGCCCAGGAGTTGCGAACCTACCTGGGCTTGTTGCCGTTCGGGCTGTCAGACTTTCGCGCCCTGGTACGTGAGCTGACCAACCTGGCCCAGCAGACCGACAAAGGTTTGTTACTGGCTGGGCAGGCTCTGGAGAGTCTGCGTCAGCAACGGCGGATTTTGCCGACCCTGACGGTGATCGACCGGGCCTGCTCCGAAGCAGTGGCGCGAGCGAACCGGAGGATCTACCGTGCTTTGATCGAGCCGCTAAGCCAGCAGCATCGCAACAAACTCGACGAACTGCTGACCATCAAGACAGGCAGCAATAGTACCTGGTTGACCTGGCTACGGCAGTCACCGTTGAAACCGAATTCGCGGCACATGATGGAGCACATCGAGCGGCTGAAGATTTTTCAACTGGTGGCCCTGCCCGAAGGGCTCGACCGGCATATCCACCAGAACCGCTTGCTCAAGCTTGCCCGCGAAGGTGGGCAGATGACGCCGCAGGATCTTGGCAAGTTCGAGAACGAACGGCGCTACGCCACCTTGGTTGCCGTGGTGCTGGAAAGCACCGCGACAGTGACCGATGAACTGGTGGATCTACACGACCGCATCCTAGTCAAGCTGTTCAGCAGCGCCAAGAACAAGCATCAGCAGCAATTTCAGAAACAGGGCAAGGCGATCAACGACAAGGTTCGCTTGTACTCGAAGATAGGTCAGGCCTTGCTGGAGGCCAAAACTACCGGTGGCGATCCGTTCGCCGCCATCGAGGCGGTCATCCCCTGGGACGAATTCGCCCAGAGTGTGACCGACGCCGAGCTACTGGCCCGTCCCGAAACCTTCGACCATTTGCACCTGGTCAGCGAAAACTTCAATACTCTGCGCCGCTACACTCCAGCCTTTCTGGAGGTGCTTCAACTCCGGGCCGCACCGGCAGCTCAACGTGTGCTGGATGCCATCCAGCAGCTGCGCGAGATGAACGCAGACAACCTGCGCAAGGTGCCATCGGACGCACCAACTGCGTTCATCAAGCCGCGCTGGAAACCGCTGGTGATCACGCCGGAAGGCATTGACCGGCGTTTTTACGAAATCTGCGCCTTGTCTGAACTGAAAAACGCGCTGCGTTCCGGCGACATTTGGGTCAAGGGCTCACGGCAGTTTCGTGACTTTGAAGATTACCTGCTGCCGCCCGCGAAGTTTGCCGCGCTCAAGAAGGAACAGGCGCTGCCATTGGCGACCAATCCCAACAGCGACCAGTACCTAGAGGAGCGCTTGCAGCTGCTAGAGCAGCAACTGGCGACCGTCGCCAAGCTGGCCAAGGACAATGAACTCCCCGACGCGATCCTCACAGAGTCCGGACTGAAGATCACGCCGCTGGATGCGGCAGTACCGGTCACCGCCCAGGCGCTGATCGACAAGACCAGTCAGCTACTACCGCGCATCAAGATTACCGAGCTGCTGATGGACGTGGATGAGTGGACAGGATTCACCCGTCACTTTACCCACCTGAAGGATGGTGCTCAGGCCAAGGATCGAACGCTGTTACTGTCAGCAATCCTTGGTGACGCCATCAACATTGGGCTGACGAAAATGGCCGAGTCGAGTCCGGGTATGACCTACGCCAAGCTGTCTTGGCTGCAAGCCTGGCACATCCGTGACGAAACCTACTCGGCGGCTCTGGCTGAATTGGTCAACAATCAGTTCAACCACACCTTTGCGGCCAACTGGGGAGACGGCACCACCTCATCCTCCGATGGCCAGCGCTTCCGTGCAGGCGGTCGAGGCGAAAGCACCGGGCACGTCAACCCGAAATACGGCAACGAACCAGGGCGGCTGTTCTATACCCATATCTCCGATCAGTACGCGCCGTTCAGTACCCGAGTGGTGAATGTCGGAGTGCGGGATTCGACCTATGTGCTCGATGGTCTGCTGTATCACGAGTCGGATCTGCGGATCGAGGAGCACTACACCGACACGGCTGGCTTCACCGATCATGTCTTCGCCCTGATGCATCTGCTGGGCTTTCGTTTTGCCCCGCGCATCCGCGACCTGGGCGAAACCAAACTGTATGTCCCGCAGAGCGTACAGGACTACCCGACGCTGCGCCCAATGATCGGCGGCACGCTGAACATTAAGCACGTCCGCGCTCACTGGGACGAGATTCTGCGTCTGGCCGCGTCGATCAAACAGGGCACCGTCACTGCCTCGTTGATGCTGCGCAAGCTGGGCAGCTATCCACGTCAGAACGGCCTGGCCGTGGCCCTGCGGGAGCTGGGCCGGATCGAGCGCACGCTGTTTATCCTCGACTGGCTGCAAAGTGTCGAGTTGCGTCGTCGCGTGCACGCTGGATTGAACAAGGGCGAGGCGCGCAATGCCCTGGCCAGGGCGGTGTTCTTCAACCGCCTTGGTGAAATCAGGGATCGCAGCTTCGAACAGCAGCGCTATAGGGCCAGCGGACTGAACTTGGTGACCGCCGCTATCGTGCTGTGGAACACCGTCTACCTGGAGCGGGCAACCCAAGGGCTGACTGACGCCGGAAAGCCGGTGAATACCGATATGTATCAATATCTGTCGCCGCTGGGCTGGGAGCACATTAACCTGACCGGCGATTACGTCTGGCGGCAGAGCCGCAAGCTGGAGGAAGGGAAATTCAGGCCGTTACGACAGCTCGGAAAGCCTTAGCGTACGATTTTTTCCGAATTCTCTCGGCTCCCCTTC